>DWVJ01000004.1 GCA_019120315.1 Candidatus Ruminococcus avistercoris
AAGACGAGTCGGAGACGAAGTCTGAATCGTAGTCGGAAGGTCGTTCGATGAAGCGAAGCGAGATCGAACTTCCTTATAAAGCGAAGCGCAGTGGATGTTATAGTATATGCGGTTTTGAAGGTATATCAAAACATTATAGGGGATTAGTTCAATGGTAGAGCACCGGTCTCCAAAACCGTCGATAGGGGTTCGAGTCCCTTATCCCCTGTATAAAAAGTGACGCGATTTATTTCGCGTCACTTTTTTATACATTATCGATAATTTCGGCTGCTGAAAGCGCCCGGGAAATGATGTATCTGATTTCGGGGCTGACCTTTGATTCATAATCCATTTGAAATTTTTTTCCATCCAGAAATGCATTTGCCAGTTCGTAAACATAATATTCGTCAGTGGACTGTTCCTCGGCCAGAATTTCCCCCTGGCTTCTCATTTCTTCTGTATTCTTTTCTTTTCCAAGACTCAGATCCATCAGTGTTTCCAGAAGGATACAAAAATGTGCTTCATCCCAGGCGGACAAATACATACATTTGCAGAGTCCTTTGTTGAAAAACGGGTAGCTGCTGTAACAGTCCATCAGTTCTTTGAAACGAGTTCGATGACCGGAATCTTCGAACATGTTTTCCTTGTCCAGCGCTGTGAAACATTCATCTTTCCACTTCATAATCTTCCCCCTCCAATAAAGCGTACCGTTTCCTCTTTTAATGAAAATTATAATAGATGGGAATAGATTACACAATATTTTTTTGTCAGTTCTCGTCGTAGGGAGTAAATTTTTTTCCTAAAATCATATAATAAGGTGAAATTTCTTCATGATAGTGGAAAATTTTCCATTCGATAAAATCCAGAACTGGAATAAACACAGCACAGATTACACACCAGGCAATGGCGAAGAAAAGATTGATCTGACCATCCGGGCTGGAGAAGGGCAGCTCCCGATAATCCCAGATACGATAGTCACTGTTGAACAGTCTGCCGCAGATCCATTCTGAGGTGGTGCAGAGGATGCCGCAAATCAGTACCTGGAACAGATAGTCTGTTTCATAGGTATAGAAATTGTTGAGTATGCTTAAAAATAAAGTACCGCAAAGTCCGGCCAGCAGGAACATGGTATAGTGGGAGCGCTGGCGGTAAAGAAGTTCCAGTCCCACGTAAGACAGTCCGCAGAAAACAAAAATCGTCACGTATTTTACCACCAAATTGCATATTTTTTTCATCTTGAGCACCTCCGGGCAATTGATAACGTGAATATCAGTATAGGATATGGAGAAAGTCTTAATATATGCCGCGGAAAAGGATATAAAAATTGCTTTACCGGAAAGGATTTGTTATAATTCTTTATAAAGGGGTGTGCCGGCGTCCGGCGTTCGATTACCGGTACACGCAAAAAATAAAAAGGAAAAGGAGTAGAAAAAGAAATGGGAAACAAAATTACGTTTGATTACTCAAAAGCAGCCGGTTTTGTAAATGAGGGGGAAGTAAAAATCATGGAGAAGCTGGCGGCGGATGCCAAGGAAACGCTTCTTTCTGGAAACGGCGCAGGAAATGATTTCCTTGGATGGGTAAATCTTCCGGTGGATTATGATAAGGAAGAGTTCGCGCGGATCAAAGAAGCCGCGAAAAAGATCCAGGCAAACAGCGAAGTGCTGGTAGTGATCGGCATCGGCGGTTCCTATCTGGGAGCAAGAGCCGCTATTGAATTTGTTACACATTCTTTCAATAATCAGCTGCCAAAAGAAGTCAGAAAAGCTCCGGAAATCTATTTTGCCGGAAACAATATCAGCAGCAAATACCTTCAGAATCTGATCGATATCATCGCAGACAGGGATTTTTCAGTAAACGTTATTTCAAAATCAGGTACGACGACGGAGCCGGCCATTGCGTTTCGTGTGTTTAAAGCGCTCCTGGAGAAAAAATATGGAAAAGAGGAGGCCGCCAAGAGAATCTATGCGACCACAGACAAGGCCAGAGGCGCGCTGAAAAAACTGGCGACGGAAGAAGGTTATGAAACCTTTGTGGTTCCGGACGATGTGGGAGGACGTTACTCTGTGTTGTCAGCGGTAGGACTTCTTCCGATTGCAGCAGCGGGAATTGATATCGATCAATTGATGGCCGGTGCAGCTGACGGCAGAAAACGGGCTATGGAAGAGGAGTTTTCCAAGAACGATGCATTGCAGTATGCTGCGATCCGCAATATCCTTCACAGAAAAGGAAAAATGGTGGAGATTCTTGCCAATTATGAGCCCAGCCTTCACAGCGTGTCTGAGTGGTGGAAACAGCTGTACGGCGAAAGCGAAGGTAAGGATCAGAAGGGTATTTTCCCGGCATCAGTCGATCTTACGACCGATCTTCATTCCATGGGGCAGTTTATCCAGGACGGTTCCAGGATCATGTTTGAAACGGTGATGAATGTGGAGGAATCAGCCTGCGAGATCGTAATCGGAGAAGAAAAAGTTGATCTGGACGGATTGAACTATCTGGCTGGCAGAAACATGGATTTCGTCAATAAGAACGCCATGAACGGCACGATCCTTGCTCATACGGATGGAAATGTTCCCAATCTGGTGGTAAATATACCGCGTCAGGATGCCTATACGCTGGGGCAGCTGTTTTATTTCTTTGAGTTTGCCTGCGGCATCAGCGGTTATCTGCTGGGAGTGAATCCCTTCAATCAGCCCGGTGTGGAAAGCTATAAGAGAAATATGTTTGCGCTCCTTGGAAAACCCGGTTATGAGGAGGAAAGGGAAAATCTGATGAAAAGACTCTAAGAAGAAATTGACAATAAAAAAGAGAAATGATATTCTAAATTATATTGAATTGTGTCAGTAAAGCAGAAAATTTGCGGCACGGTTTCAGCAAAGTATACAAGAACAACGAGGAGGAATTGTAATTATGGTATCTCAGAAAGTAACAATCTCAAACCCCACAGGGCTGCACGCAAGACCGGCAGGAGTATTGGCAAAAGTTGCCGCTCCTTTTAATTCCGATATTTTTATCTTTGTCGGCGACAAAAAAGTACAGGTAAAGAGCGTTCTCAGCATTATGGCAGCGGCGATCAAAACCGGCACTGAGGTTGAGGTACAGTGCAGCGGCGACGATGAAGAGCAGGCGCTGAAAGCGATTTTGGAAGCAATTGAAGGCGGATTGGGCGAGTAAGTATGGAAAAAGTTTTAGTGGAAAAAACGGCTTCCCGCGGGATTGCCGTAGCTCCGGTTTATCTGTATCTGGATCCGGATCTGTCTTTTGGGACGGAGAAGATCTCTAAAGAACAGGTGCAGGAGGAACTGGATAAGTTTACGCAGGCCAAAACAGCAGTCGTAGAAGAATTGACTGTGCTGGCGCAGCAGAATGAAATCTTTGCCGCGCATCTGGAGATCGCCGGTGATTTCATGCTGCAGGACGGCGTGGAAAGTAAAGTAAAAAATGATCTTAAAAACGTACAGCAGGCGATCAGCGAGACGATCGAAGAGTTTGCAGTCATTTTTGAATCCATGGATGATGAATACATGAAAGAACGGGCGGCTGATGTAAAAGATATCGGAAAGCGTCTGCTGGCAGGGACGAAGCATGTGAAGCTGCCGGATCTGGGAGGGATCACTGAGCCTGTGATCGTGGTAGCCCGCGATATGTATCCCTCGGATACCGTAAAGATCAACCCGTCTCTTGTAAAGGGAATTATCACGGAAGAAGGCGGAGTGACCAGTCATGTTTCCATCCTTGCCAAGAGCATGGGGATTCCCACACTGGTGGGCGTAAAGGGCATTCTTTCTAAAGTAAGCGATGGGGAGACCATCTGTATGAATGCCGGGGAAGGCGTGATCGTCGTCCAGCCGGATGAAGAAATCCTCAACGAATACAAGGCGCAGAAGGAAGCTTATGAAGCAGAGAAGGCGCGGCTGGAAAGCCTGAGAAATACGCCTGCCGTGACGAAAGAGGGTAAGCGGATTTATCTGTGCGCCAATGTGGGAAATCTGAAGGATATCAAGAATGCTCTTGTGATGAACATCGACGGTGTCGGCCTGTTCCGCAGTGAATTCCTCTATATGCAGAATACTCATTTTCCCACAGAGGAAGAGCAGTTTAAAGTGTACAAGGAAGCGGCACAGCTTTCTTCACAGGAACTGACGATCCGTACACTGGATATCGGAGGCGACAAGGAGCTTTCTTACTACGAATTTGAAAAAGAGGAGAATCCTTTCCTGGGCTGGAGAGCGATCCGGATTTCTCTGGATATGAAGGAAATGTTTAAAGAGCAGCTGCGGGCTATTCTTCGGGCCAGCGCTTTTGGTCATGTGAGAATCATGTTTCCCATGATTATTTCCATGGAGGAGCTCAAAGAGGCTAAGGCGATTGTACAGGAGTGCAAAGAAGAGCTGAAAGAAAGAGGCGAAGCCTTCGATGAGAATATCGAAACCGGTATGATGATCGAGACGCCGGCCAGCGTTATACTCGCCGATGAGTTCGCAAAAGAGGCGGATTTCTTCAGTATCGGTACCAATGATCTTACCCAGTATATTCTGGCAGTTGACCGCGGAAACAAAAAGATCGCGGACAGGTACGATTATTTCCATCCGGCGGTAGTAAAAGCCATCGGGCAGGTGATCGAAGCCGGGCATAAGGAAGGAATCAAAGTAGGTATGTGCGGAGAGATGGCGGGAGATCAGAAGGCAGTAAAACTTCTTCTGGATCTTGGACTGGACGAGTTCAGTATGTCTGCCGGAAGTATCGATTATGTGAGAGAACAGATTCTCAGCGGAAATTAGTGATAAGAAAAACTGCTGCAGTCGGTTTGGAACAAACCGGCCGCAGCAGTTTTTTGCGCAATATGAGCGAAGTCAGTGATCTTTCCGGGGAGAGGGGATTTTCAGACAGCTGCTTACCGTCTGACGGTAAAAACGAAGCAGAGTGTTTTCCAGAAGTTCGATAAACCGTGCGTCGTCCATATTCCGTAAAGTCTCCAGCAGTCTGGGATTTTCCAACAGAGCGCCGATGGTTTCGCTGACGATGGAAGTATGAACGGTGTTATCCGGCGCATCCGGAATCAATGCCACGATAGCCCCCAGTATGATCTGTGTTCTGTCGTAAACCGGCGGTTCCAGATGCAGGTAGCCAAAACAGATATGATCGGTCATAGAACTGCGGCCATGTAAAAGTAAGGCATGGAACGGTTTGATATACGTATCGGCCATCTGGTCTCTGTCATTTAAAATGCGGTAAAACTCCTGCTCCATTTCTTCACTTTCTGCAAATAGTGAAGCGGCATGGAGGATAACTTCCTTTCGCGTGCCAAGGACCGGAGCCTGGCCGATACGGACATGTTCCAGAAAACGGTAAATTTCTGTGCCCAGGGAAGAGATATACTCCACTTCTTTTCTGGATAGAGGAGCCGCGGGGGCAGCGCTTTCCGGCCCTGCCTGAACCTTCTTTTGCTGCAGAAGTGTAAGCCGTGAGTTCAGCAGCATCTTATCCTGTCTCGTCAGCAGTGGATTTACCTGAAGATACCGATAGGGGATGTTCAGCTTTATCGTGGAAATAACCAGGTCCACACCGTCCCGTTTCAGCTTTTCACAGTCGATTTCAAAGGCGGACATGGTTCCGCGGATGAAAAGATCCGGATATTCTTTCTTTAGATTGGAGGCCAGCAGGCGGGAACTTCCGATTCCGGCCGGGCAGACCAGCATGACGGAGATTCTGCGTTCCTGCTTTTCCTTGCGTTCCATGGCCATGACGAAATAAATGGTGATAAAGCCCACTTCACCGGGGGAAACTTCAGAAACCGGAAACATATCCCGCAGCACGTCGGTCCCGGTTTCACAGGCCTGATATACCCGGCTGTATTTCTCCTGGAATTCTTCCAAAAGAGGATTTTCTATGGTGATTCCGGCACGCAGCCGACCGATTGCAGGCTGCAGATGACCTTCCAGATCTTTCAGCAGGCGGGAATCCCCGCTGAAATCCATCCCGAGAAGATCGCCGACCCTGCGGATAAGGGCAAGGGTTACCTGATGAATATCGAAATCTCTGCGCCGGGTAAGATCCACAGACTGGGCAGGCCAGATATGGATTCCGGTAAGATAAGCGGCCAGATATCCCGTCTCGGAAATCATATTGGGCAGCTTAAAATGCTGGCGCAGCAGGCGGGCCATGTAGTCGGCGATGGCATATTCCGGTTCCATGGACTTCTGAGAGAAAATGCTTTCTTCCTCTGGAATAAAGCAGCCCTTTTGCATCCGATAAACCGTCAGCGAAAGATAGATTAACAGCCGCAGGTGTTCGTTGTCAGAAAGATGCAGCCGCAGCTGCTTTTCACAGTCAGACAGGATCGCGCTCACCTTACTGACGATGGCATAATCGATGTCACGGATGTGGCCACGGCGGACCGGCTCGTCCGTTTGTCTTTCCTCATTCGGATCAAAACGTAATGTCGCCTGGTCGAACAGGCAGGAAGCTGACGCCTGGCGTCTGGCGGTCTCCGGGCCTTCCAGGAAAATTCCAAGTCCGGGCCGGCGGTTCAGCTGCAAATGATATTTTTCAAACCAGGGAGTCAGCTGGTTCAGGTCCGCCATGAGCGTTCCTTCCGAAACCCCCAGCTGGGCGGCAAGATACATGGACTTTAACGGTTCGTCGGCGAACAAAAGATAGTGGCAGAGAAGATTCTGCCTGTGCCGCCGGTCTTCCACGCCGGGAAGTTCAGCCGTTTGGCTCTGTAAAAGGGAAAAAAGTTCCTTTCGCCGTTCCTCCGGTTCATCCAGCATCAGTCCCACGCTGCGTTTGCGGATCAGACGGAAATGATTTTTTGCAAGCCATTGCTCCACGGTGATCAGTTCCCTTTGCACAGAACGGCTGCTGATCCCAAGTTCCTCGGAAATGACAGCGACAGTCACAGGATGGTTCTGGGGAAAACGTAATAAAATCTGAATAATGTCTCCGGCTCGGGCGGTAAGCTGCATAGGCGGTCTCCTTTGTATTTTCTCTGTATCTATTATACAGGACTTTCTGCCCAATGACAAATGGCAGATACATTTGTCAGTTAGTATTTCTGCCAAAATTACCATATCATTTTATTGCTCTTATGTACAATTCTGATTAAAATATAATTAGAGAAAAAGGAGATGAAAGGAGAAATTCACATGAAAAATGCAGTACAGCGTTTTGGAAAATTTCTCAGTGCAATGATTATGCCGAATATCGGCGCATTTATTGCCTGGGGACTTATCACGGCACTGTTCATTGCAGACGGCTGGATTCCCAACGAGAAGCTGGCAGGACTTAATGGACCGATGCTGAACTATCTTCTGCCGCTTTTGATTGCGTATCAGGGCGGTAAATTGGTCGGAGGCGACAGAGGAGGTATCATGGGCGCCATCGCTACGGTCGGCGTGATCGTAGGCGCGCCGGATTATCCGATGCTGATGGGCTCCATGATTATGGGACCGCTGGCCGGTTTCGTGATCAAAAAATTTGATAAGGCCATGGAAGGAAGGATGCCGGCAGGTTTTGAGATGCTGATCAATAACTTCTCTGTGGGTATCTTCGGTATGCTGATGGCGATTCTTGGTTTCTATGCCATCGGGCCGTTCATGAGCGCCATTCTGGTAATCCTTTCCAATGGTGTGGAAATTCTGGTAAATCACGGACTGCTTCCCCTGGCAGCGATCTTTATCGAGCCGGCCAAGGTGCTGTTCCTGAACAATGCCATTAACCACGGTATCTTTACACCCATTGGAATCGAGCAGGCGGCGTCTGCCGGAAAATCCATCATGTACATGCTGGAAGCCAATCCTGGCCCAGGTCTTGGCGTTTTGCTGGCTTACTGGCTGTTTTCCAAAGACCGCGCCACCAAAGATTCTGCTCCCGGAGCCATCATCATCCACTTTTTAGGCGGTATCCACGAGATTTATTTCCCCTATATTTTGATGAACCCGGTAGTGATTATTGCGCCGATTCTTGGTAATATCTGCGCTATTTTCTTCTACAGCGTGACAGGCGCGGGTCTGGTAGGCCCCGCTTCCCCTGGATCGATCATTGCTTATCTGTCCATGACGCCAAAGGGAGGCACGCTGATTACCATCCTGGGTGTGATCATAGCGGCAGGCGTTTCCTTTGTGGTAGCATCCCCCATTGTTAAAATGGCTGGAAGCAAGAGTCTGGAGGAAGCGCAGAAGCAAAAGGACAGCATGAAGGCAGAAGCAAAGGGAATCGCGAATGCAGCCGCGCCGGCAGGAGCTGATGTAGCCGCCGAAGATATCAAGAAGATCATTTTTGCCTGTGATGCCGGCATGGGTTCCTCCGCCATGGGCGCAACGAAGTTCAGAAACCGGATCAAATCATTGAATCTGGGCATCACGGTTACCAATACTTCTGTTGACAACGTACCCTCCGATGCCGATGTGGTGGTTTGCCAGCATATCTTAAAAGAGCGTGCGGCAAAAAGCGCTCCCCAGGCCAGACTGGTGACGCTGGATAATTTCCTGCAGGATCCCAATCTGGACAGTTTGTATGCTGAACTGAAAGAGCGCGCAGACGGCGGCAGCACTACGACGGCGCCGGAAGAGGCAAAGACCAAGACAGCTGTCTCAGATGCAAAAGAAGAAACAAACTCAGGCGTACTGGTGAAAGAGGGTATCAAAACAGGTCTGGCAAGCGTGGACAAGGAAACTGCCATCCGTGCAGCGGGACGTCTGCTCTGCGATCTGGGATATGTGGATGAAAATTATATCGACGCCATGGTTGCCAGAGAAAAATTGGTTACTACATATATGGGTATGGGAGTGGCCATCCCTCACGGAACCTCTGATGCGAAAGAAACCGTGAAAAAGACGGGTATCGTAGTCATGCAGTATCCGGATGGTGTGGACTTCGGCGACGAGAAGGCTTACCTGGTGATCGGCATCGCCGGTGTGGGCGACGAACACCTGGAGGTTCTTGGTAAAGTTGCCGCAAGCCTGGAAGATGAAAATCTGCTGGAGAGTCTGAAGAAAGACGCGGATGTCGATAAAATTATGAAAGCATTGGGCTGATGCTAAAAGGAGAGGTAAACATGAAAAAAGCAGTTCAGTTTGGAGCGGGCAATATCGGACGTGGATTTATCGGGGCTTTATTGAGCCAGTCGGGCTATCATGTGGTATTTGCCGATGTGGTGGATAAAGTGATCGATAAAATCAACGAGGATAAGACGTATACGGTTCATGTGATGGACGTAGAGTGTGTCGATCAGAAAATCGAAGACATCAGCGGCGTCAATTCCACAAAGCCGGAGGCGGTGGATGAGATCGCATCGTCGCAGCTGGTGACCACGGCGGTGGGTCTGGTGATCCTGCCCCGTATCGCACCGACTATCGCGGCGGCCATTGAAAAGCGTATGGAGCAGGGCGTCAAAGAATATATGAATATCATTGCCTGCGAAAATGCCATTCGCGGAAGCTCTCAGCTGAAAGCGGCAGTCTATGATCATTTGAGCGAAGAAGGAAAGAAATATGCCGATGAATACATCGGTTTTCCGGACTGCGCCGTGGATCGGATCGTTCCGCCGGTAAAGAGCGAAAACTTTATCGATGTGGTAGTGGAAAGTTATCATGAATGGGATGTGGAGCGCTGCGGATTCAAAGGCGAGATTCCCAAGATTCAGGGTATGACAGTGGTGGACAATTTGGAAGCTTATCTGGAACGCAAACTGTTCACACTGAACACCGGACATGCCATCACGGCTTACCTGGGGAACCGGAAAGGCCTTTCCACCATCGACAAGGCCATCGCTGATGATGAAATATTCGCCATTGTATCAGCGGCTATGAAAGAAAGCGGCGATGGGCTGATCAAAAAGCACGGTTTTGATGCGCAGAAACACAGCGCTTACATTCAGAAGATTATCGGACGCTTCAAAAATCCTTATCTGCAGGACGATGTGACCCGTGTAGGACGCGAACCCCTTCGGAAGCTGAGTCCCACAGACCGCCTGATCAAACCGCTGACGACAGCCGCCGGATATGGATTGCCGGTGGATCATCTGATCGTCGGTGTGGCAGCGGCGCTTCGTTATGATAATCCGGAGGATAAACAGAGCGTGGAACTGCAGACAAAAATCCGTGAGATGGGAGTTCGCGATGCGGTTCGTGAAATTACCGGACTGACAGATGAAAAACTGTTGACTTCCATTGAAGAAAAATACCATCAGTTTGACTGACAGGCAACAAAAAATACTTTTCCCAATACAAAAAGGCTCTTCCATAGCGGAGAGCCTTTTTGATGCTGAGTATTTCTTAGACAAAACGCGGTATAGAGAGGAACGGTCTTTTTATTGTCCTCAAAAATGTAACTAAAAGTCATGCTGTTTTTTAGTTTCCTTCCAGTTTTCCGATGGTAAATAGCAAGCCGAGAATCTCGTTTGTATGTTCCGTGACAAAATCTGTGACAAAAAATCGTAGAATAATAGATTCTATAGAAAGGTAAAAAAATAGCGTATTTACGCGGTTTTCCGGGCTTTTCCGCTGTAAATACGCTTAAAATCAAAAGTGGAGCATACGGGACTTGAACCCGTGGCCTCCACACTGCCAGTGTGGCGCGCTCCCAACTGCGCTAATGCCCCGTGCTTTATCATTGTACCATGTTTTTTTGAAAAAGCAAGTATTTTTTTCATGTTTTAAAATATTCCTTCAAAATGTTAACGGTAGTTGACGGAGCACTTTACACATTTCGAGTCACGACTGCATTTGAATTCCTCCACCGTATCGTCAAAACGGGGATCGGTACTCTGGGTAAACGTGACGGTATGGGTCACTTTGGAAGCGTCAACAGGGCATTGACCAGTAAAAATCTCAGTATATTCCATCTTCTTTCACCTCATACTGTAATTGATATTGTTATTATAGCGCGTGTTTTTTACAAAAATATGAAAAAAATTTAAAATTCAACTTTTTGTATATGTTTTTAATTTTTTATGCTATAATGTAGCTTGTTGAATTTTGTTGAGAAATGAAGAATTTGAGGATAACAGGTCAATGCAGGAATTAAAATCAGGAAATGAAACGGATAATCTTGAGGATCGGATCAGTCTTGCCATGGACAAGATTGTCCAGGAAACCATAGGGGATATCGCAGTATCGGATCAGATCGATCAGCCCAGTCCAAAGAAGAAAAATATTCTCGGGCGGGTTATCCTTTCTCTGGCAGGGATTGCGATTCTGGCAGGAGCAGGATTTTACGGGTACAAAACTTATTATTACAGGGACAAATTTTTCCCAAATACGCAGATTAACAATATCAAGTGCGGTGATCTGACTGCGCAGCAGACGGAGGAGCTGATCCGCAAAAATGTGGAAGAATACAGTATACAGCTGAACTTCCGCAATGATGTTTCGGCTTCCCTGGATGGGAAGGATTTTTCTTATGCCTATGCGTCGGACGGCAGCGTGGAAAAGATTCGCGAGGAACAAAATCCTTTCTTGTGGATTACCGGTTATATCAATCCGAAAAAGTATGAAGTGGCGGAAAATATTACCTATGATGAAGGAAGGCTGGAGGAACAGCTGATGGAGCTGGGGCCGATGCAGACGAATCAGATGGAAGATCCGGTAAACGCCTGGTACACTTTCCAAAACGGTCACTTTGAAATCATTCCCGAAGAAGAGGGAACGGCGCTGGATACAGCTGCCATGCTTGAATCGGTGAAAAAAGCAGTTTCAGAAGGACAGACACAGCTGTCTGCGGAGGACTGCGGCGTCTATGCGGAGCCGGAAGTGTTAAGCGACAGCGAAGCGCTGAATGCGGAAGTGGAAGAGCTGAATTCCCTGATGACGGCCAGCATTCATTACTGGCTGCCGGACGGGTCAGAAGAGGTTCTGGACGGAAATATTCTTCGTGACTGGCTTTTGAAGGATGCGAACGGCCACTATGTGAAGGATGAGGCTACTATCCGGGCGAAAGCGACAGAATACGTAAGCGGCCTGGCGGACAGAGTAGATACGGCTGGAAAGGACAGACCGTTTACCACTACCAGCGGTATGCAGATTACGGTCAGCGGCGGGGATTACGGCTGGAAGATTAATCAGATCCAGGAAGTGGAGGAGTTATTTAAAAATGTGATGGAAAATTCTCAGCTGGGCAGGGAACCTATTTATGCACAGCGGGAAGTATCCACAGAAAACAATGGAATCGGTAATACCTATGTGGAGATCGACCTGACGGCGCAGCATTTGTATTATTATCAGAACGGACAGGTTGTGGTGGATTCGCCCTTTGTTTCAGGTAAAATGACCAGCGACCGCTGGACGCCGCCGGGAATTTTCACTTTGACCTACAAGGAGAAGGATCGTATCTTAAGGGGAGAGAGACGTGCGGACGGCAGTTACTCTTATCAGTCCCATGTGAATTTCTGGATGCCTTTTAACGGCGGGATCGGTCTGCATGACGCCTCCTGGCGCGGAACCTTCGGCGGAACCATTTATAAGTACAGCGGTTCTCATGGATGTATCAACATGCCTTATGAAAAGGCGGAAGCGGTATACGACATTATCACAAAAGATGTGCCGATCGTGTGTTTCTATACGGAACCCTATGAATTGTATTAAAAAAGAGGCAGCTCTGTAATTTCACAGAACTGCCTTTTGGCATGTGATAGGAGTAAAATCAAAGCAGGCTGAGAAGATCAGCGGGACATGTGATGACGTAATCCGGGTTTTCCACAAATCCGAAACCATAGGAAGCAAAGATGAAAGGAATGGAATCGCCTGCAGATTTGACGGCCTGGTAGTCGCCGTCGGTATCCCCCACATAGACGGGAGACTTTAGATGATGACGCCGTATGATTTCGCGGATATTTTCGGCTTTTCCCTCTCCGGTATCTCCGGGGCAGAGGTGATCTGTTATATAGGGTGCAAATCCGGTACAGTCAAGGAAAGTTTCGATATACCCGGCCTGACAGTTGCTGACTAAAAAAAGAGGCAGGCGCGCCGCCAGTTGTGTCAGTACGGATTCCAGCTGCGGATAGAGAGCGCCGCTTTTTTTTCGCAGCGCTTCCTCTTCTCTCTGACAGCACAGATCGATCAGCCGCAGCTGATTTTCTTTTGGCTCTTCCGGAAAAAGGATCGCTGCGATGTCCGGCATGGTTTTGCCGAAAAGGGTTTTTAGCTTTTGAGGCGTAATAGATAAATCAAGAGAAGTCTCAGAACGGACGACTTCGTTCCAGGCGTCGGCCACCACATGGGTGGTATCCCAGAGAGTTCCGTCCACATCAAAAATAATGCTGTCCATAAATCGCTCCTTTTTATTCATTTGCTTTTCATTTTACAAAAAGAGGAGGAAGATTGCAATGACTTTTGGCGTTCCCAGGGCAAGATTTCCATGATATAATAAGTTAGGTTTCGCAAAAGAACAAGAGGAAGGAAAAGAAAAAATGCACTTGAATGAAATCGTAGTTCCTCTGGTAAACTGGTATCAGGAGCATAAAAGACAGCTGCCCTGGAGAGAGCAGAAGAACCCATACTATATCTGGATATCAGAAATCATGCTGCAGCAGACCCGGGTGGAAGCGGTAAAGCCCTATTTTGACCGTTTTATCAAAGCCTTGCCCACAGTGGCGGATGTCGCCAGGTGTGAGGAAAGCCGGCTGCTGAAGCTGTGGGAAGGCCTGGGATATTATAACCGGGTAAGGAATATTCAGAAAGCGGCAGTGAAAATCATGAAAGAGTATCATGGAAATTTCCCGCGGGATTATGACAGCCTGCAAAAGCTGCCCGGAATTGGAGAATATACGGCCGGGGCGGTCGCGTCCATCGCTTTTGATGTCCCCGTACCGGCGGTGGATGGAAACGTACTGCGGGTTATATCCAGAATCCAGGAGAGCGAGGAAGATATTCTGAAACCGCAGACGAAAAAGCGGATTCGCCGGGAACTGACGGAAATCATGCCGGTGGAAGAACCGGGTGTGTTTAATCAGGCGCTGATGGATCTGGGCGCTATGATCTGTCTTCCCAACGGTCTGCCAAAATGTGAAGCCTGTCCGCTGCGAAAATTGTGTCTTGCACATCTGCATGGGAGAACCGATGAGATTCCGGTCAGGAAAAAAGAGAAAAAACGCCGGATTGAGGAAAAGACCGTTCTGGTCATTCAGGACGGGGATCATATGGCGCTGCGGCAAAGACCTGAAAAGGGGCTGCTGGCCGGCATGTATGAGTTTCCCAATTATGAAGGACGCCTCTGCGAGGAGGAGGCGCTGCATGTGCTGAAAGACTATGGGCTGATGGCGCTGCGGATCCAGCCTCTCCCGGAGGCAAAACATATCTTTTCCCATGTGGAATGGAGGATGAGCGGCTATCTGGTAAAGGTAGCTGCGCTGGAGGGAAAGGCAAGAAAAGATCTGGTGTTTGTCGATATACAAAACGCAGAAGAACATTATCCGGTTCCGGCTGCATTTGGCGCGTATGCTTCTTATCTGCACCTGCGGCTGGGACAGGAAAAATATACAGGAGGAAATGAAGGATGAAACTGCTGACAGTAGCCGTACCATGTTATAATTCACAGGATTATATGGCAAATTGTATCGAGTCGCTGTTGAAAGGCGGAAGCGATGTGGAGATTGTGATCGTAAACGACGGGTCAAAAGATGACACGGCCCGGATTGCGGAGGAATATCAGGAGAGATATCCGGGTATCATTAAAGTGGTACATCAGGAAAACGGCGGCCACGGAGAGGCGGTCAATACAGGACTTGCCAATGCGTCCGGACTGTATTTTAAAGTGGTGGATAGTGATGACTGGCTGAACGAGGAGGCCTTTTTGCGTGTGCTGGAAGTACTGAGGGAGTGTCTGCGGGGGCCGGAGACACTGGACATGCTGATCAGCAACTATGTGTACGAGAAGGTAGGGGCAAAGCACAAGAGGGTCATGCGGTATCCGGGTACCTTCCCCGAAGAGCGGATTTTCGGATGGGATGATGTGAAACCGTTGGGGAAAAGCCAGTATCTTCTGATGCACTCCCTGATTTACCGTACGGAACTGTTGCGCGAGTGTGGCCTGAAGCTCCCGGCGCATACCTTTTATGTGGACAATCTGGTGGCTTTCGTGCCCCTTCCCCATGTAAAACGTATGCGTTATGTGGATGTGAATCTTTACCGGTACTACATCGGACGGCAGGATCAGTCCGTCAACGAGCAGGTGATGATTTCACGGGCGGATCAGCAGCTGAAGATCAACCGTATGATGATCGATTGCATGGCGGAGACGAAAAATCTTCATAAAAATACCAGAAGCTATATGCTGCATATGCTGACCATGATCATGACAGTTTCTTCTGTGATCCTCCTTCGTTCCGGAACGCAGGAAAATCTGAAAAAGAAACAGGAGCTCTGGAAATATTTGAAGACTGCAGATGGGAAAGATTATTTTTCGATCAGGCACAGCCTTCTTGGCAGAGCGATGAATCTTCCGGGAAGAGGAGGAAGGCGTCTGTCTGTGACTGCCTATAAGATTGTGCAGCGTATTTACGGCTTCAACTAGGAAGCCGTGATACGAATCTGCTTCGATAGAAGAGAAGATAAGTAATCAATGCCAGCACGGCGCCGCCCAGCACATCTATTATGGAATGCTGTTTCAGGAAGAGGGTGGAGGAAATGATGGCCAGAGTGAGAATAAGGGAAGCCCATTTGATCCACTGATCCTGCTCCAGCATCTGCGAGCGGGCGATGGCAGTATGAATCGCCAGGGAATTAAACACATGAATACTGGGGAATACGTTGGTAGGTGTGTCGTGGTGATATAAAAGGATCACTACATCGGTAAACAGATTCCCGTGAACCAGATGATCGGGACGGATATCCACCATGTTGGGATACAGATATGAGATGAGTAAAAACAAAGTCATTCCTGTGCCCAGGCTTAAAACCATCTGGTAATATTCCCGGCGGCTGGGGTTGATGAAGATAAAAAACAAAATGGCGATAAACATGTATACGAACCAGAAAATATACGGAACGATGAAGTATTCACAAAAAGGGATCATCTGATCCAAAGGGGTATGGATCAGATGAAAGGTGACGTCTGTCCGGTGCTCCAGAGCATAAAAGCATCGGGTATAAAAGATGGCGTAAATCAATGCGATAAAACCGTGTCTGTACTTTTGAAGAAGACGCAAAATGATCACTCCTTTGTGTTAGTCTAAAAGTCCTGGTATACCGGCGGAAGCGCAAGTCTGCCGGCAGCCTGCTTTAACCTGAGAGGATACGGGGCTGTTCCCGTAAGACAGATACCCGTACCCTGGCAGATACGCCGGCGGATTCTCCGTCAATGTGGACCGGAAGGGGGCGGTCTGCCAGAAACTCTGCCTTTTGGCAGCGGATGATTTCAACGCCTTTAAATCTGGTGTGCAGGCCGAAAAAGGCGGTGGGAAGCAGCAGCAGAATCTTCAGTTTTGACATGCCGTGGATCAAAAACAGATCCAGATAGCCGTCATCGGCTGACGCCTGCGGGCAAAACTGAAAGCCTCCGCCTTCATATTTCAGATTCATGGCGGCGATGAAATAAACGTTTTCGAAAGTTCGTTTCCTTCCGTTATCTGTGATCAGCTGAAGGCAAAAAGGATGAAAGGAAATGAGCTGACGCAGCGCGAGAAAGGTATACGTCAGTTTCCCTGCCCGGATTTTATTCAAGGCCTTTTTCAGAGGAGAATGCAGCGCCTCATGACAGATCGCCGCGTCGAATCCCAGACCGGAGCTGATGACAAATCTTTTTGAAATCCGGTCTGTCTGACATTGACAGATATCCAGTCTGCGGATCGTTCCGGAACGGAAAAGGGGCGGGATCCCGCGGGAGAAATCTGTTTTCATTCCCATTCCCCGGGCGAAGTCGTTGCCGGAGCCGGTGGGGATATAGGCAAGCGTCCTGCGGGCCGGATCCTTCAGTCCGTTGATCACTTCGTTGAGGGTGCCGTCTCCGCCCAGGACGGCGATCACATCGCGGGAGCCGGTATGATCGCTAAGACGCGCAGCCAGGACGGCGGCATGTCCGCGGTACCTTGTAAAAAAGCGATGGTACCGGATGTGGTTGTCTGTCAGTGTTTTTCCGAGTCTGCGCCAGATCGCCAGAGCGGCTCCCGAGCGGGACTGGGGATTTATGATAAAGTAATACACCGTTTGTTCCTCCTGTCCAGTGTATTGTAACAGGTCGGGTGGAAATCCACAAGTGAATTAATTATAAACAAAGGAGTACAGCTATGATTTATGCAGCAGCTTATTTACTGATCATTAATCTTGTCACATTTGCCGTCTACGGAATCGATAAACGGCGTGCGCGGCAGGGCAGATGGAGGATCCAGGAAAGTACGCTGCTGCTTCTGGCTGTAGCCGGAGGGACGCCGGGAGCGCTGGCAGGTATGTTTGGATTTCACCATAAGACAAAACATCTGAAATTTATGGCGGGCGTGCCGCTGATTCTGTTCCTTCAGATCCTGCTCATCTGGTTTTTGTTTTTCAGATGAAAAAAATTTTTTTTGAAAATGTTCAGAAAAGATTGAAGTTTTTTGGAAAATATCGTATGGTGTATATATAGTTTGAGGCTATAAAGAATGAAAGGAGAATTGATATGGCAGACTTAAAAGGAACCAAAACAGAAGCGAACCTTCAGGCGGCTTTTGCAGGAGAATCACAGGCAAGAAATAAATATACGTATTATGCTTCCCAGGCCAAGAAAGACGGTTACGTGCAGATTGCAGCCATCTTTGAAGAGACGGCGGCCAATGAGAAGGAGCATGCAAAACTCTGGTTTAAAATCTTAAACGGCGGCAAGGTGGGCCCCACCGTGGAAAACCTGAAGGATGCGGCAGCCGGAGAGAACTATGAATGGACCGACATGTATGCGACCTTTGCCAAGGAGGCACGGGAAGAAGGATTTGACGATATCGCTAATCTGTTTGAAGGTGTGGCGGCGATTGAGAAGGAACATGAGGAAAGATATCTGAAACTTCTCGCCAATGTGGAGGGCGGCTTGGTGTTCTCCAGGGACGGCGATATGATCTGGCAGTGTTCCAACTGCGGTCATGTATGTGTGGGAAAACAGGCGCCGGAGGTTTGTCCGGTCTGCGCACATCCCCAGGCGTATTTCCAGATCAAAGCGAACAATTATTAATTCGGACAGGCAATGAATAAATGACGGTATTTCTGCCGGGCAGCATTATGCTGCCCGGTTTTTTAGCAATATTTATAAAAAACTGTGCAATTATTTATATTTACATTTTAAACAAGAAACTTTATAGTAAGATCAGCACTATCAACAGAAAATTACGGAAAACTTAGAGAAGAAAGGACGGAATTTATGGAATTAAGATTTGGAATGGTTGGCGGCGGAAACGGAGCATTTATCGGGGATGTTCACCGTCATGGAGCACAGATGGATGATTTGGCGGTTCTGACTGCCGGATGCTTTACCAGAAATCCGCAGAAAAACCTGGAAGCAGGAAGAAAATGGCATATTCATGATGAAAGCAGAATCTATCCCGACTACCGGACGATGGCGGAAGAGGAGGCAAAGCGGGAAGACGGGATTCAGTTTGTGGTGATCACCACCCCCAACGTCAGCCACTATGAAATCGCCAAATGCTTTATGGAGCACGGCGTGCATGTGATGTGTGACAAACCGCTGGCCTTTAACCTGGAACAGGCGCAGGAACTGGAAAAGATTGCGAAGGAAAAAGACCTGCTGTTTGGCCTGACTTATACCTATACCGGTTATGCTGTGATCCGGCAGGCCAGAGAGATGATCAAAGCGGGTAAGATCGGAGAGATCCTTCATGTGGTGGCGGAGTATCCCCAGGATTGGGTGATTTCTTCTCTGGTACAGGAAAAATCCGATCAGGCAAAATGGCGGTTTGATCCGCAGATTATCGGCGCTTCTTTGTGTACGGGAGATATCGGCACCCATCTGGAGCAGCTGATCGCCCAGTCCACCGGGCTGACCATCAAAAGAGTGCTGGCCAGATTTGATACCTATCCAAGGGATCTGCCGCTGGAGACCAATACGACGGTGCTGCTGGATTTCGGGGATAATATTACCGGAACGCTTTGGGCGTCTCAGATCGCCATCGGATATGAATGCGGCATCAAAATCCGCATTTTCGGAACGGAAGGTTCCCTGGAGTGGAGCCATGAGATGCCGGGTATCTTAAAATATACCAAAATCAACAGCCCTACGATGACGCTCTCGGCAAACCGGGAATATATGTGTCCGGAAAGCCGCAGACTGTCCAGGCTGCCGGCGGGCCATCCGGAAGGTTATTATGAAGCTTTTGGCAATATCTATCATTCTTTCTGCGAGCATTTGCTTGCGAGACTGGAAGGCAGAGAACCGGAAAGCTATACCTATCCCACTGTGGAGGACGGAGTTCACGGCATGAAGTTTGTAAAAGCATGCGTAAAGAGCAACGCTGAGGGGAATATCTGGGTGAATGTAGACTGAAAACAAAAAAGCTTGCAAAAGCCGATTGACAAAGCTAACTGCAAAGGGTATCATATTCCAGAATACAATATTTAAAGGAGGAGCAGGTTATGAAATTCAGAAAATTGACAAGCCTTGCTTTGGTTGCGGTTCTGGCGGTATCCTGTCTGGCAGGCTGCGGCGGCAAAGAAGACGAGAGCAGTGAAGGCGGCGGAGACACCTTCAAAATCGGCGGCATCGGCCCCACCACCGGAAGTACGGCGGTATATGGTCTGGCGGTACAGCACGGCGCGGAGATGGCCGTAAAAGAGATCAATGAGGCAGGCGGCATTAACGGCGCGCAGATTGAATTTCAGTTTGAAGACGATGAGAACGATGCGGAAAAATCAGTCAACGCGTACAATACGCTGAAGGACTGGGGCGCTCAGATGATTCTGGGATCCGTTACTTCCACACCCTGTATTGCAGTGGGAGAGGAGACCTATAATGACAATATGTTCCAGCTGACCCCTTCCGGAACAGCAGTAGAATGCGTACAGCATGAGAATGCGTTCCGCGTATGCTTCTCAGATCCCAGCCAGGGTCTGGAATCTGCAAAATACATCGGCGAGAATAAGCTGGCTACCAAGATTGCAGTAATCTATGACAGCTCTGATACGTATTCTTCCGGTATCTATGAAGCATTTTCAGCAGAGGCCAAGAATCAGGGGCTGGAGATTGTGGCTGCGGAAGCGTTTACGGCGGATAACAAGACAGACTTTTCTGTACAGCTGCAAAAAGCAAAGGATGCAGGCGCAGAACTGTTGTTTATGCCTTTCTATTATCAGGAAGCATCTCTGGTGCTGAAACAGGCGCAGGGAATGAACTTTGATCCGATTTTCTTCGGCGTAGACGGTATGGACGGTATCCTGGATGTGGAGAACTTTGATCCGGCTCTGGCAGACGGACTGATGTTCCTGGCTCCCTTCTGCCCCACATCAGAGGATGAGGCGATCAGCACCTTCGTCAGCGCTTTCGAGGAAGAATATGGCGAAACACCCAACCAGTTCGCAGCAGATGCCTATGACGGAATCTATATTCTGAAACAGGCTCTGGAAAGTATGGATGCCACACCGGATATGAGTGCATCCGATCTTTGCGACGGTCTGAAGACTGCCATGACGGAAATTACCTACAGCGGTGTAACATCACCGGAAATCAAATGGACGGCAGACGGCGAGCCGGAGAAAGCTCCCATGGTACTGCAGATCCAGAACGGTGAGTATGTAGAACTGCAGTAAAAAAATCAGATACGGGACATGCGCTGCGCATGGCCCGTATTTTTTATCTATTGACCTTCCCGGCAAAGTCAAAGATAGTATAGCGTAGAGGAGGTCTGTTATGAGTATATACAGAGAAACAGCCTGGAAGGTTCTTGAGGAGGCCAACCGGGTTATTTTGGGAAAAGAAGAAATAACAAAAGAAATCATGGCTGCGCTGCTGGCAGGGGGGCATGTGCTGCTGGAAGACATACCGGGCGTGGGAAAGACCACGCTGGCGCTGGCCTTTTCCAAAATGATGGGAATGGACTGGAAACGGGTACAGTTCACACCGGATGTGCTGCCCTCGGATCTTACCGGATTTTCCCTGTATCGCCAGGATGTGCAGAAATTTGTCTATCAGCCGGGAGCGGTATTCTGCAATCTTCTCCTGGCAGACGAGATTAACCGGACTTCGCCGAAGACGCAGTCTGCTCTTTTGGAGGTGATGGAGGAGCGGCAGGTGACGGTGGACGGGGTGACAAGACAGGTACCGTCCCCCTTTTTTGTGATTGCCACCCAGAATCCGCTGGGTTCTGCGGGAACTCAGATGCTGCCGCCGGCTCAGATGGACCGGTTTTTGATCTGCATGACCATCGGCTATCCGGATTTTAACAGTGAACTGGCCATGGCGAAAGGTGTGGCAAAAGGAGGCAGAACAGACGGGCTTCGTCCACTTTTGGGGATGCAGACACTACTGGAGATGCAGCAGGAGGCGCAGCAGGTATACGTCCATGACGCCGTCTATCAGTATATCGTCAGTCTGGTAACGGCCACCAGAAACAACAGTTATCTGGAAGCCGGCGCCAGCCCCAGAGCCACCATTGCCCTGGTGAAGATGGCCCGCAGCGCTGCCTGGTTGTCGGGAAATGATTTCGTCTCTCCGGCTGATGTGGCGGAACAGTTTCCGCTGGTAGTCCGCCACCGTGTTCTCATGAGTGTGAAAGCCAAGGTGGATGGACAAAGTGTGGACGATGTGATCCGGGATATTCTGACGCATACCAGGAAACCGGCGCTGGGGAGGAAAGGCTGAATGCGCCGGGTAATCTGTATTCTTTTTTTGCTGACAACTTTCTATCTGGCAGGCGTTTATCAATTGGAAAGTCTGATGATTTTTTTCATGGCTCAGATTGGGCTGCTGCTCATTTTGTGGCTGTATACCTGGTACATCGCATCCAGAGTGGAAGTTTCTCTGGCGCTGGAGAACGATACTGTGGAAAAGGGGGAGACGGCCCGGGGCAGCGTGCTGGTGAAAAACCGTTCCTGGCTTCCTTTGCTGCGTTTTCAGGTGCGGATTTCCTATGGAAACTGCCGGCAGCAGGAGATTTTCGCCCAATCTTTGGAAGGAAACGTATCAGGCAGGAAAGAGAAAAAGGCAGGTTTCTATGTAGCCTCGGATTACTGCGGCGTGCTGCAGATCCGCACAGAGCAAATCCGAGTGTGGGATTATCTTGCCTTGTTTTCCAGAAAACGCTGCTGCGGGGAAAAGGTAAACTTGCTGGTGATGCCCCGTGCGGATATGGTAATCGCTGACCTGCGCTCTGTCATTCCCCAGGGGAATACGCCTGGTGATTACAGTCAGCCGGACCGGCCGGGGGATCAGCCTCCGGAGATTTTTCAGATCCGGTCTTATCAGCCGGGAGATAATATGCGGGACATTCACTGGAAACTGAGCGCCCGGATGGATCAGCTTATGAGCCGCAGATATGCTGCGGAGAAGAAAAAACTGGTGGATTTTTTTCTGGATCTTTCTTCGGACGCGAAAGAGGATATCTACCGCATGGATGCATTCTGGGAACTGGCGGCGGCTGTTTCCAGAGAACTGGTGCGCTGGGAAATGATACACCGCGTCTGGTGGAGGGCGGCGGATACCGGAAATATGGTCAGCCAGGTTGTGGAGCGTCCCGATGAAATGCGCAGTATGATAAAAAATCTTTTAATCACCACGGGCAGTGTCAATCCAAAAAACGTTTCGAAAGATCTAAAGGAGGAGCTTTACCGGATCTGGCGTCCGGGGGAAAATCTTTTACGGCTCAATCTGAATCTGGAATTATACCGGAATGAAGAACTGGTCAGAAAATATACGCAGGAAGACTGCCAAAACGCAGCGAGGAGGGATGAAGTCTGAACAAAATACAGGATACAGGGATCCGGTTTTATAGAGAAAGCGTTGGAAAAATCAAAAAGGGGTACGGGGCGCAGATCCTTTTGTTCCTTTGTTATCTGTGCGGAGCGGAAGGAGTTTTGTATGCCTTGGATTTTGTTCTGTTTCTTGATTTCAGGCTGAAGGAAGCTGCCGCGGCCACGGCGGCGGTCTGCCTGATCCTGTGGCTTCTTGGCGTGCCGAGAGGAAAGGGGAGATTTCTTTCCTGGCCTTTGGCGGCGGCGGGCCTTTTTTGGCTGTGGCGGTGTTTGTCAGAGGCGCCCCGCCAGGCGCGCTTTTTTTATGAAACGGCGAAGGGAGACATCTGGGATCTGGCGAAGGAAGATATGACCGCAGCGGTGATTCTGTTTGCGGCAGTCTGCAGTCTCTTTTTATATCTGCTGACTTATGTACTGCGGATGACCGGTTTGTTTTTCATCATTTCCATCCCGATGGTATTCCTTGGGCCGCTGCTGGGGCAGAAACTGGATTTGGCGGAAATCAGTCTTCTGGCGGCCTTTCATATCGGGACATGGGTTCTGGGAGCGGGCTGTCACAGACGGGATCTGGGAATACGGGGCGAACTGGCGGGAGCCTTGCTGACGCTGGGTGTTTTCCTGGCTCTGATACCGGCGCTGGAACGGGGAAGCGCCCGCAGTGTGGAAGGGCTGATGGATCTGTCCGCGTCTCTTCAGGAGCAGATCCATCAGCTGGTGGATCTGACCGCCGGGAAAGAGGAGAAAGGAACGGTGAACCGCGGCAACCAAAGACCAACTGGTCAGGAACGGCTGGAGGTGGCTGTCTCTGAAATCCCCAAAGAGACGTTATATCTGAAGAACTTTACGGGAAGCCGTTACATGGGGGATTCCTGGGAAGAGGCTGATGAGGAAAAAGAAAAAGAGCCGTTGGCTTTCACCTGCCTTTTGGATGAGAAAGAGCCGCAGCTGTCTTTACAGACGCGTGATCTGACCGTCCCGGACAGCCCCTGGCTGACTGTGGATGCTTCTTTTCCGGGGGGAGAGGAAGGCGACGGGCATTACCGGCAGTATGCGGCGGAACATTATATGGAAGTTCCGGTAAGCAGCCTGCCGCAGATCATGCAGCTGTGCGGGGAGAATCCGTTGACGGAATCGGAAAGCGCCACGGATCACGTGCTGCGGCTGATCCAGGAGAGAATGGTCTACAGCCGGACGCCGGGACAGGTACCCCTGGGCCGGGATACCATAGAATATTACCTGTTCGAGAAAGGAGAAGGCTACTGTCAGCATTTTGCCTGTGCGGCGGCTTTAATGTATCGGATATACGGGATCCCATCCCGTTACGCCTCCGGCTATATTGCCAGGCCATCGGAATTTACGCAGGATGGAGAAAACTTTCATGCGGTGCTGACCGATGAGAATGCCCATGCTTGGGTGGAGATCTATCTGCCGGGGCAGGGGTGGGCAGTGGTAGAAGCCACACCGCCGGGCAGCGTAGTGGCAAATCCGGAAAATCCGCTGTCGGGCATCCAGGAGACGGCGCAGGAAGAAATCCCGCAGGTACAGACGGCTTCGCCCACGCCGGAGCGGCAGCCGGAAAGGACGCTGGACAGGGAGGAAGAGGAGCAAAGGTCAGCTGGAAGCGCAGGACTTGGTTCCTTGAAAGGACTGCGTCTGGTTTTGCCGGGGGCGCTGGCGGCGCTTCTTCTTGCCGCGCTTGTCTGGAAGCTGCTGTCGGTCAGAAGGATCCGGATGCGCAGACGCTATCCTGGATGGCGGGCAGAGCGGCTCTATGTCCGTATGACAGAAGCGCTGCATTTTGCCGGATTTCTGAAAGAATATGACGGACAGGAAAAGGAGTTCGTGAACGCGCTTGGTAACGTGATACCGTCGATTTCCCCGCAGCAGGCGCTTTTGGGACAGCAGGCGGCTCTGCAGGCCGCCTATGGCGCAGGCAGGCCGTCCAGAAAGCAGCGGCGCTGCGTATGGGAGCTGTATCGGGAAACCTGCCGCTTTCTGGCGCGGCAGCAAAAAGGAATACGAAAATTCGTTTTCTGCTACATCCGCGCTTTCTGGTAATCTTACAAAAAGTTTACTGTAAATTTACATCTGTCTTGTCAGTTGGAAAGACTCGTGCTATAATGGTCAGCAATATGGATTATAACAGGAGGACTGATGATGAATCAGATGGAAAAAATACAGGCATTGAAAAAAGAAAAGGATGCCGCGATCCTGGCTCACTATTATGTGCCGGAGGAAGTACAGGAAGCGGCCGATTATATTGGCGACTCCTATTATCTGGCCAGGCTGGCGGCCAGCCTTAAAGAAAAGACGCTGGTATTTTGCGGCGTGTCTTTTATGGGAGAAAGCGCAAAGGCGCTGAACCCGGGAAAAACGGTACTGATGCCGGACATCGGAGCCGACTGCCCCATGGCCCATATGGCGCAGCCGGAAAAAATAAAGGAGATAAAGGAAACTACGGAGGATGTGGCGGTGGTATGCTACGTAAATTCCACGGCGCAGTTAAAAGCCTGCGCCGATGTGTGCGTCACATCTTCCAATGCAGTGAAAATTGTCAAAGCGCTGCCCCAAAAGAGGATCTGTTTTATCCCGGACGAACATCTGGGACGGCATATTGCCGCTCTCCTTCCGGAAAAAGAATTTATTTTTAACGAAGGCTTTTGTCCTGTCCATGCGTCCCTTGCCAGCGCAGATGTGGCAAAGGCCAGGGACGCTCATCCGGGCGCCCTGGTGCTGGCTCATCCGGAATGTAAAAAAGAGGTGCTGGAAATGGCGGATTTCATCGGCAGTACATCGGAAATCATTTCTTATGCGTCGAACAGTAGCTGCGATGAATTTATCATCTGTACGGAAGAGGGCGTGCTGTATGAACTGAAACAGAAAAATCCGGATAAAAAGTTTTATACGCCCTCCTGCCCTATGTGCTGTGCCGATATGAAGAAAAATTCGCTGGAAAATATCATCCGCGTGCTGGAAACCGGGGAGAACGAGGTGGTTCTTTCCAAAGAGCTTGCGGAAAAGTCGAAGAAACCGCTGGACGCCATGCTGCGGCTGGCACAGGCAAAGGAGGGTGAAAAAAGATGAATACGGATATTCTCATTGTGGGCACAGGAGTGGGCGGCCTTTTCGGGGCGCTGAATCTTCCGCGGGACAAAAAAATTTTAATGATCACCAAGGATGAAATCGAAAACAGCGATTCTTTTCTGGCTCAGGGCGGTATCTGTATGCTGCGGGGGGAAGAGGATTACGACAGCTACTTTGAGGATACGATGAAAGCCGGCCATTATGAAAACCGAAAAGAGTCGGTGGATATTATGATCCGTTCCTCAAGAGAGATCATAAAAGATCTGATCGGATACGGCGTGGAGTTTGCAAGAGAAAACGGGGATCTGGCCTTCACCAGGGAAGGGGGACATTCCAGACCGAGAATCCTGTTTCATGAGGATATTACCGGAAGGGAGATCACGGAAAAGCTGCTGGCGCAGGTGAAAAAGAGGGATAACATTACGATCCTGGAGCATACCACAATGGTGGATCTGGTCTGCAGGGACAATGTCTGCTACGGGGCGGTCTGCCGCAGAAGGGACGGCAGTTTGGTGACGGTACAGGCCAAGGAGACTGTGCTGGCCTGCGGCGGCGTAGGCGGACTGTACGAGCATTCCACCAATTTCCCCCATCTGACGGGAGACGGTCTGGCCGTGGCCTTAAAACACGGGGTACGTCTGGAGAATATCGATTACGTCCAGATCCATCCCACCACCCTTTACTCCAAAAAACCGGGCCGCAGATTTCTGATCTCCGAATCTGTGCGGGGAGAAGGAGCGGTGCTTTATAACGCCGAGCATAAGCGGTTTGTGGATGAACTGCTTCCCAGAGATCTTTTAAGCGCGGCCATCCGCAGACAGATGGAACTGGATCACAAACCTTACGTATGGCTTTCCATGGAACACATTCCACAGGAAGAGATCAAAAGCCATTTCCCCAACATATATCAGAAATGTCTGGAGGAAGGGTATGACGTGACGAAGGAATGCATCCCGGTGGTGCCGGCTCAGCACTATTTCATGGGCGGTATCTGGGTAGACCGGGACAGCCGGACCTCCATGGAACAGCTTTATGCGGTGGGGGAGACCAGCTGCAACGGCGTCCATGGGGCCAATCGCCTGGCCAGCAATTCCCTTTTGGAGAGCCTGGTCTTCGCCAAACGATGCGCTGCGAAAATTAAATCGGAAATTTCCGGCGTCAGAGAAGATAAAAAAGTATGGGAAGAACTGGATCTTTCCCTTTACAGCGATTATGATAAGATAAAAGAAGATTATCGAAGATCCATTGAACAAGAAACGGAAAGGATGAGAAGACACCATGAACAATCCAATTACCATGAAGCTAAATGCGGATGAGCTGATCCTGCAGGCGCTGCGGGAAGATATTACCAGCGAGGATATTACCACCAATGCAGTGATGCCAAAACCCTGTGAGGGACAGGTAGATCTGATCTGCAAGCAGGACGGAATCCTGGCGGGGATCGATGTTTTTCGCCGTGTGTTTGAACTGCTGAATGAGAACACACAGACAGAAGCTTTTGCAAAAGACGGCGATCCGGTAAAAAAAGGCATGAAAATAGCCGTCGTCACAGGGGACATCCGGGTGCTTCTTTCAGGGGAGAGAGTGGCGTTAAATTATCTGCAGCGGATGAGCGGCATCGCCACCTACACCAACAGTGTCGCCGCTTTGTTGAAGGGAAGCAAAACAAAGCTGCTGGACACAAGAAAAACCACGCCGAATATGCGGGTGTTTGAAAAGTATGCGGTGAAAGTAGGAGGCGGATGCAATCACCGGTACAACCTGTCCGACGGCATACTTTTGAAAGACAACCATATCGGCGCGGCCGGCGGCGTGAAGAAAGCCATCGATATGGCCAGAGAGTACGCTCCCTTTGTGCGAAAGATCGAGATCGAGGTGGAAAACCTGGATATGGTAAAGGAAGCGGTGGAAGCCGGCGCGGATATTATCATGCTGGACAACATGGATCCCGACACTATGAAAAAGGCGGTGGAACTGATCGGCGGCAGAGCGCAGACAGAGTGTTCCGGCAATGTGACCAAGGAGAATATCAGCCGGTATCTGGATGCGGGAGTGGACTTCATCTCCAGCGGTGCGCTGACACATTCGGCCCCGATCCTGGACATCTCCATGAAAAATCTCCATGCACTTTGAAATAGAAAAGATCCGGAGGGAAAGCGATGAATGGTGAGGAAAGAAGAAATAAGATCATAAAGGTGATACAATCCGGCGGACACCCGGTGTCCGGCAGCAGCCTGTCGGAAATGTTTGATGTGAGCAGACAGGTGATCGTGCAGGATATCGCCCTGCTGCGGGCGGCGGGCTTCCCCATCGTATCGACCAACAGAGGATATCTTTGCCGTTCGGATTCGGGAGCCAGCAGGGTTTTCAAAGTGTGCCACGCAAACGAGGATATCGTGGACGAACTGTATGCTATCGTGGATCTGGGGGGCAGGGTGATGGACGTCTTTGTCAATCATAAGGTTTATGGAAAACTGCAGGCGGATCTGGATATCGGATCCAGAAGAGAGGTAGAAGAGCTGATCCAGGGAATCCGCAGCGGCAAATCCAGTCCCCTTCTCAATGTGACCTCGGGCTACCATTATCATACTGTGACGGCAAAAAGCGAGGAAATTCTGGATCTGGTGGAGAAAGCGCTGCGGGAAAAGGAGTATCTGGTGTCATAGCACATAATTTTTTGTCTTGAAAAGAGACAGGGTACAGGGTATAATATATAAGATTATGAAAAATATACGACAGAGGGGTGTGCTATGAGCTTTTTATCCTATTTGATTAACGGCATCAGCCTTGGCAGTGTCTACGCGATCATTGCCCTGGGTTACACCATGGTATACGGCATAGCGAAAATGCTTAATTTTGCCCATGGTGATGTAATCATGGTCGGCGGTTATATCGCATTGATTTCCACCACCAGTTTCGGATGTCCTCCGCTTCTTGGCGTACTGGTTGCAGTAGTATGCTGTACGGTACTGGGCGTGGTGATCGAGCGGGTTGCCTACCGGCCTTTGCGGAATGCATCCTCATCGCTGGCAGTTCTGATCACGGCCATCGGCGTCAGCTATCTGCTGCAGAATCTGGCGCTGCTGATCTTTGGCGCCAACACGGTATCCTTCCATTCGGTGGTTCCGGTTCCCGCGCTGACGCTGGCTGGCGGCAAGCTGACCATCAGCGGTGAAACGATTGTGACGATTCTTTCCTGTATCGTCATTATGATCGGCCTTACCCTGTTCATTAACAGAACAAAATCCGGACAGGCCATGCTGGCGGTTTCCGAGGACAAGGGAGCGGCGCAGCTGATGGGTATCAACGTCAATAAAACCATCGGACTGACCTTTGCCATCGGTTCCGGCCTGGCGGCAGTGGCGGGCGTACTGCTTTGTTCCGCCTATCCGTCCCTGAATCCCTACACCGGTTCCATGCCCGGCATCAAAGCCTTTGTGGCGGCAGTGTTCGGCGGCATCGGATCGATTCCAGGAGCTATGATCGGCGGCATCCTGCTGGGAATCATTGAAATTCTCGGAAAAGCCTATATCTCATCACAGCTGGCGGACGCCATTGTGTTTGCGGTGCTGATTATCGTTCTGCTGGTGAAACCTACCGGTATTCTGGGCAAGAAAATTCAGGAGAAAGTGTAGGGGGGAAGAAAGGTGAAAAAGTTTAGTAAACAGACAAAAAGTAATATGATCACATATGGCATCGTACTTGGCGTGTTCGTCATCGTACAGCTGCTTTTGAGCACGGGGAACCTTTCCAGTCTGATGGAAGGGCTTCTGGTGCCCCTCTGCGTTTACGTGATTTTGGCGTTGTCTTTGAATCTGGTCGTGGGAATCTTAGGCGAGCTGAGTCTGGGGCATGCCGGATTTATGTGTGTCGGCGCTTTCGTCAGCGCGTTTTTTTCGAAATGCATGGAAAATGTGATTACGGTTTCCCTGGTACGGTTCATTCTGGCGCTGCTTCTTGGCGCGTTGGCCGCCGGTATTTTCGGAATCCTCATCGGGATTCCGGTGCTCCGTTTAAGAGGCGATTACCTGGCTATCGTGACGCTGGCTTTCGGGGAGATTATCAAAAATCTGGTCAATGTTCTCTATATCGGAAAGGATGCGGCTGGATTTCATTTTTCCACCAAAGATTCCATTTCCCTGAATCTGCAGCCGGAGGGAGAGGTAATCATCAACGGCCCCCAGGGCATCACGGGGACGCCTCAGGACTCTACATTCCTGATCGGAATTATCCTGATCCTGATCACATTGTTTATCATCCTGAATATGGTACATTCCCGGGACGGACGGGCGATCATGGCAATCCGTGACAACCGGATCGCAGCGGAATCCGTGGGAATCAACATCACGAAATACAAACTGATGGCATTTGCCATCTCAGCGGCTCTTGCTGGCGCTGCAGGTGTGCTCTATGCCCATAATCTGTCCACGCTGACGGCGCTGCCGAAAAACTTCGGTTATAATATGTCGATTATGATCCTTGTATTTGTGGTATTAGGCGGAATCGGAAATATGAGAGGCTCCATGATTGCAGCCGTCATCCTGACGCTGCTTCCGGAACTGCTGCGCGGTCTTTCTGATTACCGGATGCTGATCTATGCCATTGTCCTGATCCTGATGATGCTCTTTAACTGGGCGCCAAAAGCGCTGGAGTGGCGGGAAAAGCATTCGCTGAAACGGATGCTGAAGAAGAAAAAGACGGCAAAGGAGGCATAAGAAAATGGCATTATTGGATGTGAAAAATCTGGGCATTTCCTTTGGAGGTCTCCGTGCGGTCAACGGGGTAAATATGGACATCGAAGAGGGAGAACTGTACGGGCTGATCGGACCCAACGGAGCAGGGAAGACCACCATCTTTAATCTGCTCACCGGTGTGTATAAACCGGATGAAGGAATCATCCGGCTGGACGGAGAAGACATCACGGGGAAAAAGACCATCGATATCAACAAAGCAGGGATCGCCAGAACTTTTCAGAATATCCGGCTGTTTAAGGATATGCCGGTTTTGGACAACGTAAAGGTAGGTCTTCATAACAAACACCATTATACGACGGTGGAAGGGATTTTCCGTCTGCCGCGGTACCGCCGGGTGGAAAAGGAAATGGACGAGAAGGCGATGGAGCTTTTAAGTGTGTTCGGCCTGGAAAAAGAGGCGGAGTACCAGGCGGCGAATCTGCCCTACGGCAAACAGAGAAAACTGGAGATTGCCCGGGCTTTGGCGACAGAACCCAAGCTGATCCTGCTGGATGAGCCGGCGGCGGGTATGAATCCCAATGAGACGAAAGAACTGATGGAAACCATACAGTTTGTGAGGGAGAAATTCAAAATGACCATTCTCCTTATCGAACATGATATGAAACTGGTGTCCGGTATCTGTGAAAAGCTGACGGTATTGAATTTCGGGGAGGTTCTCGCCCAGGGAAATACCAGCGAAGTTCTGAATAATCCGGATGTCATCACGGCATATCTGGGAGAATAGGAGGAAAAAACGCATGGCAATGCTGGAGATAAAAGACCTGGAAGTCTATTACGGCGTGATTCAGGCCATCAAGGGAGTTTCTTTTGAGGTGAATCAGGGCGAGGTTATCGCGCTGATCGGCGCCAACGGAGCGGGAAAGACCACCATCCTGCATACGATCACGGGACTGATTGCTCCAAAAAGCGGAACAGTAACTTTTGAAGGGACAGATATTACCCATATGCCGGCCCACAAGATTGTGTCCATGGGCATGGCCCATGTGCCGGAAGGGAGAAGAGTATTTGCCGACTTCACAGTTTATCAGAATCTGAAAATGGGCGCTTTTACCAGAAATGATAAAAAAGAGGTGGAGGAAACGCTTCAGATGGTGTATGAGCGGTTCCCGAGACTGGAAGAAAGAAGGAATCAGCTGGCCGGAACGCTCTCAGGGGGAGAGCAGCAGATGCTGGCCATGGGGCGGGCGCTGATGTCCCATCCCAAACTGATCGTCATGGATGAGCCTTCCATGGGACTTTCCCCCATCCTGGTAAATGAAATTTTTGATATCATTCAGTCGGTGAGCGCCAGCGGCACCACGGTGCTTTTGGTGGAACAAAATGCCAAGAAGGCTTTAAGTATCGCGGACCGGGCATATGTGCTGGAGACCGGAAACTTTGTCCTTTCCGGAAACGCCAGGGATCTGATGAATGATGAATCGGTGAAAAAAGCATATCTGGGCGAATAGCCGGGAGGAAACAGTATGGAAAATATTGTAATTACCATAGCCAGACAGTATGGGAGCGGCGGAAAAACCATCGGAGAAATGCTGGCGCGCGATCTGGGGATTCACTGCTATAACAGGGAGATCCTGAAGATGGCGTCGGAAGACAGCGGCATATCGGAAAAGCTCTTCGGCAAGTCCGATGAGCGGCTGGATATCGGTCTGCTGCAGAAGCTGACGAAAAAAGTATACAGTGGTGATCTGATTAATCCGGAAAGCGACGGTTTCGTTTCCAAGGATAACCTTTTTAATTATCAGGCCAAAATCATCAAGCAGCTGGCCCGTCAGGAGTCCTGCGTGATCATCGGCCGGTGTGCGGACTTTGTGCTGCGCAACTTTGACAATGTGACCAGTGTGTTTGTACACGCGGATCGGGAATTCTGTCTGGAACAGGCCATGCTGCGCAACAGCATGACTCCCAAGGAAATGGAAAAATACATCACCAAGGTAGACAAGTACAGAGGGGATTTCTATCGCCATTATACCGGCAGAGACTGGAGCGATGCCAGAAACTATGATCTGTGTCTGAACAGCGGCAAGCTGGGATTTGAAAAGTGTGTGGAAGAGATTAAAAGTTATCTGAAAATCAGATATGAGTAGCAAAAAAGGCTGTTGCCGCAGGCAACAGCCTTTTGAAGGTCAGGGCAGAAATATGAGAGGATGAAAATGAAGAAATCAGGAAGGGAAAATCTGTGGATTGTCATTCCGGCATACAACGAGGAAAAAAATATCGAGACGGTGATCCGGCAGTGGCATGCGATCGTGGATAAGACGGGGGAGGATTCCCGGCTGCTGCTGGTGGATGACGGCAGCAAGGATCATACGCTGAACATTGCCCGGCATCTGCAAAAGACCTGTCCCCGCCTGGTGGCTGTAACCAAGGAAAACGGCGGACACGGTGCGGCGGTTCTCTTTGGCTATCATTACGCCGTCAGCCACGGCGCCGATTATATTTTCCAGACGGATTCCGACGGGCAGACGCTGCCGGAGGAGTTCTGGCCGCTGTGGGCGGACCGGGAGCTGGCCGGGCTGCTGCTTGGATCCAGAAGGCACCGTCAGGACGGATGGGACCGGATTCTGGTGACAAAAACCTTGAAGCTGATTGTCGCGATGATGTTTGGCGTCTGTATGGAAGATATCAATACGCCTTTTCGTCTGATGCGGGCGGCGGAACTGGAAAAAATCCTGAAGCTGGTGCCGAAGCATTATCATCTGTCCAATGTGATCATCAGCGTTCTTTATAAAAAAAGCGGCCGGACGGTTCGTTATTATCCCATTACCTTCCGTCCGCGTCAGGCGGGAAAAAATTCCGTTAATTTTATCAAAATCTGCCGGATGGGCAAAAACGCCCTGGCGGAGTTTTGGTATCTGCGAAAAAAGTATCGAAAAGTGTAGGAGGTTGCCATGGGCACGTGTTTGATTTGGTGGGGAACGCTGCTGATACTGGGCGCAGCTTTTATGCCTCTTTCCAGGATCGTGTTTCAAAATTTCAGAGACGGCGGATGGCTGTTTTCCAAAGTACTGGGGGTGGCGCTGCCGGGCTTCTTTCTCTGGGTGCTGGTCTGCGCGGGGATCCTTCCCTTCACGCCGGCTTCCTGCATCGGCGTCGCGGTATGCGGTATCCTGCTGAATATCGTAATATTCTGGTATCGCCTGAAGAAGGGCAAAAGCGTTTTCTGGCTGACAAGGGAGAACGGATATCTGATCATCGGCGAGGAAGTTCTGTTCCTTTTGCTGTTTCTTGGCTGGACTTACCTGGCGGCGTTTCATGCGGAGGCTTACGGAACGGAAAAATTCATGGATTATGGTTTTATGGCATCCATGATGCGCAGTACGCAGCTGCCGGCTCCTGACATCTGGTACGGCGGAGAAGCCATCAACTATTATTACGGCGGACAGTATTTTGCCGTCTTCCTTACGAAGCTGACCTTTACCAGGATCCAGGAGACGTACCATGTGATGAGAACGCTGGTGGCCGCGCTGGCCTTTGTGCTGCCCTTTGCCCTGGTGCGCCAGATCTGGGAGGACAGGAGTAAAAGGAGGCGTTCCCGGGCCGCGGCCCCCGTTGGCGTTCTGGCGGGAATGGCCGTCTCCATGGCGGGTAATATGCATTATGTGCTGGCTGCCCATCTTCTGAAGTGGCTGCGGGGCTTTCTGGGACACGACAGCGATTATACCTACTGGTTTCCCAATTCCACCCGCTATATCGGCTATTATCCGGAAGGAAATGATAAAACGATCCACGAATTCCCGGCCTATTCCTTTGTGCTGGGGGATCTGCACGCCCATGTGGTCAATCTGATGTTTGTGCTGCTGGTGGTGGGGATGACGTATGCCTTTATGAAAAGGCCGGTGGTGACCGCGGCAAAAAGAAAGAGCATGAGCTTAAAACAGCGGATAATGCATGATTTCCTGCAGATTCACATCCTGCTGTTCGGCCTTTTTACCGGCATCTTTCATTTTACCAACTACTGGGATTTTGCCATCTATCTGGTGGTGATTCTGGCGGTGGTGGTTTGCCGTAATCTCTGGGAAGGAGATTTTTCATGGAAATACGCGGTAGGGAAGAGTTTTCTGCAGGGGATCTGGATATTCCTGTTGTCTACCCTGGCGGCGCTTCCCTTTACCCTTAGCTTTCAGACTATGGTATCGGGAATCGCACTGGCAAAAAACCACAGTTCGTTAAAACAGCTGGCTGTGGTGTGGGGGCTGCCCTTTGTCATGTGTCTGGTATTTCTGGTCAGCGTGACGTCAGTGGCCATAAAAAAACGGGGAGATATGGGACGTTTCCGCAGTATTTTCTGTAAAATGAGTCTGCAGGATCTCTATATCGCAGGTCTTGCCCTGTGTGCCATGGGGCTGGTGGTGATTCCGGAACTGATCTATGTGCGGGACATTTATGAGGAAGGGTTTGCCCGGGCCAATACCATGTTTAAACTGACTTATCAGGCATTCACCCTGTTTGGAATCTGCATGGCTTATATATTGATGCGCTTTTTGCTGCATCGCTCCCGCAGACTGTATGTCACTGGCATCGTGACCGGCGTCTGTCTGGTGTCCACCTTCGGTTATATCATCAACGCCTGTTCCGCCTGGTACGGAACCGATCTGTCCTTGAAAAACTATCCGGGGCTGGATGCCACGGCCTATCTGGAGGAGAAATTTCCGCAAGACGCGGCGGCCATCGACTGGCTCAATGAAAATGTGACGGGAAGTCCGGTGATCCTGGAAGCCTGCGGCGACAGCTATTCCGATTATGAGAGGGTGTCAGCCATGACAGGACTGCCCTGTGTACTGGGCTGGTATGTCCATGAATGGCTGTGGCGCGGCGATACCCAGGATCTCAACGAGCGGAAGGCGGATGTGGAGGCCATCTACACGGCGCAGGATGAAAAGACGGCCGGCCGGCTGCTGGACAAGTACCAGGTGAAATACATCTATGTGGGGACGCTGGAACGGGAAGCCTACGGCGTTTTGGATGATACCCTGCTGAAAAGCCTGGGAACGGTAGTTTTTGAAGAAAATGATACGTATATTGTTGAAATAAGCAGATAATTTCTATATAATAATCAGGATGTATAAAAAGAGAAACGGATAGGGAAGGGGAAAAACATGTTAAAGGGAAAGACCGTGCTTCTGGGTGTGTGCGGCGGAATCGCCGCCTACAAAACGGCGTCGCTGGCCAGTATGCTGGTGAAGCAGGAGGCGGATGTCCACGTGATCATGACGGAGCACGCGGTAAATTTTATCAATCCGATTACCTTTGAGACCTTGACGGGAAACAAGTGTATCGTAGATACCTTTGACCGCAATTTCCAGCACAATGTGGAACATGTATCGCTGGGAAAACGGGCAGACGTACTGCTGGTGGCTCCGGCTACCGCCAACGTGATCGGCAAGATGGCAGCGGGAATCGCAGACGATATGCTGACCACCACCTTTCTGGCCTGCCGCTGCCCCGTCCTGATCGCGCCGGCTATGAATACGGCCATGTATCAGAACCCGATCGTGCAGGATAATTTGAAAAAGCTGGCCGGATACGGCTGCCGGGTGATCGAAGCCGCCAGCGGATGGCTGGCCTGCGGCGATACAGGCGCCGGGAAAATGCCGGAACCGGAGGTTTTGTACTCCCATATTGAAAAGGAAATCGCCTGCCCAAAAGATATGCAGGGGCTGAATGTGCTGGTGACTGCAGGACCCACCAGGGAATCTCTGGATCCGGTACGCTATATCACCAACCATTCTTCCGGTAAGATGGGATACGCCCTTGCCAAAGCGGCTATGCTAAGGGGAGCCAAGGTGACGCTGGTCAGCGGGCCAGTTTCTCTGACGCCGCCTCTTTCGGTGAAGGTAATTCCCATCGTCAGCGCCCAGGATATGTACAAGGCGGTGACGGAGAATTTCCCGCAGCAGGATATCGTGATCAAGGCGGCGGCTGTGGCGGATTACCGGCCGGCTGTGGTGAGCAGCGAGAAAGTAAAGAAAAAAGAGGAACAGTTCCTGCTTCCCATGGAGCGCACCCGGGATATTCTGCAGTACCTGGGCGAGCATAAAAGAAAAGACCAGTATCTGTGCGGTTTTTCCATGGAAACGGAACATATGATTGGTAATTCCAGGGTCAAGCTTGAGAAAAAGCATCTGGATATGATTGTGGCGAACAATCTGAAAGAGGCCGGAGCCGGATTCCAGGCGGATACCAATGTGGTGACCCTGATTACACAGGAGGAGGAGGTCCCCCTCGGACTGATGAGCAAAGAAGAGGCGGCCCATTCCATCCTGGATAAAATATTAAGCAACCGGTAAACGCCATCGTAAGATGGAAGCACATGTATTGTATCCCCAAAGAGCGGGAACAGTAACAGGAGGAAAAAATGAATAACAAGGGAACGGCAACCATGTCACAGACAAAAGCCATGACGCAGGTGGCACTTTTCGCTGCACTGATTTTTATCATGGCCTTCACACCATTTCTCGGGTATATCCCGCTGGGATTTACGAGAGCCACCATCATCCACATCCCGGTCATCATCGGTTCGCTGATGCTGGGGCCCAAAAGGGGAGCGGCATTGGGATTTGTATTCGGACTGACCAGCTTTATCAACAATACCATCAATCCCAGCGTCACATCCTTCGTCTTCACCCCATTTTATTCGCTGGGTGAGTACAGCGGCGGATTCGGAAGCATCCTGATCTGCTTTCTGCCCCGGATCCTGGTGGGCGTGGTGCCTTACTACGTGTATCGGCTGGTGACAAAAATTGCCGGAAAATGGGAGAAAAAAGGTACGGCTGCCGGGCTGGCGCTGGCCGGGCTTTCCGGATCGCTGACCAACACGCTTTTGGTCATGCACATGATTTTGCTGTTTTTCGGCCATGATTATGCGATGGCCAGTGAGATCACCGGAAACGTATATCTGGCCATTCTGGCGGTGATCGGCATCAACGGCGTGCCGGAGGCCATCGTGGCGGCGGTGATCGTCATGTTGATCGGCAAAGTGCTGATGAACACCAAAGTAATGAAAAACATAGGAGTATAGGAAATGATTCTGGCAATCGACATCGGAAATACCAACATCGTCATTGGCTGTGTGGATGAAAAAAAGACATATTTTATCGAAAGGCTGGCAACGGTAAAAACCAAGACGGAGCTGGAGTACGCCATTGACATCAAGGTAGTGCTGGAACTGTACGGCATTTCCAGGGAAGACATCAAAGGCGGGATCATCTGTTCCGTAGTGCCTCAGATTACCAGCATCGTCCGTCTGGCTGCGGAGAAAGTGCTGCGCCGCCAGATCCTGGTGGTGGGTCCCGGCATCAAAACGGGTCTGAATATTCTCATGGACAATCCGGCTCAGCTGGGAAGTGATCTGGTGGCCGGAGCGGTGGCGGGGATCAATGAATATCCTCTGCCGCTGATCATCCTGGATATGGGCACGGCCACCACCATCTGCGTGATCGACGAGAAGAAAAACTATATCGGAGGCATGATTCTTCCCGGGGTGATGGTTTCTTTAAATTCACTGACGGCCCATGCTGCGCAGCTGCAGGGGATCAGTCTGGAACCGCCCAGGCAGATGATCGGGAAGAATACCATTGACTGTATGAAAAGCGGGATTATCAACGGAAACGCCGCCGTGGTGGACGGCATGATCGACCGCATCGAAGAGGAAATCGGCAAAAAGGCCACGGCGGTGGCCACAGGCGGTCTGGCCAAAGCCATCGTGCCTTACTGCAGGCGGAAGGTGATTCTGGATGACAATCTGCTGTTAAAGGGACTTTTGATTATTTACAACAAGAACAAGGGCTGAAAAAGATGAAATTAATCGAGGGAGAGAAAGGAAAAACTTATCTTGTGGAGCAGATGGATCTGCCCATGAATATTGACCGGCGTCTGGCCGCCCTGGGCATGACCGGGCAGGCCAGAGTCAGTGTGCTGAACAAAAAGAAAAAGGGAGCGCTGATCATCAACGTGCGGGGAACCCGCTTTGCCATTGGAAAGCATATCGCGGAGAACATCGAGGTAGAGGAGGATATGTCTGATGGGAGATAGAATTCGGGTGGGTTTCATGGGGAACCCCAATTGCGGAAAAACCACGCTTTTTAACGCGTATACGGGAGCAAACCTGAAAGTGGCCAACTGGCCCGGCGTGACGGTGGAGAAGGTGGAAGGCTCCATGAAGTTTCAGGGATACGATCTGCAGCTGGTAGATCTGCCGGGAACCTACAGCCTGACCTCTTATACCATGGAAGAAGTTGTGGCCAGGCAGTATGTGCAAAGCGACGAGGTGGATGTGATCATCGATGTGGCGGATGCCTCGGCGCTGGAGAGAAATCTTTATCTGACGCTTCAGCTGATCGAACTGGGCAAGCCGGTGGTTCTGGCTCTGAATATGATGGATATCGTGGAAAAAAGAGGCATGGAGATCGACCTTCACCGCCTGCCGGAAATGCTGGGAATCCCGGTGATCCCCGTCAGCGCCAGGAAGAAAAAAGGGCTGGACATTCTCATGCATGCGGTGATCCACCATAAGGATTTCCTGGAAAAGCAGCCGCTGATCCATCACCATGATACCCATTCCGCTCATCCTCATCAGCATCATAAGGAATTTGTCATGGTGTACAGCGATGAGATCGAAGATAAAATCGATCTGTTAAAAGAGCGTCTGCGGGAACGATATCCAAACCTGGAGAAGTACCGCTACTATGCGATCAAGTACCTGGAGGATGACGAGGAGGTCAAAAAGCAGGTTCCCATCGACACAGCGGATATTCTGGAGAAAAGTTATGAAACACAGATTATCAAGGAAAAATATGATTTCATCGAGGAAGTGATCCAGGAGACGCTGGTGAACAAAGCGCAGAAAGCGGAGGCGACGGATAAAATAGACCGCTGGCTGACGGACCGGATCTGGGGACTGCCGACCTTTCTGCTGATCATGGCGCTGGTTTTCATCCTTACCTTTACGGTGGGGGACTGGCTGAAGGGATATATGGGCGTGCTGCTGGAAATGATTTCCGGCGGCGTCGGTACCTTTCTGGACAGCGTGGGCGTGGCTCCCTGGCTGATCTCGCTGATTGTGGACGGCATTATATCCGGTGTGGGCGGCATCCTTACCTTCCTTCCCAATATCTTCATCCTGTTTCTGGCGCTGGCTTTCCTGGAGGACAGCGGCTACATGGCCAGGGCGGCTTATGTGATGGACAGCCTGATGGGAAAACTGGGACTTTCCGGCCGCTCGTTCATCCCCATGATCTTGGGATTTGGCTGTACCGTGCCGGCGATCATGGCCTCCCGTGCCCTGGAGGATAAAAAAGACCGTCTGAAGACCATGCTGGTGACGCCCTTTATGTCCTGCAGCGCAAGGCTGCCGGTGTATGTGCTGTTTTCTGAGGCCTTTTTCGGCAAGTATGCGGCGGCGGCGGCTTTCTCCATGTATGTGCTGGGGATGGCGGTGGCCATAGGGGTGGCCTATCTGATCCATCTGCTGGACAGGAAAAAAGCCGAGAATAATCTGTTGATTGAACTGCCGGAATACAAGGCGCCCAGCGCCAGGACCGTATGGATTTACGTGTGGGAAAAAGTAAAGGATTATCTGACAAAAGCGGGAACGACGATTTTTATCGCTTCCATTTTCATGTGGTTCGTGCTGAATTTCGGCCCGGCCGGTTACGTGACGGATATTTCCCAGAGTTTCGGATCCGCCGTAGGAAAAGCGATCGTTCCCATGTTTACTCCCCTGGGTCTGGGACACTGGCAGCTGGTGGTTGCGCTGATTGCGGGAATTTCCGCCAAGGAAGTGGTGGTATCCAGCTGTTCCGTATTGTTTGGCATCAGTAATATCACAGCGCCTTCCGGGATGTCCATGCTGGCGTCCGCCCTTGGCAGCGCCGGATTCGGCCCGCTGAACGCCTACTGTATGATGACCTTCAGTCTGCTGTACATACCATGTATCGCCACGCTGGCAACGGTAAAAAGAGAGTCCGGAAGCACCAAGTGGATGCTGGGAACGGCGCTGTTTCAGCTGGCGGTGGCCTGGATCATTACCTTTATCATCTATCAGGCCGGAAGGCTGCTGGGACTGTAAAATCAGGCCGGAAGAGCAAACTGGCATCAAAAGAGAGGAGAGACCAAAATGAGTTATCAAAAAGAAACGATCTGCGTACAGGGAGGATGGCAGCCGGGAAACGGTGAACCCCGGGTGCTCCCCATTTATCAGAGTACCACATTTAAATATTCCACCAGTGAAGAGATGGGAAAACTCTTTGATCTGGAAAAGGACGGCTACTTTTATTCCCGCCTGCAAAATCCCACCAACGATGTGGTGGCGCAAAAGATCTGCGACCTGGAAGGAGGCGTGGCGGCCATGCTGACTTCATCGGGACAGGCAGCCACCATGTTTGCCGTGACCAATATCTGCGAAGCCGGGGATCACATTGTGTGTGCCGCCAAGGTGTACGGGGGAACCTCCAATCTGCTGGCGGTGACGCTGAAACGGTTCGGGATCGAAGTGACGCTGGTAGATCAGGACGATCCCAAGGAGGAACTGGCGAAAGGCTTTCGGCCCAATACCAAAGCGGTGTTTGCAGAGACAGTTTCCAACCCTGCAGGCGTCATTTTGGATATTGAAAAGTTTGCAGCTTTAGCCCATGAACACCGTGTACCCCTGATCTGTGACAATACCTTTGCCACGCCCATTCACTGCCGTCCCTTTGAATTCGGAGCGGACATTGTAACGCACTCCACCACAAAATATATGGACGGACATGCCATGGCGCTGGGCGGCTGTATCGTGGACAGCGGCAATTTTGACTGGGATGGCAACAAGGACAAATATCCGGGTCTGACCACGCCGGACGAGTCCTATCATGGCGTCGTTTACACCGAGCGTTTCGGGAAAAAGGCTTATATCACCAAAGCTACTGTACAGCTGATGCGGGATATGGGAGCCTGTCAGTCTCCCCAGAATGCCTTCCTGACCAATATCGGCCTGGAAACGCTTCACCTTAGAATGCCGCGCCACTATGAGAATGCGCTGAAGGTGGCTCAGTTTCTGGAAAATCATGAAAAAGTGGCCTGGGTGGAATTCTCCGGGTTAAAAAGCAGCAAGTATTATGAACTGGCTCAAAAATATATGCCAAATGGAACCTGCGGCGTACTTTCCTTCGGTCCCAAGGGCGGCAAAGAAGGAGCCATGCGGTTTACCAACGCGCTGAAGATGATTGCCATCGTCACCCACGTGGCGGATGCCCGCTCCTGTGTTCTGCACCCGGCCAGCCATACCCATCGTCAGCTCAATGAGGAACAGCTGCTGGAAGCAGGGGTGCTTCCAGATCTGATCCGGCTTTCCGTGGGAATCGAAAACGTGGACGATATCATCGCGGATCTGGATCAGGCGCTGCAGGCGGTATAAGGCAGAAGAAAAAACAAAAAGAGGAGGGAATGACGATGAGAATAAACGCAGCCGATACCATGGCTTTGATCGTGGATTATCAGGAGAGTCTGATGAAGGTCATGTACCAGGGAGAAGAACTGGAGAAGAAGGCAGGGACGCTGATCCGGGGACTGAAAACCCTGGGTATTCCCATGGTAATTACTCAGCAATATACCAAGGGTCTGGGGAAATCCGTGGATACCATTTACGAGGCGGCAGAAACGCAGGAGTATATGGATAAGATGACCTTCAGCTGCTACAAGGATGAGAAGATAGCCGATGTGATAGATCGAAGCGGAAAAAAGAACATCATCATCTGCGGCATCGAGACCCATATCTGTGTTCTGCAGACCTGCATCGATCTGAAAGCGGCAGGCTATCAGCCGGTGCTGGTGACGGACTGCGTCAGCTCCCGCAGCAAAAGCGACAAAGGAACAGGGATCCAAAGAGCCATCCAGGAGGGCGTGCTGGTGACCAGCTGCGAGTCCATCCTTTTTGAACTTCTGGAACGAGCCGGAAGCGAGACCTTTAAGAAGATTTCCAAGTTGATTAAATAATGAGGAAAAATAACATGCTGGAAATAAAAGAAATGCTGCCTCAGGATGAGGCAGCGGTACTTCCCATGGTCAATGGGTTTTACCACAGCGACGCTGTGGATCATCAGGTGGATGAAAAGATTCTCAGGAAAACTTTTCTGGATGCAGTTTCCGGCGACTGCCCGGCCTTAAGAGGCGTTACCCTCTGGGAAGGAGAAAAAATGGTGGGATTCGCCTATCTGACAACCTTCTACGCCTGTGAAGTCGGAGGCGTCACCGTAATGCTGGAAGAGATCTATCTGGACGACTCCTGCCGGGGAAAGGGATACGGAACAGAATTTTTCCAGTGGATGTTCCGGGAGTATCCAGGGGCCGCCCGCTTCCGCCTGGAAGTGACGGGCGATAATGACCGCGCCGCCCGGCTCTATGAAAAGCTGGGCTTCACCTTTATGTCTTACCGGCAGATGATCAAAGACAGAATCCTTTAACCGGCAGTATGGATCCAGGCGGTAGCCCCCATCTGCGCAATACATCTGGCAGCCGTTTCGTTGGCAATGCGACCGCATTCCCGAAGGGGCTGCTTTTTGATGAGGCCGGAGAGAAAACCGGCGGCGAAATTGTCACCGGCTCCGGTGGTGTCCAGGCAGTGGACGCCGGGGACAGCCGGCACGATCAGCCGCTCATTTTTGCTTTTGATCAGGCACCCTTTCTTTCCCAGTTTGATGACGGCATGACCCACGCCGCAGTCCAGAAACGCATCCGCCACATCGTCGGGATCTTCCCTGCGGGTCACCATCCGGGCTTCTTCCAGATTGGGGAAGACGAAGTCAAGACAGGAGAGCGCTTCCCGGATGTCCTCCACGGTTTCCTGATTTTTGCATTTGGTCATATCGGCACACAGGATCATGTTCTGCTTTTTCGCTTCCCGGAAAATCCGGGCATAATCGTCCGGGGAGAAAAAGGGAAAGACAAAAATACTGGCAAAACACAGCAGGTCGGATTGGCTAAAGACGCTGATATCAATATCTTCCGGACGCAGCTGCCGCAGTCCGCCCCGGTTGCTGGTGATGAAGCTGCGCTCGCCGTCCGGTTCGATCAGGACGATATTGATTCCCGTATCCATGGACGGATCCGTGACGAAGGAATCCCGGTTGATTCCATTTCGGTCACAATGCTCCTGGATGAAACGGCCGCCCAGGTCGCTGCCGATTTTACTGATCAGTTTGATGTTATGTCCCAGGTAAGAGAGTACAGTGGCCTCGTTGATGGCGTCTCCTCCCACCTGGAAAGCCAGCCGTTCCACCGGATGGGAACCGCTTTGAAATACGGATGCATCCACCGGTCCCGCGGGAAGATCAATGATGGAAGCTCCGATAATAATTGCGTCAAATGCCATAGGGCAGTCCTCCTTATGTGATATACTGTAATGAATATTTTTATCATGCAGCATTATTATAGCAGTTTTTTGTGCGGTATGCCTCATTTTTCCATAAAAATGATTGAGAACGGCTGAAAAAAGAGGTATACTTATAGAAAATATGAAGGATAAAAGGAGAGATGAATCATGAAAGATCCAAATTGCGCATATTGCATGGAAGGCGATCTGGTCGCCAAATTCGGTATCAAAATCTGTGAACTGGACAATGCTCTGGTTTATCTGTTTAAAGAGCAGAGCCACAAAGGAAGATGTATCGTAGCTACGAAATCCCATGTGCCGGATATTACCAAGCTGTCCGATGAAGAGAGAAACGGTTATTTTGCAGATATGGCAAAAGTGGCCAGCGCGATCCAGAAAGCGTTCAACCCGGACAAGATTAACATGGGCGCCTACGGCGATACGGCCGGACATACCCATTTCCATCTGGTTCCCAAATATAAAGATGAATTCGAATGGACCCAGGTATTTGCCATGAATCCGGAGCGCGTATTCTTAAGCGATGGGGAATACGAAGAAGTGATCGCAAAAATCAAAGAAAATCTGTAAAGAAAAGGTCAACGAAAAAAGAGACGGTGAGTTTTCGTAAAAAGCTTGCCGTCTTTTTAAAAAGAGGAGTTTACGGAAATGATAATAGCGTTAATTATAATCATAGTGATCGTCGCGCTGCTGGCCATATGGGTGGCGGCTTCCTATAACGGGTTTGTAAAGCTGCGCAACAAGACGGAAGAAGCCTTCTCCGCCATGGACGTTTCCCTGAAAAAGCGATACGATCTCATCCCTAATTTTGTGGAGACGGTAAAAGGGTATGCCGCCCATGAATCAGCCACGCTGGAAAAAGTGATCGTGGCCAGAAATATGGCGGTGACTTCAAGGACGCCGGAGGAAACCATAAAAAATGACAACATTCTTTCCGATACCTTAAAATCCCTGTTTGCCCTTTCGGAAAATTATCCGGATCTGAAGGCCAATCAGAATTTCCTGGATCTTCAGAACCAGCTGTCCCGGATCGAGGAGGAGATCGCCGGTTCCCGGCGCTTCTACAACGGTGTGGTCAACAAATACAATACAAAGACGGAGATGTTTCCGGGCAATCTGGTGGCCGGCGTCTTCGGTTTTCACAGGAAGCCCCTTTACGAGGTGAACGAAGCTGCGGAACGGGAACAGGTGACGGTTAAGTTTTAGGGGATGAGCTTATGAAAAAATTCAGGAATACGCTGTTTCTTGCGGCCTGGCTGATCATTGTTTTGCTGGCGTCCAATACCGGGGTGCTGGTTTCCATCTTTTCCCCGGAGGAAAAGGAGCAGGAGAGGGTAGAGGAAGATCCCTTCATGACCACCGGTTCCTACCAGGTTTCGCTGAAGGTGGAGAAAGATAATTCCTACATGGCGCGGGAGACGATAGCAGTTCGTTTTGACGAATACAGACACGGAATCTACCGTTATATTCCCGACAGAGGGCGGATCGTCCTGGCAAAGGAAGACGGAGAGCCCCGGTACATCCCCTATTACGCCGATGTGGATCTGATCATGACCAATGAAAAGGCGCAGACCGAGGAAGAAAACGGCAATCAGGTATTCCGGTTCGGCGACGAGGATCAGACGGTGACGGGTGGAGTTTATGATTTCGCTTTCCACTACCGGCCGGTTACCCAGGAAGGATACGAAGATTTCTACTATAATATCTTCCCTACCGGCTGGCAGAATGAGATACCGGCCGGCAGTTCCTTTGTCATCCGGTTTCCGGAGGAGTTTCCCCATGAACTGCTGGAATTTTACTGCGGAAGCTACGGAGAACAAAAAGCAGGTGAAGACGTGCTGACGCTTTCCTGGGACAAAAATACGGTGACGGGCGTGCTGACGGAATCGCTTCCGGTGGGAAGCGGTCTGACCGGCTATGCGGATATGCCGGAAGGATATTTTACGGACGTGACTTCGGCAAAGCATCTGTCGCTGTGGCTTGCTGCCGTTCCGGCAGTGATTCTGGCGGTGATCCTGCTGCTGTTTTTCCTGCTGGGAAGAGACGAACCGGTCTATCCTTCCATCCAGTATTACCCGCCGGATGATCTGGACAGCGCCGCGGTGGGGTACATCGTGGACGGCAGCGTGTCGGATCAGGATGTGATCTCTTTGATCGTATACTGGGCGGATAAAGGATATATGAAGATTCTGGAGGACAAAGGGGAGAAAATCACCTTTGTCAAAATGAAAGATCTGCCGGAGAATGCGCCGGACTATGAAAGAAAAATCTTCGACGGCATCTTCGGGAAAAAAGCCGCCGTCGGAAAACAAAGGGAACTGTCTTCGTTGAAATACCGGTTTGCACAGACATTGAGTACAGCCAAGGAACAGGTGAAAAAGTATGTCAAAAAGAACGGGGGCGTTTACACGGCTGCATCCGTCAATGCCAGATGGATCAGCGTGATCCTGTCGCTGATTCCTTCCGGATTATTTCTGGCTGCATCGTCGGCCTGTTCCGTCAGTTTTGAAGCCGGATACCTGATCCTGTGGATTGTCTACGGAGTATCCGTACTGCTGCTGTGTTTGACGGTGGATCAGTGGTATTCCAGAAAACAGAAATCAAGAAAAACGCTGGTGGCAGTCAGCGTCCTGTGTCTGGTGACCGGACTGGCGGGAATGATCTTTGCCTATCTGCATAACCTGAGCGAGGGGCGTACCTTCCGGCTGCTTTTGCCTCTGGCGGTGATGACGGCTGTATCTGCCGCCGCATCTTTGCTGGCGGCCTTTATGAAAAAGAGAACGTCTGTCTGTGTGCGCCGGATGGGTTATCTGATGGGACTGCGGGAATTCATCGAGACGGCGGAACTGGAGCGCATTCAGATGATGGCGGCGGAAAATCCCCAGTGGTTTTATCATATTCTTCCCTATGCCTATGTGTTCGGATTGTCTGACGTGTGGATCGGGAAGTTCGAGGAGATGGCTGTGCCGGCGCCCGACTGGTACGTAAACAGCACGGGAAGGCTGGATATGTTTGATCTTTATGTTTTTCACCGCTGTATGACCCACAATCTGCACACCATCCAGGACACTCTGTCGGCGCCAAAGCCTCAGAGCAGTTCTTCCGGAAGCGGAGGGGGATTTTCCGGCGGCGGAGGCGGCGGATTCTCAGGGGGCGGTTTTTCCGGCGGAGGCGGCGGAAGCTGGTAAAGGATTACCGGTGGACGATCTTTTGTACGTCTGATATAATAGGAGAGTCATGAATTACAGAATTACGATACAGTATGATGGAAGCCGTTATAATGGCTGGCAAAAACAGGGGAATACATCCAATACGATCCAGGGGCGGCTGGAAGAGGTCCTGGAGCGGATGGCGGGACAGGCAGTGGAGGTACACGGAGCCGGGCGCACCGATGCCGGCGTCCATGCGCTGGGGCAGACGGCAAATTTTCATCTGCAGGGAGAATGGGATCCCGGGGAAATACGGCGGTATCTGAACCGGTATCTTCCAGATGATATCGAGGTAACCGCTATCGATCGTGTTCCGCCGCGGTTTCACAGCCGTTTAAGCGCACGGGAAAAAGTATATCGCTATCGTATCGGAACCGGAGGGCGAAAAGCCGTCTTTGAGCGGAAGTACCGGTACCTTTATCCGGGAGAACTGGATGTGGAGGCGATGAAACAAGGCGCCGCCTTTTGTATCGGAACCCATGATTTTAAAAGTTTTTGTGCCAACCGGCACATGAAGAAATCCACGGTGCGAACCATCACGGAAATCGCCTTCGGGCAAAAAGAAGGAGATTTGGTGATCACCTTTACCGGGGACGGTTTTCTGTACCATATGATCCGCATCCTGACCGGCACGCTGCTGGAGATCGGATCGGGACAGCGCAGACCGGAGGAAATGAAAGAGATACTGGAGGGAAAAAACCGCGCTCTGGCCGGAAGAACGGCGCCTGCGCAGGGGCTGATGCTGGTGGCAGTGCGGTATGGAGATGAATATGAAGTATGATTATCTGATTGTGGGTGCCGGCCTGTTCGGCAGCGTGTTTGCCAGAGAGGCCTCCCAAAGGGGATATCGGTGCCTGGTGATTGACAGAAGAAGCCATATCGGCGGAAATATTTACACAGAAGAAATTGACGGAATCTGGGTGCACAAATACGGGGCCCATATTTTCCACACATCCAACCGGAAGGTCTGGGAATATATCCGGCAGTTCGGCGAGTTCAACCATTTTATCAATTCTCCTGTGGCGATATACCACGATGAACTGTATAACCTGCCCTTTAATATGAACACCTTCAGCCGCATGTGGAATATCCGCACGCCGGATGAGGCGAAGAGAAAAATCCGGGAGCAGATCGACAGCCTGAATATTCAGGAGCCGAAAAACCTGGAAGAACAGGCTCTGTCCCTGGTGGGACGGGATGTCTATGAAAAGCTGGTGAAAGAATATACGGAAAAGCAGTGGGGCAGAAAGTGCACAGAACTGCCGGCATTTATCATCCGCAGACTGCCGCTGCGCTTTACCTACGACAATAATTATTTCAACGATCCCTATCAGGGGATTCCAAAAGAAGGATATACCAGGCTGGTGGAGCGGATGCTGGAAGGCATACCGGTGGAACTGAACACGGATTTTCGAACGTCGGATTATAAGAAACTGGCCGCAAAGACGGTCTATACCGGAATGATCGATGAGTATTTCGATTATTGCCTCGGGGTGCTGGAGTATCGTTCCCTGCGGTTTGAGGAGGAACGGCTTCCCTGTGAAAACTATCAGGGGAATGCGGTGGTCAACTATACGTCCCATGAGGTGGAGTATACCAGGATTATCGAGCATAAACATTTCGATTTCGGACAGCAGCCCACCACTGTGATCACCAGGGAATATCCCAAAACATGGCAGAAGGGGGATGAACCCTATTATCCCGTCAACGACGACAGAAATATGAAACTGTTTGCAGAGTATCAGAAGCTGGCCCAAAAAGAACAGAATGTGCTCTTTGGCGGGCGGCTTGGCATGTACCGCTATTACGATATGGATAAAGTGATCGAAGCGGCTCTTTCCATGGCAGAACAGGAATTCAGATAAGTTAGGAGATATGACATATGGACTTTACAAAACTTAAGGAGCAGCAAAAAGCACGGGAAGAAGAGATCCGTAAAGAGAACGAAAAAGAAAGTATCGCGCTGAAATGGCCGGATGATTATTATAAGGAGACGGATGCAAAGAAGCGCAGGACGCTTCTTTCCCAGGCTATGGAACAGGGCCTGGAGCCGCAGGAAAATAAAATCCGTATGGATTTGTGGGAGAGACGTTACGGAAGAAAAGAAGGCGTGGATGAATTCCTGGCCTCCTGGATTAATCTGATTTACTTTGCCAATGTGGTGAAAAAGGATCGTATTTCCATATGGCACAGGAAAGAGAAGGATCAGATCATGCGCAGTCTCTGTGTGGATATGCTGGAGGAAGGCGATGAGAAGGTCAGAGAACTTCTGTACCTGGAGATCTGTCATATGCTGGATTTCTATATGGATATCTGTAAGACAGATAAAAAATACAGCGGCCTGATCCTGGGACTTGGCTCCATGAGTAAGGATCGGGTGAGGGAAAAAATCGCGCTGGAATTTTATCATGTCTGTTATCATGTGCCGTCGGCGTTTACGCAGCTGGAGTCTTTCCAGATCCTGCGCAGATCGGCGCTGGACGCTTATTCTGCGAAGTTTCCGGGGCATGCCCATATTCTGCGGCATCTGATTGACCATAACGGCGAACTGCCGGCACAATGATGACAAAAAGCAGGACCGTGTATCTGTAGTGATACACGGTCCGTTTTGTGTCATTCATGATGCCCGTGGCGGTACCCCTTTCCGGATCCGCTTTCGTGCTCCGGGTGATGGCGGCGGTACCCCTGCTGTTTTGTGCTTTGACCGGTAAGGGAAGCGATCCGGTCATAGATTTCCTTCATGGACATTTCATTTACCTCTTCCGGTGTAATGTCCGGATCCAGCGTCTGCAGTTCCTGGTAAGCCTTATATCTGCCGCAGGAGAGCCCCATGTTGTGCGCTTCGTGGGTCTCGTCGTCGGTGGCGGTATAGCAGTGGGTGTTTTCCTCGTGGCTTTTTGTGCAGGTTTGTACATTCTCCAGGATCCGGGAGCACTGTCCGTCATTGGATCCGCCCACGGCGATGGCCATCATCTCATCCTGGGACAGAAGATCTGTGATACGTTCATTTTCCATAAGTTCAGTTATGGCGTCCTGATAGTTCATAAAGCGGATATCCAAGGTATCGGCCAGCATCTTTCCGTCACTGTTATAGCCTTCCACGGAAATCACCCGGTCAAATCGGTTGATGCTAAGCTCCAGAGAAGGATTGATATCGATGCTGATGGTGGCAGTGGGGATGAAATAAAGATAATATCCGCCGCACAGCAGTAAAAAAACGGCGACAATGGCAGCGGGAATCACAAGCCTTGGCTGCCGGCTTTTTTGTGCCAGATAAGCTTTGGTCTGGTTTTTTAACCCTTCACTGGCGGTAACCTGGTCGAAGGCTTCTTTTATCCTGTCATACATGCGCATCACCTCCCAGCCGCTCCTTCAGCAGGTTCTTCGAACGAGCCAGAAGGGTATAGACGGTATTGGTGTTTTTCCCGAGTATTTCACTGATTTGCGGGGCCGTATATCCCTCATAGTAGTGCAGGTAAATCACCTCTCTGTATTTTCGCGGGAGGGAAATCACCGCTTCCAGTACCTCCCGGTGATCCTCCAGAAGCTGCCCGGGCTGCTCCATCAGCTGATCCAGCGAGACGGTCCGGCTGCGGAAAAAGCTTTTGATCAGATCTTTGCAGGCATTGATGGTGACGCGGATGAACCAGGCTTTTTCATGCTCCGGACTCTCAAAGGAGCGGGAGGAGAGGGCGTATTTCAAAAAAACGTTCTGGAAGATATCTTCGGTATCCGCATAATTTTTCAATTGAATCATACACAGCCGCCGGACGGTATCCGCATACCGGTCGATGGCGGCATTGATTTCCTGTTCACTTCGCATGGTATCTCATCCGCTTCGTATTTTGTATTTACAAATCCAGTTTCATATCGCCTGGGCGGATCCATTTCTTTTTCCGCATAAATTCAGAGATGGCCAGGGACAGTGCGGCCGGCAGAATAAAGTGCAGGAGAAGGATTTTAAACAGCACCAGCGCCGGCGGTTCTGAAGCAGTCATAACCTGCCAGGTCATGATCTGTCCTACCAGGCCGGAAGTCCCCATGCCGGACCCGGTGGCGTTGCCGGTCATATGGAAGACAACCGTTCCGATGGGGCCCAGGATGGCGCTGGAGAGGATGGCCGGCAGCCAGATGACGGGTCTGCGCACGATATTGGGAACCTGCAGCATGGAGGTGCCAAGCCCCTGCGCCAGCAGCCCGCCGATTTTGTTTTCCCGGTAGCTGGCAACGGCAAAACCGATCATGTTGCAGCAGCAGCCGATGGTGGCGGCGCCGGCAGCCAGGCCGGACAGATCCATGATGATGCCAAGGGCGGCGGAACTGATGGGCAGCGTGAGGACGATTCCCATGACGACAGACACCACCACGCCCATCAAAAGAGGCTGCTGCTCTGTACCCCAGTTGACCAGGCTGCCCAGCCATACCATGAAAGAGGAGATGGGCGGCCCTGCCAGCAGTCCCACTGTGGAGCCGGAAATGATGGAAACCAGCGGCGTGACCAGAATATCGATTTTTGTTTTGCCGGAAACCAGATGTCCCACTTCGATTCCCACCAGGGCGGCGATGAAAGCGCCCAGGGGTTCGCCGGGGCCAGAAAGGGCGACGGTACTTTCCGTCAGCAAGGTTCCGGCCAGTATCTGGGAGGCAAAGGATCCCATCATGCCGGCGGAAGCGGCGGAGATAATGACCAGAGGACTTTCACGGAATTTGACGGCTACGCCGACACCGATGCCGGCGCCGGTCACAGTGGCAGCCATTTTTCCCATGATAAACAGGTAGTCTCCGATAGTTCCGCCCACCAGCGTACCGATCTGCTGGATAATCGTACCGATGATCAGCGTTGCGAAAAGCCCCAGGGCCATGCCGCTTAATCCGTCAATGAATATGTGATAAAAAATCTTTTTTACTGTTTTCATGATATGGATCCCCCTCGCATCAGATCACTGAGGGTAAACCAGACGGTCCGGCGTGATGTGTTCTAAGGTTTCCAGGTAACGGCGGGCCCAGAATTTTGCCATATCCAGATTCATATCCAGGTAGTTGCCACAGTCTTTAGCACATGCGCCGGGGATCTCTCCTTCAAAGTCCCGCACGAAGGCGAAGGTTTCGATGACAAGAGGAAGGATATCCTCGGAAGTGTAATCGCCGGCTACCAGCAGATAAAAACCGGTACGGCAGCCCATGGGGCCCACGTAGACGATCCGGTCGCTCCAGGTTTCCTGATTTCTCAGATAGGTGGCGGCCACATGCTCCAGTGCGTGAACCTCCGCTGTGTTCATCACTGGTTCCTCATTGGGGGAAGTCATGCGCAGGTCGAAGGTTGTGATGGTTTCGTCGCCGATGTGATCCTTGCGGGATACGTATACGCCGGGCTGCAGTTTGTTATGGTCGATGGAAAAGCTGGGTATTTTTTTCATGGTTTTTCTCCTTTTTGATTCTCTCATATGTGTCCGTTCCATTATATATGGAAAAGTATGGTTTTTCAAGCAAAGCTTTGCGGTGATTTTGGATTCCCTTTCTTGACTTTCCATACCGGGAATGATACACTTCATGGAAAAAGGAAAACGAGGTAACCGGTTATGATAAATGATAAGAAAGTTTTGTTCAGCGGGATGCAGGCCACAGGCAGTCTGACTCTTGGAAACTATCTGGGCGCGCTGAAAAACTGGCTGACGTTAAGTGATGAGTATGAATGTTTTTACAGCGTGGTGGATATGCACTCCATTACCGTGCGGCAGGATCCTTCTGTGCTGAGAAAGCGGGCACGCGCCCTTTTGACGCTGTACATTGCGGCGGGACTGGATCCGAAGAAAAACTGTATTTACTACCAGTCCCACGTGTCCGGCCACGCGGAGTTAAGCTGGATCCTCAGCTGTTTTACTTATATGGGCGAGCTGAACAGGATGACACAGTTTAAAGACAAGGCGGCAAAACATGCAGACAACATCAATGCGGGACTGTTCACTTATCCGGTTTTGATGGCTGCGGATATCCTGCTGTATCAGGCGGATGTGGTGCCGGTGGGAATCGATCAGATGCAGCATCTGGAACTGACCCGCGATATCGCCATCCGGTTCAACAACCTGTACGGCGACGTATTTACGGTGCCGGAAGCCTATGTGGGAAAAGTGGGCGCTAAAATTATGAGTCTTCAGGATCCGGACAAAAAAATGTCCAAATCAGATGAGAATCCAAACGGCAGTATTTATCTGACTGACGACCCGGATACCATCGTACGCAAATGTCGGCGGGCTGTGACGGATTCCCAGGCCTGCATAGCCTATCGTGACGAACAGCCAGGGATAAAAAATCTGATCAATATTTACTGCGCCTGCACGGATACGACGCCGGAAAAGGCGATAAAGGAGATGGAGGGCCGCGGCTACGGGGAATTGAAAACGGCAGTGGCGGAATCCGTTATTTCCATCTTAAAACCGCTGCAGGACGAGATCGCCCGGCTGGAGAAGGACAAGACCTATCTGGACGGCGTGATTAAGGAAAACGCACAAAAGGCCAATTATTACGCTATGAAAACGCTGCGCAAGGTGCAAAGGAAAGTGGGATTTCCGGACCGGATCCGGTAAATCCTGAGGGGACGTAAATAAAAACTTGAAATATAGATTCATATGGGATAGAATAAAACTGTTAATGTATCAGATTGTGTATTGTTAGGCATATAGGAATTGTTTTGAGAGATTGAAGTATAGCTGGAAAGGATAAGTGGAAGCAACATGCACAAAAAAAGAATATTCCGGGCACTGGCCATCGTGATCTCAGTGTCCATGCTGCTGCCTTTCTCATCAGCTGTCGGCGCGACGGCGGCGGACAGTAGTAATATTGCGTCCGAAAGTGCGGGGACACAGCCCGGCACGTCCCAGGAAACAGAAGAGGGATCAGATGAGACGGACAGCTCCGGCGAGGGAACAGATCCCGGCGAGCAGCCGGAACCCAGCGGGGAGCCTCAGCCCAGCGAGGAGCCGACACCGGAACCCAGCGGGGAGCCTCAGCCCAGCGAGGAGCCGACGCCGGAACCCAGTGTGACGCCGGAGCCAACCGAGGAACCGACGCCGGAACCCAGTGAAGAGCCTCAGCCCAGCGAGGAGCCGACACCGGAACCCAGCGGGGAGCCTCAGCCAACTGAGGAGCCGACACCGGAACCCAGCGAAGAGCCTCAGCCAACTGAAGAGCCGACACCGGAACCCACCGCGACGCCCAGTCCATATAATTCCAACGAGGAGCTGGTGGCTTCCCAGGATATCATCATACCGCCGGTGATTGCGGAGAATTTCCGGTTCACCACGGTGGATAAGGTATACGCTGTCTGCAATGAAAAAGAGATGAAGATATACGAGGAGAAGTCCGCAGATGCCCGGACAGTGGGCGAAATGAAAAAGGACGGCCTTTGCTACATACTGAAAGAAGAAGCAGACAGTGAATGGGTTTACGTGGAGTCCGGCGTGGTCAGAGGTTTTGTGAAAAAAGCAGGACTGCTGACGGGGGATGCGGCGAAGAAATTCGTACAGGAGAAAAAAGAGGAGAACCTGCTCCTGGCGGAATCGCTGGTCGATCCGCTGGAGAATGCGGCGCTTACTTACACGAAGACCACCGTGCGCCAGACAGTTGTGGAAAAGGTTTACGCGCTGGCAAAAGAAGCGGAGGTATCCATCCTGGAGGAGCGAAAGGATGAGGGCGCCCGGGTGATCGGAACATTGCCGGAAAATGGACTTTGCTTTATCCTGGCGGATGATCTGGAGGGCTGGGTTTATGTGGAATCCGGCGATGTGAGAGGATTCGTAAAAGAGGATCAGCTGGTGGGCGCGGACGAAGCCAAAAGTCAGGTAGCCGCCCAGGGCCAGTGGACAACAGAGCAGGAAAAACAGTATCAGGATGCGGTCAAAGCATACCAGGATGCCGGGAAGGCGCTGGATGAAAATGACGCCGATCCGGATAAGACCCAGGAAAAGACGGAAGAACTGAATACGGTCTATACAAAGGCGAAAGAGGAAAAGGACGCGCTGGAGGAGCAGAAGCAAAAAGCGCTCGATGCAGGTGAGGCTTCCTATCAGACGGCGCAGGAGAAAATCAAACCGGCGGATAACGCAGCATGCTACTATACGCTGACTTCGGTAAAAGACGCCAGTGTGTCCAGCGCCATCGGAACCGCCATGGTGGAATTTGCCAAACAGTTTATCGGCAATCCCTATGTGTGGGGCGGTACCAGCCTGACCAACGGGGCGGACTGTTCCGGATATGTGCAGCAGATCTATGCTCATTTTGGATATTCCATTCCCAGAACCTCCCGGGAGCAGTCCCAGTACGGGACACAGATTCCTCTGGAGGAGGCGCAGCCGGGCGACCTGATTTTTTATGCCAACAACGGAACGGTTTACCATGTGGTAATGTACATGGGCAACGGACAGGTGATCCACGCCAGTTCCAGAAAGACCGGCATCAAAACTTCGGGAATCGATTACGCCCATGCCGTGTGGGCTACCAGGATTATTTCCGATGAAGACGGAGATAAGATCGAGGAAGTCAACGCCAAAGCCCAGGAAAGTTTTACCGCTTACACGCTGGCGGCCAGCGGGGAATACGGAGAGCTTTTAGGCAACTTCAAGCTGACAGCCTACTGTAACTGTTCCATCTGCTGCGGCAAATGGTCCGGAGGACCGACGGCCAGCGGCACGATGCCCACCCAGGGCAGGACGGTGGCCATGGCTGGCGTTCCTTTTGGAACGAAGCTGATCATCAACGGCAAGATCTATACGGTGGAAGACAGGGGTACTCCCTACGGACACGTGGATATCTATATGAACGATCATGATGAATGCAATCAGTTTGGCGTACAGTATGCACAGGTGTATCTGGCAAAATAACAGATAATTCCATAAAATTGTGAAAGATTTATTGCCAATCACGGGGGAATTGGGTATAATAAGGGCAACCAGGATTTTTTAGAAAAATCATGGAACAAAAGAAAGGATGGTATTGTTATGGCATTAGTTACAACAACAGAAATGTTTAAGAAAGCTTATGACGGCGGATACGCAATCGGCGCTTTCAATGTAAACAACATGGAGATCGTACAGGGTATCACAGAAGCCGCCGGCGAACTGAATTCCCCGCTGATCCTTCAGGTTTCTGCAGGAGCCAGAAAATATGCAAATCATACGTATCTTGTAAAACTGGTTGAAGCAGCTTTGATTGAGAACGATATTCCGATCGCTCTTCATCTGGATCACGGCGCAGATTTCGATATCTGCAAATCCTGTATCGACGGCGGATTTACTTCCGTTATGATCGACGGTTCCCATCATCCCTTTGATGAGAATATTGAACTGACAAGAAGAGTCGTTGAATATGCTCATTCCAAAGGCGTTGTGGTTGAAGGCGAACTGGGACAGCTGGCAGGCGTGGAAGATGATGTAAACGTATCTGCAGAAGATGCAAAATATACACATCCCGATGAAGTAGAAGAATTTGTTGACCGTACAGGCGTTGACTCTCTGGCTATCGCCATCGGAACCAGCCACGGCGCATTCAAATTCAAACCGGGCCAGAAACCGATGCTTCGGTTCGATATTCTGGAAGAGATTACCAAACGTCTCCCCAACTTCCCCATCGTTCTTCACGGTGCATCCAGCGTTTCTCAGGAATACGTAAAGATCATCCAGGAGAACGGCGGAAACCTGGCAGACGCTATCGGTATCCCGGAAGATATGCTGCGTCAGGCTGCAAGATCTGCTGTATGTAAGATCAACATCGACTCCGACCTTCGTCTGGCCATGACAGCGGGCGTAAGACAGGTTCTGTGGAACAACCCGGCTGTATTCGATCCGAGAGAATATCTGAAAGTTGGACGTGCTAATGTAAAGGCTGTTGTTGCTCATAAGATCAAAGAGGTTCTGGGAAGCGACGGAAAAGCCTGAGAAAAAATCTCATCATAATCAATGTCAGGAAAAATCCGGTGAGGCTGCAAAAGCGGCCTGCACCGGATTTTTTTCTTGACTTTACAGATGAATTGAGATAAATTAATGCATGTATATGGTAAGAAAATCAGCCTGACAGCAGGCGTTAAAAAAATCGGAGGGCAATAGCTGTGAAAAAAGTTGTGAAATTCGGAGGCAGTTCCCTGGCCAGTGCGGAACAGTTTCAAAAAGTAGGAGAGATCATCCGGGAAGACAAAAGCAGAAGATATGTGGTACCTTCCGCACCGGGGAAACGGTATCCAGAGGATGTGAAAGTCACGGATATGCTGTATGACTGCTATCATGCTGCAGAAGAGGGAAAGAGCTTCTCATCCAAATTCAAAAGAATCCGAGAACGGTATCAGGAGATCATCGACGGACTCCATCTGGATCTTTCTTTAGAGGAAGAGTTTCGGTTAATCGAGCAGAATTTCCGGGAAAAAGCGGGAGAGGATTACGCCGCCTCCCGTGGAGAATACCTCAACGGAATCATCATGGCCTGTTACCTGCAGATGGAATTTATCGATGCGGCGGAGGTGATCTTCTTTGACGAGGAAGGAGCCTTTGACGCGGAGAAAACCAATAAATGTCTGGCCGAACGGCTGGATCAGGCGGAATATGCGGTCATCCCGGGATTCTACGGAAAAAGCGCCAACGGAACGATCAAGACTTTCTCCAGAGGAGGTTCTGATATCACCGGATCCATCGTGGCCCGGGCGGTCAACGCAGACATCTATGAGAACTGGACGGACGTATCCGGCTTCCTGGTGACAGACCCCAGGATTATCAAAGATCCGGAGACCATCGGGACCATTACCTATAAAGAACTGCGGGAGCTGTCCTATATGGGAGCGACCGTATTGCATGCGGACGCCATTTTGCCCCTTCGCAGCGCAGGAATCCCCATCAATATCCGCAACACCAACCGTCCTAAGGACAAGGGTACTATGATCGTGGAGAGCACCTGCAGCAAACCCAAGTACACCATCACCGGTATTGCCGGTAAAAAAGGGTTTGCCTCCATCAATATCGAAAAAGATATGATGAATTCAGAAATCGGTTTCGGCAGAAAAGTACTGCAGGTATTCGAAGAAAACGGTCTGAGTTTTGAACACGTGCCTTCCGGCATCGATACGCTGACGGTATTCGTCCATCAGGACGAGTTCCAGGAAAAGGAGCAGAGCGTGATTGCCGGGCTGCATCGGGCAGTTAATCCGGATACCATAGAGCTGGAATCGGATCTGGCGCTGATTGCCGTGGTGGGACGCGGTATGAAACGGACCAGAGGTACGGCCGGCAGGATCTTTTCCGCTCTGGCCCACGCCCATGTCAATGTGAAAATGATCGATCAGGGATCCAGCGAGCTGAACATCATCATCGGTGTGGAGAACCGTGATTTTGAAGCGGCGATCAAGGCAATCTATGATATTTTTGTGACGGTATCCCTGTAAGAAGAACAAAAAAATGTGCGCTGCGGCTGTCCCTGGCAGAATTTGCCGGGAGCAGCCGCAGTTCTTTACGAAAAGAACTACACAAACAGAAAAAAAATTGTTATAATGGGGAATATAAAACGACAAGGAGTATATCCCGATGAAACGAGTATTGTTAAAATTAAGCGGCGAAGCTCTGGCCGGAGATAAGAAAACCGGATTTGACGAGGCCACTGTGACGGAAGTTGCCAGGCAGGTGAAAGTACTCTGCCAGGAAGGCGTGCAGGTGGGGATCGTCATCGGCGGAGGAAATTTCTGGCGGGGAAGAAGCAGCGAAAACATCGACAGAACCAAGGCGGATCAGATCGGTATGCTGGCCACCATCATGAACTGTATTTATGTGTCGGAGATCTTCCGGTCCCAGGGGATGAAGACCAGCGTGCTCACACCCTTTGAGTGCGGTTCCTTTACGAAACTTTTTTCCAAAGACCGGGTCAATAAATATTTTGCCCACCAGATGGTAGTGTTTTTTGCCGGAGGAACGGGACATCCCTATTTCTCCACCGATACGGCCACCGTTCTGCGGGCGGTGGAGATCGAGGCGGATACCATTCTGCTGGCCAAGGCGGTGGACGGCGTCTACGACAGTGATCCCAAGGAGAATCCCCGGGCTGTGAAATACGACAGCGTATCTATCCAGGAAGTAATCGATAAAAAACTGGCGGTGGTGGATCTGACCGCGTCGATTCTATGTATGGAAAATAAGATGCCGATGATCGTCTTCGGACTCAATGAGAAAGACAGCATCATACAGGCGGCTCACGGTATCATTACCGGTACGCAGGTGACCGTATAAAAGCTTGAAACGGAAATAATATTGCAGGAGGAAGAAAAGATGGATGAAAGAATTCAGGTGTATGAGACAAAAATGGGGAAGACCTTAGCCAATCTGGAGAGCGAGCTGGGCACGATCCGTGCGGGCCGTGCCAATCCCCACGTGCTGGATCGTATCCTGGTGGATTATTACGGTTCCCCCACCCCTATTCAGCAGGTGGCCAATGTGACGGTTCCCGAGGCGAGAATGATTCAGATTCAGCCCTGGGAAGGCAGTATGGTAAAGGTGATTGAAAAGGCGATCCTGACTTCGGATCTGGGTATCAATCCCACCAACGACGGAAAGGTCATCCGCCTGGTATTCCCGGAACTGACAGAGGAGCGCAGAAAAGAACTGGTGAAGGACGTCAAAAAGAAAGGCGAGAATGCCAAAGTGGCAGTGCGCAATATCCGACGCGACGCCAACGACGCCTTTAAAAAGCTGCTGAAGCAGGATGTGTCCGAGGATGAGGTCAAAGAACTGGAGGAGAAGACACAGAAACTGACCGATAAGTTCATCAAAGAGATTGACGCGACAGTGGAAGCGAAATCAAAAGAGATTCTTACGGTATAAAAAAGAAAGCGAGGGGCACCGTAACATGGAAGGGATCCGTGGGAGGTGCCTTTTACGCGTAAAGAATGGATGGAGAGGAGAAGGAGAATGAACGTTCCAAACCATATTGCGATCATTCTGGACGGAAACGGCCGCTGGGCGAAAAAGAGAGGGATGCCCAGGGGATACGGCCACGTCAAAGGCTGTGAGAACCTGGAAACGATCTGTGAAGTGGCAAAGGATCTGGGCGTAAAGTATCTGACGGTATATGCCTTTTCCACGGAGAACTGGAAACGGTCCAAAGAAGAGGTGGACGGCCTGATGCGCCTGTTCCGCAGTTATCTGAAAAAGTGTCTGAAGATAGCAAAAAAAAATGATATGTGCGTGCGGGTGATCGGAGATTACTCGGCCTTTGATGCGGATATCCGTGAGAGCATCGAAAAACTGCAGGAGTTTTCCAAAGATTTCAAAACGCTGCATTTCCAGATTGCGCTCAACTACGGAAGCCGGGATGAGATCCTGCGGGCGGTCAACCGCCTGCTGCGGGATGAAAAGGACGGAAAGATCACCGGCAAGGTGACGGAGGAAATGTTTTCTTCCTATCTGGATACGGCAGGTTTGCCGGATCCGGATCTGATGATCCGCACCAGCGGAGAACTGCGGCTGTCCAATTATCTTCTCTGGCAGATGGCTTACACGGAATTTTATTTTACTCCCGTACCCTGGCCGGATTTTGACCGGGAGGAATTGATCCGCGCCATCGAAAAATATAATGAAAGAGACAGACGATACGGCGGAGTGAAGGAGGGGGAGGCATGTTCAAAACAAGATTGATCAGCGGGATCGTCCTGGTGCTGGCGGCGCTGCTTGTGATTATCAGCGGCGGCCCGGTACTGTACGGAGCTTTGATGTGCGTTTCCGTCATCGGAGCGGGAGAGCTGATGCGGGCCATGAAGGTGCATGGATCCCGGTACGGTCTGCTGGAAGTTACCAGCTTTCTGACGATCATCGTCTACTATACAGTGCTTTTCCTGGGGCGGGAAGATCTGCAGCTGGCGGTGCTGATCGGCGGTGTGATTCTCAACATGTTCGTCTATGTGTTTACCTATCCGCGCTACCATGCGGATCAGATCGCGGCGGCTTTCTTCTCCATCGTCTATGCGGGCGTGATGCTTTCCTTTATCTATCAGACCAGAATGATGGAGGGCGGCGCCTTCCTGGTATGGCTGATTTTCCTGTGTTCCTGGGGGTGCGATACCTGCGCCTACTGCGTGGGGATGCTGATTGGAAAGCATAAGATGGCGCCGGTGCTCAGCCCGAAAAAGTCCGTGGAAGGAGCCGTAGGCGGCGTCGTGGGGGCGGTGCTTCTGGGCGCCGTCTACGGGGCGGCGGTAAAAGGTGAGATCCTGGAATACGGCGTGATCTGCGGAGCGGGGGCGCTGATCTCCATGGTGGGAGACCTGGCTGCCTCCGCCATCAAAAGAAACCACGATATCAAAGATTACGGCACGCTGATACCAGGACACGGGGGAATCATGGACCGGTTTGACAGCGTGATTTTCACAGCGCCGGTCATTTACTATCTGGCAAGGCTGCTGCTGGGATGACGAGGATGATAGCATGAGAAAGATTACGATTCTGGGGTCTACGGGCTCCATCGGCACACAGACATTGGATGTGGTGCGGGAAAACAAAGATATCACGGTTGTGGGCATAAGCGCCGGGAAAAATATCCGGCTGCTGGAACAGCAGATCCGTGAATTTTCGCCCCGGCTGGCCGTGGTCTGGGACGAGGAGGATGCCAGGGCGCTGCAGGAGACCGTCCGTGACCTTTCGGTAAAGGTGGCCTGGGGTATGGAGGGGCTGCTGGAACTGGCTTCTATGGAAGAGGCGGATCTGATGGTGACGGCCATCGTGGGAATGATCGGACTTCGGCCTACCATAGCTGCGATTCAGGCGGGAAAGGATATCGCCCTTGCCAATAAGGAGACACTGGTGACGGCGGGGCATCTGATCATGCCCCTTGCCCGGGAGAAGGGAGTGTCCATCCTCCCGGTGGACAGCGAACACAGCGCCATCTTCCAGGCGCTGCACGGGGAAAAAAAGGCTCAGGTGAGGAAGCTTCTGATCACGGCTTCCGGAGGCCCTTTCCGGGGAAGGAGCAAAAAGGAGCTGGAGCAGGTGACGCCGGCGGACGCCCTGAAGCATCCCAACTGGGATATGGGACAAAAGATCACCATTGATTCTGCTACCCTGGTCAATAAAGGGCTGGAGGTCATGGAGGCCCGCTGGCTGTTCGACGTGGATCTGGATCAGATCCAGGTGGTGGTGCAGCCCCAGAGCGTGATTCATTCCATGGTGGAGTTCTGCGACGGAGCGGTGATGGCCCAGCTGGGTACGCCGGATATGCGGCTGCCCATCCAGTATGCACTTTACTATCCAGACCGGCGGCCCCTTCCCGGCGACCGGCTGGATTTCTGGAAGATGCATGAACTGACCTTTGAACGGCCGGATACAGATACCTTCCGGGGACTGCTGCTGGCCATGGAGGCGGCCAGAGCAGGAGGAACCATGGCTACGGTATTCAACGCGGCTAATGAACGGGCCGTGGCAAAATTTCTGAAAGAGGAGATTCGTTTCCTGGATATTTACGAGATCATCGGCGAGACGATGGCGCGGCACCGGATCTGCCCGAATCCGGGACTGGATGAGATTCTGGAGACAGAACAGATGACATATGAATGGATAGAAGGCAGGTGGTAGATTGAAAATTATCATAGCGATACTGATCTTTGGCGTACTGATTTTATTTCACGAGCTGGGTCATTTTCTTCTGGCTAAGAAAAACGGTATCATCGTGGATGAATTTTCCCTGGGTATGGGGCCGCGGCTGTGCAGCTTTGTAAAGGGCGGTACCCGCTATTCGCTGAAGCTGCTGCCCTTTGGCGGTTCCTGCATGATGCGGGGAGAGGATATGGATGACGAAGAAAAGGGCTCCTTTAACAGCGCGTCCGTCTGGGGAAGAATCAGCGTGGTGGCGGCCGGACCCATATTCAACCTGATCATGGCCTTTTTCTTTGCGCTGATTGTCATCGGCGTCATCGGTTACGATCCGGCTGCGGTGATTGGATTTCAGGAGGATTCCCCCGCGGCTGCGGCGGGACTGCAGGAGGGGGATGTGATCACCAGGATCAACGGGGCACGGATTGATATCGGGCGGGATCTCTATAATTACGAAACCTTTGAGGAAATTAAGAACGAACCCGTATCCATAGAGTATAAAAGGGACGGCAAAGTACACAGCCTGACTTATGAACCCGCACACGAGACGAAATATATGCTGGGCTTTCATTATCTGGCGGATGATCAGCCGGCCCAGGTGACGGCCATCGATCTGGAGTTGCCCTTTCACCGGGCGGGGATTCTGGCGGGAGACATCATCACCGAGGTGAACGGTACGTCGGTTTCCACCGGGGAAGAACTGGCAGCTTATTTTGCGGAACATCCTCTGGAAGGGGAAAGCGTATCTCTGGTCTATGAACGGGATGGAAAGGAAAAAAGCGTCGAAGTGACGCCGGTGGAACATACCAACGTGGAACTGGGCTTTTATTACAATACGGGCCGGGTGAAAACCGATCTGCCCGGCGTGGTGAAATACAGTCTGATCGAGATGAAATACTGGGTAAAAACCACCATCCAGTCTCTGGGCATGCTCTTTACGGGAAAGGTGACGGTGAATGATATGTCCGGGCCCGTGGGCGTGGTCACCATTATCGGAGACACCTATGAATCCAGCAAAGAAGAGGGAAGTCTCATCACCTGGATGAGCATGTTCAATATGATGATCCTGCTGTCGGTCAATCTGGGGCTGATGAATCTGCTGCCTATCCCGGCGCTGGACGGAGGAAGGCTGGTATTTTTGCTGATCGAAGCCGTCCGCGGGAAGGCGGTCAACCGCAACGCAGAGGGGATGGTGCATTTTGTGGGCTTGATTTTACTGCTGGGTCTGATCATTTATGTGACGGTTCATGATATTGCCAGACTGTTTTAGAGAAAAAACTTGTGATCTGGCAGAATCTGGAGTAAAATAGTGCTGGCGAAAATGAAAAAGAAAGGAACGAAAGGGAAAGATGAGCATTAGAATAGGAATTTTAGGATATGGAAATCTGGGCCGCGGCGTGGAATGCGCCATCCGGCAGAATCCGGATATGGAGCTGGCGGCGGTCTTTACCAGAAGATCACCGGAGACGGTGGAGATCCTCACAGACGGCGTTCCAGTGGTAAAGGCGGACGCAGCGAAAGAGTGGACAGATAAAATCGACGTGCTGATCATCTGCGGCGGAAGCGCCACTGACCTGCCCACACAGACACCGGAATATGCAAAGATGTTCAACGTCATTGACAGCTTTGACACCCACGCACGGATTCCGGAGCATTTTGCCAACGTGGACGCGGCGGCAAAGGCGGGAAATAAACTGGGCATCATCTCTCTTGGCTGGGATCCGGGTCTGTTTTCTTTAAACAGAATGTATGCCAATGCCGTTCTTCCGCAAGGAAACGATTATACATTCTGGGGCAAGGGCGTAAGCCAGGGCCATTCCGACGCCATCCGCCGGATTGCGGGCGTGAAGGATGCCAGACAGTATACCATTCCGGTGGAAAGCTCTCTGGAAGCGGTGAGAAACGGAGAAAACCCGCAGCTTACCACCAGGGAGAAACATACGAGAGAGTGTTTTGTGGTACTGGAAGAAGGGGCGGATGCGGCCAGAGTCGAAGAAGAGATCAAAACCATGCCCAATTATTTTGACGAGTACGATACCACCGTTCACTTCATCAGTGAGGAAGAGCTGAAGAAGAATCACAGCGGCATTCCCCACGGAGGATTTGTGCTTCGTTCCGGAAAGACGGGATGGAACGAGGAGAACAGTCATCTGATCGAGTACCGGCTGAAACTGGATTCCAATCCGGAGTTCACTTCCTGCGTACTGGTTGCTTACGCAAGAGCAGCTTACCGGATGGCAAAAGAGGGGCAGACGGGAGCCAGAACCATTTTCGATATCCCGCCGGCTTATTTAAGCGCAAAAAGTTCCGAAGAGCTGAGAGCTCATCTGCTGTAAAAGGGAACGAAGCAGGGAAATTATACAGAAAAAAGACAGGCAAACCGCCTGTCTTTTTCAGTTCAGTTCCGCGATGCGGGAAACTGCCACGTATATTTCCTGTATCTTATACCAGGTGGGATAATCCACGATTCCGGTCTGGGGAAGACCGAAAACCTGCTGGAACACCTTTACACTGTTCTGGGTCTTTTCTCCGTAAATCCCATCGGCAATAATAGAAGGAATCAGCGGATAGGACTGACTGATGGTATTCAGCTGTTCCTGGAGCTGGAGCACCTTGGGGCCGCTGGAACCGATGGTCAGATTATAGCCTGGCCAGGAGGCCGGAATACCGGAGATCTCTTCGGCGGTGTTGATGTACATGTCATTTCCGTAATAATAGCGAAGGATATCAATGGAAGAGTATCCCTGATCCCCCAGATACTTGGAACCCCACTGGCTCATGGCGTTGGGACACTGTACCCGCTGGCCGTCGCAGTACTGTGTGAGGATAGGCTGGCGGACATCGGGGCGGGAGAGATAGTCGGCAAAAATCTCATCCACAATCCGGCTGATATCCGTATAGATATTCCGGCCAGGAATCCATTTCTGATCATAGGCGGTGACGGAGGTGATGGTAAAGTCATAGCCACGGTTCCGGTACGCCGGAATCACCACATTTTCGGGGTTGAGGGATGAAGTCGTCCAGGTTTATTTTGAATCGGATAACGACCTCATCCTTTTTTACGTTAATGCGCTCTATCAGCTTGTTTACAAGGACTCTCTTTGTCGTCACATCAGCATTCAGAAACACATCCTGCCATGTGGGAATCTCACTGCGCAGTTCTTTCCAATCATCGAGTGATATGGAATCTTCTTGTGATTCCGATTCTTTTTCTGTAATAATGTCCCTCTGATGATGTGCAGCCTCCTTTTGCTCATTGATGACGGACATGAGTTCTTCCAGCGATAGAGGATATTCACCAGTGATAGCGTCTGGGATTTTACTCTCCATTATTTTGATTTTTTCCTGAAGTTTTTTCAGAGACTGCTTTTCTTTGTTTAATTCCGTTTGTTTGCGTTTCTTTTCCAGATTGCGATTGTTTTCAATCTCATCGAAGATATCATCATTTTCCTGGAGTTTACCAATGTATTCTGCAAGAGCCTGAAATACAATCGGCTCGATGATATCGGCTCTTATCTGTTTTGTCTTGTTGTGCGGTACGCCCGCCAATGCATTCTGACATCGGTATACCGCAATTTTACTTGCTCGCTTTTCGCCGGTATCTTTAATGGTCCAGTAATTGTATTTGCTGCCGTTGGTCATTTTTCTGCCGCAGTATCCGCAATGAAGGACATCTATCAGAGCAAGCATGCCGTCATTTTTTCGTATGATGTTGCCGTCTTTATGTTCGAGAGTTTTTATGTATTTGTCACTGCGGCGTCTCCTTCTGTCCTGTGTGAGATTCCAGGTATCTTCGTCAATAATGGTAATATCTGGATTTGCCTTTGATGCAATAATCCATTCATCATTGCCTAGTCTATGATACTGACCATTGATTCGTTCTCTGCGTTTGTATGCGGTATATCCGGCGTATACGGGGTTGGTCAGAATACTGGTGATTGTTCCACTTTTCCAGACATCATTTGGAGCCATGTTTTTGTATTGCTCATGCTGATTCAGGATTTTCGCAATTTTTGAAGATCCATATTCCTTGCAAAGGGAGAGGGTGTAAATATAACGAACCACTTCCGCTTCTTCCTGGACAATGACCAGATGGTGCAATGCTCTTCCGTGTTTGCTGATTTCTCCTGACAGTTCCAGGTGGTATCCGTAGGGCGCTTTTCCGCCCATGAACTTTCCATTTTGGACAAGTTTCTGAGCAGTATCTTTGACACGCATCCCGGTATCAGCACTTTGCTTCTGGGCGTTGCCGTAGCGTAGGGCAAGCATCATCTGCCCCATCATGTCATCGGCTTCCGGGGAAATACACCCATCTTTGACGGTGTAGATATCTACGCCATATTGTTTTAAGGTCATGACGTATGCGCCGATTTCCCACATTCGCCTGCCGATACGGTCATCCTTGTAGGCTACAAGAATATCATATTCGCCTGCTTGGGCATCATGAAGGGCTTCCTGCAGCACATCTCTGTCTGAGACGGAGTTTTTGTAGCCGCTGTTGCTGCCTTCAAAATATTCTTTTGTATCTAATTTCCAGTTTTCGTGTTTCGCAACATATTCTTGTACAATCTGTCTCTGGACACTCAGGTCGCCGTCGGCGTCAAGCTGTTGATTAGAGCTGACACGGAGCAAAATCCTAACTCTTTTCATATCATAGATCCTTTCCGCGTATAGCGTGCAACTGCTCGGAAAGCTCCGCTGACAGAATGCTCTTTATGTCTCGTATGAGTGATACAGTGTCAGTTTCCGCTTTAGGAAATTGCAGGATAAGCGTCACGCCGTTTTTCCTGTATGTGATACTATCGTAGTGGATATCGTCCATGAGTGCGCCTGCCTGTATACAAAATATCACTACAAGGGTATGCTGTAGGGTTTTGTCCTATGCTATAAGATTTTGTCGGCGGAAGATAGTGCGGGCCCTTTGCACACAGAAAAACCGCCGCACAGGTTTCCCCATACGGCGGCAGACGGTTTATTTGCCGAACAAGTCGCTGTGCGACCCGGTGCGGGCCAGTGTCAGCACCAGCACATCATCCTTGATACGGTAAATGAGCAGCCAGTCTGGGAGAATGTGACATTCCCGATGGCCCGCCCAATCTCCGGACAAATCGTGATCGCGGTTTTTATCCGGCAGCGGTTCACCCATCGACAGCAACGCCACAACCTGCTCCAGCAATTCGATTTTCAGGCCGCGCTTGATTGCCCGCTTGTAGTCCTTTTTGAAAGCTGTCGTGTACTTGACGGTGTACTTTGTTTTCCTCATTTTTTCAAGTCGGCAAACAACTCGTCAAGGTCATTGTAGCCCTTTACAGACGGGTCTTTTGCAATCCTTTCCGCTTCCAGCATGGCAGCAATCGTTTCTTTGTTGGGCTGTTCCAGCTTCACTTCAAAGGGAATGCCGCCTTCACGAAGCGACTGGCGCACGAAAATATTAAACGCCGTAGTCAGGTTCATGCCCAACTCATTGAAAAGAGCGTCGGCCTGTGCTTTCAAATCCGCGTCCATGCGGATACTGATATTTGTGGTATTTCCAGCCATATCATCAACCCCTTTCTGCTGGTACTTTTAGTATATGTCATTTGCACGAAGAAAACAATACTTTGCACGAATATTTAACAGCAAATTCATGGAAGGAGGTCGCTGTATGAAGCAGATTATTTTGTCCGTCACTGTCCATCTGAATATCGACCTGCTCCTTAAAACTGCGCCGCGACCTGGTTTTGCTCGTCCATGCCTGTGGCGCCGCTTCCAAAGAACTAATCTATCACAATACCGCCTTTCGGACAGCCCTGATGTCATGACCATAACCATGGCCAAAACAACCACTGTCGTACTCCTTTTCATCGTCGCTACATCCTTTCCCTGCGATGCTGAAATCTACTTTTTAATTTTGCTCCTCTTTGAAATATTCTCTTTAACTTAGTTTTATCTTAACATATCGCATTTCTGCCGACTATTCTGTATGAATTTTATATGATTTTTCTTCCCCTTTTCAAGGTTTTATTGATAAAGCAAATTCACTTATTTTCGTATCACAGGTACTCTCTTTCTCGGCTCCGAATTATGAACATTTTCTTAATATTCAGATTTTTACCAGCCAATTTTAGAAAAAAAGCGATTATATAGAGTAAAGACACAAAGGAGGAGACCTATGAATCTGAATGTTTATGAACTGATCGAGAAGAAGAACTGTCTTGAAGCGCAACTGCGCGCGATGCCTCCAGGCAGCCTACTGATGCGCGGACGGTACGCATATATCCAGTTTTCGGATGCCAACGGCAAACAGCGGCAGCGCTATGTCCGCAGGGAGGATATAACCCGAGTGCAAAATCAATATAACGCAAAAACGGACCTTCTGCGGCGTTTGAGAGGTATTTGTGCGGAGTTACAACAGTTTTCCCCTGCCGAACGCTCAAAAGCCTCTCTCGCGTATTCCGAAAAACAAAAGGCCCGGCAAATCGCCGACGCCCATCCCTACGGAAGTCATCGAAAACATCTAACGATTCATGGCGAATATGTTGCCTCCAAGTCCGAACTCGCATTAGCCGACTACTTATTCTTGCACCATATTCACTATGATTATGAGAAACCCCTCAAACTGGGAAGAAAAACATATTATCCCGATTTCACCCTTTACGTGCATGATACCATCATTTACGTCGAATATCTGGGGATGCTGCACAACACCCAATATTGTTTCAATAACAAGATTAAACTCATGCAATACCAGAATCATGGCATCATTGAAGGCTTCAATCTGCTTTGCTTCCGAGAACATGACGGCATCCTCAACATGCAGCATATTGATAACTGTTTCCGTTCCTGGGGCATCATTGAAAAAGACTGGGATAAAATTGTAGCAAAACGCCAGAACCACATCGCCAAGCTGAAACAACAACGACACTCATCCTCATAATTATCCTTCCCATTATTTCCATACAGCATAATGGGAATTTGCCGCATGTCTTTCCTGCATACATGCCCTTTTCCCATTATCTCATCCCAGCTTTGTTACAGCTATAATATTTTCCACACAGCATAATGGGAAACTGCCGCATGTCTTTCCTACCCACATGCCCTTTTCCCATTATCTCATCCCGACTTTGTTACAGCTATAATTTTTTCCACACAGCATAATGGGAAAGACCAGCATGTCTTTCCTACCCACATACCCTTTTCCCATTATCTCATCCCGACTTTGTTACAGCTGTAATATTTTCCGCATAACATAATGGGAATTTGCCACATGTCTTTCCGCTTTCCCATTATCTCATCCCTGTTTTGTTACAGCTGTAATATTTTCCGCACAGCATAATGGGAATTTGCCGCATGTCTTTCCGCTTTCCCATTATCTCATCCCGACTTTGTTACAGCTGTAATCTTTTCCGCACAGCATAATGGGAAACTGCCATATTTCATTCCCGCCCACATATAAAAAGAACGCTGCCATACCGGCAGCGTCCTGATTGTTTTTACTTACCCTTCTTTTTCTGCATATACAGCCTTCTTCTCGTCGATCATTTCCTGACCGCCGATGTTCAGCCATTCCTGTACGTAGCTATCCCATGTGGAGTCAAAGGCGTCTGGCGAAGCCATGATGCTGTTTACGTACAGCTCTGCCTGCTTCGCGTCCAGATCGGTCTGGTAATTTGTCTGGGCCACAATCTCCTGACCAAAGGGATACGGCGTATAACCACCGATGATACCGATCTGTAGGTTCTGCTCACGGATCGTCTTCGTAAAATCCGGGAGAGACGCAACTACGGTTGCATTGTTGATCGTTTCATCCGGATCGCCATTGTACATCAGTGCGTAGTCCGACAGATTCTGATAGTCCAGATTGATGTCCGTAGGAATTCCATCGACCAGCGTATAGTTCTCGCCCTCAAAGCCATAACGCAGCACCTTATCATTATCATAGTCCGCCAGGAAGTCCATATACATCACGGTCTCATTCACAACTTCACTGAATACGGGAACCATGCAAATGATAGCGGTCGGCGGATAGTTCTGCTGCATCATCTCGCCGTATACGTTCTCAAGCTTCAGTGCCACGACTTCTGCATCCGGATTATTCTCATGCAGCGCCTCCAGGCCCGCGCCTACATTAACCTGCCACCAGCTGTCATCAGTCCAGTACCCGGTACGATTCGCCGTCACGTATTCGATCTTACGCGTGGTATCGGCCTGCGTACCATAATCAGGATCCATCAGACCTTCATTATAGCACTTATTCAGCCAACGGAAGCCTTCCTTAACGCCCGCCCACAGGAATTCGGGCTCACAGGCGATCTGTTCGTCCGTGATATTGGCCGCGTCCATGAACGCATCCCGAATACCGGTCACAGAACGTGTCTGATTGCCGGAACCGCTCATACCCATCGCGAAGATCTGCTGTCCGGTCTGATCCACATCCGCATCCCTGAACTGCACCAACGCGTCGTACAGCTCATCAATATTCATCGTATAGAAACCATTCTCGTCCGTACGCAGCTCAATACCCAACTTATCACACCAATCCTTGCGAATATAATGACCGGTGATATCTCTGGCCGCGCGCTTCGCATAGACAGCATACTGCACACCCTCATACTGTCCATACGGCAGGCATTCTGCCAGATTCGCCGTGATATTGGGGCCATAGTTCGCAATCGCATCATCCAGTGCCGCCAGGCCGCCCTGCTTGGCGAAATTATAATATACAGAATCCGTATACGTAAATACCAGGTCGGGCGCTTCCCGTGAAGCCATCAGCGCATTCAGCTTGTTGACTTCTTCAGAACGGGGAATCGCGTAAAATTCTACATTGATGTTATTGGGAGCTCCAAACGTCTCATTGATCCAATCCACATAACGGTTTTCCGTTACGCTTCCGAACTCTTCCGTAGTCGTTCCACGATCGAAAACACTGATAGTAATCGTCTTCGTCTCGCCCGAAGGAACGGACGCCTGACTTTCCTCTCCTGTCTGAGAGGTGCCGCCAGATGCAGAATTTCCACCGCCGCTGGATTCGCCGTCTCCGCTGCACCCTGCCAGTGTCGACAAGATCACGATCAGACACAACAGTAGTGACATCCATTTTTTCATACTTCTTTCCTCCTTTAATGAATTAGTTTTCTATGCCAATCAACCCTTCACAGAGCCGATCATGACACCTTTCACAAAATACTTCTGCAGCCATGGATATACCAGCAAAATAGGAACCATGCTGAAAACCAGACAGGCGGATTTAATCGTATCCGCTACCAGAACCGCTCGGGCCTCCGGTGTATCGTTGATCATCTCATCCGCCGCAGAATAGGCCGTGATGATCTGACGCAAACGCAGCTGCAAAGGATATTTATCCTCATCATTGATATAAAGCAGGGCATCGCTGAAACCATTCCAGCGGGATACCGCATAGAACAGCGCCAGTGTGGCCATCATCGCTTTGGATAGCGGCAGGATAATGCGCACCAGAATGACCGCATCATTCGCGCCATCGATATAGGCCGATTCCTCCAGCGCCTTAGGCAACGATCCGAAGAACGTCTTCATCAGAATCATGTTATAGGTCGAGATGGAAATCGGCAGTACCAGCGACCAGAAAGAACCCATGAGACCCAAATTACTGATATTCAGATACGCCGGAATCATTCCGCCCGTGAAGTACATCGTGAACATGAAGAAGAGCAGCAGCGGCTGACGGAACTTCAGGTCCGTCCTTGCCAGCGGATAAGCACACAGAATCGTCATGACCATGGAAACCACAACGGACACCACCGTCAACACAATTGTGAAAAAGAGGGACCGCCACATCTTCACGTTGGTAAATACAACCCCATAGGCCGAAAAATCCAGATCCTTAGGCCAGAAATATACTTCACCTGCCAGAACCGCGTTTTTGGAAGACATCGAAATCGAAACAATGTTCAAAAACGGCATCAAACAGAGGAACGCAATGATAATAACAACGATGACCACACCGATCTTAAAGGCCTGATCGCCACGACTTTCTTTAATCATTTTTCCCGTCCCCCTTTCTTACCAGATACCCTCTCCAGTCAACTTCTTACTCAACGTGTTAGAACCAATGACAAGGAAGAAGTTGATCACAGACTGGAACAATGTAATTGCGGTTGCCACATTAAAGCGGTTGCTCTGAATACCGATTCGGTATGCATATGTACTGATTACATCCGAAGCATCCCGTACGGTATCATTACCCAATGACAGCGGCTGCTCGAATCCAATACTGGCCATGCTCCCGATCTTCAGGATCAGCATAATCATAACAGTGCCCAGAATATTAGGCAGCGTAATATTCCACATCATACGGAAGCGGCTGCATCCATCCACCTTGGCCGCCTCATAGATATCCGCTGAAATTCCGGTAATCGCGGACATATAGATAATCGCGCCCCAGCCAATCTCATGCCAGACGCTGACGACCACGTATACAAAGACCCACCAGCCATTATCCGTCAAGAACGGTACCGGTTCGCCGCCAAACAGCTTAACCACAGAATTGATCATACCGCTTGTCGTTGAGAAAATCTGATACATCATACCGCCGATAATGACCCAGGAAATAAAGTGCGGCAGATACAGTACGGTCTGAATTCCTTTTTTGAAAATTCCGTTATTGATCTCATTCAGCATCAGCGCCAGAATAATAGGAGCCGGGAACCCGATCAAAAGATTTAATCCATTGAGCACCAGCGTATTTTTGATGCTGGACCAGAAATTACTGGTTCTGAACACCTCTTCAAAAACCTTAAATCCTACCCAGGGACTGTCCCATACACCCTTAAACAGGTTATAATCCTTAAATGCGATCAAAAGTCCGTACATGGGAAAATACTGGAATAGTACATAGTATACGATGGGCAAAATCAACATCGCATACAGGAGCCAGTGATTGCGAAGATACATCCATGTCGAATTTCTCTTTTTGGTTTGCGTTTTTGCTTTCAATGGAACACCCCTTTTCCGTAAAATTTGAACTATCATTGAATATAGTGTAACATTTCATATCCCGCTTGTCAATATGCCCAATCAATTTTTTTGCAAACTTTATTTTTTATATATAATCACATCAAATTCGCCACACCTCTTACAATCGCTCCGTTCTTCCAGACAATTTCTTATTAAAATATCCCTTTACATTCGTGAAACCGATTTTTTCGGATTTGCACTTGACAAATCCCCTTCCATCCTCTACAATCAGATAAGACATAGATGAGGTCCAGAAAAGAGGCTTTTGGCTGCAGAGAGGCTGTTCATGGTGCAAGACAGCTGCCAAGACTTTTCGTCCCGCCTCGGAGTCTCCGCAGGAAACCGCGGCGGTTTTTCTCCGATATCAGAAACTGAGTGAGCATTATGCTAATTAGGGTGGTACCGCCGATGTCTCGGCCCCTTATGGGGACGGGGCTTTTTTATTTTTAAGCGAAGGAGAATGAAGGATGGCAAAAGGAAACGACAAAAAACTGGTCGAAGCGATCACGCCCATGAGCGAAGATTTCGCCCAGTGGTACACCGACGTGGTGAAAAAAGCACAACTGATCGATTATGCGCCCGTACGAGGCTGCATGGCCTTGCTGCCAAATGGCTATGCCCTCTGGGAGCAGATCCAAAAGACATTGGACGCCATGTTTAAGGAAACGGGTGTGGAAAATGTCTACATGCCCATGTTTATCCTCGAAAGTCTGTTACAGAAGGAGAAGGATCATGTCGAGGGCTTTGCTCCGGAAGTCGCATGGATCACACAGGGCGGCGGCGAGACGTTGACGGAGCGTCTCTGCGTTCGTCCCACCTCCGAAACGCTGTTCTGTGACCTGTATTCTAAGATCGTGCAGTCCTATCGCGATCTGCCCAAGGTCTATAATCAATGGTGTTCCGTGGTTCGTTGGGAAAAAACCACGCGTCCTTTCCTGCGTACGATGGAATTCCTGTGGCAGGAGGGTCATACCGCGCACGCGACCGCGGAAGAAGCAGAAGAACGCACTGTGCAGATGCTCAACCTGTACGCAGATTTCTGCGAACAATACCTGGCCATCCCCATGATTAAAGGCCGTAAAACCGATAAAGAAAAATTTGCCGGCGCGCATTCGACCTATACCATCGAGGCCATGATGCATGATGGAAAGGCGCTGCAGTCCGGTACCAGCCACAATTTTGGCGATGGATTCGCGAAGGCGTTTGGCATCCAGTTTACCGATAAGGATAATAAACTGGCCTATGTGCATCAGACATCCTGGGGTATGTCTACCCGAATCATCGGCGCCATCATCATGGTACATGGTGACGATGATGGTCTGGTTCTGCCTCCTCGTATTGCGCCTACACAGATCATGGTGATTCCCGTTGCACAGCACAAAGAAGGCGTACTGGAAACAGCCTATACCCTGGCGGCCCGGCTGAAAAAGCATTACCGCGTACAGGTCGATGCAACCGACAAGAGCCCCGGCTGGAAATTCAGCGAACAGGAAATCCGCGGTATTCCGTTGCGTGTGGAAATCGGTCCCAAGGATATCGAGAAAAATCAGGCCGTCATTGTCCGCAGAGATACGCGAGAAAAGTATTTTGTCTCCCTGGATGAGATCGAACAGAAGGCCGGCGAGATCATGGAGACGATGCAAAAAGACATGTTGGAACGCGCTCGTGCTCATAGAGACAGCCATACGTATGATGCCCATGACTATGCGGAGTTCCAGGACATCATCGCGCACAAGCCAGGATTTGTGCGTGCCATGTGGTGCGGCGACGAGGCTTGTGAGCTGAAGATCAAAGAAGATACAACAGCTACTTCACGCTGCATGCCTTTTGATGCGCATCCCATTGATACCAAATGCGTCTGCTGCGGTAAACCCGCTAAGGCGCTAGTTTACTGGGGCAAGGCATACTAAGATGACGAAGCTTCATAAGGGAGACGACGCCTTCCGAGATTTCGCGCTGCACGCTAATCTGTGGCGCGTACTCTGGAAGGTGTGTCTCCCCCTTTCTCTTTACGCGGTACTGAATTTTGTCTTCAAGATCCTGGATACCATGATGGCCTCTCATATCAGTGCCGCCTCCGTATCCACCGTTGCCTATCTCTCGCAGATCAGCACCATGCTGTCCGCTCTGGGTGCAGGCCTCGCCGTAGGAGCCGGTGTTCAGATCAGCAAAGCCTATGGCGCAGGCGACTATGATATGGTCAAAACCCGTGTCAGTACCCTCTTTTGTTTTTGCGGCGGACTGGGGCTCCTTCTGCTCCTCATTCTCGAACCGCTGGCAGTCCCGTTTCTGCAGCTGACAGGGACGCCCTCCGATTTGATGGATCTCGCGGTCACCTATTTTCGCATCGAATTGGGAAGTATCGTCGTACAGTTTTTCAACAATATCTATATTGCCGTGGAACGGTGCCGCGGCAATACCCGGCGCATCTTCCTGCTGAATCTGGCCGTTGTGCTTGTCAAGTTGTCCTTGACCGCATTTTTTGTTTACATACTGGATGGAACCATCAACCATATCGCAGTCGCCACGCTGCTGTCGAACTGCGTCATTCTCGTAACGGGTCTGATTCAGCTGTTTCGAAAGGGCAGCGCTTTTAGCGTATCTTTCCGCAAGGTTTCCGTACGACGTCCTGTCCTCGGCGCCATCCTCAACACTTCTTATCCCGTAGTCGCAGAGAAGATTTTCTTTAGCCTGGGTAAGGTTGTGGTCAATGCCATGTCCGCCATCTATGGTTCTCTCACCGTGGGCGCCATCAGCATCTCCGGCAGTATCAACGGGCTCACTGTTGGCCTGCAAAACGGATGTCAAGAAGGCGCTTCCTCTATTATCAGTCAAAATCTGGGAGCCCATCAGGTTCCGCGTGCCGTTGAAACCTATCGTAAGATCCTTTTTGTCAATATTCTCATCGGAGCCATTTTCAGCACTCTGACCCTGATCTTTCTGGATCCGATCATCATGCTGTTTGCCGACGCCGACGAAAGCTTTGCCGATCTGATCGCTATGGTCTACCGCTACGAAGTGATGACTGCTGTCTTTCTAGGCATCAATTCCGCCTCCATGGCGTTTCTCTATGGTGCCGGATATACGAAGCTCGCCTTTTTCATCAACTTCGCGCGGCTCTTCCTATTTCGAATTCCATTACTATGGTGTCTGCAAAACTTCACCTCCCTGGGAAGTGAAAGCGTAGGAATTGTACTTCTTGTCAGCAATATTCTGGTTGCTATCTGTGCCATCACAGCCGCGGTACTTGTCGCACGCCGCCTCATGCTTCGGGAGGGGCTGACTTTCTGGGGACGCCCCCGATAATTTCCCATTACGCAGTGGGACGACGCAACAGTTTTACACAAATTAAAAGACCCTTGGAGAGCTTCTAACTGCTCCAAGGGTCTTTTCTTATCGTCCCGCAAAAAGGCTTTCTCCTTCCATATCCTCTTGGGTGGGGTAAGAAGGGATCGCGCCCTTCTTTTGTACGCTGAGCGCACAGTAGCGATTCGCAAACTCCAGGTAGTGACGCAGCTTAGCAGACGACAGAAGAGGAAGTTCCGTTTCTCCGACGCCTTCTTGCTGCAAGCAATATAGAACCGCTCCCGCGAAAGCATCCCCCGCCCCCGTAGTATCCACCGCATGGACAGTTCTGGCGCCAGCCCAGACGGAGGAACGAGGTGTAAATGCCCAGGCGCCGCGGCTGCCGCATGTATAGAGAATCATTTTCACATTCCCCTGCCACAGCTTGGGTAAGACTTCATGAATCTCTTCGCTGCCCGTCAGAAATGCAAGCTCTTCGTCCGAGATCTTCAGAATGTCCGCCTGAGGAATGAATTCCCACACTCGCCGATACAGTGCTTCGCGATCAGGCCATAATGGGAACCGCAGATTCGGATCAAAGCTGATCAGCGCCCCGGACTGCCTGGCATATAAGATGGCTTTCTCATGAGCTTCCTTCATCGGCGTATCCCCCAGGGATACACTGCAAAAATGCAGCGCGTAGGCATCCTGAAACCACTCTGGATGAATCCTCTCCGGCGCGAACAGCATGTCTGCTGAGGGATTACGATAAAACGAAAATGTTCGATTTCCACCCGCCGCCAGACTCACAAAAGCCAGACAGGTATTAGCCTCCTGAGTCACGAAAACATGGGCTGTTCCAATACCAGCCTCCCCCATCTCCCGCAGGATTTTGTGTCCAAAGGGATCGTCTCCCACCTGCGTGATCATCTGGCTGCGTCCTCCCAGTTTGGCAACCGCACCGCAAACATTCACTGGAGCGCCGCCTAGGGCAGGAGAAAAAGCCGTTACCTGCGAGAAGTCACAACCGCTCTCCTGCGGTATGAAATCAATCAAAGCCTCGCCAATCGCATAGATCGTATCATGTTGCAAGATACTTCACCTCCATCCCCTTCATGGACCATATATCTCCGTCAATCCCCCGCATACTCACGGCAATCGGACCTTCTCCCGGATAATATCTCGTACTCAGCACCACTTCGCCGTCATTCAGATAGATTTCCACGGATGTACTATCCACCAGTACAAGGACCTCTTCACAGCCATCCATCCGAACCCGACGCTCTTTTCGTCCTGCTCCTAATTCTGGACTAGAGAAGTGAAGTCGGAGAATCCCCTGCGCCTGATCAAAATCGATATGCAGATGCTTCGCCAACGTGATCGAGAAATCGCCCGCGGCACGCCCCTCTAGCGCAAAGGGCGCTGGTACGGCCATATTCGCCGCCCACTTCAATGGATGCATGCACAGCCTTCTCCATTCCCGGAAGGGCCGCTGCCCGATCCGTCCGGCTTTCGTCCGGTACAACTCCCGAGGTACCGTCAGACAATGCTGCCATCCCTCCGTAATCGTCGCGTTCGTATAGTCCGCGTCGCCGATTCCCATCCAGCCCATCAGGATCCGACGGCCATCGGGCATCAAAAACGTCTGCGGCGCATAGAAGTCAAACCCCATATCCCATTCCGTGAATACGCCCAATTCTTCTTCCGTCAAAGATGCATATCCGCTTTGGTACACATTCTGATATCGAAATTCTTCCGACGGCACGCCCTGGGGGCAGAAGCTCAAGAACTCTTCCTCCTCCAAGACAAACCGGTCCGGGCATTCCCACATATAACCAAAGGGCTCCTTCGTCTGGATCCGTCCGACATACTGCCAGCGCTGCCCATCGGTACTCTGATAGCGCAATACGATGCCTCGATTCTCCCGGGTTCGGGCCCCCAGCACCATATGCCAAAGCCCCTCCTCTTTCCACACCTTCGGATCCCGCACATGACAGCTGCAATCCGCCGGATAGTCCTTGGGTGTAAGCAGCAGGTCCTTCTCCCGCACATGCCTTCCGTCCGTACTGATCGCCCGCAATGTATTGCCTTCCCGTCCGGCAAGTATACCGTCATAATCTCCGTCATACAGGACATTCCCCGTATAATACAAAAGCAGATGATCCTGGTCCTCGACCGCACTGCCGGAATATACGCCATCCCGATCCCATTTACAATCGGGACTCATCATGATTCCTGTATACGTCCAGTGCAGCAGATCCTCTCCCTCGTAGTGTCCCCACCGACGGTTTCCTTGTCCATCCGCCGATTCCGGACAGTATTGGAAATACACATGAATCCGATCCTGAAAGCAGCACAGACCATTCGGATCATTCATCCATCCCTTGGGGGGCTCCAGATGAAACCATTGTCTTCTCATTTTTCCACCCGGAGCGGCACAAACTGAAACGTCGTGCAGTCCACCAAACCTCTGTCCGTCAGCCGGAGTTCTGGAAGACACGCCAGCGGAACCAGCGCCATCGTCATGAAGGGAGACGGCATGGTGCATCCGATCTCCTTCCAGGTTTCTTCCAGTCTTCCGACAAGGTGGCTCATCTCCTCCGCGCTCTTTTCCGGATTCATCAGACCCGCCAACGGCAGCGGAACACTTCCCAGAATCTTGCCGTCCTGCGCAACTGCCATACCTCCGCCACAGCGAATCAATTCATTCGCCGCCAGCGCCATGTCCTCGTCATTGGTTCCGATGACCAGAAGATTATGCGCGTCATGGGCCACCGTAGAAGCCATAGCCCCTCTTCGGATTCCGAATCCTTTCACGAAGCCCACACCCTGTTTACCCGTCTCATGATGCCGCTCCAACACCACCGTCTTCAGCACATCCTGCTCCGGATCCGAATGCAGCGCGCCATCCTGTACGCGCAGCGCCACATGCCGCTCATAGTCACCCACTCGCGCGGAAATCACTTCAATCGCACGGACCACCACTTCCGTTCCTTCGGGCTCCTCTGCCGGCACGCGGAAGGTCTCTGGCGTGATCTCTCCCTTCACATGCATGGAATGCATCATATCCGCCGGATACGCATAAGGTTCCACCGAGAAAACAACCCGTCCGTCTTCCGCAGCCAGTTCTCCATCGATCCACACCTTGCTGACCCGCATCCGCGCCAGATCCGAAAGCAGCACAATATCCGCACACTTCCCTGGCGTGATCGAGCCCAATTCATGATCCATGCGGAAACACTGCGCGCAGTTGATCGTGACCATCTGAATCGCGGTGATGGGGTTGATGCCCTCTTCCACAGCACGGCGCAGGATATAATCCAGATGCCCCTGTTCCACCAGCGTATGCGGATGCGTATCATCAGAGATCAGCGTCGCAAAGCGCGTGTCCACTCGATGTTCCGTGATCGCACGCGCTACCTCATGAAGATCATGCCAGGCAGAGCCTTCCCGGAACTGCGCATACATACCCAACCGCATCTTGGCCAATGCATCTTCCATCCGCGTAGACTCGTGGCAGCAGCGTATCCCGGATGCAATATAGGCGTTAAGCCCCCGATCCGTCTCCGGCATGGAATAATGACCGGTAATCACACGATCTGCCTTCAGTGTCTCCGCAAGTTCTGCGTGCGTCCGTTCATCTGAAGCCAGAACCCCCGGAAAATTCATCATCTCGCCTAGACCCACAGTCTCCGGCCATGTCATGGATTCCCGGATCTCCTCGGGGCCGATGGAGGACCCGGTGTCTTCAAATCCCGGAACCGCGGGAACGCAGGAAGGCGTGGTAAACATGGCCTTCAAGGGGGTACGCGCCACGTCCTTCATCATATGCTGTACCCCAGAGAGTCCCAGCACGTTGCAAATCTCATGGGGATCCGGATAGATGCCCACCGTTCCGTGCGGAATGACGGCCTTGGCATACTCGCTGGCGCCCAGCATGGAGGACTCGATGTGAATGTGTCCATCCAAGAAACCCGGTGCCGCGTACTGCCCTTCTCCGTCTACCACCACCGTCTTCTCTCCGATACAATGATCCGCTTGTCCCACATAAGCGATTCGTCCGCAGGATACGGCAATGTCCTTATGCTCCTCAATCTCTGCCGTACATACATTGATCAGGCGCACATTTCGAATCACCAGATCCGCAGCTTCCTTTCCCTGCGCTACCGCCGCCAACGTTCTGGTAGCCTGCCACAGTGGCATCTTACAAAACACGTTCAACATCCTTACAACCTCCCTTATGATTTATATTTCACCTGCATCTTCACATATAAAAGATTCTCCGGACTCGACAAGGAGACATAGGCCCCCTCCTCTCCACATTCGAAGGACGGCAGGATATGATCTCCCAGATGGGCCGAATGTTTATATTCTACCATGACTTCTTCTACGCAGGACAGATCCGGCACAAAAGAACACGCCATCTCCGCGAAACGGCTATTGTTCACATGTCCATTGGTATCAATGTCAAAGCGGCTGACCGGAAACGCTTCCTCCGTCACCTGTTCCTTTCCTCTGGGGCGGTGCAGCGGGAACGGTGCCTTTCCGCTGACCCGGAAAGCATCTGCCATTTCGGGCGACACGTCCGCCATCGTTTGATCCGACTGACGGAGCAGTGCCCACCAGGAATCCGCCTCCGCCAACACTTCCCCCTGCGCCGAAAGTATGCGAAATCCACGTTTTCCTATACTGCCGTAAAATTGATACGGCCACGTCTCCACTGTCAACGCCTCATTCCAACGAATCCTGCGTCCCAGTTTTACGTCCCAGCACATGACGACCCAGCACAGATCCAACTCCGCCATGCGGTCCATATCATAACCTACCGCGGCCGCATTCATGACTGCCGCGTTCTGCAAATAGTTCAGGATCGCGGGAATTTTCACCCGGCCCTGTGCATCCAAGTCTTCATAGCGCACGACCGTTTGATAAGTGTACATCGCAACCTCCTTGCCATAAAACAAAAAGCAAACCACACCCTGTCTTGCGGGGCGCGATTTGCCATTGCTCATACCAGTTTTTTCATCTCATCAGGCCAACTTCGCCTTAGCGGTCTCTACCAGGCTGGTAAATCCAGCAGGATCATTCACTGCGATATCCGCCAGCACCTTACGATCCAGTGCAACCTCCGCCAGCTTCAATCCATACATGAAACGGCTGTAGGAGATGTCGTTCAGCCGGCATGCCGCGTTGATACGGGTGATCCACAGCTTGCGGAAGTCACGCTTCTTCATACGGCGTCCTGCATACGCAAAACGCTGTGCGCGCATCACGGCCGCCTTTGCGGAACGGTACTGCTTAGAACGGCTTCCATAATAACCTCTTGCCAGCTTCAATACTCTTTTATGCTTCTTACGAGCGTTTAAGGCTCCCTTTACTCTTGCCATTGTAATTCCTCCTTGAAAAATATAAGATCCGTATTGTGAGAATACCCGCCTATTACAGGTACGGCAGGATCTTCTTCATAACCTTCTCGTTTGTGGCGTCCATCATGGCTGCCTTACGCAGGTTCCTCTTTCTCTTTGTCGTCTTCTTCGTCAGAATATGGCTCTTATTCGCCTTAAATCTCTTCAGCTTACCTGTACCTGTAACGGCAAACCGCTTTGCAGCTGCTTTCTTCGTCTTAATCTTCGGCATCGTAATTCCTCCTTAAAAATGATCGAACCTTATGCCCTCTGCTTTCATGAAGGGCATATCTATGCTAAACGCAGGGGAAAACTTCCTCAGCGCTTGGGCATCAAAAACATTACCATACTGCGGCCTTCCATCTTGGGCGGCTTCTCCACTTCCGCCACATCCGCGATACTCTGTACAAACTGGTCCAAAACAACCCGACCAACCTCTGTACGAGTCATTTCACGGCCCCGGAACCGAACAGATACCTTCACCTTATCCCCGTTCTGCAGGAACTTGGCAGCCATCTTGGCCTTGGTATTCATATCATGATCCTCGATGTTGGGAGACAGACGCACTTCTTTGATCTCAATAACCTTCTGTTTCTTTTTGGCTTCTTTTTCGCGCTTGGCCTGTTCGAAGCGATACTTCCCATAGTCCAGGATCTTGCACACCGGCGGCTTTGCCTGCGGGGCAATATTTATCAGATCCAGATCCTTCTCCTGGGCAATCCGCAATGCCTCTTTCGTAGGCATAATCCCAAGCTGCGTTCCGTCTGCATCGATCACGCGAACCTCACGCTCGCGAATCTCCTCATTAATCAATAATTCGCTAATGGTCGGACACCTCCATATATTCTTGAAACCACCGCAACAAAAAAGCGGACCATAGAAGTCCGCTATATATACAGAGACACCACAACCTCTGCCACATACTATATCAACCCTCTGCATATCTCAATGGGAAGGTGAGAAGCGGAAAACTTCTACTTGTTTCATACTTTATGGAGTATACACGATTCGGCAGATACTGTCAAGTGTTTTTTTTAAAAATTTACGCATTCGCGGCAAGCCATGTCCTCAGCTGCTCCAGGGACGCCTCCGCGTCCTCCCGTCCCATATCATAGACTGTCTGCAGCTTCTCGGGATCATGCTCCATGCGGCCGACCAGAAGCGGCTGATGCGGGCGAATCACGAAGATTTTCCCCTGCTTTTCCCACTCCCGAATCTTCTGCAGGGTCCGATTATAGACTACCGGGCGCTTTTCCAACGCCTTCGCAAAGGCCGGATACTTCCGATATGCAAGGTATTCCGGATGCAAATGGCTCTGCTTCTTCTCATATCCGTCGTGCTGTGTCAGCACGACTACACTGCGCGCAAAGCCCAGCCGAAACGCCGCGCGCACGGGTATGCTGTCACAACAGCCGCCATCCAGCAGTTTCTTCCCTTCAAACTCCACAATATGGGAGACGTAGGGCATCGAAGCCGAGGCCCGCAGAAGATCCATCTGACGCCTGGGATCCGTCAGGCGCAAATACTCTGCCTTTCCCGTCTCCAGATTGCTGCAGACCACATAAAACTCCATGGGAGATTTCTCAAAGGCCTCATAATCAAAGGGATCCAGCCTCTCCGGCAGATCCTTATAGCAGAACTCCCGTCCCACCAGATCTCCTGTATGAATCAGACTCCAGACGCTCATGAAGCGCTTATCCGCACAGTACTTTCTATAATAACGAATGCTTCTGCCCTTCTGTCCAGAGACATAGGTAGAGCCATGAATCGCGCCTGCCGAGACTCCAATGACTCCGTCCAGACAGATTCCCTGCTCCATGAACACATCCAGCACGCCGGCCGTATAGATGCCTCGCATCCCGCCGCCCTCCAAGACCAAACCTGTTTTCATCCTACTTCCAATCCTTTTCCTTCACTCGTTCGATTCCCAGCTCCTGCCCCGGTTTCGTCGGGACGGAGACTGCCGGCAGTTTAGCGCCGCGCAGATTTTTTCGGATCACGATCCCTGCCTCTCCCACAGCTCCCAGACTGACCGACAAAGGTAGTTTGCCCGCATAGGCCTGCATCAGCGCCGCGACGCCAAAACAAAGAAAGGTAAAGACGGTCCTTCTCTCATTAGGCCGAATGACGATCACCACCGAAAACAGCAGGTAAAACGCACAGAGTACCAAGAATAACTGCGTATCCGGCCAAAGTCCCAGCAGCGTCCCAAACGTGACGGCAATCGCCTTTCCGCCTCTCCCCTGATGAAATGCCGAAAAGGCATGTCCCGCCACAGGCGCTGCCAGAATCAGGGCCACCATCATATCCTCCGCCCTCACAAAACGCATGGCCAAAAATACCGGCACAAACCCTTTTCCGATATCACAGACAAGACACACGATTCCTAAAGGTACGCCCGCGTATTTCATCACATTCGCCGTACCCGGATTATGGTCCTCACTGATTTCCATAATATTGATCCGTTTGAAATGCCAGGGTAAATACTGGCTATATAAGATGCTTCCGCTCAGAAACCCCAGCAAAATAAACGCTATGGGCAGCAGATTCATACTCAAACCTCCCAGTCTACGGATACACTGCTTTCCGCCACAGCGTGCATATGCTTCTTGACCACGCTGCAGTGATACGGATCACTCTGATACGCATCCAGCGCGTCCCGATCCGGAAGCGTCACCTCCAGATGGATATCATAGGATCGAGCAGAATGTAGAAAATCCACCCCCACCTCGATATCCTGCAGCATCGGCACATTGCCTTTCATAGAAAGCAGGATCTCCTGCGCTTTCTTACACTCTTCCAGACTATTATCCTTCAGCTTAAAGCATACTACGTGTTTTACCATCGGTATTCCCTCCTTATAATATATCAATAAATCATGCGGATGGCGTGCGGCAGACTCTGGATGTCGGCCTCTTTCACGCCCTCTTCATACTCTCCGTCCAAAGACCAGGGCTGCTGTTCCGGCAGTGTCATCCGAATCTCGCTCGCCTGGAAGAAGTCCATGACCTCCGGATCATAGTGTTTACTGGTAAGGGACATCGCGAGTCTTGTGAGCGAGTCGGCTGACTTCAGCGGCTTGATCAATACGACTTCAAACTTGCCGTCCCGCAGATCCACCAGTTTGGGATCCAGCTTAACAATCCCACCGATGGACGTCGCATTGCTGATACTGCCATAGATATATTCTCCCTCTATGGTCTGTCCATCCGCCTCTAACCGCACCGGATAGGTTTTGATGTTCAAGAGTTCTTTCATCCCTTCCATCACATAGGCCGCGTGACCAAAGATGTTCTTCACAGCCTGCGGAGCTGAATAGGAAGATGCGGAAAACATGCCAAATGAAGCCACATAAGAGAAATATCGGCCGTTGAAGGACCCCAGATCCAGTTCGTGGGGCAGCCCACAGACCGCCGCCTCCGCTGCCTTGCCCAGATCCTTTGCCAGACCGAGTCCAGCTGCGAAATCATTCGTCGTACCGGCGGGTATATATCCGAGCTCCTTCTTTCCTTCTGTCTGCATGAGTCCTGAGATCACCTCGTTCAGTGTCCCATCCCCACCGCAGCAAACCAGCCGATCATAATCTCCCCGCAGCTCCTTCACGAGCTCCGAAGCCTGTGCTCTGCGCTGTGTGGTCACCACCGTCACCAAACATCCCAGTGCATTCATCCGCTTCACAATGTCCATAAGCCCCGTCTTCGTCTTCAGCTGTCCTGCAGCCGGGTTGACAATCAGAAGCACTTTCATTCGCTCCTGCACGCGAATCCCTCCTTTCCTCTATAGATGTTCCTATTGTACCGTTCTTCCCTTCAAAAATCAAGAGAAAAATCCAAAATAAAATTTTATTTAGTATCTTGCATTATATAGTATCTTGTGCTATACTCCTATGCAGAAGGAGGGATTCCCCATGCATCTACATCCATTTGGCTATCCGATTCTGTCCACACACCGCCGGCTTCTCCAACATGCCTGGCAGCAAGACCGCGCACTCTTCGGCTACTGCTTTCTCTATACACTGGCAGCCGCCTTCTATCCGTTTCTGGCCGTCCTGGTTCCTCGATATCTTCTTGCGGAGCTGACTCGTCCAGAAGGTGCTCGTATCCAGGCTCTCCTCGTCATTCTGGTCGTGTTTTTCTCGTTATCCAGCGTCCTGGGCTTCGTCCAGCACATCATCCGCGGACACTGCAAATACCGTTTTACTCTGCTGCGGTTGAACTATGCCGGGGAGCTTTGCCATAAACTGATGACCATCGACTATCGGTATATGGAAGATGCCCATTTCTTTGACCAGTATAATCAATCTTTCCAGGCCGTTCAAAACAACGATAATGGGATCGAAGGGAATTACAACAAGATGTTCGAAGCCCCCTCGCAGATCATCACCATCCTGATCCTAGTCCTTCTGATCGGAAGCCAGAGTCCGATTCTGCTCCTGGGACTGCTGCTGCATCTGTTCATTTCCTTTTTAGTACAACAGCAGAGTCTGCGCTACGCCTTTACACGCCGTGAAGAGATCGGCCATCAGTACCGCCGGCAAAACTATTACGCGAATACGTCTTCAGACTTTAGCTATGGTAAGGACATTCGACTGTATCATTTGGCTGATCGGATTCTGGCGCATTTCTCTACAGCCATCCAGGGGTATACGCAGATCATCCGGCAGATCGAGAACCGTAAACTTCTTTTCTCGCTGGCTTCGCTGTGTACCCTTCTTCTCAGCGACACGCTGACATACGGCATCCTGTCTCTTCAGGTATGGCAGCAGCAGATCACCATCGCAGACTATTCCATGTATATAAGCGCGATCCTGAATCTGACCTCCATCGCCACGCTGTTTCTGACCTCGTTGGCCTCCCTCGTGCAGGATGGACAGTATATCCATGACTTCTTCCGTTTATCCGACGCATCCCTGACGGCGGCCCGCGGAAACCATCCCGCTTTTCGTTCCGGTACACTGCGCGTCGAATTCCGAGACGTATCCTTCCGGTACCCGGGCACTGATCGAGACGTGATCCGTCATTTGAATCTGACGATCGAACCGGGAGAGCGCCTGGCCATCGTCGGCATCAATGGCGCCGGAAAAAGCACGCTGGTCAAGCTGATGATCGGTCTCTTCGACCCCACAGAAGGACAGATCCTGATCAATGGGGTTCCCACCACCGATTTTTCTCGGGAGGCACTGCAGGAAATGTTCTCTGTTGTCTTCCAGGACATTCACGTGATGGCTTTCTCCCTGCGGGAAAATGTGACCTGTCAGACAGGTGCATCCAATGACCAGCGGGTCCTTGCTGCTCTTCAGGCCGCTGGCCTGGGCGAAAAACTGGCCTCCCTTCCCAAAGGGCTGGATCAGGTGATGCTCAAGATCATCGATCCGGAAGGCACCGAATTTTCCGGCGGCGAAAGCCAGAAACTGGCGATTGCTCGTGCCCTGTACAAGGATGGCCGTATGGTCATCATGGATGAACCCACCTCCGCACTGGATGCTCTGGCCGAAAAAGATATCTATCAGCGGTTCGATCAGCTGATTCAGCATAAGACCGCGGTCTATATCTCTCATCGCCTGTCCAGTACCCAATTCTGCGACAAGATCGCCCTGTTTAATGAACAGGGACTGGCCGAATACGGTACCCATAAGGAACTGATGGCTCTTCATGGCGAGTATTATCACATGTTCACCGTACAGGGCCGATACTATCAGAAAGGAAGCGTAAGTCATGAATACCTGGAACAAGATTAAGCTGTTTGCCTCCCTCGCTTACGAGATTTCTCCCGTCTATATCCTGGTTCTTTTCCTGCGTTCTTTCAGCTCTGCCGGACAGATTTTCGGGAATGTCATATTTCCCAAGTATCTGATCGATGAGCTTATGGGCGCGGCTCGTCCTTCCTACCTGCTGCTTTTCGTCGGCCTCATCGTCCTGTCCAACGGTCTGTTCTACCTGCTGAACCGTCTGTTGGACCGAACCCACAGAATTTATCAACAGGATGTATCCGCTAAGATGTGGCAGGCGTTATCCGCTAAGATCATGCGGCTGCCTTACCCCTACCTGGAGGATCCGGAATACCTGGATCTCAAGGAACGGGCCATTTTCGTTCTGACCAATCAGGGCGCCCTTCAGCAACTGATTCAGTATACGGGAGAAATGCTGAAAAACCTCTTCACGCTCCTGGGCCTCGTGGTTCTCATGTTTACTCTCAGCCCTTTCTATGTTCTGATCCTGCTGGTCATCACCTCGCTGAGCCTATGGGTATACCGGCACTTCATGCACTATGAGGCACAGATGTATCAAGCCATACTGCCCTATAATCGTCGTCTGGGATACTATACCAATCTGACGTTGGAAGCAAAGCTGCAGAAGGATATCCGTCTCTATCAGATGGCCCCCATGCTGACCGAGAAGGTTCTCGACTATAATCAGAAGATCTGTCGGGAATGCGTGGCGTTTAGTCAGAAATTTGGACTGCGAGACGGTATTCTCAGTATCCTGAACGATCTGCTGGCCGTCATCGCCTATGGCTACACGGCCCTTCGCGTCATCCCCGGCTTGTCACCTTCCCCTCTTTCTCTGGGTTCTTTCACCATGTACGCTTCTTCGGCCATGCAATTTTCCACGGCTGTCCGCAGCCTCTGGGAGAACTTCTTTCTCATCCTCCAGATGCTGGGATATCTGGATCCTTTTGCCCAGTTTATGGCGCTGCCGGAAGAAGAGAATCAGCCGGGCACCCTTCCCTTTACCGGACCGATTCGTTCGATTCGTTTTGAAAATGTCTCTTTCTCCTATCCCAAGAGTGATCGGCTGGTACTGGACCATGTCTCCTTTTCTGTGAAAGAAGGGGAAAAAATCTCGATTGTCGGTCTCAATGGCGCCGGCAAGACAACACTCGTCAAACTGTTATGCCGGCTCTATGAACCTACGGAAGGTACCATCTATATCAATGATGTGGATATCCGCCGTTATGAGTCTGCAAGCTATCTGCGCGAGATTGCCGCCGTTTTCCAGGATTACAAACTCTTCGCCTATTCCCTCGAAGAAAACATCACCTGTAAGGATCTGGGTGCTGACACGCCAGGCGCCATGAAGCGCGCCCATGAAGTCGGCCTAGAACCCGTCATCCAGAAACTGCCCCACGGTCTGTCTTCCTTCTATGGCAAAGACTATGATGAAGAGGGAGTCCAGATCTCCGGCGGCGAAGGCCAGAAAATCGCTATCGCGCGTGCTTTATATAAAGACGCCTCTCTGGTGATTCTGGATGAGCCCACCTCGGCTCTGGACCCCCTGTCGGAAGCCAAAATCTATGAAGATTTTCATCATACCGTCCAGGGCAAAACCGCCCTGTATATCTCCCACCGCATGTCTTCCAGCACCTTCTGCGATAAGGTTCTGGTGCTCGACCATGCGAAAGTCGCCGCCTTTGCACCGCATCAGGAACTGATGCAGGATACGGAAAGCCTGTATTATCAGCTCTTCACCGCGCAGGCAGAAAATTACGAAACCACCGATTTGGCATAGGCCAGGCGCTCCGCGCCATCTGCCAGGTGGATGATGCCGCAGTAGGTAAAGCCATTCTTGGTGAGAAAGTTCTGCATGACATAATTATCCCGATGCGTGTCGATCCGCAGATTATGCCCCTGCGCCTCGCACCATTTCAGGCAGAATGTTGCCCCGCCCTTCACCCGGCTTGTGATGCGGTGGATGACCGCATAAGGCTCATGATCCGGCCAGCTGCCCTGCTCGATCACCCGATAGGTAGGATCTTCCCCTACACTATAGAAAAACACCGCGCCGATCTTCTGATCCTCCTCGCATACATAGAGACATCCCGCCGCTATGTCCGCGAGGAGGATCTCTTTCTGCGGATATCCGCCGCTCCACTGCTCCTGATTCCCATGGGCCCGCATGAACTGCCGGGCCTCCTCATAAATATCCATCAACGCGGGAAGATC
>DWVJ01000005.1 GCA_019120315.1 Candidatus Ruminococcus avistercoris
TGTATCGAAATCGATTTCCTGCGGATATCCTATATATGCATCTTATCACATTTCGTTTAAGAATCCCTTAAACATATTTCACATATACTTATAGTTTTTTCAGGTTTTCTTTTATAAAATTTTACCAAGCAAAAAGGAGTACCCGCTGCCAGACGGCAGCGGGCAAAAATTAAGAAGAGTAATAGTATGTTTATCGAATGTATTTGGAATTATCTTGTTTCTTTGATCCACTTACGAACATCTTTTACCCAGGATCCGAATCTCATGGGATCATTGTTGCAGGTATGAGTGTCTTTCAGGACGATCTCCACACAGTTTTTATCTTTCGTCACGTTCAGCATATTCTTTACGTAACCTTCCATGAATTCGGTATTGTCCGGTGTATAGTTGTTCAGATAGTAAGAGGGGTTGGGTTTCCAGGAATATACGTAATCCTTGCCCATTCTGTCGGAACATTTCTGGATGTCCGCCCAGGGAGATACGGAGATTCTTCTTAAAGTCTCGAAGGATTTGATGTACTCCAGTTTATCTTCGATAGGTTCGCAGCATCCGTATGCAGACAGGCCAAATCTGTCGGCAATTTTCTTTTCATGCACCTGTACAAACTCCCAGTGCTGTTTCGGTCCAACCATGGTGAACTCCTGAGATTCTGTCATACCGAAGAAATTCTTCAGATCGGTACATACGCTGTCATCTCCGGGGATCTCATGAGTATAAGTCTGTCCGCCTGATCCGCTGTATGCCTGATTTCCATTTACTGTCAGAAGACCCTGCTCCAGATATTGATCCAGCAGTCCGTTGTAGCCTTCTTCCATGATAGCCATCGCTTCGTGAAGCATTTCCGGTTCCTCGTAGATATCATACATTACCTGCTCCAGACCACGGAAATCAGAATATGTCTCAACCAATGCGATATAGAGGAATTTCAGACCTACCAGACGCACATCCAGGATATCGCCCAGTACATCCTGATGCAGTTTCAGTTTCTCCATGGTTTCTTTTTCATGGTAGATAACTTCCGGCGTACCCAGTCTGGACAGCTGATCTGGTTCTTCGATAATCGGCTGGAAATGTTTTGCTCCGGCATCAAAATTAAAATCATTTCTCCATGCCAGCGGTACGTCGCCCAGGCAATTGTCACGGAAACTGGGGTTAGCAAATGCCGCGTTTTTATGATTGGGATTCAGTTTATCCCAGCCGGTATCGGTGATAATTTTTCTTACTTCCCAGATATCATTTACCGGTACGTCATCATCGATCACATTGGCACGGAACAGTTTCGCACGAAGAAACCATTCCATCTCTCTTGCTTCATCGCACTCACACTGCAGGGATTCCGGTGTTATGATCTCTCTCCAGGACATTTCCGGGAATACGGCGATGACAGGATCGGTTGTCTTCAACTCATTGTGAGCATACCACAGTTCTTCTCTTTTTTTCATCTCCGGTCTCTGGGCTGCGTCTTTGACCTGCTTTGCCAGCTCGCGGATGATCTCTCTTTCTTTTGATGAAATCGTCATTTATTCTTCCTCCTTAATATTCGTCAGCTTTTGCAAGATTTCGTGTATCCTTGTTTCGCTCTTCATCTTATGGCTATATTCTAGCGCAATTTTTCTCTGTTTAAAATATGATGTCTTGCGCATTTATTTATGGATCTTGCTTTTGGCATTTTTTGTTTTAAAAAAAATTTTCACTTTTTATGATATAAATTCAACTCGTAAAAAACATTGATTTTAAAAGAAAAACAGCCATACGACTGTTTTTTGTTACAAAAACAGCGTATGACTGTCAGATATAAAAGTGCGCTAAAAATTATGCTTTCTTTGAAGAGTCTGTGATCAGGATCGCTCTCATCAGACTGTCTTCTGTGATCTCATCGCCCACCAGCTCGCCAGTCAGATTTCCCTGCGAGATAGTCAGGATACGGTTACTGATACCCATAACCTCAGGCATCTCAGAAGAAATGACGATTACGGCCATATCTTCATTTTCTGCCATATCCGCGATCAGTTTGTAGATCTCTGATTTGGAACCTACGTCGATACCACGGGTAGGCTCATCCAGAATCAGCAGCTTCGGACCAAGTGTCATCCATTTGCCCAGTACGACTTTCTGCTGATTACCACCGGAAAGATTTCCCACCGGCGTCTCTGAACTGGGAGAACTGATGGACAGCTTATCATGGTAGAAATTGTAAATATTATAAGTCTCTTTAATATCCACAAAACCGTGTTTGGAAATCATGGGCAGTTTTGCCAGCGCCATATTCTCACGGCAGGACTGTCCCAAAACCAGGCCCTGTTCCTTACGGTTCTCGGTAACGAAACCGATCTTGGCTTTTACCGCATCCACACTGTTATGGATCTTCTGCTCTTTTCCTTCCAGATAGATCTTTCCGGAATCCGCTTTCCGGATACCGAAGATCGTTTCCATAATCTCAGTACGTCCGGCTCCCACCAAGCCGTAAAAACCTACAACCTCTCCGGCATGTACCGTAAAGGAGATATCTTTGAAATATCCTTTCAGAGAAAGATTTTCAACTTTCAGTACTTCTTCTTTTGGATTCCATTTACATTTGTAATAGTAGTTATCCAGAGAACGGCCGATCATACTGTTTACAATATCATCCAGCGTGATGTCTTTTGTCACAAATTCACCGGTCGGTTTCCCGTCTCTCATGACCAGAACACGGTCGCTAATCTCAAAGATCTCATCCATCTTATGGCTGATATATACCATACCAACACCTTGAGCTTTCAGTTTGTTGATAATCTTAAACAGAGAATCCTTCTCCTTCTCTGTCAGAGAAGATGTGGGCTCATCCAATACCAGAATCTTGGCGCCCAGAGCGATACCACGGGCAATCTCCACCATCTGCTGCTGTGCGATGGGAAGGGAGGAGATCACATCCGTCGGTTTTGCCGGACACTCCAGTTCATCCAGAACTTTTTGTGCATCCGCATTCATCTTCTTCCAGTCAATTCTGCCTCCTTTTTTCGGCAGACTGCCCAGATACAGATTCTCCGCAACGGTTAATTCCATTACTAAGGATAATTCCTGGAAAATTAAGACAACACCATCATTTTTCGCTTCAATAGGACTATTATAACGAACCGGTTTTCCTTGATAAATAATCTCACCTGAACCCGGATCTGCATGATATACTCCGGAGAGCACTTTCATCAGCGTAGATTTTCCCGCGCCATTCTCACCACACAGCGCCAGAACTTCGCCATACTTCAGATTCAGATAAGCATTATCCAATGCCTTAACACCGGGAAAAGTTTTACTAATGTTTTTCATTTCAAGAACATATTCATTGCTCATTTACATTTCCTCCGGTTTCTTAATCATCAAAATGAATACTCCTTTGCCGGAGCCGCGAAAAGCGGCTCCGCACAAAGTAATTATTAGCTTGTTTTCAGATACACTGCATTCTTCTAAAAAGAATGATAAATTTTACCATTCTTCCAGACCCAGAGAATCTACGTTTTCCTGTGTAGCTACCGGTGTCTCGATGTAGTTGTAGAATTCTGCCGGTTCTTCACCTGCTGCCAGTTTTACTGCCATATCCAGCGCTTCCTGTGCATCGAAGTGCGGAGACTGCATAGCGGTTGCTGCGATCTTTCCTTCTTTTACGTAATCCATGGTGCTGTAGCTTCCGGAAGCTGCTGCGAAGATTTTCACATCATCCTGTCTTCCTGCTGCTTCGATAGCGTTCCATGCACCGTAAGCTGCATTGTCATCAAAAGTAAATACGGCGTCGATTTCACCTTTTCCATATTTTACCAGGTAGTTTTCCATTACCTGCTGAGCTTTTTCACGGTTTCCTTCGCCTGTCTGGCTGTCCAGAATTTCGATGTTGGTTCCTTCGATACCTTCCTGGAGACCCTGTGTACGCTCAAGAGATGTAGTGTAACCGGCCGGTCCTGTGATCTCAACGATCTTAGCGTCTTCGCCGATCTGATTTACCATTTCCTGTGCAGTCTCTTTACCTTCTTCTACGTTTGAAGGTCCAACGTAACATTTGATAAACTGCTCGCCGGCTTCTGCCACGTTTGTGTTGGCTGTCATACAGGGAATACCTGCCTGGTTGATCGCTCTTACAGATGCAACTGCGGTCTCGCCGTTAACCGGCCATACGATAATACAGTCACATTTCATGTTGATCAGGTCCTGAATCTGGTTTGCCTGTGTAGTGGCATCCCCTTTGGGGTCAAGGATCTGAAGGTCTACGCCTTTTTCTTCTGCGTAAGATACCATGGTGTCATAGTAAGATGTCTGATAGGGATCCTGTCCGGAATAGTTTACTACCATACCGATTTTTGCTCCCTCTGCAGATGCTGATGCGTCATCGGATGCTGCTGCATCGTCAGATGCTGATGCATCATCGGATGCACTTTCCTCTGTGGCTGCCGCCGCATCATCAGATGCTGCACTGTCGCTGCTTCCGCCGCCGCATCCAGTGATGAGCATGGATGCAACTACAGCTGCGCTGATCATTGCTAATAATTTTTTCTTCATTTCTCTTCCTCCTATTAGCTTAAGATGATTTTATTATTACGCCGGAATCCATCGCCGGCTATAATAACCCTTTTGTTTCCAACTGTTTATCTCTCTGTCATTCCAGATTGGCTTTCTTTGTCTTCTTGTTCATCATAACCTTATCCAGGTACAGGATACCGATCATGATCAGACCTGTGATCAGAGTATTTACGTATGTCTGAACATTCAGCAGGTTCATGATATTATCCACAACGCCCAGAAGCATAACGCCGCCCAGCGTATACCAGATATTGCCGACACCGCCGGTCAGCTTCGTACCGCCCAGTACAACGCCTGCGATAACCAGCATGTGCATATCCGGCCATCCAAGTGTCGGTGTGGAAGCGCCTGAGAATGCCGCATACATAACGCCGCCCAGAGCGCCTGTGAAACCACAGATTACAAAGTTGATAAAAGTAACTCTTTTTGTGTTGATACCTGCATTAAATGCAGAGTTTTCATTACCGCCTACTGCGTATGTATTACGTCCGTGTGTGGTATATTTCAGCACGTAATGCGCGATCAGCAGCATGATAATAAAGATAATGCTGATGTAAGACAGAGGACCAACTTTACCGGCTCCAAAGTCGATGAACGCCCATCCCATATCTGTATTCATGGGGATCAGGGACTGCTCCGCATGGTAAATATACCCCACACCTCGGCATCCAAGCATCATAGCCAGCGTAACAACGAAGGCATTGATTCTTGCATAAGCTACCAGGAAACCGTTGATGCATCCCACCAGAACTCCTACCAGCAAAGCTACGATGATACCCGGGATCATACCGATGCTTGCTTCCAGTCCGCAGGCTAAAGAAGCAGCCAGGGCAACCAGGGTACAGGTGGACATATCGAAGTAACTGTTGATAATTACAAAGGTCATACCGATGGCCATGATACCTTTCATGGCATTCTGATTAAATACGTTAAACAGATTGTTTACACTTAGAAATCCATTAACAAAGATGGATGCAAGCACAAAACATACGATCCAGATCGGTATGATGGTGTGTTTTGATAAAACTGATTTGATTTTTCCCATTTACGCACCCTTCTTTCTTTTTGTCATGATATCGATATAAACAGCTATCAGAATTACAATACACTGTGCAACCCACTGCAGATAATACGGAAGACCGATGATGACAAAACCATTATCCAGAATACCAAGGATCATAACTCCGACAAATGTTTTGTAAACGCTTCCGCTTCCTCCGTTCAGCGAAGCGCCGCCCAGGATTACACCGGAAATAACATCGAACTCGTAACTTTCACCAATGGTACACTGTGCGGATGCGCCACGGGAACAGAGCAAGATAGCGCCGATGGCAGTGGAAAGACCAGACAGTACGAAAGTTTTCAGAATAACCAGCTTGTCGTTGATACCGCTGTACCGACAGGCTTCATCGTTGCCGCCCACTGACATAACCTGATGTCCGTATACGCTTCTGTTCAGGTAATATCCCATGATGATGATGAAGATTACCATGATGATGGTTGAAATCGGAACCGGCCCTACGCTTCCTTTACCGATCTGAGTAAACCAGGCGTTGCTGTCCGCCATCTGAACGAACTGACCGTTGGTGTACATCATAGCCAACGCCTGCAGCACGTTCATCATACCCAGTGTGACGATCATGGAATTCAACCTCAGATATCCGCAGAGATATCCACTTACGATACCGGACGCCATACCTACGATAATCGTAACGATCATTGCCGGAATCGGTCCGATTTTGTCGTGCAGGTCAATACAGATAACACAGCACAACGACAGGAGTGAACCTACAGACAGGTCGAAGTTTCCTCCGATGATGACGTAAGTCATACCTGCGCCCATTACGGCGATTGTGGCCACCTGACGGAAAAGCAGGATAAAGTTGTCAAAGGTCCGAAACTGCTTTGATATTACGAAGAATACCAAGTAAACCAGAATCATCGCCAGCACAATACCCTGTTTTTTCAGAGTGGTCAAAAAGTTTTTGTTGCTTTGAGACTCCATTACATAACCTCCCGCTTCCTTTTATTTCTCAAAATCACGCCTTGGCGTGTTAAGAGCAACCTCATAAACCAATCATGGAACATTCATTTATATTGCCGCTATGGGCAAATTAACGGAAAACAAAATTCTGTATAAAATAACTGATTTTTTCAAACTTTTTTAATATTTCCCGTTCACGCTGAATAGAATTATAGTGAAAATCTTTTTCAAATCCAATGTGCATTTTTGTCCCATCATTCATGAATCTTGTTTTTTGTTTTTTTGCAAACAGCATAATGCATAAATCATATATATGTTTTTTGTGTATTATGCTTTTATTTTATATTAATTTTTTATCTTTCTCGTCATTATGACAAAACTTCTTATAACGGAAATTTCATGTTGCACAAAGTCCTTTATTTACTGTAAAATAGTCCGCAATGACAATACGTTACCATTGTTCTTAATTTTCTACCAGAAAATCATTGATTTTACCCTGCCGCAACTTCTGTGGCAAGCAAAAAATAAAAGGGAGGGGATTTTGTGAAAAGTGTTGATTCCGGTGTACTTGAACAGTCTGTCTGTTTTTCTTTCACGCCGTCTGCTTTGGCGGAACAGCTGTATTTTTATATGACCTGGTGCGGTCACTATTACTGTACCTCCAGATATATGTTCAAACGGGATTTTTACCCCCCTCTTCTGGTGATGTATATCATGGAGGGCACCATGCACGTCCAGCATATGGGCAGAACTTTCGAAGCCAACAAAGGGGATGTGGTACTGATTGACTGTAACAATCCCCATTACTATCAGGCAGAAAATGGCTTAGAGTTTACCTTCATTCATTTTGACGGATCAAACTCTCACGAAATCGTGGAACACATCCTGGAAATCCGCGGGCCGCTGCTTCGATCTAAAAATAACGCTCTCATCGGCAGTTTCATCTATGATACCGTAAGTTTTTATGAGAACGGCGGATATGAAAATATTTTTGACACTTCCATGCGCGTATACAAGCTGCTGCAGCTGCTCCACGATATGGATGATTATCAGACACAGAAAGAAAATCCTATTCACATGAGCATCCATTATATCAAAGACAACATTGGAAAAAAAATTACGCTGAAAGAGCTCTCAGAAATTGCCAATATGAGCGTTTATTACTTTTCCCACCGTTTCAAAGAGGAAACCGGATTTTCACCCATGGATTACGTGATCAACACCCGCCTGGAAAAAGCGAAAATGCTCCTGGTACGAACCACTAAAACCGTCGCGGAAATCGCCTATGAAGTGGGGTATGGAAGCAGCGGAAGCTTCATCAATATCTTTAACGATAAGGTAGGCTGTTCTCCCAAAACCTACCGCCGTCTGATGAAAATATAAATTGAAAAAGCAGACAGACTGTAGTATATTGAAACCAGATTGAAAAGAAGGATTTACTGAAATCGGAGGATATGACTATGGAAAAACAGACAGGCTGCATCCACATCTACTGCGGAGACGGAAAAGGAAAAACGACCACCGGAATGGGACTGTGCGTACGGGCGGCAGGATATGGCTATCGCGTTCTGATTTATCAGTTTATGAAAAATAATTCTACCAGCGAACGGAAAATTCTGGAAAATGTACCGAACATCCGGATTGTAGACGGCCTGGAATGTGAAAAATTCAGTTTTCAGATGACGGAAGAAGAAAAGAAAGAACGGAAAGAATTTTATGAAAATCAGTTCCGCATGCTGACAAAGATGGCCTGCGAGGAGGCCTTTGACGTGGTATTTTTTGACGAGTTGATCTACACCATCGGCGCAGGATTGTTTTCAGAAAATCTTCTTCTGGATTTTCTGAAAAATAAACCGAAAGAGCTGGAAGTGATTTTAACCGGTCAGGGACCCAGTTCCAATCTGATCGAAGCAGCGGATTATGTCTCGGAAATCCGCAAAATAAAACATCCTTTTGACAAAGGGATGCCCTCCCGCAAGGGAATTGAAAAGTAGAATTATCGTGAACGTTCTGCAAGCAATGCCAGTTTCTGTGCGCGGGTCATCCGTTTGATGGCGCACTCTCTGCGCATTGCTTCTTCTTTTGTCTCAAAAACCTCGTAATACTCCAGTGTAACCGGAAGCCTGCTCTTCGTATATCTGGCTCCCCTGCCCGCATTGTGAGCCCGCATCCTTTTTTCCAGGTCATTGGTCCATCCGGTATACAGACTGCCGTCGCTGCACCTGACCATATATGTGTAATTCATATCCGACTCCTGCCATATGTACAGTTTTGCAAACAAACGTCTGCAAAACCGTCTATTGTAAAGCAATCGATAAAAAGTACCTTGTTCACAGGTAAAACTGCCGGCGCCCACCCATGTAATGAAGATTTCTCGATTGCGAATTTTCTTATAGTCTATTATACGGTTTTTTTCTTATTTGGTGAATCCTATTCTTCCCCCGTATCCAGATACATAACCGGATCCACTGCCTGTCCGTCCTTTGTCATGGCAAAATAAAGATTGGCGCCTTCTTCAGAGTAGTATTTCGTGGGCGCCGCCACCGTTCCGATCACCGTACCCGCAGCCACCGTCTGCTGCGGCTCCACACAGACGTCCTGCAGCTGTCCGTACACCGCCTGAAAGCCGTTTCCCATATCCATGGTAACCGTCACTCCCGTCTCCTCATTCTGTGTGACAGACACCACTTTACTGTTGGCCGCCGCCTGAACAGCCTGACTTTCCTCTGCGCTTAAGATCACCGCCGGATTATACTTATATTCCTCCAGCGTGGGAAAGTAAACAGCTCCATCCATGCTGTAATCAATCAGCACATCCCCCTGCAGCGGCCATTGCATTACGGAATTTTCGCCAAAATCCAGCGCCGGGAGGACTTCCTGTACATTCTCTGTGGCAGCTTCTTCCATCTGTTCTTCTTCTTTTTTCGTTTCTGACGACGGCGTTTCTTTCGTTTCCTCTTCCATCTGTGCCTGGGCATTGGATGTATTTACATCTTCACTGCGGACCGAATCTTCATATTCGGAAGGTTCGTCCTCTGACTTTTCCTCCTGCGCCAACTCTTCCTGCTCCTGCAGATTGTTCCTGTTATCTGACCGATACATGCCGATTCCCGCCGCAGCCACTGCCAGCAAAAGAAGTCCGCTGACCAGCAATCTTAAATTTCTCTCTTTTTTCATCATATTCCTTCACCTCAGTCTGTTTTCAAATCTTTCATTACATAGATTTCCCGAATATGATGATTCTATTCACTTTCCAACGTAAGAATTTCCGCTTCCGGAAAATAATAACTTAAAATCTCCCGGTATGTGCTTCCTTCCTGTGCCATACGTCCTGCTCCATACTGGCTCATACCCATGCCATGACCCTGCCCGCGGCAGAGAAAACGAATCTTTTTCCCCTGATTTTCAACGGTAAAACAGGCGGAAGGCAGGTGAAGAAGCTGACGTATTTCTTCTCCGCGGCAGATGGTATCTCCCACTTTTACCTCGGCTGCATAACCGGCCTCATCTCTCGTTTTCACCGTTATCTCATCGCCTTCCGAGAAAGAAAGAGGCATGCCAAAATTCAAAAATTCTTTTTCCAGAAAATCAGACGTAAAATAATGCCCCGTCAGATACTCTTCGCTCTCCTGATCCACGACACTTTCTACGCCTGTGATATACTTGTAACCGGATTCAAAAACATCGCTGCCATCTCTGGTATACCCTGCGCTGACCCTGTGAAAGATTCCGCGGCAAATCTCATCTTGATAGGCAAGGACCTCCTGTCTGGTCATGATTACCGCCGATTGAATCTGCTGATAGAATTTCTGAAATTTTGGATCTTTCATTTCCCTTCGCAGATTCACCGCTTCCTGCTGCCAGTCTTCCTCTGAAACGCTTCCCTCCTGAATCCGGCACGTCCATTCGCTCCTGGCCAGCACTGCCTGCGCCTTTATCGCTTCCTTTGGAAAATCTTCTTCCGGAATCTGAGAATATACGATTCCAGCCAGGTAATCTTCCAGATCCGGCTCTTTTTGTATCTGAATTTTCTCTTTGTCAGAAAACAACAGAACCACTCCCGATGGCGCACACAGCAGAATCATCAGTACCACTGCCAGATAGGAAAGCCGCTCTCTCATACACAGCCCTTATTCTCTTTTATTACTCATTATATCCCTGCAGAAGATGTCCCATTCACAAAATCAAAAGACTGCCTGTACCAGAATCATGTACAAAACCGTTCCGCCGCCAATACTCAGCAAAAGATTATGTTTCCATTTATGCGCCAGTACCACGAAAACACCTGATAACAATTCCGGAAGGCCGTATGGACTGGCCGTCACAGAAACCGATTTGAAACAGTAAACCACCAGCATCCCCATGATGGAGTAAGGCAATACCCTGCCCAGATACAAGATAAAATCCGGCGTCTTTTTGTTCTCCGGAAATACGGCAAAGGGCAGTACACGCGTCAGGATCGTCACCGCTGCAATCACCAGTACCGTAAGAAAAATATGCAGATCTGTCATTGTCCCTTCCTCCCGTATTCCAGCCGTCCTCTCAGCAGTGTCAGCGAGACGAAGATTCCCGCCATGGCTGCGATGATGAACCAGTCCGGTCCGAAAATCACCAGACAAAGCAGCGTCACCGCCAAACCTAAAATGGCCGGGATATGATCCTTCGTACTCTCCCACTGTTCCACAAAGATAACGATAAACAGCGCTGTCATGGCAAAATCGATTCCTGTGGAATCAAAGGAAATCAGGCTTCCCGCCAAGGCTCCGATGGCCGTACCGGCAATCCAGTAAAGCTGATCCATCAAAGCAATAAAAAACATAAACCACTTTTTATCCATCCCTTCCGGCGGTTTGGCGGAACAGAGAAGAGAATACGTCTCATCAGAAAGTGAAAACATCATATAGGGTTTCAGCTTACCGCAGATTTTAAACCGCTCCAGCATGGAAAGGCCATAAAAAATATGGCGGGCATTCACCATCAGTGTCATCAGGGCAGCCGTCAGCGGCGCAAAGGGTCCTGCCAGAAGATCCACCGCCACAAACTGCATAGAGCCCGCATATATGCAGACGCTCATCAACAGCGCCCAAAGGGGTGAAAACCCGCCGCTTACCATCAGAACTCCAAAAGCAATCCCCAGAAAAATATACCCCGTACAGACCGGCAGCGTATAGGGGAGCGCCACCTTCCATATTTTTCGTTTCATATCCGTCTTTTACTCCCATTTTTTCGTACTGCACTACTATAAAACAAAAGAAAGAAATTTGTCAACCAATGAAAAAACGGCAATCCTGACTTTTTGGATTACCGTCTTTTTCCTTTACTTTTATTTTCAGATAATCAGCACTCTGCCATAATCGCCTTCACTGCGGCGGCCGTATCGGTCATGGGGAACAGTTCATATCCCACAAATCCCTGATACCCACACGCCTCCAGATGACGGATCACTTTTTTATAGTTGATCTCGCCGGTTCCCGGCTCATGGCGTCCCGGAGCGTCCGCCACATGCACGTGTCCGATGCGGTCCACATAGTTTGTAATGGTATCACAGATACATCCCTCATTCAGCTGCATATGGTATACATCATACAGCACATTCAGTCTGGAAGAATTGATCAGACGGCAGATTTCCGCACCCACCTGGGTATATTTCAGGAAATTTCCAACGTGATCTGTGGTGATGTTCAGCGCCTCAAGATTCATGTTAACTCCCTCTTTTTCAGCCATCTTCGCACATTCCAGCAGCATATCATACATGGAACAAAGTTTTACCGTGTCAGACAAATCATCATAATGGTTGACAACCACACCGCCGTCTCCCAGTGCGTTGGAGTGAATGGTCACGCTTTTTGCTCCGATTTTCTTTGCCGCTTCCACAGACGCTGCCAGCGCTTCCAGATATTTTTCCTTATGAGTGGGATCCACCAATGAATAATCATTATCTCCGTTGAATCCGCTGATCACGATTCCCGCATCTTCGGCACACTTTCTGGTCTGATCCAGATCACGGATTCTCCAGTCCCAAAATTCCACCGCATCAAATCCGTCATTTTTTGCCGCCTGAAATCTTTCTTCCCAGGGAAGTTCTGTATACAGGGTATCAATACATGCGCATTTTTTTAAACTCATTTTTTCTTCCTCCACCTTCGCCGTGTGCTATTGTTTTCTTTGTGCTTTTGCACTTTCATTTTAAAATCATTTTTCTAATCTGTCAACATTTCTTTTTTATTTCCCACTTTTTTGGATATAAGCTAACTTGAAATTTTAAATTCCAGTGCAGAGTTAAATTCCACATGCCTTTAAAAATTCATTGTTATTATAAGTTTTTTGATGCTGAAATCTTCAATAACTGTTATAATGAGACCAACTTCTCAAAAAAATTTCTGTTTTTGGGCATGGCAAACGGGCCACTGGAATTCTGTGTGCGGGACTAAATTCCACTGACCGTCTTTAAAAAATATGAAAAGCTTACTTCCAGTCCGACAGCAGGTTTTTGAGATGGTTTTTAATGGTTAAAGCGGATCAGCTTAGGTGTCAGATTGACCTGGTCAGGTTCAATCGGCCTAAGCTGAAATGCGTTTAAGGCTTCTTTTCCAAGCGTTTCCAAGGCCATACTATACGGTGTCCTTCCACCCAGACATTCTCTGGGAGTGGAATTGATATGGTTCACGATCAGGTTTACG
>DWVJ01000033.1 GCA_019120315.1 Candidatus Ruminococcus avistercoris
CAGAGCATAGTTTCCTCTGCCATCGAAAGCATTCGGATTTACACCACGGAAGTCACGTACACGCGGCAGAGCCAGGTTGATCAGGCGGTCTGCGAACTCGTACATTTTCTCGCCGCGAAGTGTAACTTTGCAGCCAATCGGCATGCCCTCACGGATTTTGAAGTTTGCCACGGAGTTTTTCGCTCTGGTCAGAACTGCTTTCTGTCCAGTGATCGCTTCCATATCGCTTACAGCTGCGTCCAGAAGCTTAGCGTTCTCCTTTGCTTCACCAACACCCATATTTACTACGATTTTGGAGAGCTTCGGCACTTCCATAACGTTTTTATATTCGAATTTCTTCATCATTGCGTCAACGATCTGCTCGTTGTAAAGATCTTTTAATCTACTCACGGTTTGGCCTCCTCTCTTCCTTAATCAATCACTTCTCCGGTGGATTTCGCAACACGTACTTTCTTGTCTCCGTCCATCTTGTAACCGATTCTGGTAGCTTTACCTTTGTGCAAGTACATAACGTTGGAAATGTCAATAGGAGCTTCTTTATTTACGATACCACCCTGCTGATTGGACATGGATGGCTTCTCATGCTTGGTAATCATGTTGATGCCTTCTACAACCACACGATTGTTCTTTGCATCAACGGAAAGTACTTTACCTTCCTTGTCTTTATCTTTTCCGGCAATTACTTTAACAGTATCACCTTTCTTAATTTTCACTGACATGGCTACCTCCTATAATACTTCTGGAGCTAAGGAAACAATCTTCATGAACTGTTTCTCACGAAGCTCTCTGGCTACTGGTCCGAAAATACGGGTTCCTCTCGGAGTTTTGTCATCTTTAATAATAACAGCTGCGTTCTCATCGAACTTGATGTAAGAGCCATCTTTACGGCGAACGCCTTTTACGCTTCTTACAACAACAGCTTTTACAACATCACCTTTTTTAACAACGCCGCCTGGTGTTGCATCTTTAACGGAAGCAACGATTACATCGCCGATGTTCGCATATCTTCTTGTAGAACCGCCCATAACACGAATGCATAAGATCTCTTTTGCACCGGTGTTGTCAGCGACTGTCAGTCTACTTTCCTGCTGAATCATGCTGGTATTCCTCCTTTAGCATTCTGATTATCTTATTTCACTCTCTCAACGATTTCCACAAGTCTCCATCTCTTGTCTTTCGACAGCGGTCTTGTTTCCATAACTTTTACAGTATCGCCTACACGGCACTCGTTGTTCTCATCATGAGCTTTCAGCTTGTAGGTGCTCTTCATGATCTTTTTGTAAATCGGATGCTTTACGTGATCTTCGATTGCAACTACGATTGTTTTATCCATCTTATCGCTGACAACTTTGCCTACGCGGGTTTTTCTAAGATTTCTTTCTTCCACGATCTTTGCCTCCTGTCACTTAGTTCGCTGCACTTGCTTTTTCAGCAATAACAGTCTGAATTCTGGCAATATTCTTGCGAACCTCTTTGATTCGGCTTGTATTGTCCAACTGATTGGTTGCATTCTGGAATCTCAGATTGAAGAGTTCCTTCTTTGCTGCTACTAATTCTTCATTTAACTCAGCAGCTGATTTCGCTTTTAAATCTTCCACAAATTTAGTTGTTTTCACTGTTATCACCGCCTTCTAAGTCTGCACGAGAAACGATTTTACATTTACATGGTAACTTATGCATAGCAAGACGCAACGCTTCGCGGGCAACCTCTTCCGGAACCCCGGCGATTTCAAACATTACGCGGCCTGGTTTTACAACTGCTACCCAGTATTCCAGTGTACCTTTACCGGAACCCATACGTGTTTCTGCTGGTTTCGCTGTTACTGGTTTGTCAGGAAAGATTTTGATCCAAACTTTACCACCACGTTTGATATAACGGGTCATGGCGATACGGGCTGCCTCGATCTGATTGGATTTGATCCAGCAGGGCTCTGTTGCCACGATACCGTATTCACCATAGCTGATTTTATTTCCTCTTAATGCTTTTCCTTTCATGGATCCGCGGAATTGTTTACGACGTTTCACTCTTTTCGGCATTAACATAATTATTTATCGCTCCCTTCCTTAGCTCCTTTGGTTGGAAGTACTTCGCCATTGTAGATCCACGCTTTTACTCCAACTTTTCCGTATGTGGTATCTGCTTCGGCGAAACCATAATCGATATCTGCTCTTAAAGTCTGCAGCGGAATATTTCCTTCGCTGTAGAACTCTGTACGAGCCATATCTGCTCCACCAAGACGTCCTGAAACTGATGTTTTGATTCCCTTTGCTCCTGCTTTCATGGTTCTGGACATGGTTGATTTCATTGCACGTCTGAATGAAATACGGTTCTCCAGCTGCAGCGCGATGTTCTCAGCAACCAGCTGTGCATCTCTGTCCGGTCTTTTTACTTCTTTGATGTCCACAATCAGTTTTTTGCCGGTAACCATTTTCTGAAGCTGCGCTTTTACTTTTTCGATTTCAGAGCCGCCCTTACCGATTACGATACCGGGTTTTGCGGTATAGATGATGATCTTTACAACATCGGAAGCTCTTTCGATCTCAATTCTGGATACGCCTGCGGTGTAAAGTTTTTTCTTCAGAAAATTTCTGATTTTATAATCTTCTACCAGGTAATCTGCAAAATTGCCTTCCGCATACCATCTGGAATCCCAGTCTTTGATCACTCCGACTCTAAGTCCATGCGGGTTAACTTTCTGTCCCATGATTGTCCTCCTTATCTTTCATCCAACACGATAGAGATATGACTTGTTCTCTTTTCAATTCTGTATGCTCTACCCTGTGCTCTCGGTCTGATTCTCTTCATTGTGGGCGCTTTGTTTGCGTAGCACTCTGCAATGTAAAGATTGTCAGCGCTCATGCCGTTGTTGTTCTCTGCATTTGCGATAGCGGATTCCAGTAATTTTTTGATCACGCTGGAAGCATATCTTGGATTGTATGTTAAGATACCAAGTGCTGTTTTTACATCTTTGCCGCGGATGACGTCCAGTACATAGCATGCTTTCTGAACGGACATTCTGGCGTATGATAACTTGGCAGACGGTCTTGTGTCTTTATTTGCATTTCTTGCTCTTTTAATCTGACTTCTGTGTCCCTTAGCCACGAGAAAAGCCTCCTTTCATTTCAAACCGATTAACGAACTCCTGATTTCTTTTCGTCCTTGCCATGTCCTCTGTAAGTTCTGGTTGCTACGAACTCACCCAGTTTATGGCCTACCATATCCTCTGTGATATAAACCGGTACGTGTTTTCTTCCGTCATGGACAGCGATTGTATGGCCGACAAACTGCGGAAAGATTGTAGAACGACGTGACCAGGTCTTGATAACTGTTTTATTGCCGGATGCATTTAAAGCTTCCACTGCTTTTAATAAGCTTTTATCTGCAAAAGGTCCTTTTTTCAGTGAACGAGCCATTCGTCATACCTCCTTATTTTGCTAATGTTTTACCATCTCTTCTTCTTACAATATATTTGTTTGACTGTTTATGTTTCTTTCTTGTCTTCAGGCCAAGAGCAGGTTTGCCCCAGGGAGTACTCGGACCCGGACGGCCGATACCGGTCTTGCCTTCACCACCGCCGTGCGGATGGTCGTTGGGGTTCATAACGGAACCGCGGACAGTCGGGCGGATACCCATGTGACGTTTCCGTCCTGCTTTACCGATGTTAATCAGGTTATGCTCGCCGTTTCCTACCACACCGATGGAAGCTCTGCAGACAATGGGAACCATTCTCATCTCGCCTGATGGTAATCTTAAGGTGGCATACTTTCCTTCTTTTGCCATTAACTGAGCGCCGTTTCCAGCGGAACGAACCATCTGTCCGCCCTTGCCGGGGTGCAGCTCGATATTGTGAATCATGGTACCAACCGGGATATCAGACAGTGGCAGACAGTTGCCTGGTCTTACTTCCGCATTGGGTCCATTCATAATTTTCATTCCTACCTGAAGTCCTTCCGGAGCCAGGATATATGCTTTCTCGCCGTCTGCGTAGCAGATCAGGGCGATATTTGCCGTTCTGTTGGGATCGTACTCGATACTAACTACTTTTGCCGGGATATCATCTTTTCTTCTCTTGAAATCGATGATTCTGTATTTTCTTCTGCTTCCGCCTCCGCGGTGTCTAACCGTAATTTTACCCTGATTATTACGTCCTGCGTTTTTCTTCAGAGATACGACCAGAGATTTTTCCGGTGTGGTCTTTGTGATCTCGGAAAAATCAGAACCGGTCATATGCCTTCTGGAAGGTGTATATGGGGTATATGTTTTAATGCCCATTGTCGTTTCTCCTTTCTCATGCCACCCGCCGTACATCGCACCCGGGTGTTTCCTGTCTGTTCTCGCACTTTACAGGCGTGCAGCGCTGTCAGGGAGTTTCCCCCCGGCCGCGCTTCACGGGAACTTCTTACAGTCCCTCAAAGATTTCGATATCTTTGCTGTTCTCTGTCAGAGTCACAATCGCTTTTTTGGTCTTGGCAGTTCTTCCCACTTTCATGCCGCGGCGTTTTTTCTTGCCGTCCATGTTCATGGTGTTGACTTTTGCAACCTCTGTTCCTTCGAACATTTTTTCAACTGCTTCTTTGATCATGGCCTTGTTTGCTTCCGGATGAACCAGAAATGTGTATTTCTTTTCAGCCATGTTATTCATGCTTTTTTCTGTAATAACCGGTTTAAGGATTACATCGTAATACTGAATATTAGCCATTATGCGTACACCTCCTCGATGGATGCAACTGCAGCTTTCGTGGTGATCACTGTGTTGTATTTCAGGATGTCGTAAACGTTGATGGAGCTCACCGGCGCCGTCTCAACGTTGGGAATATTTCTCGCAGACAGAACCACGTTCTCGCTGCCTTCTCCCAGAACAACCAGCGCCTTATTCACTTTCAGGTTGTCCAGAACTTTCTTCATATCTTTTGTCTTGATCACATCCAGCTTCAGTTCGTCCAGAACGATGAATTTGTTTTCCTGAACTCTGGATGTGAGGGCTGACTTCAGAGCCAGTCTCTTTTCTTTCTTATTCATCTTGAATGAGTAATCGCGGGGTGTGGGAGCAAATACAACTCCGCCGCCTGTCCACTGGGGCGCTCTCGTTGAACCCTGTCTTGCATGACCGGTTCCTTTCTGTCTCCACGGTTTTCTTCCGCCACCGCTTACTTCAGAGCGGGTTTTTGCTTTCTGCGTACCCTGACGCATATTTGCCAGACGGTTTACAACAGCCAGATGCACCAGATGCTCATTTACTTCAACACCGAACACTGCATCGTTCAGTTCCATTGTACCGACTTCGTTGCCTTCCATATTATAAACAGCTACGTTTGCCATCGTTATGTTCCTCCTTTCCTGTCAAGAATTTACTGGATTGTCTTAACAGTTTCTTTGATTGTTACTAAGGATTTCTTCGGTCCCGGTACAGCTCCTTTTACCAGAAGCAGATTGTTCTCCGCATCCACCTGCACGATCTCAAGATTCTGGATCGTTACTTTTTTGTTGCCCATCTGACCAGGCATCTTTTTGCCTTTGAATACCTTGCTGGGATCAGATGCCGCACCGTTGGAACCTGCATGACGATGATATTTGGAACCGTGAGCCATAGGTCCTCTGGACTGTCCATGTCTCTTGATGGCGCCCTGGAAACCTTTACCCTTTGAGATTGCAGTGGCGTCGATCTTGTCGCCTGCCTCAAAGATATCGGCTTTGATTTCCTGTCCTAATTCATAACTTTCCGCATCTTCCAGTTTGAATTCTTTCAGATATCTTTTGCAGGAAACGCCTGCTTTTTCAAACTGTCCTTTCATAGGTTTGTTCACAAGCTTTTCTCTCTTGTCAACGAAACCAACCTGCACTGCACTGTAGCCGTCGTTTTCCACCGTTTTTACCTGTGTTACCACACAGGGACCAGCCTGCAATACAGTTACGGGAGTCAATACTCCGTCTTCATTGAAGATCTGTGTCATTCCGACTTTTGTTGCTAAAATCGCTTTCTTCATTTTTTACCTCCTGCTTAATCTACAGCGGATTACACTGTGTTGTGCAATCATCCTAGACAGAAAGTCAATATAAGTGGAACCTGAAATGTTGCTTCTATATTAACCTTGTAGGATAATTAACCAAAATCACATTATTTTTTGTTTTTCATCTTGATATCAATGTAAACACCGGCCGGCATTTCCAGTCTGGACAGCGCATCCACTGTTTTCTGGGTAGGTGTGATGATATCGATCAGTCTTTTGTGGGTTCTCTGCTCAAACTGCTCTCTGGAGTCTTTGTATTTGTGAACCGCTCTTAAGATAGTTACCACTTCTTTCTTAGTGGGAAGGGGTACCGGTCCGCTCACTACTGCTCCGTTCTTTTTTACAGTTTCGATAATTTTGCTTGCAGATGCATCCACCAGCTGATGATCATAAGCCTTCAATGTGATTCTCATTACTTGACTTGCCATAAAAAAAGTCGCCTCCTTTTCGCACTTTACGAGTACGACAAGCGGTGACTGTACACTTTACCGGGTGTGTCTTCCACGCCGGATGTCCATTTGTCAATGGGTTTCCTGATTGTACAGTGACTTGTCGCCAGTTTTCTTAACTTGACATTCGCTCCACGGAAAACCTGCCTCGCGGGCAGCAACCTCGCGCTTCATCGCTATCAATGTCACAACACGAGTTATTATATACGAAACCCCCTGCAAATGCAAGGGGTTTTTTCATTTTTATTGAATTTTCCGCTGTTTACAGCAGATCTGAGTAATCCAGGAGGGTAACGCCCGTCTTTTCGTCTTTTACGACTCGGGGATTCTCTCCCTTTTCCCTGGCTTTCGCCAGCAGTTCGTCCGCCGTGTACAGCGGCATTGCCAGCTTCCGCTCGTCCGTCTGAACCTCTTCCTCTACTTCCTGCTCCGGTACATAGGGTTCAGCCGCCGGTATTTTTTCTTCTGTCATCTCTTCTGCCGTCTCCATGGTTTCCTCTTCGGAAACAGGCTCTTCCAAAAGCGCCGCTTCCTCTATAACCGTTTCCTCCACAGCCGACTCTTCCTCCGGCACGGTCTCCTGTTCCAAAACGATCTCTTCCTGCGCCCCATCATTGATTTCCTGCATCCGCTCTTCCTCCGAACGGATATCCTCTTCCAGGCTTAAAATCGCGGCATCCTCCTCGCCGTCTGCTGTCACTGTCCCGTCTGTTTCCTCCGCCTGACGGAGAACTTCTTCCTCCGACAGATACTCCGGCTCCTGGCGAAGTTTCCGGTCGATCTCATCCAGTTCGCCGTCTTCTTCCGGCTGTCTGATCTCTTCCGGCTGACTTTCCTCCGCCACCACACTGGACACCACCGATGCGATCTCGCTGCTGGCCTCTTCCATGATCTGTGACGGCGTATCCACAGGAAGCGTCTGTCTCGCCTCATCGGCCGGCTCAGGATTCTCTTCTTCCTCTTCTTCCTCTTCGTCATCCCGGTCAGGACGCCAAAGTTCAGCCAGAATAAAGAGAATAATCACAAACACCACTGCCAGCCCGATCACGATCAGGCCTTCCGTGCTCTTCATCGCCATGGGAATATAACCGATAAAGGGTACTGTCAGCACCACTTTGGAAACATCTCCGGTGAAGGTCCTCGTCACTTCCTCTGCGCCGGCCGTTCTGGTATCCTCCAGCGTGCAGGTCCCGTCTCCGGTATCCAGGTTTTTCACCCGGTAGACATAGGTTTTGCCGCTCTCCAAGATCAGCACATCGTCTCCCGCTTCCAGATCATCGGCCGCCACGTCCCTTGCGTAGGTCACCGATCCCCTCGGAAGATTCGTATCCATATCCACCTCGTCGATCATGGCGGTAGTCACGCCTGCCAGCGGCGGAATCAGAAGCGCCGCCGCTATCACGATAGCGCATAACAGAATAATGTTGACAATCCACTTTAAAAACCTTCCCATTATCATTTCTCCTTGCTTTTTTATCATCCTGTCTCGTTTCATTCTACCATCAGAATCGGTTTCTGACAACGTTTTCTTGCTTCAAAATAATATTTGCCGTATAATACATCCATTGGAGGTAACCCGATGAATCGTTCAATAATCAAAACTATAGAAGATCTTTCTCTGAATGCCTGGCCCTCTCATCAAATACAGATCTATGACGGATGGCTGCTGCGTTTTTCCTATTTTTATACCCACAGAACCAACAGCGTGGAGCAGATCGGACTCTCCACCATCCCCATCGACGACAAGATCGAATACTGCCAGCAGATTTACCGCAAATGGGGCACGCCGGCCATATTTAAGATCAGCCCGATGGTGGACCGGATCTTCGACCGGGAACTGGAGCGCAGAGACTATGCCATAGAACATACTACCCAGGTAATGGTAATGGATCTGGAGGGGTTTCACAGCAGTGCGCCTCGCCCGGACGGGCTTTTGCTGGAACAGTCCATTCCCCGCCGCTGGATCGAAGGGCTGTTTGAGCTGAAAGGAACCACCAACGCCATGCACCGCAAGATCGTCCCTTCCATGTACCGCGCTATTCCCATGGACACCATCGCCGCTTCCATCTGGCAAAACGGAAAGATCGTCGCCACCGGACTTGGCATCCTGGATCGGGAGTATATCGGTCTGTACGCCATTCACGTCCACCCTGAGTTTCGCGGCCGCGGATATGCCTTCGGACTTTGCAGCGCCATTCTGTCTGCAGGCCGCAAAAAGGGCGCGCGAAAATCCTATCTGCAGGTGGTCGCAGGCAACCGTCCTGCCGAAAACCTGTATCGCAGAATCGGCTTTCAGCCCCTTTACACCTATTGGTTCCGCGTTCTGCCTCTGTTTTGACTTCCCTTCGAAATTACCGGAAGTCTTTCCCTTTCGGCAAAAGGGGGACTGCAGTTTGCTCTGCAGTCCCCCTTCTTTTTCTTATTTTCTGCCCGACAGGTATTTTTCTATGCTTTCAATGGCGGTATCTTCATCCTCGCCGTTGGCATAGACCGTAACACACTCGCCGGTGCCAAGACCCAGGGTCATCATACCCATAATACTTTTTGCGTTCACTTTGCGTTTTCCGCTTTCAATGTGAATCTCGCTCTCAAACTGGCTTGCAACCTGCACCAGCAGTGCGACCGGGCGGGCTTCCAGACCGTTTGCCAGCTGAATCGTAATCGGTTTCTTAATCATAATACTACTCCTCCTTGTTTTCCTTAAGCTTACCGGCGATATCACTGATTTTTCTCAGCCTGTGATTCACTCCTGATTTTCCTACGCAGGGCGTCAGCATCATGCCCAGTTCTTTCAGTGTCGCCTCCGGATATTCCAGTCGCAGCGCTGCAATCTCCTCCAGCCCTTCGGGGAGATGATCCAGTCCGATCTGTTCCTGTATATAATGAATATCCTCAATCTGCTTAACCGCCGCCGAAACCGTCTTATTGATATTCGCAGCTTCACAGTTCACCTTGCGATTCACATTATTTCTCATCTCTTTGAGAATTCTGATGTTTTCCAGATTCATCAGCGAAACGTTGGCTTCTGTCAGTGCCAGGAAATCCACGATCTGTGATCCTTCCTTGATGTAAACTACGTAGTGTTTCTTCCTGCTCACGATTTTGGCCTCGATTCCCAGAACGGTCATGATCTGCTGCAGCTGCTGTGCTTTTGCTTCCCTGTCACAGACAATCTCCAGGTGATAGAACTTTTCCGGCGCGCTGATGGAACCCGCTGCCAGAAATGCGCCCCTTAGAAATGCCCGTTTGCAGCAGTTCCTCTGTACGACCAGGTGGCTGACCAGAACAATCTCTTCATCCACCGTTCCGTCCGCTTTCAAAAAACGCATGGCCTTCAGCAGACGGATCGAATCCTCATGTGAAAAAACGGTAATCAGATATACGTTGCTTTTTTTCAGATATCGATTACGCCGAATCACAATTTCCGCTTCTATATTAAATCCTTTTTTCAATAATGTAAAGCACTTTCTCGCTACAGCAACATTTTCCGTATGTATTTTGACAGAATACCGGTCTGTTCCGGAAATCAACACATCCCCGCACATGCTGATAATCGCCGCCAGTTCCGCCATCTGGCAGTGGCGTGCTGTGGAGCACTGCCGTGACAATTCTTCTTTTACATCGCTCGAAAAAGACATCCCGCACCTCTACATCCTTTTTGTAATGGCATCCTTACCCGTATCCCGGTGCTCCATCCTAAGCCCGTACTCCTCCCTGGTGGCCAGCCGGCAGTACAGTTCGCTGGCCAACGTTACAGACCGGTGCTTTCCTCCTGTACATCCCACAGCGATCACCAGCTGATTTTTCCCTTCCAGTACGTAGTTGGGAATCAAAAAGGCGATCAGATCCGTCAGCTTATCCAGAAACTGAACGGCCACGTCGAATCCCATCACATAGTCCCGCACCGGTTTGTCGTTTCCCGTCAGCGGGCGCAGCCCTTCCACATAATAGGGATTGGGAAGGAAACGCACATCAAAAACCAGGTCGGCGTCCTCTGGTATCCCGTATTTAAACCCAAAGGAAAGAATGGTGATCATCAGATTTTTAAACTGCTGATTTTTCACAAATATCTTATCCAGCTCAGATTTCAGCTCCCTGGTCAACAGATGGCTGGTATCCAGAATATAATCGGCGCGCTTTTTCAAAAACTCCAGCTTCACCCGCTCCAGACGGATCCCCGCTTCAATCCGGCCGTTCCCGGACAGAGGATGGTTTCTTCTGGTCTCTTTGTAGCGCTTGATCAGCACCTCATCCTCCGCATCCAGAAAGAGAATCTCATATTCCATCCGCTCCGCCGTCATCTGATCCAGAACAGCTTCCAGTTCATCCATCGATCTGCCGCTGCGGATATCCACGCCCAGAGCCGCCTTTTGGATCCCCTGGGGAACACTTTCCACCGCAAACTGCGCAAATTTCTCCATCAGCGGAATCGGCAGATTATCCACGCAGAAGTATCCCGCATCCTCCAGCATCTTCAATGCCGTACTTTTGCCGGCGCCGGACATCCCCGTCACAATCACGAAACGCACAAAACCACCCCGCTTCTTCTGTCAGAATTCTCCTAAAAACTTCACTTCCGGCTCCAGTTCCACCTGAAACCGTTCCCGTACAATTCTCTGAACATCTTCCATCAGTGTGCGGATATCCCGTGCTGTCGCCTCCTGGTCGTTCACCACAAAACCGCAATGCTTCTCGGAGATGGAAGCCCCGCCCACGCGGTAGCCCCGAAGGCCTGCATCCATGATCAGTTTGCCGGCAAAGTAGCCTTCCGGCCGTTTAAAGGTGCTGCCCGCACTGGGAAATTCCAGCGGCTGTTTCTCCACCCGTTTTCTTTTCAGTTCTTCCATACGGCCGGCGATCTGTCCGGCGTCTCCTTTTTCCAGATGAAGAACCGCCTCCAAAACCACATATCCCTTTTCCTTTATCACGCTGGTCCGGTAACCCATCTGCAGCTGATCCGCCAAAATAACCTCTTCTTCGCCGTTTTCTTTCAAAACGGTGACGCTGCTTAAGATATCCTTCATCTCTCCGCCATAGGCGCCGGCATTCATCACCACCGCGCCGCCGATGGTACCGGGAATACCGCAGGCAAATTCCATGCCGGCAAGCGATTCCTGCAGCGCGCAGGCTCCGACCCGGGACAGCAGCGCTCCCGCCTGGGCCTTAACACTCTGCCCTTCAATCGTCACGCCGCTTAGATTTTTATAAATCTGGATGATCACGCCGCGATAGCCTCCGTCGCCCACCAGAAGATTACTTCCGTTGCCCACCACATACCAGGGCATCTTTCTTGCTTTACAGATTTCAATCACCTGTTTTACCTGAAGGGAACTCTTTGGAATCACGAAATAATCCGCCGGTCCTCCCGCGCGAAAAGTTGTATGAAGTTTCATCGGTTCCTTTTGCCGTATCTGATCTGCTCCCACACATCCGCACAGCTCCTGGTAAAATAATTCTTTCAAGTCTGATCCTCTCTCATTCTACTTTCTTCTATCAATGTATCTTGCCGCCCGGGCGATTATACCCGGGTATGTTTTCTTATCTCCTGCCGCCCAAAAGATCCCGTACCACTTCCCCGGCCAGCAGAAGGCCTGCCACGGAAGGCACGAAAGAGATACTGCCCGGGACAGGATGGGTCGTACTGCCTTTTTTCTCTGTCACCTGCGCTTTTCGTTTCACCGGCACCTCCTTGGAATAAAGGACTTTTACTTTGCGGATTCTGCGTTTTTTCAGTTCCTGACGCATCACTTTTGCCAGGGGACAGACACTGGTCTTGGAGATATCTGTAATTTCAAACTTCAACGGATCCAGTTTATTTCCGGTACCCATGGAACAGATGATGGGAACGCCTGCTTTTTTGGCGTTTTCGATCAGCAGCAGCTTGGAAGAAACCGTATCGATGGCGTCCACAATATAATCGCAGGACTTCAAATCAAACAGCTGAGCCGTTTCCCCGCTGTAGAAGGTCTGATACGTATGAACCAGAATATCAGAATCAATATCCCGCACCCTCGCTTTGGCCACCTCCGTCTTGAACTGCCCCACGGTGGAATGCAGCGCAAACAGCTGCCGGTTAATATTGGATGCGGAAATCACATCGTGATCCACCAGAATCAGAGAACCGACCCCGCATCGCGCCAGAGCCTCCACCACATAAGATCCGACTCCCCCCAGACCGAATACCGCCACCTTCGCTTTCGCCAGCAGTTCGATCCCTTCTTCCCCGATTAATATCTCAGTCCTGCTAAACTCCTGCTGCACCTTTTTTCCTCTTTTCTGTTCTTTTTTGCTTATGATAGCAAAACAAAGGATACAAGTCAACCGATGAACCGGGGATTTCCCCCAAGGATCAGGATTTCATCTTCGGCCGGCAGATCAGGCTGACCAGATAACCGAAAATCAGCGCTGCTGATATCCCCACGGCGCTGGCGGTGAATCCTCCCATAAACAGCCCCAGAAATCCGTCGGTATCCACCGCCTCTTTCACACCCTTCCACAGGACATTGCCAAATCCCAGCAAAGGGACGCTGGCTCCGCCTCCTGCAAAGTCCAGAAAAGGTTCATAAAGGCCAGCCGCCCCCAGCACGCCGCCCAGACAGACCAGCATCACCATCACACGCCCGGGCATCATCTTGGTCCGGTCCAGCAAAATCTGCACCAGAGCGCAGATCAGTCCTCCCACCCAGAATGCATTGATATATTCCATATCTCTCATCTCCTCCTTTTTCACCCTGGCACGTGCTCCAGAATCACGCCGTGGGCGATCCCCGGCACACTCATTCCTTCATAAAAACTTACTTTGGACAGCAAGGCCCCTGTCGGCACAAACAACACTCTTTTCCATTCCCCGCTTTCCAGATGCGGAAGGATATAGGCGGTCAGCACCGTCGCCGCGCAGCCGCACCCGCTGCCGCCCGCATGGGTATCCTGGGTGTCCTGATCGTAAATCAGCATCCCGCAGTCCAGATGCTGCCGATGCAGGTCGATCCCCTGTTCCCGAAGAAGCGCAAGCAAAATCCGCTGACCGATACTTCCCAGATCTCCGGTGATCACCCGGTCATAATCCTCTGGCTTTCTGGCAAAATCCCGCAGGCTGGCACAGATGGTGTCGCAGGCCGCAGGAGCCATGCAGGCGCCCATGTTCTGGGAATCCTTCAATCCATAATCGACGATCCGCCCCGTGGTGATCCCCGTGATTTTCACCCGGCTTTTTTTATTTCCCAGCACACAGGCTCCGCTGCCGGTGACCGTCCACCCCGCCGAAAGAGGCCGCTGATTCCCGTACTCCAAAGGAAAACGGAATTCTTTTTCCGCACTGCCGAAGTGGCTGGATGTAAGCGTCAGCACAAAATCCGCATATCCGCCGTCCACCGCCATCGCCCCCAGACTCAGCGCCTCACCCATGGTGGAACAGGCGCCGTACAGTCCGTAAAGAGGCAGTCCCAGCTTCATGATGCCAAAACTGGAAGCGATGGACTGCGCCAGCAGATCGCCGGCGAAAATCATGCGGATCTGTTCCTTCATGATTCCCGCCTTCTCAATGGCCAGGGACGCCGCCTCTTCCTGCAGGGCGCTCTCTGCCTCCTCCCAGCTGTTCATCCCCATCATGGGGTCCTCCTTCGTCCTGTCAAAGCACAAACCAAGCGGTCCTTCCTTCTCCTTGCTGCCGGCGATGGAAGAACCGCTTATCACATACACTTCATTTTTCAATTCCAGACTCTGTTTCCCCATCATCTGTTTCATGATCATCCCGCCTTTTGCTCTAAGATACTTTAGTATGCCACCGGCGGAAAAGATCCATTCCCCGGGATGAAGGGAAATTTATTTTGTTCCAAAGATGCGGTCGCCTGCGTCTCCCAGTCCGGGACATATGTACGCCTCTTCATTCAACTTGCGATCCACGCAGCCGCAGTAAATCTGAATATCCGGATGCTCCCGGGAAAGCCGCTGTATTCCTTCCGGAGCCGCAATGATACACATAAATTTAATTTGCCGTCCGCCATGCTTTTTGATGAAATTCACCGCCGCCGAAGCAGAGCCGCCGGTGGCCAGCATGGGATCCAGCACCACAATCAGCCGCTCCTCAATGGGATCGGGAAGCTTGCAGTAATACTCATGGGGCTCAAATGTTTCATGATCCCGGTAGAGCCCGATATGGCCTACTTTGGCGGAGGGAACCAGCGTCAGGAGTCCTCCCGTCATCCCAAGACCCGCCCGCAGGATAGGTACAACCGCCAGTTTTTTTCCGGCAATCATCGGCGTTTCACAGGTTTCCAGAGGCGTTTTCACCAAAACCTTCTCTGTTTTCAGATCCCGCAGCGCCTCATACCCCATCAGCACGGCAATCTCCTCCACCAGACGGCGGAATTCATTAGTTCCAGTCCGCTCATCCCGCAGACGGGAAATCTTATGGGCGATCAGCGGATGATCCATTACATATACGTTTTCCATCTGTTTTCTCCTTTCGTCTATCCAAGATACCAGTCCATCAGAATCATCACCATAAACCCGATCAAAAGGGCATAGGTAGCCTGCCGCTCATAACCATGACTGTGTGTCTCCGGTATCATTTCATCGCTTACCACATACACCATAGTCCCTCCTGCAAACGCCAGCGCAAAGGGCAGGACAGCCGAAGACGCGCTGACGGCGCCAAAGCCGATCATGGTGCCGATGATCTCAATCACGCCGGTGAAACTGGCGATAAAGAATACCCGCAATCGGGGCACGCCGGCCAGAATCAGCGGCGAGACAATCACCATTCCTTCCGGTATGTTCTGCAGAGCAATTCCCAGCGCCACCGTGATGGCATTGCCCACATCTTCTGTTCCAAATCCCACACCGGCCGCCAGCCCTTCCGGGAGATTGTGAATGGCAATGGCCATCACAAACAGCATCACCTTATTCAGGCTGCTGTTCCTGTTTTTGTGTGCTTCCTGCTCCATACCGGTAATCCGGTGAAGATGGGGCGTCAGATAATCTGCCGCATTCAGAAAAAGCGCGCCGGTCAGAATGCCCGCCAGCGTCATCCATACCTGCCCTTCCTCCAGGGATGGTATGATCAGGCCCAGCACCGCCGCGCCCAGCATGACGCCGGCGGCAAAGCCAAGGATGATATCGTTAAAACGGTGGGGTACTTTCTGGAACAGAAAGCCGATCAGCACCCCAGCAATGGTAGCCCCGCCCACACCCAGGGCTGTTATCAATGCAAGATACATGCTATTCTCCTGTTTTATGTAAACCTATAGACTTTTCGCGGGATACTCCGCTTCTTCCTCATATTTTATGCACGCTTTCTTAAATACGTGATACCCCGGGGTATTTCGCGCTTCGCGCTCTCATACCCCTGCAAAATATTCGGATTCCGCGGGGCCCCTCCCCCGCTTCTTCCTCATATTTTCGCATGCTCATCTTATTACGTGATACCTTCGGGATTCTTCGCACTGCGTGCTTTCGAATCCCTGCAAAATATTCGGATTCCGCGGGGCCCCTCCCCCGCTTCTTCCTCATATTTTGGCGGGTCCCAAGGTTCTGCATTTTCATGCAAGCATGAAACGCAGAACTTTGGTCCCCTGGTATCACTATTTTACCACCAGGTGAGGATTTTTCCAAGCCAGTAAATCAGGCCCAGCACCCAGGAACTGAAAATTCCGTAGAGGATTACCGGGCCTGCGATGGAGAAGATTTTGGATCCTTTCCCGAATACTTCCCCTTCCGTCTGGTATTCCACCGCCGCCGCTGCCACGGAGTTGGCGAACCCGGTGATGGGAACCAGTGTGCCGGCTCCGCCGAAGCGGGCCAGTTTGGGATAGATATTCCACCCGGTCAGAAGGGCGCTTAAAAGCACCAGGAGCAGGGAGCACCAGGAGCCTGCGTCTTCCCGGTTCAGGCCCAGATCCATCCCCGCATTCATCAGCGCCTGACCCAGCACGCAGATCAGTCCGCCCGTCAGAAAGGCCTTTGCCATATTCACCGGCAGGCTGTGTACCGGCGTCACCTGTTTGACGTACTTTTCATATTCCTTTTTTTCCGCTTCACTTTTCATATGTTCCATACGCTTTACCAACCTTTCACAAAAAACAGCAGGGAACCGGCCGTCTTGCCCAGCGCCATGCTAAGGATCACCAGGGGAACTCCCTTTTTCAGCCCTGTCCTGCGAAACAGGATGGAGTAAATATCCACCACTTCTCCCAGCGCAACGATCCAGCTGCCCAGGAAAATACCGGCAAAAGCGCCAAAAACAAGCAATCCCGCCCAGCTTAGACGCAGCTGCAGCGGAAATACCGTCAGACAGTTTCCTGCCAGCGCACCCAGAATCGCCGCATTTTCATATAGAATAATGTGACCGGCCGTTCTGGTAATCCCAGCATAGCGCGGTACGATTCCCAGACTGATGATGAAGGCCACCACGCCGCTGGCGATGACAGCTCCGAAACACAGTCCCAGCAGACCCAGTACGATCTGTGTCATCCCGTTTCGCGCCCCTTCCTTTCCTGCTGCTCGATAATCGTCGTGTCCACCGAATCCTCGTAGGTACGCATTTCCACTTCCATAGGCGTTGGATCCTGCGTCAGTTTCCGCCGGCCAAAATGATTGAAAAAGAACACAGCACCCAGCCCGATACCGATGGAATAAGAAATTTCCAGTATCGAAACGCCCGTATAAGATCTGCCCGTAAAGGATTCATAAATATTGTGAAAAAGCGAGGGAACATCCACATCCGTATGAAACGTCATGATAGAAAAGGCTGTGCCGAAAAAGGTCACCAGGCAGACAAAAACCACCTTCAGCGCCTGCATCCACCGCTTTTTTCCTTCCGGTCTTTCAAAGGTCAAGATAAAATTTGGTTCCCCCAGGTGAACTATCTCGACCTTGGGATCCTCTTTTTGAATCTTTTGCAGAATATCCGACACTGCCACCGGATACCGCCCGTACTGCTCCTCCCGGATCGTGCAGATTTTTACCGTCTGCATCCTGGCCAGCACAGCCGGATCGCTGCAAGAAAGGGCCGCCACGTCCTGCAGACGGATATCCCGATGATCCACACGGACATTTTTATCCGTCTGCATATACAGGACGGCGCTCATGCCATCACTTCCCTTTCCGCGATGTATTTTACCAAGGTTCCCCCGCACTCTGGTCTGCTTTTCCCCTGTGCCAGCAAATACCACAGCACGCCGAAAACCAGCGCCAGAATCAGCATCGCCAGACAGATCCTTCCTTTTCCTCCAGTCATATGCTCCCTTCTTTCTTTCTCATTTGCGGATAGTATTCGATTTTTCAGCAGAAAATATGCAAAAGAGGATCAGGTCAGTTTCCCCCGCATACTTTTTAATATTTTTTTCTCCATTCTGGAAACCTGCACCTGCGTCATCCCCATATCCCTGGCGATGGCCGTCTGCGTCATGTCCTGGAAGTAACGTTTGTAAATCAGTTCCCGCTCCTTAGCGCCCAGACTGCCCAGCGCCTCTTTTATCATCATCCGATCCAGCAGATACTCCTGGCTCTGCGTCTTTTCCTCCAGCTTATCCATCAGTTCGATATCGGCTCCTTCTCCACGGCAGATCGTCTGCTGCAGGGATTCTACCTGAGAAGATGCGTCCATCGCCATGGCCAGCTCCTCCGCCTCGACATCCATCTCCAGAGAAAGTTCCAAAAGAGACGGTTCTCTTCCCAGCTTTTTTTCCAGCTGCTCCCTCTGTGCACTGGCCCGGTGCGCCGTCTCTTTTAAGGAACGGCTGACCTTGATCATCCCGTCGTCCCGCAGGAAGCGCCTGATCTCTCCCGCAATCATGGGAACCGCATAGGTGGAAAACTTCACCTGATACTCCAAGTTGAATTTATCCACTGCCTTCAGCAGTCCGATGCATCCAATCTGAAACAGATCTTCCAGATCCACGCCCCGGTTCATAAACCGCTTTACAATACTCCAGACCAGCCCCAGATTTTCACTGACAATGGTATCTCTGGCCTCTTTATCCCCCTGGTGCGCCCGCTTCATCAGCCCGAGGATCCGTTCCATGCCGCCTCCTTTTATTCCGGGAATTCATGACTTTTCCTGCCGATGGTTTTTTTCATGTGAACCTCTGTTCCGCATCCTAACTCCGACACCACCACCACTTCATCCATAAAAGCTTCCATAAAAGCAAAACCCATACCGGAGCGGTTCCATTCCGGCCTGGTGGTGAACAGCGGCTCCATGGCTTTTTTGATATCTGCAATTCCCTTTCCCTTGTCAATCACCGTCAGATACAATTCGTGACCCGCAGCCTTGCATTCGATCCGGATCTTATGTACCTGATTTTCGTATCCGTGGATAATCGCATTGGTAATCGCCTCTGAGACCGCTGTTTTCACATCCGCCACCTCCTCCAGAGTGGGATTTAACTGTGTGCAAAATGCGGCAACCGAGACTCTGGCAAACCCTTCATTGCAGGAACGGCTGTCAAATTCGATGCTCATTTCATTGGTGCGTTCCATAAGAATCCTCCTTCTGACTGCCGGCTTTCATCCAGCTTTTTTCTTTTTCGATCTCAATTACCTTGTCAATACCGGCAAGATGAAACAGTCGTTCCACTCTGTCGTTGACATGGATCGCACGGATCACGCCGCCCACCAGCCGGATATTGCGGTACCTACCCATGATCGCCCCCACGCCGGAGCTGTCCATAAACTCCGTCATCCGGAAATCATAGATCAGGCGGCGGATATTCTTTCTCTCTATGATCCGATCCGCTCCCATATTCATTCGCTTTGCGCAATGATGATCCAGTTCCCGGGGAACTTTGATCACCAGGTCTGTTCCGTTGATCTGAAACATTTCTTCCATTTATCCATACTCCCTTCCCGATCCCAAAAACGCAGATTGGGGATACGCATACACGCGTATCCCCAATCCGGAGGTTTCTCTTTTATTCCTCCTGCGGAAGCACGGCGTCTGCCGTTTCGTCTTCTTCCGCAGAAATATCTGCATTGTTTTCTGTCTCCCCAGGCGTCTGGACTTCCTGTTCCGCCGCCTGGCCGTCCGCGTTTTGATCCGTCGTCTGCGGATCCGTCGTCCCTTCCTGCGGATCCACCACAACCGCCTGGCTGTTCATAGCATCGATGTAGCTTTGCGCGCTGGATGCATGCTCCGTATCCGGCTCCAGTTCGATGATGCGCTGGAACGTCTCGACAGCATGCTGCGTATCCCCGCTCTCACGGTAAGCGTGAGCCAGATAGTTCAACGTCTCGTAATCGCTGTCATTAATCTCCATCGCCTTTACCAGCTGTTCCACCGCCCCGGCGTAATCCGTCTGATCGAAAGCTTCGATCCCGGCCTCCTTGTAACTGTTAAAGAGGGTGGTCTGAATGTTGGCGAAGATATCATCATAGATCGTTCTGGCCTCCGCCGAAAGCTGATCGCTGTTAATATCTGCCATAGCGTTGGCAGCCTCGGTGTAGCTGCCGTCCTGATAGGCCTGCCATGCCTTGATCAGGTTCTCATAGCCAGACACCTGATTCCGAGCCTCCTCAATCTGCTCCTGGGCGGAATCCACCGTCTCCTTGGAATCATCAATCTGTTCCTCCAGCCGGGACAATTCCGCCGACTGGCTGGCCATGGTGTTGCTGTATTCTGTCACTCTCTCATTGGCCTCCCGGTTGATCCTCTGTGCCCGCCCCGGCATAAACAGAAACCAGACCACCAGCGCTCCCACGATAATCCCAAATCCCAGGTTCAGGATCGTGGAAAATACCGAACTTTCCCGGAAGGTGGGCGGGATGATCACATCCGCCACACTGGCCGGCTGGCTTTCCTCCTGTCTGTCTTTGCCCCTGCGGAAATTCCAGCGTCCCTCCAGGTTTGTGCGGGTACCGGTCTGCTCGTCCACCTCTTTTAAGAAACGCAGGGTGGTCGCGTTGGTCTTGTCGATCCGGGCCGCCTTCTTTAAAATCTTACGGGCCTTTTCATATTCTTTGCGATGGATATAGATCAGCGCCAGCAGATGGTGCGCCTTGATCAGCTTGGGATTCTGTGTCAGAATCTTTTTCAGCGCAATCGCCGCCACATCCGAACTGCCGTTTCGGCAGCACATCAGCGCCTCGTTATATTTCTTTATGGTCAGATTGATATCATCCAGCTTGTTGGCATTATTCTGGAGACGATCGATATATTCTGACGCTATGTTGCCCTCCGGCATGATATTTTTGCTGATCACCCATTCGCTTAAGGCAGAAACCGCCTCGCCGGTTTCAAAATATACCAGTCCCAGAAGGTTCCTGGCCTGTATGTTCAGCTTATTAAATTTCAGGCTGCGCTGCAGCATGTCGATGGCTCCTGAAAGATCCCTGATCTCCGCTTTTTCCAGCCCCTGATTATAATACAGATTGGAAAGCAGATAGACCTTCTTTTGCACCACCACGTCAAACCCGCACCTGGGACAGTGCGCCGAATCATTCAGCGGCGCTCCGCAATTCATACAATTGATCCGCATAACTTCACTCTTTCTTCTTCTGTCCGTTCACATCCATCATTTCCTTGAGAATGTCGATCACATCCGTCAGATCCCTGCTGTAAACAGCGCTCTCCACCTCGTCCACATCCAGACTAGGCTTGAATTTTTTCAGTTCTTCCTCATAATTTATCATGCTTCGTTCTCCTTAAGATACTTCTTTATCTCGCCAACCAGATACAGCGATCCCACACAGAACAACATGCCGTCTCCCTGATACGCGCGGGCCGCTTCAAAGGCTTTTCCGATATCCTCTTCTTCTGTCACACAAGTGCAGCCGTTTTCCCGAAACTCTTTTGCCAGATCAGCCGCCGGAACCACCCGGTATCCGTCGATCTGCGTGGCAACCACCGCGTCCGGCCGGATCTTATCACTGATATCCCGGATCATCTGCCGGTACCTTTTGTCCGCCACCGCCGAAAAAAGAATGGTGATCCGAAAATTCTTTTTAAAGTGAACGGCCGTCTCGATGAAATGGCGCACGCCGTCCTCATTGTGGGCGCCGTCCAGAATGACCCCCGGCAAAACCGTCTCCATCCGCCCTTCCCATCTGGTCTTTGCGATACCTGCTTTTAACAAGTCTTCTCCGATGTGATGCGCCGGCTTTAACAGCTTCATAGTGTAATACGCCAGGGACGCGTTCATCATCTGATAAGACGCGATGTAAGGGATAAAAAGTTCCTCTTCGCCCCCGAAGACGAAGGTAATCCCCTCTGGCTCCTGTCTGACAAGGCGATACAAAGAGGGATCCAGGCGGTAGCAGGGGCTTCCCAGCCGGTCCGCCTGTCTTTCGATCACCTTTGCCGCTTCCGGGCTGGTGCCGTCGTATACCACCGGCGCCCCCGGTTTGATGATCCCTGCCTTTTCTGCCGCAATTTTCTCTATGGTATCCCCCAAATACTCCGTATGATCCTTACTGATGGAAGTAATGATACACGCCAGCGGTGATTTTACGGTATTGGTCGCATCCAGTCTCCCGCCCAGTCCTGTCTCCAGCACGGCGAAATCCACCTTGCGCTCTTCAAAATATAACATACCCACTGCAAAAAGAATCTCGAAATAGCTGGGATGTTCTTTTCCTTCCGCGACGAACGCATCGATCACTTTTTTCACCCGGCCAAACAGCCGCACAAAGGTATCGTCGTCCATCATCTCCCCGTTGATCCGAAACCGCTCGTTCATCACCACCAGATGGGGCGAAGTAAACAGACCGCAGGAATAACCCCCAGCCTCCAGCATAGAAGCCAGATACGCGCAGACGCTCCCCTTGCCGTTGGTTCCCGCCACATGGATCACCCGCAGATCATCCTGAGGATTTCCCAGCCTTTTCATCAGTTCCTTCGCATGTCCAAGGGGATCCGCGATATCAAACCGTCCGATTCCCTCGATGTATGCCACAGCTTCTGTATAATTCAAAATAAACCACCACTTTACCTGTATTTTGATCAGACACTGCTGACTCTTATACATTATAATAAAGTGGTGGTTATTTGCAAGTAATTTATGTCGCAACTTTTGACTTTCTTTTCCTGTTTTTATAACCAGGGTTTAAATTCTTTATTCGATATAAAATTCAAATTCTTCATCGCCCGGCAGCAAACAATTTTGATAACATTCATGATACCATAAGACTTCTCCCGCTTCAAGAATCCATCCGTTGACTTCCCAAGCCCTTCTCCTTTATAATAAAAACGCAAAATTTGACCGCAGTATCGCCAAGGAGAACATCATGCAATACGCCAGCGTAACCGAGGGTACCTTTCTTTCAAGGCCCAACCGCTTTATCGCCCACATTCAGATAGACGGGCGTACCGAAATCTGCCACGTAAAAAATACCGGACGTCTGCGGGAGCTTTTAATCCCCGGCGCAACGGTATACCTGGAAAAAAGCGGCAATCCCAACCGCAAAACGGCTTATGACCTCATCGCCGTGGAAAAAGGCGGACAGATCATAAACATCGACTCCCAGATCCCCAACCGTCTGGCGGAGGAATGGCTGAGAAAGAATCCCCTTTTCCCGGATCTTTCCTGCCTTCGCCGCGAGAAAACCTACGGCCAGTCCCGCTTTGACCTGTATTTCGAACAGGGAACGGAAAGATCTTTCATGGAAGTAAAGGGCGTCACTTTGAACCTGGAAGGAATCGCCCGCTTCCCCGACGCTCCCACCCAGAGAGGAGTAAAACATATCCAGGAGCTGTGCCGCTGCTGCGAGGAAGGATACGGCGCATATCTGCTCTTTGTGATCCAGATGAAGGGCGTCCGGGCTTTTGCCCCTAATCGGACAACCCATCCCGCCTTCGCCGACGCTCTGGCCGATGCCCATAAGCGCGGCGTACAGATCCTGGCCTACGACTGCGCCGTCACCCCGGAGCATATTTTTATGGATCGGCCTGTGCCGGTGCTTCTGGAAAAATAAAGAAAAATCTGGTATAGTAAAGACAGAATATATCAGAAAACGGAGGTGCTGCTATGCAGGAAATCTATGAATTTCTCAAAAAATGTGAAACTTATTATCTGGCCACCGTGGAAGGGGATCAGCCCCGGGTGCGTCCTTTTGGAACCATTCATATTTTCGAAGATAAGCTTTACATCCAGACCGGAAAGGTAAAAGCCGTTTCCCGTCAGATGATGGCAAACCCGAAGGTGGAGTTGTGCGGATTTTATCAGGGAGAATGGATCCGGGTGCAGGCCCTGGCCGTGGAGGACGACCGGTATGAAGCCCGCAAATCCATGCTGGACGCTTATCCGTCCCTGCAGAAGATGTACGCTCCCGACGATGGAAACACCCAGGTGTTTTACCTGAAGGATGTGGTGGCAACCATCTCTTCTTTCACGGCAGAACCGCGGACGATCCGCTGCTGATTTCTGTTTGAATCACAGATCGGCAAACAGTTCTTCCACAACAGATTCATATTCAGAAAGGCTTTTAGCCTTTCTGATTTTTTTAGCCGCTTTTTCCTGCCCGGGGAAAAGATCGATCAGATAACCCCACAGCTCCTTCATCTTGAAGAGCACGTTTTTATCGCCGGGGATTACTTCCCGGTATCCTTCGCACACATCCTGGATGAAATCCCGGTACCGGATCGGATCCACCGCCTTATTTCCTTCTTCTGCTTTTTCCAGCAGCGCCGGATCCCGCAGCAGCCCGCGGCCGATCATCAGCCGGCCGATCTGCGGAAACTGATTGCAAAAGCCCCGGATATCCTCCGCCGTAAACAGATCGCCGTTATAGCAGATGACGGATCTGCTTTTGGACGCTCCTTTTTCAAAGACCGCCAGGTTGGGTTTGTTCTTGTAAAAATCCATCCGTACCCTGGGATGGATGATCAGTTCTTTTACAGGATACCTGTTAAAGATTTCCACCAGTTCAAAGAACTCCTCCGGATCCGACCAGCCAAGCCTTGTCTTGATGGAAATTTCCATATCCAGTCCGCGAAAAATCTCATCCAGGAAGCGATCCAGTTCTTCCGGGTGCAGGAGAAATCCCGCTCCTTTTTTCTTGGACGTCACCGTCGGAGACGGGCACCCCAGATTCAAATTGACTTCTTCATAACCGAATTCTTTGATCCCCTTTGCCGTCAGGATAAAATCCTCCGCCCGGCTGGAGAGAATCTGCGGGAGCAGACGGATGCCCCGGTTATGCTCCGGAAGAATATCGTTTTTATCCCGTGTTTTTAACCTGCCGCTTTGATTGGACGCGATAAAAGGCGTCACATAACAGTCGGCTCCCCGAAAATGGCGGCTGTGGGCGCTGCGGTAAATATATCCGGTGATCCCCTCCATGGGGGCAAAGTAAAAGAATTTCTCCATATTTTTCTCCTTTGCGTGACAAAAGAAAGATGCCGGATCCTCTCCGGCATCTCCCGCTTCAAAGATTATATGAGGTTTCGCTGCCCCTGTCAACCATGACGGATTATTTCCCTTCCAGAAGCTCTACCGCACAGACTGCAGCCGCATTTCCTCCCACGCTGCCCTCCTGCACAACCAGTTTGTCATAATCTGCCTCGCTTCCTTTTGTCGTCTTCAAAACCACATCCACATCGTTGTCATGAGCCGCTTCGATGACCCGCTGTGTCTCTTCCTCTCCGGCGAGAGGTACTACGATCACATCCGCCCCCTGCTCCAGCACATCGATACAGTCCGTGATCAGATTGCTGTCTCCCTTTGCCGTCACCACTTTATACCCCTGCTCGGAGGCCTCTTCGCGGATTCCCTCTGCGAATTTTTCATCCGTCTCATCGCCCAGATATCCGATCACACCTCTGGTCTCTTCTGTGCTGGCCATACCGGTCACTCCATATCCTGCCAGAACCACTGCCATCATCACGCCTGCCGCTGCCATCATTTTCCTTGTTTTCATAATCTTTCCTCCTTTTGATTGCATTTTGTTTATATTTGTTTATTATTTAATTCTCGTTTGTTTATCCGTTTGTTTATTTCTTGATTAGAATATATTACAATTATCCGTAAATGTCAACCACTTTTCCCCTGTTTTTTCTTCATTATTTCATATTTGTTAATCATTAACAACTAAACTGTTTATGTTATTTTTTTATTGTTTATTTTTCTATGTATTAAACATTTAATGTGGATTTCAATTTGATTATGTGCTATGATGATACTGTAAAAAAGATCCGACAGGCTCGGATAAAGGAAAACAGGAGGAGCCATTCATGAAGTTAACCGTAAGAAAGATCGCAGAACTGGCCGGCGTTTCCCCGGCAGCTGTATCTCTGGTTTTAAATGATAAACCGGGAGTGCGGCCCGAACTGCGGGCAAAGCTTACTGAACTGCTGGTGCAAAACGGCTATACCATTCGCAAAAAAGACGTTTCTTCTTCGAAAAGGATTCTGTATCTGTGCTACAAAGACGCGGTTCGAGTTCCCTATATCCGCAACGAATTCTCCCCGCTTATCATGGAAGGTGTGGAGCGGATCTGCCGGCAGCGGCAGCATTCTCTCTCTATCGTAAACGCCGCCGAGGACACTCTGGAGGAGATTCTGCAGGACGCCTGCAGTTCAAAGCAGTACGACGGCATTATTTTCCTTGGCACGGAATATCATTGCCCGGATTATACCAGATATGAGCATTTTCCCATCCCCATTATTTTTATCGACCACCATATATACGGATACGCCGTCAATACCCTGAATACTGACAGTGAGAGCGGCAGCTACCTAGCTCTTTCCTATCTGAAAGCGCTGGGGCATACCCAGATCGGCTACATCACTACCAGCCAGGTCTACGGAACCTTCCACGACCGCAGGGATTATTTCTTTCAGATGATGAAGCGTCTGAACATTCAGCGAAAGGACGAATACATATACAGTCTGGACTACTTTCAGTCTGATCTCCAGGAAAATTTTCTGCAGCAGCTAAAGGAGCGGGACACGCTTCCCACTGCTTTCATCGCCGGGAATGACATCATCGGCGCGGCGGTATTTTCCGCTTTGGTCCGCCAGGGATACCGGATACCGGAAGACATTTCCATCGTCGGTTTCGATGATTCCGCCGCCGCCCGGATGACTTCTCCGCAGCTTACGACCGTACATGTCAACCTGGAACGGTTCGGAGAGTTGGCCATCGAACGGCTCCTGCAGATGATGGACGACCATTCGGGGGAAGTGCTGAAAATCTATACCGGAACCAGCCTCACCGTCAGGGGAACTGCGGCTCCGCCCCGCCTCTGAATGATAAAACCGAGAAAAAAAGATCCTGAACATCCATACTTTCGGATATTCAGGATCTTTCTTTTTATCAATATGATATCATTGTGCCGCTGTGACCGACGGCTGCGGTATCAGGGAAGGCCCTTTTGTCCCGTCCGGTTCCTCATCCGGTTCCGGGATTGGCGCGTCATAAGTGATGACGTTCGTCCGTGACAGCACCCGATGAGTCGGGCTGTTGCTCTGCTGGGCAACCGCCAGCGTATCCCCGTCCTCAAGTTTCACATCCCTTACCATCAGCAGGGTAGAGCTGAGATAGATGGTATCCTCCACCACTTCTTCATTGATCTCCAGCTTGCTGGAAGCGGTGAAATTCTCTCCATTGATATAGTAAGTGCCCTCAGAAACTTCATCGATACCGGTGAAAGTGATGGGCACCACGCCCAGCTGCAGATCCGTCTTCATAAAGGGTTCCTGTCCCTGATAAACGTACTGCTTTCCATAAAGAATGTCATACTGGAGAGCTTCCAGATCCACCTGGTAGTTTTTCGTACCTCTGCGGGCCTGATGATAGGACAGAACCGTTCCATCGTGGATGCCGATGCGGTCCAGCACCTCGGCCGCTATCTGATAAGCCGCCAGGTTGACATCTTTTTTCTCCAGCCCCATATTGTCCCACATCACATACTGCGTCTGGAACAGATAGCGGTTTTTCAGATCCTCCGCCTCCAGTCCCATAGTCGGCAGATGGTCTCCATACATCACCAGCACCACAGGCTCGTCATATTCCGCCAGCGTATCCACCAGTTCCTGGATGAAATCGTCCATCTCTTTCAGCTGATTCACATAATATTCCCAGGAGTAATTGTTTTTCTCCCGGTTCTCCGCTCCGCTCACGGTGATCTGCGGATCTTCCAGCACCGGCTCCGTGGGATAATCCCCATGGCCCTGTACGGAAATCGTGTAAATGTAATCCGGCCCTTCCGTGGCGTCCAGACATTTGACGATCTCATCCGTCAGGATATGATCCTTCACCCAGTCTGTGGGCGTCGTATCGGAAATGTCCGGCATGTATTCTTCCGAAGTAAAGGTCTGGAATCCCAGATTGGCGAAAACCGATTTTCTGGAATAGAAATTGGCCTCGTTGTTGTGAATGGCGTGGGTGGAGTAGCCCAGGCCTTTCAGGACGTAGGGCACGCTCTCGCAGGTTTTTTCCTTGAGAATACTCTTATAGGGATACTCGCCCGGCCCGAAATAATGCAGGCTCATACCGGTTATGGTTTCAAACTCCGTGTTGGCCGTGCCGGCTCCCACGGAAGGCACCCGGAAATAGCCCGACGTGTACTCTTCCATCAGCCTGCGGAAATTGGGGATGGGATCCTCCGACAGATTCAGAAATTCCACCTGTTTTGGATCAAAGAAGGATTCCAGCTGCAGGAAAATTACATTCACCGGTTCCTCTGGTATCTTGGTTTCCTCCCCGGTCTGGGTACTGAGAACAATCTCCTGCATCAGATCCTCGCCGTAGCCGTTGGGACAGTCGATGCCGGTGTTAAAAAAAGTGGTTCCCAGACAGTAGGGAAAGCCGTAGTCCTCATAGGCAAAGGCGATGTTGCCAAAATAGCTGGACAGTACACGCTCCTTCAAAGCAACATTGGTGACCAGCAGGAAAGAAGCCACCGCCGCGATTACCAGAGGTATGTTCAGCCGGTAATACATCTTTCCCTGATATTTGGGCGCCTTGATGGCCAGCCAGACCAGGCCGGCGATCAGAAGCAGAAACAGGATGATGACCACGATCACCATGCCCACCGACAGATACTTATTCAGGATCCGGAGAGTCTCCGTCACCAGTTTCAGATCCGGTCCGGTGAAAGGCGTCACCCGGCAGGCCAGAACCACGCCGTTGATGATGCCCAGCACCAGCCAGATGGACATGATCAGAATCCGGGCAAAAATCCTTCTCCTGGTCAGGTACACCAGTGTGGTGGTCACAAAAATCAGGAAGGCATTGTACAGAAATACCAGCTTACTTCCCACCATATAGCTGACCGCCTCATACAGCGAATGGCGGCAGATTGCTTCCATTACCAGATACAACAGACATACACCCAGAAACTGCAGCGGCAGTGATAACCAGTTGCATATCCGAACCACTTTCCCCCTGTTGATCTTTATTTTTTTCATGATTTTACAGTTGTTTCAACCTTTCTTTCACCTGTTCCATCATCTTTTGATACTTTTCCATCTTTTCCCGCTCTTCCTGAACCTTGGCGGCGGGCGCTTTGCTGAGGAATTTTTCATTATTCAGCATTCCCTGGGAACGTTTCAGCTCTTTGGCCAGACGCTCCTCCTCTTTGAGAAGGCGTTCTCTTTCCTTTTCCTTATCCACCAGTTCATCCAGCGGCAAATACGCCACCGCTCCGGGAACCACCAGCGAGATGGCGTCCTCGCCGATGCCATCCTTGTCCGCCTGTACCGTCACCTGTCCGGCGTTCATCAGCTTCTGATACATTTCTTTAAGCGCGTCCAGCTGGCTTCCGTCCTCTTCCTTTTCCGGAACGATGATCACATGGATCTTCTTCGACGGCGCCACATTCATCTCGGAACGGATGTTCCGCACGCCCTTTACAATGTCTTTCACCTTCTCGATGATCTGCTCCGCCGCCGGATCGCTCCAGTCCTCCCGGTATACCGGCCAGCTGGAGATCATGATGGATTCCTCCTCGGGATGAAGGGTGCAGTAAATCTCCTCCGTGATAAAAGGCATATAGGGATGAAGCAGCTTCATCGCGCCGGAAAGAACTGTCTTCAGCGTCCACAGCGCGCAGTCCGCCGCCTTTTTATTTTCTTCCTTCGCCCAGATCCGCTGTTTGGCAATCTCAATGTACCAGTCGCAGAACTCATCCCAGATAAAGTCATGGATCTTGGACACGGCGATGCCCAGTTCGAAGCTTTCCATGTTGTCGGTCACTTCTTTTGTCAGATCATTAAGCTTGGACAGGATCCAGCGGTCCGCCGTCTCCAGTTCCTCCCTGGCCGGTGCCTTCACATCCGTATCTTCCATGTTCATCAGGATAAAGCGGGAGGCGTTCCAGATCTTATTGGCAAAGTTACGGCTGGCTTCCACCCTCTCCCAGTAGAAACGCATGTCATTTCCGGGAGCGTTTCCGGTGATCAGCGTCAGCCGGAGGGCGTCCGCACCGTACTGGTCGATCACCTGCAGCGGATCGATGCCGTTGCCCAGGGATTTGCTCATCTTTCTTCCCTGGGAATCCCGCACCAGACCGTGGATCAGTACGTGTTTAAAGGGTGATTTCCCGGTCTGCTCCAGCCCGGAAAATACCATCCGGATTACCCAGAAGAAGATGATATCGTATCCCGTCACCAGGACGCTGGTGGGATAGAAATACTCCAGCTCCGGCGTCTTGTCCGGCCAGCCCAGCGTGGAGAAGGGCCACAGCGCGGAAGAAAACCAGGTGTCCAGCGTATCTTCATCCTGGGTCAGATGGGTACATCCGCACTTGGGACATTTTTCCGGCATGCCTCTGCTGACCACCACTTCGCCGCACTCGTCGCAGTAATATGCCGGGATCCGGTGTCCCCACCAGAGCTGTCTGGAAATACACCAGTCTTTGATATTTTCCAGCCAGTGCAGATAGATCTTGTCAAACCGCTCCGGCACGAAATTCAGATCGTCGGTTTTTAATACATCCATGGCGGCCTTGGCCATCTCTTTCATCCGCACAAACCACTGGGGCTTGATCATGGGCTCCACTGTGGTCTTGCAGCGGTCATGGGTACCTACGCTGTGCTCATGATCCACCACCTTCACCAGCAGTCCCTGTTTTTCCAGATCCTCCACCATGGCCCGGCGGGCTTCATAGCGGTCCATGCCGGCATACTTTCCGCCCCGCTCATTGATGGTGGCGTCGTCATTCATGATATTGATCTCTTCCAGATTATGCCGTTTGCCCACCTCAAAGTCGTTGGGGTCGTGGGCCGGCGTGATCTTCACACAGCCCGTTCCAAACTCCATATCCACATACTCGTCGGCAATCACCGGGATCTGGCGGTCTGTCAGCGGAAGTTTCAGCATTTTGCCCACCAGATGAGCGTATCTTTCATCCTTTGGATTCACTGCCACAGCCGTATCGCCCAGCATGGTTTCCGGACGAGTAGTGGCGATTTCCACATACTGGCCTTCCTCTCCCACCACCGGGTAGCGGATATGCCAGAAGTGTCCTTTCTGATCGGTGTGCTCCACCTCCGCGTCCGAGATAGAAGTCTGGCATACGGGACACCAGTTGATGATCCGGGAACCTTTGTAGATATAGCCCTTCTCATAGAGTTTCAGAAAGACTTCCTCCACTGCGCGGGAACAGCCCTCGTCCATGGTGAACCGCTCCCTCTCCCAGTCTGCGGAAGAACCCATTTTCTTCAGCTGATTGATAATCTTTCCGCCGTACTCTTCCTTCCAGGCCCAGGCGTATTTCAGGAATTCTTCTCTTCCGATCTCATCCTTGTCGATTCCCTGTTCTTTCAGTTTTTCAATAACCTTTACCTCTGTGGCAATGGCGGCGTGATCCGTTCCCGGCTGCCAGAGCGCCTCATATCCCTGCATCCTTTTGAAACGGATCAGGATATCCTGCATGGTATTGTCCAGCGCATGACCCATGTGCAGCTGTCCCGTTACGTTTGGCGGGGGCATCACAATGGTAAAGGGTTTCTTGTCCGGGTTTACTTTGGCATGAAAATATCCCTTATCCAGCCAGTTCTGATAAATCCGGTCTTCCATCTCTTTTGGGTTATAAACCTTAGCAAGCTCTTTTTTCATATATCCTCCTAATGTCATCCATATCGCGAAAAAAAGCCCTCTGCACAGCTGTGCAAAGGGCGACTTGACCGCGGTACCACCTTTATTTATCTGCCAAGCGGCAGACCTCTTCCTGATCCGATAACGCTGACCATGCGTGCCGGCTTACTGTATCCTTTCTCGGCCGGCCGGTTCCAAAGCTACCTTCCGCTCTCCCTTCCCGGTGACGGCTTCCAGCCTGCGGCCGTCGCTCTCTGTCGGGGTCTGAAAACGTACTCCTCTTTTTCAAAACCTTTTCTGATTAGGTTTTATCATAAGCTATTTGGCTCCCCGTTGTCAAGCCCTTAATTACGAAAAGAGCCCCAGCCGGATCCCGTATCCGCGCTGCTGCTCTTTCCAGGAGTGGACGATACTTCTCTTTTCACGAACACGCAGACACCGGTCATGAGGAAACATTGTTATGATTCTTATTGCGGAGGAAACCATATCAATTTAACCGGCGCTTTTTTAAGAAGCATCTGTCCTGCCGTTTAATTTTGCATAATCCGTATTAAAAGGCTGTAAACAAAAAATATCTGCTCCGTAACCAAAGCAGACATACGATTCATCACAAGATAAAACAGGATGCTGAACTTTACACGGAAGTTTCAACCTCGTACACAATAAGCAGGTTTCCTGACTCATAGATCATCGCTTTACTTCCCCTTCTCATACTTTCTCGTACAATGGGATTTCGAAGTATCGCTCCCTAAATACAGTGACCGGATCGTTTGGGACTCTCACCCAATTCCCTCTTCACCGGAATCGCTTCCGATGCACTTACTGCGTTAATATGGAATTATACAAAAATTATGATAGCACTCCTGCAGTATTTTTGTCAAGCACAATTCTTGTTTTCTTAAGAAAGCCATGGTATGCTAGGGAAAACACACACGCGGGAGGTATTTCATCCTATGAAAACACTGCTTTTTATCGGCGACAGCATCACCGACAGCCGCCGTCTGTTTCTCGATACGCCCCACAGTCTGGGCGACGGCTACGTTTCCATGATCCAAAGCCGTCTTTTGGACAGTCGGTACAGGATTATCAACCGGGGCCACGACGGTTTCACCAGCACAGATATCCTGCGCTGTCTTGAGCGGGACTGCCTGTCCCAGAAACCGGATATCATCACCCTGCTGGTGGGCGTAAACGACATCGCCGCCCAGCTCTACGGCGGTATCGACCGGATACCCGGGGAGTTTGAAGCGGTTTACCGGCAGATTCTTTCCCAGATCCGCGCCTCCCTGCCCGATGCTTTCCTGATCCTGATGGAACCCTTTGCCTTTTCCCGCCCCAGGGAATATCTTCTGTTTCATCCTTACATTCTCCAGGAGAGCCGGATCATCCGCCGCCTGGCAAAGCAGTTTTGCTGCGCCTTTTTGCCCCTTCATGAGCAGATGAACAGCCGAAACGACTCCCTGGGTGATTCCCCTCTCACCACAGACGGAATCCACCTTTCCCGGGAAGGGAACCAGCTGCTGGCAGACCGATGGCTGTCCCTGGCCGCTTCCCTTTCTCTCATTGATCCTGCTGCTCTTCCCGGTTAAGAGAGCGTCTGCGCTTGGTCACCAGACCGCCGATCCGGCCCGTTTCCTTGGCTGAGAGCGTTTTCCAGCCGTTTTCCAAAACCCGGTCCAGCAGGCCCAGTTCTTCGGCGATCTCATATTTTAGTTTTTCCTCCCGGGACAATCCGCTCATATCCACTTTTTTTTCGCTCTTCATAAAAAAGTCACACTCCTTTTCTCTTGGGAGTATGACCTTTTTTTCCGGTTTTATTCTGATGTGACAGAAAAAATTGACCGCTTATTTTCATTCCTTTTTGCGTTTCCATCAGTAATAGCATCCGTGCTGCTGCTGCCATTCGTTGATCAAATTAATATTGTCTTTTTCCACGGAATTCATATCCGCGATCAGACTGTTGGCGTCGCTGTAGCCGCACTGCTGCTGTGCCTGCTGATACCAGTCCTTTCCGGCAACCCGGTTATAAATGTCTCTTGCCGTATCGCTTTTATTCGGATCGAAAGAATAACCGTAACGGGCCAGGATCTCGTTGATGGCCAGCTGGGAGCGGGAATGCATCACTTCCACACTGGCGTCCACCATGCTGTCCAGTTCCGCCTGGGTCAGCAGCCGCTCGCTGCTGTAAGGAAACATAAAGTCCGTAACGGGAGCCTGCAGGCCGTATTTCACCGCTACGTATTCCACTGCAGGCGCCTGGGTGGGAACCGGCGTGGCCGCCGGGGCCTGAGTGGGAACCGGCGCGGCCGTCGGAGCCTGAGTGGGAGCCGGAGCAGCCGTCGGATCTGCAGTCACTTCCGCCGGAGCCTGAGTCTCTTCTTTCTCCTTCGTATCCCCTTCCTTCGCATCCGCCTGCTCCAGAAGCGCGTCCAGTTCTTCATCTTCCCGGCTGCTGCTGTCCAGACTGGTTTTGATCAGCACCGCCGCCAGCACCAGGATCAGCACGCCCAGTACCGCTGCCGCCGCGATCAGTGGGCGGCTTGTCTTTTTCCCTTGCTGCGGTTCCGGCCTATAATGCGGCTTCCTTTCCTGCTGCGGCTGCCAGCCCGCCCCCTGCCCGAAATGAGGCTGCGGCTCATGCAGCGGCGCGCCGCATTCCCCGCAGAAGCGGGCGCCGTCTTCATTTTTTGCTCCACATCTTTCACAATACATTGTCTTCTCCTTTTCTCCTTCCCCCATCGTCTATCTCTTCACAGACAATGGATCGTCCCATGGTAAAAGAATAAATAATCTCTTCTTTTACCTTTTTCCCAGTGGTCCTCTCCAGGACCTCTTTATAGTAATCCAGCTGCTTTTTATATTTTTCTCTCAGGATCTCCTCCCGGTAGATATGATCCGTCTTATAGTCCACCAGGACGATGCCGTCACCTTCGTAAAAATAAGCGTCGATGATTCCCTGTATCAGAACCGTATCTTCTGTTTCCTTCTGGCTTTGTCCTCCGGCCAGGATCCCAATATCCGCCGGCAGACCCATGGTGAAGGGCTGCTCCCGAAACAGCCTGCCTTCTTCACTGGCCTTCGCCATCCTTTCCCCCAGCCTGCTGCGCCGCAGTGCTGCCAGATCCCGGGGATCGACGGCACGACGCATCTCTTTTGTCAGCTTCCCTTGTGTCTCCATCTTCAAAAGCTGGGCTTTGATATCTTCCAGCGTGCCTTCCCCTGTATAATCCAGCAGTTCCAGCGCCCGGTGATATGCCGTACCACGTTCGGCGCCGGTCAGCGCCGGTTCCTTCTCGCTGATAAAACGGGGAATCAACGGTATAATATCCGGCTCAAAATACAGCTCCTGCGCCGCTTCTTCCTGCTCCCTGGCTTTCAGTTCCGATACCGTCACCTTCACCGGAAGGTCTTTCTGGCTTTCATAGGGATATACATAAGAAAACCGTTCTTTCAGCTGTTCCCGGAACCCGCCGTCGAACACCTCCTGTCCGTCCCAGGAAGAAAGCCGTTCTTTGCTCATCTTCCGGCTGACGCGGCGCTGCAGCTCGTTCACTGTCAGTTCCTCCGGCGTGATGATTTGCAGCGTAAAGTTTCCTTCTTTTTTCTCCCAGACGCCTGCCCCGTCCGGTATTTCACAGCGCTCGTACAGGGGCGCCAGTTCCCGGCATCCGGCCAGAGCCGGCAGAATCCAGCTGAAGTAGTCCCGCCCCTTTTCCATCATCCAAAGGGGCAAAAGCTCTTCCTCCTGCTCCCGCGCCCAGGCACAGTCCTTTGCCCTTTTTTCCAGCCGGTCGATGGTTCCTGTCAGGATCAGCTGCTCCCTGGCCCTCGTGACCGCCACGTAAAGGATCCTCAGCTCTTCGCTTAAGTTTTCCTGCAAAAGCTTCTGCCGCACCGCCTGTTTAAACAGCGAGGGCGTGCGGATCCTTCTTTGCAGATCGACGGCGTCCATCCCGATACCCAGTTTTGGATGGATCACAAAGGAGGCATTCAGATCCTGCAGATTAAACCGCTTCCCCAGACCGGAAAGAAACACCACCGGAAATTCCAGCCCCTTGCTTTTATGGATCGTCATGATCCGCACCGTATCCTCTTCCTCTCCCAGCACATTGACTTCCCCGAAATCCACCTGGCTTTTTTGCAGCTGTTCGATATAACGGATGAAGTTAAACAGTCCCCGGTAGCTGGTCTTCTCATAATCCCGCGCCTTTTCCTGCATCATGCCGATATTTGCGCTTCGCTGCTTTCCGGCCGGCATGGCCTTGACATACTGCCCGTAACCGGTCTTTTCCAGAATCAGTGTGATCAGCTGATGAATCGGGGTGTAAGGAACCTGGGCGCGGATCTCATCCAGCAGTTTCAAAAAGGCTTCCAGCTTTTCCCGCAGGTCTTTTTGTTTCCCCGCCGCCGCATAGCGGCAGACGGCGTCATACAGACCGGGCTGGGGAAATTCCACCCGAACCGCCGCCAGTTCCCGGGCGCTTATGCCGCCGATGGGCGACGCCAGCACGCTGGCCAGGGGGATATCCTGTCTGGGATTGTCGCAGATATGCAGATAGTTTAAAAGCACCACCACCTCAAGAGCGTCGAAATAGCCGGTTCGCGTCGTGACATGGGTGGGGATCCCCATGGACTGCAGCACTCTGGCAAAGGTCTCCCCGTAACCGCCGCCGATGGAGCGCAGCAGGATCACACAGTCGCCGTACCGCACAGGGCGCAGTCCCGCGCCGCCCCGGTCCAGCACCTTATCGCTGCCCACCATGGACAGGATCTTTTTTCCGATCATCCTGGCCTCCAGCTCTTTTGCCAGATCCCGTCCGCCTTCTTCTTTTACCGCTTCGCTGTCTCCCTCGATCATCAGGATCTGCGTGCGGCAGTCGGTTCCATCCGGGTAGGACGCGCCGGCCGTAAGCGCAGCCTGCCCGTCGTAATCCACTCCGCCGAAGCTGCGGCGCATCATCCGCGAAAACAGCATATTGGCAAAATCCAGCACTTCCCTGCGGCTGCGGAAATTCTGATGCAGGTCGATCCGCGTCCCAGACTTTGGATCTTCCCGGTAACGGTGATATTTTTCCATAAACAGTTCCGGGTCGGCCAGCCGGAAACGATAGATACTCTGCTTTACGTCGCCCACCATAAACAGGTTTCCCTGTCTTGAGATACTGCCCAGCAGCATCTCCTGCACATAGTTGCTGTCCTGATATTCATCGATCAGAATCTCTTCGAACTGTTCTGCCAGCTCCCTGGCCGCTTTGGTGCGGACACAGACGCCGTCGCGGCGCTCCACCAGTATGGACAGCGCCAGATGCTCCATATCGGCAAAATCCAGAAGATTCTTCTGCCGCTTTTTCTCACGGAAACGCTCCATAAAGCGAAGCGTCAGTTCCGTCATCCAAAAAATCAGCGGCCGGCAGCCGGCGGTGGTTTCACACAGTTCCCGTCCAGACATGTAAAAATACGTCTCCCGGATCGCTCCGATGGCATCCTTAACCTTCTCCCGGATTTCTTTTACCTGTTCCCGCAGACTGTCGGACACTTCATCATCCCGCTTCGCGGACAGACGCTCCCATTTAGGCTGCCGCACTTTTTCGTAAAATTCTTCGTAATCCGAAACCCTCTGCAGTCCGCAGATATACTGTCTGTCCGCCTCCAGCGCCTTCCGGTACATATAAGGACCGAATCTTTGCTCCGTCAGAGAAAGGGCGTATCCGTTCAGAGCCAGACATTCCTGCAGTTTCTCTTCCACATCCCTGCAAATCATCTGCATCCATGGCGTTTCCTGCAGTTCCCTCACAGAATCTCCCTCGTAAGACCGGCTGCAGGAACGCAGCCACTCGTCGGGCCAGGGATGGCTCATAGAAACATCATAGAGATTTATGATCCTTTCTTCCAGTACGTGATCTGATTTTCCCGGAGCGGCGCACTCCACAAACCGGCGGAATTCCTCTCCGCCCTTTTCATATGCTTCCTCCACCACTTCCCGGGCCACATCTGATTTCAGAAGTTTCAGTTCTCCCTCATCCGCAGTCCGGTAGGAAGGATCCAGATCGATCAGGTGAAAATAATTGCGGATCACATACGTACAGAAGCCGTCGATGGTACTGATCCTGGCGTTGTGAATATAGGAAGTCTGCCGCTGCAGATGCTCATTGTCCGGTTCGTTCGCCAGTCTTTCTTCCAGCGCCGCCATGATCCGGTCCCGCATCTCTCCCGCCGCCGCCCTGGTAAAGGTCACCACCAGAAGATGATCGATGTCCACCGGATGGCGGGAGTCTGTCACCATTTCCACGATCCGCTCCACCAGCACCGCCGTCTTTCCAGAACCGGCGGCAGCGCTGACCAGCACATCTTTACCGTGCTGACGGATCGCCTGGCTTTGTTCCTTCGTCCATTTCATCTGCCCTCTGGCACCTCCTTTTCATCATCTCCCACAGTTCTTCATTGGGAAAGGATTTCAGTTTTCTGTATTCATAGCCCCAGATCCGCTCGTCAAACCCGCAGACGGCCCGATAGGCGCAGTACTCGCATCCCTTTTTATTTCCCAGCACGTAGGGACGGATTGCGGCTTCTCCCTCCAGGATCCGATCCCCGATTTCCTGCATTTTTTCCCGGGTAAAGTCCAGCATCAGACGCAGATTTTCCTCGGAAGTCACCGCGGAATTTTTGGAACAGCTGCCGTCTTTATTGTAAGACAGCGGAAATACGATGGAAGGATTTTTCACGCCTCCCGCGTTATGATCCATCCTGTCCAGGATCCCGGGATCTTCACTGGACAGCCCTTTCATCCGCAGTTCTCTCAGCATATCCTTTTTCACATCCTCTTCCCGGCGGTCCCAGCCGGAAAGCAGCAGCGGATCCTGGATCCGGTAGTAGAAAATTCCCGCCGGGCGCACCGTTTTTTCCGGGTACTGCTGCCGGGTGATCTCCATGGCCGCATTCAGATACACCGCCAGCTGTAAAGACAGGCCGTGATAGATTTCCGTAAGGCTGAAATCCCGGCTGCCGGATTTGTAATCAATGACCCGCACGTAACACTCCTGTTCCTCCTCACAGAGATCGATGCGGTCGATGCGTCCCTTCACCATCATCTTTCCGTCTTCCGACAGCGGAAGCGCCAGGGTATAGCGGTTATCCATCGCAAAGGAAACCTCGAAACCGCCGGGCTCGAAGTCGCCGCACTTTAACTGCTCCTGCAGCGCCCAGACGCTTCGTTTCAGCAGGCGCAAAAGACGCTCTTTCATATATCGGCTTCTCTCGCTGCGCTGCAGGACCTCATACCCTTCCTGCTTAAGCACGCCTTCCAGGCTCACGCCGATCAGCCTTTCCAGATCTTCCCCGGACACCGTCCTCCAGGCCAGCCCTTCTTCCTTTAAGAGTCGGGCAAACCGCTCCAGAGATTCATGGAGCACATTTCCCAGATCCATATCGTTAAACTCGCAGTACACCCGTTCTTTCAATCTCAGGCCATACTGCAGAAAATGGGAAAAGGCGCAGGCTGCAAACCGTTCCAGACGGGTGGCGCTGTTTTCCATCACCTTCCCGTAGAGGGCCCGCGCCGCCGCTTTTCCGATGGTATCCGCCGCATTTTCATAGAAAGCGGCCTCCACCATCTTTTCCAGCGCAGGCCTGGTTTTCTCATGGCGCGCATACCACCCAAAAAGCTCCCGGTAGCGGTCGTCTTCCTGTCCTTTCACCGCGTCCTCCAGTCCTTTTACCACCAGGGAAAAGCCCTGCACCGGAGACTCCAGCAGTTCATAACCCGACGTCTCCTCCTGGATTTCCACCTGGGGAAACAGCTTTTTCACCGTATGGATCAGATAGGCCGGGCCGGCGCTGCTCCCATCCGGCCGGACATGGGAGTAGGAAAGGTACAGCCGCCTGGAGGGCCTGGTCATGTTCAGATACAGATAAAATCTCTGGATCCCCATATCCTCCCGCTGCGTGGGCGCAAGCTCCACATCCCGCTCCTTTAGGAACTCCCGCTCCGCCTCCGTCAGGATCCCTCCGCCGGACGCAGGCTGCGGAATGACGCCTTCATTGACGCCCACGAAGAACAGCGCCTTGATATCCGCCAGCCTGGTCCTTTGCACATCTCCCACCAGCACCTGATCCGCCGTCGGGGGAATGATCCCCACCTGAACCTTCAGAAATCCCGCTTCCAGGATCTGCTGATATTCCTGCAGCGTCACCGTCTCTTCTCCCAGCACCGCCGTCAGTTTATCAAAAAATCCCATCACAATGCCGAAAATCTGCGCATACTCCTTTACAAGAGCAGCTTTCCCCTCTTTTTCAAATGATTGCTCCTGTATTTTTAACTTTTTTTGAATCTCCAGCCGGACGATGAAATGATACAGGGCGGTGGTCCGCTCCCGCATCGTGCGTTTTTTCCCCGGCAGTTCCCGGACAAAATCTTCCACCTCCCGGACAAAAGCGGCCCGGATGCGATTGATTTTTTCCAGGTCTTCCATGGTCATATCAGACAGTCTGCCCGTAAATTCCTGGTTCCACCGGCTAAACCCCCGGATACCGAAGGCCAGAACATAATTTTCCAAAAGATCCGTTTCTTCCCGGGAAAGATCCGACATACCGGTGCGCAGATAGCGAAATACACTCTCGTAGGAAAAACGGGAAACCGCCATATCCACCGCTGAGCGGATATATTCCACAAAGGGATTCATCAGCACAGACTGCTTACGGTCCAAAAAATAGGGAATCCCTTCCCGCTCAAAGGCCTGGGTCACATAGCTTTCATAGCCGGGAAGATCCCCCGTCACCACGGCAATATCCCGGTAACGGTACCCTTCCTCGCGAAGGAGACGGCGGATCCGCGCCGCCGCGCACTCCATCTCTTCCATAGGGCCGGAGGATGCCTGCACGTGAATGGCCTGCGGCTTCTTGGCGTACCGTCTTCCCCCTGTCCGAAACAGATTCTGTTCCAGAAAAGCCATCTCCGGCGAATGGGCGAATCTTCCCTCCGGGCCTTGACTTATGTAAACTGGTTTTTGGATTTCCACACCATTTTCCCGGGCTGTCCGATACAGCCTTTCTATGGTCTTACGGCTGAGGAAAAACAGCTGGCTGCCTCTTTTGTCCTTCTCCTTAAGACTTTCCCGATCTGTGGTTACCGTGACGTAGGTCTGCCTGCTAAGGCGCAGCAGCTTTCCCAACACCTGATTCTGAATCGGCGTAAAACCAGTGAAACCGTCCAGCACTACCGTGCTGTCCTTCACCAGACGTGACCGGTCGATGACCCGGCAGAGCACATCCAGAATCTCCTCCGGCGTCACGTAACGCTCCTGCATATATTCCGTAAACTGACGGTAAACGGTCTGCACATCCATCAGCTTCCCCCGCAGGAGAGAACCTTCCTCCGCCAGAGTGATCAGCCGGTTAAGATCCTCCGCTCCCAGCCGGTACTGGGCCAGCTCGGAAATCATGGATTTCATCTCGTCGATATAACCCGGCTTTTTCAGATTGCCCCCCAGATATTCCAGTTTTTTTCGGTTTCTCTGGGCAATTTTTTGCAGCACCAGCGTCTTTCCCGTATCGTCCAGAAGAGGCTTTAAGTCTCCTCCCACCTCATTGAAGATCCGGTAAGCCAGCCTTTGAAAACTGAGAATATCGATATTCAGCACCGCATGGGCCGGGTGCATGGACACCAGCTCCTTTTGCGCCTGCATGGAGAACTGCTCCGGTACCACCAGAAGATACGTCCTTTTTGGATGTTTTCCGGACTCCTCGATCAGTTTTTTATAAATCCAATGGGATTTTCCCGCTCCGGAAGGTCCCGCAATCAACTGTAACGCCATAATCCGCCTTTCACCTGCCCTCTTTAACACTTCTTGAACTATCATACACAGCAGCCGGCCAAAAAGCAAGCGGCCGCGCATATTTTCCGCCGCCCGCTAATATGATATATAGAGAATATGCAAAGGGGTGTGAAAATGAGTTCCAAAACGAAAATCGTCGTGTTACATATGAAAGAAGTCGTCTATACTGCCATCTTCCTTGTTCTGGCCGTTTTGACAGTGGTGCTTCTTTTTTTCATGTTCGGCTCCGGAAAAGATCAGGAAGGAACGGCCGCATCCGGCAGCGTTCCCAGGTACGTGGCCGGCGTCTATACCACCTCGATCGAATTAAACGACAATACCTTTGATGTCCAGGTGACCGTGGATTCCGATCATATCAATTCCATCTCCCTGGTCAATTTAAGCGAGAGCGCCACCGCCATGTATCCCCTGATGGAGCCGGCGCTGGAATCTTTGGCCGATCAGATCTGCGAAACCCAGTCGACGGAAAATATATCCTTTGACGAGGACAATAAATATACCTCCATGCTGCTTCTGGAAGCAATAAAAACGGCACTGTCCAAGGCAGTGCCGCAAAATTAATCTTTTCTTACTGTTCCAGCCGCTCCAGTTCATCCATCCAGATGCGTACACAGCCGTCGCTGGGCATACGCCAGTCTCCCCTCGGGGAAACGGCCACGCTTCCCACCCGCGGTCCGTCCGGCAGACAGGAACGCTTGAACTGCTGCGCAAAGAAACGGCGGTAAAACGTTTTCAGCCATTTAAGAATTACCTCTTCCTCATACTGGCCTGCAAACGCTTTCTTCGCAATCCGGTAAATCTTCGCCGGGCCAAATCCGGCCCGCATCATGTAGTACAGATAAAAATCATGAAGTTCGTAGGGGCCCACCAGATCTTCTGTCTTCTGGGCGATCACGCCGTCTTTAGGCGGCAGAAGCTCCGGACTCACCGGCGTATCCAGCACATCCAGCAGGATCGCCGACAGTTTTTCATCCCCGCAGGTATCGGCGTAATACCGTACCAGATGGCGCACCAGCGTCTTTGGCACCGACGCGTTCACCCCGTACATGGACATGTGATCCCCGTTATAGGTCGCCCAGCCAAGGGCCAGCTCCGAGAGATCCCCCGTACCGATCACCAGTCCGCCGGACTGATTGGCGATATCCATCAGCACCTGCGTCCGCTCTCTGGCCTGGGAATTTTCATAGGTCACATCATGGACGTCCTGGTCGTGTCCGATATCCCGGAAATGAAGGGTCACCGCCTCTTTGATATCCACCTCCCGCAGACTGGCGCCCAGACATCTGGTCAGTTCGCAGGCGTTCTGGTATGTCCGGTCCGTGGTACCAAAGCAGGGCATGGTCACCGCCGTGATCTGGCTTCTGTCTTTTCCCAGGGAATCAAAGGCTCTGGCCGTCACCAGCAGGGCCAGGGTAGAGTCCAGACCGCCGGAAATCCCCACCACCGCATTCTGGCAGTTGGTGTGTTTCAGTCTCTTTTTCAGGCCCATGGTCTGAATATTCAAAATCTCGTCACAGCGCTTTTCCCATTCCTCCTTCGCGGAAGGCACAAAGGGCCTGGGATCGAAATACCGGTCCAGCTGCGTCTCCTCCGCCCGCAGCGTAAAGGGAATCACCTGATAACCCCTTTGATCCGCCGCAGGGTAAGAATTCATCTTTCTGCGCTCCGCCGTCAGCCGCTGCACGTCCACATCCCCGTAGATCACAGTATTTTCAAACCGGGGCGCTTCTGCCAGCACTTTACCGTTTTCCGCAATCAGGTTATGGCCGCCGAATACCAGGTCTGTGGTAGACTCTCCCTCTCCTGCCGCCGCATAAAGGTAAGCGCAGACCAGTCTGGCGGACTGTCCCGCCACCAGCTGACGCCGGTAATCGTCCTTTCCCGTCTCCTCATCGCTGGCGGACAGATTGACGATCACAGTGGCGCCCGCCAGGGCATGGCGGATGCTGGGCGGCGCCGGCGCCCACAGATCCTCGCAGATTTCCGCAGCCACCGTAAGGCCGGGGACGTTGACGCAGTCAAACAGCAAAGAACTTCCAAAGGGAACCTCTTCTTTCCCCAGGCGCACCGTCAGCGCCTGTTCCGGCCCCGGCAGGAAATGACGCCCCTCGTAAAATTCCCGGTAGGAAGGAATGGAGGTTTTGGGCACCAGTCCCAGGATTTTCCCCCTGCACAGGGCCGCCGCCACGTTGTACAGCTTTCCGCCGTATTCAAAGGGCAGACCGACAAAGATCAAGGCGTCCACATCCTTTGTTTCCTCCGCCAGCAGCAGCAGCTCTTCCCTGGCACGAGTCAGAAGGGTGTCCTGGCAGAACAGATCACCGCAGGTGTAGCCGGTGATACAAAGTTCCGGCAGCGCCATCACTTTGGCTTTCTTTTCTTCCATCCTGTGGATACACTCCACCATCTGTTCCCGGTTGAAAACGCAGTCCGCTACCTTTACATCCGGCGTCGCCGCCGCCATTTTTACAAATCCCTGTCTCATAGTCCCTCCTCTTATCTTGAAAGATCCCGCAGCTCTTTTAACTCCGCCACGGAAAACTTATAATTCGTGTTGCAGAAGTGACAGTTCAGCTCCACTTCTTTTCCCTCGTCGATCATCTCCTGCAGATCCTTTTTCCCCACGCTGAGCAGCGCTTTGGCCACCCGGTCTTTACTGCAGTTACAGTAAAATTCCGCCGGCACCTTGTCGTTGATCTCCAGCTGCAGGGAACCCAGCAGTTTCTCCAGCAGCCTTTCCGGCGTATAGCCCTGATCCAGCAGCGCCGTCACGGAAGTGATCTCCTTTAGATTTTTCTCCAGAGCGGCGATGGTCTCCTCCTCTGCAAAGGGCATCAGCTGTACGATGAAACCACCCGCCTGCTTTACCGTATTCTCCCGGGACATCAGCACGCCCAGCCCCACGGAAGAAGGCACCTGCTGGCTGGTGGCAAAGTAATAGGTCAGATCCTCCGCGATCTCGCTGGTCTGCAGCATCGTCTGACCGCTGTATGGCTCCTTCAGCCCCAGATCCATAATCACATTGAGAAAACCCGGGCCCACCGCCCCGGCCACATCCAGTTTTCCTTTGCTGTTGGCCGGAATCACCACATTGGGGTTGCCCACGTAACCCTTCACCCGTCCTTTGGAATCCGCTGTCACCGTGATTCCCTCCAGAGGGCCTCCCGCTTTGATCTGCAGCGTCAGCAGATCCTTGTCTCCTTTCATCATCACACCCATCATGGCTCCCGCCGTTAAAAGACGTCCCAGCGCCGCCGTCGCCACAGGGCTGGTATTATGCGCCGCCCTTGCCGTCTCCACCACGCCGCGGGTATTGGCGGCAAAAGCACGGATCTGGCCGTCCGCCGCCGTCGCCCTTACAATATAATCTTCCATCATCCATTTCTCCTGTCTTTTATTTTATCCTGTCCGCTTTCCCCTGTTCCCGGGCAGCCACCAGGATCCTCTCGCTGTCTTCCTGCGCCGGTTGTTCACAAAACCCGTCCCAGGCAGCCACAAAATCCAAGCCTGCCTCTTTCAGCAGCGTCTTTATCTCTTCCAGGGTATATCCCCGCTGATAATGGGTCTCTTCGTATCTGCGAAAGAGCCCCTCTTCTCCTTCCCGGATAAAAAGCGTCAGATCATACTCATTGATCCGCTGCGCTTCATCGTAATAATTTTCCCAGATGAAGCTGCCCTCCTCCCGGTTCTCCGCGATGGTATCCTCTCCCAGCTCTTCATACTTATGTACGGTATTAAAATCAAAGAGGAAGATCCCCCCCGGATCCAGATAATTATTCACCAGACGGAATACGCATCTCACCTCATCCGGTTCCAGAAGATAATTCAGAGAATCGCAGACACATATCACAGCCCGCACCGTACCGTACAGTTCAAACTCGCACATATCCTGCTGCAGATAGAGGATGTCAAAATCTTCCTCTTCCTTTTTCTCCTGGGCGATCTGCAGCATCTCTTCTGAAAGATCCACGCCGATCATATCGTATCCCGCCCGGGCCAGCCGCATGGTCATACTGCCGGTGCCGCAGCCCAGATCCAGTACCAGACCGCCGGCGATCCCCTCCTTTTTCAGAAGGCTTATGATCCGCCGGCTCCATCCGTCATAATCCACGTTGTCCATGAACATATCATAGACAGCGGCAAAACTCTGATATGCTTCCATCTTTTCCTCCAATCACTCAACTTGCATTTTATCACCGAATGGCCCGGCGGGCAAGGGGATGTTCTAAAACAGGGTATGAAGCAGATACTCCATACCCTGTTCTCCCGGACGTTTTCCGTCAGATAAACTGATTGCGGCTTGCGTCGTATTCATATTCGATTGTCTGCATCCTGGCGCGGATCTCTTCTTCATCCGCATCCACGGCATGGCACAGTTCTGCCAGACTGCCGTAATGGTCTCTCAGCTGTGTGTTCAGGTAGCTGAGCAGCATATAGGGATCTTTTGGCATCATCTTATTCCACTTCTCCTGTACATTTGATCACTGCTTTTAGTTCCCCGTCCACTTCATCCAGACAGATGGTGTCTCCCGCTTTCACGTTGCCGGAAAGAATCATCTTAGCCGTCAGCGTTTCCACATTTTTCTGCAGATACCGCTTCAGAGGACGAGCGCCGTATACGGGATCGTAGCCTCCCTCGATGATGTGATTCTTGGCTGCCGGCGTCAGTTCCAGCGACAGTTCCTGATCCTTCAGCAGCTGATTCAGCTCTTTGATCTGCAGATCTACGATCATGCCGATATTTTCCTTCGTCAGCGGCTTAAAGAGGATGATTTCATCCAGCCGGTTCAGAAACTCCGGACGAAAATGAGCCTGCAGATCCTGATGCACCAGCTTCTCACACTCCGGTTTGATGCTGCCGTCCTCCGTGATGCCCTCCAGCAGATAGGAGGAACCGATGTTGGAGGTCATGATCAAAATGGTATTCTTAAAGTCCACCGTCCGTCCCTGGGAATCGGTGATCCGCCCGTCGTCCAGCACCTGAAGCAGCACGTTGAAGACGTCCGGATGGGCCTTTTCAATCTCATCAAACAGTACCACGGAATAGGGTTTCCGGCGCACCGCTTCCGTCAGCTGACCGCCTTCCTCATATCCCACATATCCGGGCGGCGCTCCGATCAGACGGGATACGGAGTATTTCTCCATGTATTCGCTCATGTCGATCCGCACCATGTTCTGTTCATCATCAAACAGATTCTGCGCCAGTGTCTTGGCCAGTTCTGTCTTGCCCACACCGGTGGGGCCGAGGAACAGGAAGGAGCCGATGGGCTTGGTAGGATCCTTGATTCCCGCCTTGGACCGCAGGATGGCGTCCGTTACCCGGGTAACGGCCTCGTCCTGTCCCACTACCCTCTGGTGAAGGATATCTTCCAGGCCAAGGATCTTGTTGCGTTCCCCTTCCGTCAGTTTCGCCACCGGAATGCCGGTCCAGCGGGATACGATCCTGGCGATTTCCTCGTCGGTCACGCTCTCATGCACCAGCCGCAGATCGGCGCTTCTCACCTTTTCCTCCTCCGCGTCCAGCTGCTCCTGCAGCCGGGGCAGTTCGCCGTACTGCAGCTCCGCCGCCTTTTCCAGATCGTATTCGCTTTGCGCCTTCTGAATCTGACGGTTCAGATCCTCGATCTTCTCCCGCAGCGCTGACAGCCGGTCCACGGAAGCCTTCTCATTCTCCCACTGGGCTTTCTGTACGTTGAATTCATCCCGGTGCTCCGCCAGTTCTTTCTGCAGCGCCGCCAGACGATCCCGACTGAGTTTATCCGTCTCTTTTTTCAGAGCGGCCTCCTCGATTTCCATCTGCATGATCTTACGGCGCATCTCATCCAGTTCTGTGGGCAGGGAATCCATCTCCGTCTTAATCAGCGCACAGGCTTCATCCACCAGGTCGATGGCCTTATCCGGCAGGAAACGGTCGGAAATATATCTCTGAGACAAAGTAGCCGCCGCCACCAGCGCGCCGTCGGTGATTTTCACCCCGTGGAACACTTCATACCGTTCCTTCAATCCTCTTAAGATGGAGATGGTGTCCTCCACGGTGGGTTCATCCACCATTACCGGCTGGAATCTACGCTCCAGAGCTGCGTCCTTTTCAATGTACTGGCGATACTCATCCAGGGTAGTGGCGCCGATACAGTGCAGTTCTCCCCTGGCCAGCATGGGTTTTAACATATTGCCGGCGTCCATGGCGCCTTCCGTCTTGCCCGCGCCCACAATCAGATGCAGCTCGTCGATAAAAAGAATAATATTCCCTTCGCTTTTACGGACTTCCTCCAGCACCGCTTTCAGACGTTCTTCAAATTCCCCGCGGTATTTGGCGCCCGCTACCAGGGCGCCCATATCCAGCGCAAAAATCTTTTTGTCTTTCAGTCCCTCCGGCACATCGCCCCGCACGATACGCTGGGCCAGTCCCTCGACCACGGCCGTCTTACCTACGCCGGGTTCGCCGATCAGCACCGGATTGTTTTTCGTCTTTCTGGACAGGATCCGAACCACGTTGCGAATCTCGGCGTCTCTGCCGATCACCGGGTCCAGCTTCTGATTTCTTGCCTTTTCCACCAGATCCTGACCGTATTTCTCCAGTGTGTCATAGGTGGCCTCCGGATTATCGCTGGTCACCCTCTGATTTCCCCTCACAGTGCTCAAAGCCTGCAGAAACCGCTCTCTGGTGATCCCGTACTCCCTCCAGATCTCTTTCATGGAAGGGCTGGGATTTCTCAGCATGGCCAGGAAAAGATGCTCTACGGAAACATACTCGTCCCCCATACTTTTTGCCTCGTCCTCCGCGCTGACCAGAGCTTTATTCAGATACTGTCCGATATAGGGATTGCCGCCGGACACTTTCGTCCTGGCATTCAGCGCCTGTTCCACACGATCAAGAAAATGTTCTTTTTGAATCTCCATCTTCTCAATCATTTTTAATATCAGACTGTCGTCCTGATGTAAAAGGTTATAAAGCAGGTGTTCCTGTTCTATCTCCTGATTTCCAAATTCATAAGCTGTTTTCTCCAGATCCTGAACGGCCTGCAGTGATTTCTGCGTAAATTTACTGATATTCATAATAACATCTCCTTTCACCGCATTCTTTATCTGTTCTATAACCACTATAACACATTTTTTTTAAATTGCAAGTACTTTTTTTATATTTTAAAAAATTTTTCAAAATCGAGTAGGAGGCGGTGATTAACCGCCGTCCTCTCACACCACCGTGCGTACCGTTCGGTACACGGCGGTTTCAATAGTTGACGTGCAGTGACTGATAGGCTGTGGCTATATCATAGAAGCCCCAGTTTA
>DWVJ01000034.1 GCA_019120315.1 Candidatus Ruminococcus avistercoris
TCTCAATGGAGAAGACATAGAAATCAATGGAAAAATTGTTAAAACTCCCCAAAATCCCCCTTGTATTATTGTAAATTATGTGCTATTCTTAGTAAGAAATAAAAAAGTGTTCTTCAGGGCGGGGTGAAAGTCCCCACCGGCGGTAAACCTGCGTATGACAGGATAAGCCCGCGAGCCGTAAGGCAGGATCCGGTGAGATTCCGGGGCCGACAGTACAGTCTGGATGGAAGAAGAAGGTATATTGTGTACGGAAAGTGAGATAACCGGTTTATCTCGCTGTATGATGTACGTAAAATAGTCCTGTAGAACAGAAAAATCTGTTGTACAGGATTTTTTTGTGCGATACGCTGGCAAACGAGTGCAGCACTTGTACAAGCAGGCGTTTGCCGGGAAAAATCGGAAAGGTGATGAGTATGCAGCCGGAAGAATATATGAGAAGAGCCATAGAGCTGGCGGGGAAAGCCAGGGGCTTTACCAGTCCCAATCCCATGGTGGGAGCGGTGATTGTAAAGGATAACAGGATCATCGGGGAGGGATATCACGAGCGATGCGGTCAGCTCCACGCAGAACGAAATGCTCTGGCATCCTGCAAGGAGTCACCAAAGGGCGCTGTGATGTATGTGACGCTGGAGCCCTGCTGCCATTATGGGAAGACGCCTCCCTGCACGGAGGCGATCATCGAGGCGGGAATCCGAAAAGTGGTGATCGGTTCCCGGGATCCCAATCCAAAGGTGTCCGGAAAGGGAGCAAAACAGTTAAGAAAAGCGGGGATAGAGGTGGAAGAAGATTTTCTGCGGACGGAGTGCGATGCGCTAAATCCCGTATTCTTTCATTACATTTCCACGGGCACACCCTATGTAGTTTTGAAATACGCCATGACGGCGGACGGGAAAATAGCATCTCACACCGGAAAGTCAAAATGGATTACGGGTGAGAAAGCGAGAAATCATGTCCATCAGCTGCGCCACTGGTACAGCGGAATCATGGTGGGAATCGATACGGTATTGGCGGATGATCCCATGTTAAACTGCAGGATCGAAGGCCTTCGCTCGCCGATGCGGATCGTCTGTGACAGCAGACTGCGGATTCCGCTGGACAGCAATCTGTGTAAAAGCGCCCGGGAGTATCCGCTGATCATAGCCTGTGCCAGGGAAGATGCATATCGGAAAAAAGAGCTGGAAAAACTGGGAGCAGAAGTGCTCTGCCTTCCCGATGCCAATGGCCGTGTGTCTATGCCGGATCTGATGAAGGAACTGGGCAGAAGAGAGATCGACAGCGTACTGGTGGAAGGCGGAGCCACGTTAAACAGCAGTGTGATACAGGCCGGCCTGGTGAAAAAATGTTACGTCTATATCGGCGGAAAGATATTAGGCGGCACAGAGGCCAAAGGGCCGGTGGGCGGCGAAGGGGCAGACAGCCCGGATACGGGTCTGCAGCTGGAAAAGCCTAAGGTGACCGTTTTTGAAAATGACGTATTGCTGGAATATGATGTGAAACAGTGAGAAGAGGTGGAAAAATTGTTTACCGGAATTGTGGAAGAGCTGGGAACGGTAAAGCAGGTGGTTTCCGGCAGCGCCTGGGGGCAGATTGAGATTGCCGGGCGGGAAGTTCTGGAGGGGACAAAACTGGGGGACAGTATTGCGGTCAATGGCGTCTGTCTGACGGTGACGAACCTTCGAAGCGGCAGTTTTACGGCAGATGTGATGGCGGAAACCATGCGCCGCTCCAATCTGGGCAGCCTGAAAAAAGGCGATCAGGTCAATCTGGAGCGGGCTATGGCGGCAGACGGCCGGTTCGGCGGCCACATGGTCAGCGGCCATATCGACGGAACCGGAGTGATTTCTCAGATGAAGCAGGAGGGAAATGCCGTCTGGGTCACCGTGGATACCTCGGAAGATCTGATGAGGCTGATCGTGGAGAAAGGCTCCATCGCCATCGATGGGATCAGCCTTACGGTAGCAAAAGAGATGCCGGGGGCGTTTCAGGTGTCGATCATCCCCCACACAGGGGAAGAGACCACGCTTCTGAAAAAGAAAACGGGGGCGGTGGTAAACCTGGAGAATGATATGATAGGAAAGTATGTGGAAAAGCTGATGCGAAAGGAACCGGAAGGAGGGGGAAGTTCCCTGACTTTGGACTTTCTGAAACAGCATGGATTTTAAGGAGGCAGAAGATGAAGTATAATACGATAGAAGAAGCGCTCCAGGCGCTTCGGGAAGGAAAAGTCATACTGGTAACGGATGACCCGCACCGGGAAAATGAAGGAGATCTCATCTGTGCGGCGGAGTTTGCCACACAGGCCAATGTGAATTTTATGGCGACGTATGCGAAGGGGCTGATCTGTATGCCTATGTGCAGACAGCTTGCCCAGAAACTGGGACTTCCTCAGATGGTGGAGGAGAATACGGACAATCACTGTACGGCATTTACAGTGTCCATCGATCACGTGGATACCACAACAGGTATTTCTGCGGCAGAACGTTCCGTTACGGCGATGAAATGTGTGGAAGACGATGCCAAACCGGAGGATTTCAGACGGCCGGGCCATATGTTCCCGCTGGTGTCCAAAAAGGGCGGCGTACTGCAGCGGGGCGGTCATACGGAAGCGACTGTGGATCTGATGCGTCTGGCCGGGTTGAAGGAATGCGGGCTTTGCTGTGAGGTAATGGCAGAGGACGGAACCATGATGCGCACGCCGCAGCTTTGGCAGATGGCGGAAAAGTTCGGACTCGTTTTTATCACCATCAAGGATCTGCAGGACTATTGCCGTCTTCATGAAAATCATGTGATTCAGGAAGCCTGCGCTAAACTGCCGACGAAATACGGGGATTTTAAGATTTATGGCTATGTCAACGATATTACGGGAGAGCACCATGTGGCGCTGGTAAAAGGCGAGATCGGCGACGGGGAAGATGTTCTTTGCCGTGTCCATTCCGAGTGCCTTACCGGGGATGTGTTTGGTTCCGCCCGCTGCGACTGCGGACAGCAGCTGGATGCGGCCATGAAACAGATTCAGGCTGAGGGCCGGGGGATTCTGCTGTACATGAGACAGGAGGGCCGGGGCATCGGTCTGATCAACAAGCTGAAAGCATATGAGCTGCAGGAGCATGGCAGAGATACGGTGCAGGCGAATCTGGAACTGGGATTTGCGCCGGATCTGCGGGAGTATTGGGTAGGAGCGCAGATCCTGCGGGATATGGGAGTGAAGTCTCTGCGGCTGCTGACCAATAACCCCAGTAAGGTGTACGGCCTGAATGGTTTCGGACTGAAAATCAAAGAGAGGGTGCCCATCGAGATCGAGCCGCAGAAATATGATAAATTTTATCTGCAGACGAAACAGGAAAAAATGGGTCATATCTTTAACAAAATAAAATTTAATTAAATGCAGGAGGAAAACGTAATGGGAATTCATGTATTAGAAGGAAAAGTAATCGGTCAGGGAATGAAAATCGGTATCGTGGCGGCGCGGTTTAACGAGTTTATCGTCAGCAAACTGCTCTCCGGCGCTGTGGATGGTCTGGTGCGTCACGGTGTGGAAGAGGATGATATCACGGCGGCCTGGGTACCGGGCGCCTTTGAGATCCCGCTGATGGCGGAGAAGATGGCCCAGTCCGGCAAATACGACGCCATCATCTGTGTGGGCGCGGTGATCAGAGGGTCAACCAGCCATTATGATTACGTCTGCAATGAGGTATCCAAAGGAATCGCTCAGGTCGGCCTGAAATCCGGCATCCCGGTGCTCTTTGGCGTGGTGACTACGGAAAATATCGAGCAGGCCATCGAGCGTGCGGGAACGAAAGCCGGAAACAAAGGATATGACTGTGCGCTGTCTGCTATTGAGATGGTCAATCTGATGAGGCAGATGTGATATGCAGGATTATATCATACTGGATTACGATGGTACGATCCATGATACCATGCGGATTTATAAGGAAGCCTTTTTGAAAGCCTACGAATGGCTGGTGCAGGAAGGCAAAGCCGCCAGGCGGGAATTTGACGATAGTCAGATTTCCCGCTGGCTGGGTTTTAACAGCAAAGAGATGTGGAACACCTTTATGCCAACGCTGGAAGAGGAATACAAGACAAAGGCCAGTGGTATGATCGGAGAATTTATGGTACAGCAGGTAATACAGGGGGGCGCATCTTTGTATGACGGTGCAGAAAAAGTGCTGGAGGAACTGAAAAGAGATGGAAATCGTCTGATCTTTTTAAGCAACTGCAAGGAGGCGTACAGAGATGTGCACCGTCGTTTTTTTGGTCTGGATCGGTTTTTTGACGATTTTTACTGCTGTGAAACGTATGATTTTATTCCCAAAGGGGATATCATTCCGTATATCCTGAAAGAGCATCCGGGAAATTACCTGTCCATAGGGGATCGTGGATCAGACTTTGCTGCTGCAAGACAAAACGGCATTCCTTTTATCGCCTGCCTGTATGGCTTCGGCTCACGAGAGGAGTATGAGGAAGCCGAGAGATTTGCGAACGATGTAAAAGAGCTTCCCGGTCTTGTTCGTTCTTTAAGAACTGTAAAAAATAGCTAAAAATTGAATGAAAAATCTGTTGAATAATTTCACTAAAAAGTCGTTGTAAATCTTGAGTTTCTGTGCTATTATAACATCATCAAGAATGCGTACACGAGCACGCAACAAGCGAAACTTGATTTTCACACCAATATTTTTCATGTAAAGGAGAGGAAATTATGACGTCAAAAGAAAGAATCCAAACAACGTTTGCTCACAAAGAGCCGGACAAAGTGGCGGTAGATTTCGGTGGTATGAGCTGTTCCATGATCAATGCAACAGTATTAGCTGACCTGAGAGATTACTACGGACTGGAAAAACGTCTGCCGAAGATCAACGATATGTCTACCATGACAGCTTTCGTTGAGCCTGACCTGGCTGACTGCATGGGCTGCGATGTACAGCGTCTGTACAACTATGGCGATACATACGGACATATCAATAAAGACTGGAAAGAATGGGAATATCGTGGAGTTCCTGTACTGATCCCCGGCAACTGTACAGTAAAGGAAGACGGCAACGGCGGTTATTATGTATATCCGGAAGGTGACGATACAGTAGAACCCAGCGGACATATGCCGGCAAACGGATTCTATTTCGATAACCTGACAAGAACACCGGAATTTGATGAGGACGAGGCAGATCCGGCAGACAACGTAGCAGATTATATGCTGGTTTCTGACGAGCAGATCGCTTTCCATAAAAAAGTTATGGAAGAAGTAAAAGGCAACGGCCGTGCCATCCAGGTGGATCCCTGCTACGCAGGTCTGGGCGATGCCAACAACATTCCGGGTCCCAACCTGAAACACCCCAAAGGAATCCGTGATATTTCTGAATGGTACATGGCTCCCCTTCTGTATCCGGATTACGTACATGAAGTATTTGACAGAGGAACCGATATCGCTATCCAGAACTTCAAAAGATACTGGGATGAATTCGGATCAGACATCGATATCCTGTTCCTGTGCGGTACCGACTTCGGTACACAGAGAGGTCCCTTCATGGATCCGGAAGTATTCAAAGAGTTCTATCTGCCCTACTACAAGAAGATGACCGACTGGGTACACACCAATACCACATGGAAGACTCTGAAACATTCCTGCGGCGGTATCTTCCCGATTCTTCCGTATCTGATCGAGGCCGGAATCGACGCGATCAACCCGGTACAGTGCTCTGCAGAGGGAATGGATCCGCAGAAACTGAAAGACACCTACGGAAAAGACATCGTATTCTGGGGCGGCGGTGTTGATACACAGAAGGTACTTCCTTTCGGAACACCGGAAGAAGTTCGCGAGCAGGTTCTTCAGAGACTGGAGATCTTCTCCAAAGACGGCGGATATGTATGCAACACGATTCATAATATCCAGGCAAATACTCCGATCCCGAATATCGTTGCTATGGTGGATGCCATCAAAGAATTCAACGGCGACAAGTAATTTGCATATACATGGGAAAAGGCTGGTTCTGTTTTTTGGAACCGGCCTTTTTCCATGTATTTTTTTTGAAAATTTTCTTGACAAATCAGCGCATCAAATGTATTATTGTATTAAGTTAATAATACAGTAATACAAAAGGAGGTCTGAGAATGTCATGGGTTTTAGATTCGGGCAGGCCGATTTATCTTCAGATTGTGGAACGGCTGGAGCTAAGCATTGTTTCCGGACAGTTTAAGCCGGGAGATAAAGTACCGTCGGTGAGGGAACTGGCGGTGGAGGCTGGGGTGAATCCTAACACAATGCAAAAAGCGATGGTGGAACTGGAGCGGCAGGGGCTGGTTCACTCGGAACGAACCAGCGGACGTTTTATTACAGAGGATGAGGCTATGATTACACAGGTGAGGGAAGAGTTGGCAAAGAAACAGATACAGGAGTTTATGGAAAGAATGAATAAAATGGGATTTGATGGAGAAGAAATCGTAACGCTTCTCCAGAAAACCATGAGGGAGGGGAAGAAATGAACGCAATTTTAGAATGTAAAGGATTATCAAAATCCTACGGCAGATTTCAGGCGCTGGATCATGTGGATCTGACCTTGGAACCGGGCAAAATCATCGGACTGCTGGGGCCAAACGGCAGCGGCAAAACCACTTTTATCAAACTGATTAATCAGCTTCTCGTTCCCGATGAAGGGACGCTGCTGATTGACGGAAACGCGCCTGGTGTGGAGTCGAAAAGTATTATCTCATACCTTCCAGAGAAGACCTATCTGGATGAAAATCAAAAGATAGCGGAGACCTTGGATTTTTTTGCCGATTTCTATGATGATTTCGACAGAAGCCGTGCGGTACAGATGCTGGAAAAATTAAATATAAGCCCTGAAGCCAGGATCAAAACACTTTCGAAAGGAACGAAAGAGAAGGTACAGTTAATTTTGGTGATGAGCAGGAAGGCAAAGCTGTACTGCCTGGATGAGCCCATCGCCGGCGTGGATCCGGCGGCCAGAGACTATATTCTCAACACTATCATCAATAATTATGATGAGAATGCTACGATTCTGATTTCTACACATTTGATTGCGGATATAGAAAATATTCTGGATGAGGTTATTTTTATTCAAAATGGAAGGATACGGCTGTATTCGGATGTGGATTCCATTCGCGTCAACAAAAGAATGTCAATCGACGGCTATTTCAGGGAGGTATTCAGATGCTGAAAAAATTATTCAAATATGAATGGAAAGCTTCCTCCAGACTGCTGCTGGCAGTATACGGGATTGTGATACTGTTCTCCATACTGTCCAGGATATTTATGGAGGTAAGCGGGATTAACGGAAGCGAAGAGGCAGGGCTGCCCATATTGGAAACCATCGCGGCGCTTTTTCTGATGCTCAGTGTGGTAATGTTATGCTGCTCCGTTGTTTTTACCTGGGTGTTTATCGCCTATCGTTTCTATAAAAGCGTATTTACGGAACAGGGTTATCTGACCAACACCCTTCCGGTGACGCAGCAGCAGATCATTGTTGCGAAAGGTCTGGTTGGGGTAATCTGGCAGATCGTCAATCTGCTGTTGGTCATGATTTCGTTTTTTATCATTGCAGCGACGCCAAAAGATCTGGGAATGATTTTCAGAGCAATTCCGGATTTATTTAAGCTGTTTGTGAATCCGGATATTGGGTTAACGATGTGGATGATCCTGGCAGCGGTCATTCTGTCTCCTTTTACGATGGTGATGGAAATGTACATGTGTGTGGCTATCGGAAATCTGTTAAACGGCCATAAGGTTCTTGGCGCGGTGGGTACTTATGCAGGTATTTACGCGGTGCAGCAGATTATCGCGATTATTGTGATGGCAGCTACCAGTATGCGCTTTGTATCGGTAGATTACAATACTACCTCGGAACAGGCGCAGGGATGGGTTTTAAATTTTGTCAATATTAACCTGGTTATGGGGATCGTTCTCGGTGCGATTTTGTTAGTCGTGGGGTATCTGGTGACAAAACATATCATGACGAAAAAGTTGAATCTGCAGTAGCGGTGAAGGAAAAGAATTATAAAAAGTGAGGTTGCTTATGAAAAAAATATTTTTGTCAGCGGCAGCAATCCTGACGCTTCTTCTTAGCGGCTGTCAGGCGGATGGAAAAATGGATTTTTCCGCATATAGCGACAATATCAGCAAGGCGCAGGAAATAGCCGTTACCTCCGCCGGTACGTCGGAAGTTCTTGAAAGAATTACTTCCAAGGATGATCTGGAACAGTTTGTAAAGGAGCTGGAGTTTGACAAGTGGCAATTAAAAGCGCTGCCGGACCAGGCGGCAGAAATCGGTTCTTTCCAGTTGTCGCAGGAGGAAACGGTTCAGTATGGACAGAAGGATACGGACGGGACGCTTAAAGATATTGCTGCTCTTACTCTGTATGATGGTTTTTACGTTGGTTTTGAAGTTGACGATTTGGATCTGACCTTTCAGGTAAGCGAAGAGACTGCGGATTATTTAAATGGATTTTTTCGCTGACAGCGAATGAACAGCGCCGTCGGACACAGCCGGGATGTAGGTTGTGTCTGACGGTTTTTCCCGCAATCTATATCAAGCCGATTCAGGCAAATATTTCCTTGTAATTTATGTTTAAAAATAGCAGAGGGATTCTGTTGATATTATATAATATAATAATTATAAGAGAAATAGAATGAAAATTATCTTGACATGTTTCCATTTGTGTTGTTATAATCAATCTATCAAGTGGTACTACCACATAACCACAGAACCACCACACAATTAAACCGGCAAGGAGGCGAATTATGGAAACAGAAAAAGATTTATTAATTTTGGAGAGGACCGGCGAAAACGAAAAATTATATTTGAATGCGGTTACTCCTCCGGTCTTTATGAATTCATTACATGTGTTTGACACATTCGAAGAATATCACGATGTTAATGTGTTTGAAAAAGACCAGTTTTATTATGGCAGAGCATCCAATCCAACGACCAGTATCGCAGAAAGAAAAATCGCGCAGTTAGAACATGGTGCAAGGGCCGTTATGTTTTCCAGTGGAATGGCCGCAGCGTCCGCAGCCATTTTGGCAACCTGTAAAACGGGCAGTCATATTATTTGTATGATTGATGTGTATCAGCCGGTAAAAAGATTTTTAAACGAATACTGTATTCCCTGTCTGAATATGCAGGTAAGTTATGTGAAAGGTACAGACATACAGGAAATAGAAGCTTCGATCCAGGAAAACACATCATTGATTATTCTGGAAAGTCCTGCCACATTTATTTTTACAGTTGTTGATTTGGAGAAAGTTGCTCAAATTGCGAAAAAATACAAAGTTAAGACGTATATGGATAATACATATTGTACGCCTTTATTTCAGAAACCACTGGATTTTGGAATTGATATTGTAATGCATACATTAACAAAATATCTGGGTGGGCACAGCGATATTTTGGGAGGTGTTTTGGTATCAAAAGATGAAGAACTGATGCGAAAAATTATGAATCAGTTTCGGGAGTGGCTTGGAGGGGTAATCGGGCCAATGGAAGCATGGCTTGCAATACGCGGAATGAGAACTTTAAAAGTTCGTCTGGAACAGCACCAGAAAACGGCTCAGGCAGTAGCAGAATTTTTAGAGAGTCATCCTAAAGTAAAGAAAGTGTATTATCCGGGATTAAAATCTCATCCACAATACGATCTCATCCAAAAGCAGCAAAAAGGAAGTTCAGGCTTACTTAGTCTGGAATTATGTGGAAGTCCGGAAACAGCTTTGGAATTTGTAGATGCATTACAGCTTTTTCGAAAAGGATGTTCTTGGGGAGGATTTGAAAGTCTGGCGATGGTTCCTCTTTATTATGCTTCTCAGGAAGAATTGGATTTTTTGAAAATTGGGCGTGGTTTAATTCGAATGCATTGCGGATTGGAGGGAACTGAAAATTTAATCGCGGATATACAAAGAGCTTTGGATCTTGTCAAGATCTGAAAAAATTATTAGGAGGTCAGTAAATGAGAGAAGGTATGAAAAAAGCAACAGCAATGGTAATGGCAGGGATCATGGTACTTGGGTTATTTGTAGGATGCGGGAAAAGTGACGGGGAAGGAGACAGTTCACAAACTGGGGAAAAAGAAACTGTATCGCTGCGTTTTTTGGACACTTCTCCCAGTGATGTAAGGCAGGCATATTTTGAAGAGGTATTTGAAAAAATAAAAGACGATCTGGGTATTGAAATTACATATGAGAGTACACCTCTGGAAGAGGCGGCAAACAAAATTATGGTTATGGCTACTTCCAATTCTATGCCTGATATTGTAACGACACAGGATAACTGGCTGGGCCAATTTACTTCTTCAGGATGGATTCTTCCGTTGGATGAATATCTGGAAGGTAAAGAGGATCAGTTTGCAGATACTGTGACAAAGATTGTATGGGCGAATCAAAAGGAGATGTATGACCATATCTACACAGTACCTGATGGAATGATGGTAAAAGGTATCTTTATCAGGAAGGATTGGTGCGAAGAAGCAGGTATTGACCTGGAAAGTTTAAAAGATTGGGATTATGACAACTATTTTGAGGTTATAGAAAAACTAACCAATGCCGATGAAAAGCATTATGGAATGACCTATCGGGGAACCAGAGGGGCGTTTGATGTCATGATGGTGTACCTTCAGGGATTTACCGGAGGCAGAACATATGATGATGAAGGTAATTGTTTGCTGAATTCGGATGAATGCCTGAAGGCATTTGAAAAATTTACCAGCATGTATAAAGAAGGGTATGCGCCGGAGGAATCCATAAACTGGGGATTTGTTGAGATGGTGGATAATTTCTGCGGTGGTCTGACAGGTACACTGAATAATGATTCAGAAGTAGTGGTTTCTGTTCAAAACAGTATGGAAGAGAATCAGTGGACGGTTCTTCCCATACCCAAGAGTACAAAGGATGGAAAAATCTATAATACGGTAAACGCACCATATTCTTACACAATATCCAAAGACTGTAAAAATCAGGATGCAGCATGGAAGGTAATAGAGTATCTTTCACAACCGGAAAATAATATCGAGTATTGCAAACAAGTTGGTACGATTCCAGTTATGAAAGAAGTTGGTGATGATCCGCTATATGGTGAAAATGGGGTTTATGCGGCTTTTGTAGAACAGTTGAATGATCCGGATATGGTTGTGCCTACAGGATATGGGCCATTTGACAGTACAGATTTACAGCAAGGGCCATTATATGAAGAAATTCAGAAATATCTTCTTGATGAGCAGGATGCAAAGACAGCTCTTGATAATATCTGTAGTATGTTGGAAGAGCGGATGAAAACATATTTGGATGAAAATGAAGGAGCTGTTGTGGATACGCCTAAGACAATGCAGTGAAGTGTTTATGACAGGGCGCTGCAGAAGCGGTGCCCTGTTATACTTGATAAAGGAGAAAATACATGATGTTTAGAAGGAGAAAAGAACCGGTTATAGTAAGAAAAAACTGGAGTTACAGAAAAAGAATGCTGGAACCGTATGCACTATTGATGCCTGTGCTGATTCTGCTGCTGATTGTATTTGCTGTTCCGCTGATTAACAGTTTTGTTATGGCATTCCAGAAATATCGTCTTGGTTCACCGGATATTCACTTTAATGGATTGGATAATTTTAAGCGGTTGCTGCTGGATGATGATCTTAGTTTAATTTTAAAGAATACGGTTGTCTATGTGTTTTGTTCAGTTGCGGGACAGTTTGTTTTAGGTATGACTTTGGCGCTGGCTCTTTGGAAAAAATTTAAAGGAAGGGGTGTATACCAGTCTATTGTATTTTTACCGTGGGCATTTTCTGCTTTTGTCGTGGGCTTGATGTTTCGCTGGTCTTTCAATGGAGAATATGGAGTTGTTAATGATTTGCTGATTAAATTGGGCGTTATTAAAGAGAATATTGCATGGCTTGGTACTCCTGGATATTCTCTTTTTGTTATTATATTAGCAATGATTTGGATAGGAGTTCCTTTTTTTGCCATTATGATATTAGCCGCATTGCAGTCAATTCCGGAAGATATTTATGAAGCGGCTGCGATTGATGGTGCAGGGGCTATAAAAAAGTTTTTCAGAATAACAGTCCCTTATATTAAGCCGACAATTATTATGACCTTATTACTGAGAACAATCTGGATTTTGAATTCATTTGATCTCATCGTGGTAATTACCAATGGCGGACCGGCTAACTATTCCATGACATTGCCTGCTTATATGTATACCAGAGCATTTTCCGGATATGATTTCGGATTTGCTTCAGCAATTGGAGTAATTTTGATGACGGCGTTAATGTTGTATACGTTAATCTTTTTGAAAGTGACGAATTATGAGGAGGGAATGTGATGGGCACAAAGGGGAAAAAACGTGCGGTTATAGCTCTTAGATCAGTAATTTTGGTGTTTTTCCTGCTGTTTGTGATACTTCCGATCTATTGGATGGCCATTACTTCTTTTAAACCGCATGCGGAAATTATCAATACGCAGCAGGTAACATATTTTCCTAAAACTTTCACACTGGAAAACTATAGAGATCTGTTTGAATTATTTAACTATGGAGCTTTTTTGAAAAACAGTATCGTGCTCTCAGTATCGACGGCTGTTGCAGTGACTATCCTTTCCATTTTTGGAGGATATGGACTGGCAAGATATCGATTTAGAGGGAAAACACCGATTGTTTTGTTTTTTCTGGTAACCCAGATGGTTCCAGGGATTCTAGTAATTATTCCATTATATACGGCTTATGCAAAAATGGGATTAATCGCCAATGCTCCTCATATTGGATTATGGATTTTTTATGTAATTACAAATCTTCCGTTTTGCGTAATTACGATGCGCAGTTTTTTTGAAAGGATACCATATTCTCTGGAAGAAGCAGCTATGGTGGATGGTTGTTCCAGAATGAAAAGTTTGAGAAAAATCATTCTCCCGGTTATGTTTCCGGGAATTGTGGCAGTTTTTGTATTTGCTTTTATAGGTGCATGGAATGAACTGATTGCAGGAATTATTTTTACCAGTGAACCCTCGGCATGGACGATCCCCGTAGGCCTGAAAAGTTTGATTGGGAAGAATAATGTAAAATGGGGAGCGATGATGGCGGGCGGTATGCTGGCCTTGCTGCCAACGGCGATTATGTTTATGCTTGTACAGAAATATGTTGTGGAAGGGCTGACAGCCGGCTCGGTAAAAGAATGATTGTTAATTGTTGTCTAATTCGGGAGATATTGGTATAATGATCAAATAAAAGAAAATCATTATGAGGCGGTGAAGAAGAGCGTTATGGGGAAAAATATTGTTCAGATTGGACCAGTATCAAAAGATTTGTTATACATAAAAGTGGCTGATGCAATTTTTGATTATGCAAAGGCGAATCAATTGCAGGCGGGAGATAAACTTCCTTCGGAGCGAGAGTTGGCAAAAATGTTCCAGACAGGACGAAATTCTGTAAGAGAAGCGATGCGGGTACTGGAAAATCGAGGGATGATAGAAGTCAAAACCGGTCTGGGCACTTTTTTAAAAGAACCGCCTGAAGAAAATGTTTCCATACAGCTGAAGCTAATTAAAAAGAATTTTTCTGAACTTCAGGAACTGAAAGTTGCGCTGGAACATATGATGATTAAAAATGCAATTCGTTCGGAGAATCATCAGGGAAAAGAAGAACTGCTCCTTTTGGCCCAGAAAATGATGAAACTTTATGAAGAAGATAAATATGATGACCAGTTGGATCATGAGTTTCATACAAAATTAATGGAACTGGGAGAGAATCAATCGGCGGCTCAGATTGTAAATTCCTTGAGAATAGAAGTGTTTCAGGATTATTGGGCTGAACTGGAATATGATCCATATAACTGGGTTCGTACGGTGCCGGATCATTTGACGCTGGCGCGGGCTATTCTGGAAAAAGATGAAGACAGGGCGATTGCCGCTATCGATGCTATTGATAATGCGTCAATAGCAGTGATGCGTCAGGCCGGTATGCGAAAAAAAGAAGATTTTTGATGTGTTTTTGCTGCAGCATACAAAATAATTTATTTTGTATGCTGCAGCATTTATATTGTAAAACTAACTTTCTGTATTGATAATACGGGTGCAGAATTTGGATAAATTCTCTTCACTGCCGGAGATTAGAAGCAGGGAAATGTCAAGGCTCTGTAAGGTTCCCAATAATTTGGAAAAATGATTTTCCGATAGATTATCGTAAATGCTGTAGGGATCGGTGAAAATAAAAACTTTTGGTTTTAAACACAACCATTTTGCGATTTCAATCATGATCTGATCATAAAAAGTGATATTTCCCAGGGGATGCTTTATGCCATATTTTTCAATCAGGTTGTCTGCCTGAATGGATTTCAAAGCGGTAAACACCATGTGATTGCGAATTCGCATATTCATAAATCCTGCTGCGTTATACAGGGGAGATTTCAGGAGCAGAGAAACATTGTCACATAGGTTCATCTGCGGAAAAATCCGGGACGGGCCTCCGGAAGGCGTGATGAAAGCGATCTGGTTTCGAAGATGGAAATCAGGATGATATCTGCAGCCATCCAGCAGCAGGGAGCCAAGCTTTGGAGTTTTACCGGCCGCCAGAGTGTGCATAAACGGGACAAGGATATTTTCCCTGTCGCAGATTCCCAGAATCTCTCCCTGATACAAAGAGAAAGAAAAGGTTTGGAAAAATCTGTCTGCTCCGGGAATTTGAAGTCCGTGCAGGACTTCTTTTTGTTGTTCCCGCTCCAAAAAGGAACGTTTCATGGCGGAAGTGATAAAATCATTTTCCGGAATGATGGGAGGGATCATGGTAAGTTTGGTCTGCTGCGTAACTACGCCGTTTATAATTACGGCAAAGCGATCAAAATTCTGAAACACAGGATGCCATTTGTTGGAGAACCACAGGATGGACAGGCCGTCTTCTTTCAGGATTCTGACGATGCGCTGCAGACGTTTTGTTTCCTGAGGCAGGGAAAACACAAAGGACGGTGTGTTCAGAATAATGATTTTGGCGCCGCTGGTATAGGCGCGTAAAATGGAGAGAAGATAAACGTCTGCGGGAGATAATGTGTGAATTCTTGCATTTGGCCGGATTTCATCCAGGGAAAACCGGGATAATAGTTCTTTGGTGGCAAGATGAAGGCGGCCTGGTTCACGAAAATGAAACCTGTTGTAAAAGGTGCTGTCATTCAGATAAAGATTATCTGCCACGTTCAGAGAGGAAATCAGTTGATTTTCCTCCACTACATAGATTCCGGCCTGCCTTGCCTGTTCCAGGTCAAAAAGGAATTTTGGTTGATCGTTGATGTAAAGATTTCCCTGATCTGCCCGCATGTTGCCCTGTAAGTAATCCAGAAGAAAATTTTTTGTATCGATATCTTCGGTCAGGACGCATAATGCCTCCTGGCGGTATAAAGTTAGAGAAATATCATTGATAATCTGATTATTAACGGAGCGCCCGATGTGATCCAGGCGCAGAACTTCATGACGCATGGCAATTACTCCTGAGTTTGTCGATAGGGAAGAGAAATCTGAAATTCAGATCCCTTTCCAAGGGTGCTGTAAGCAACGACTCCATAGGAGTCGCCGTACAGAAGTTTAATACGGGAATTTACATTGGTCATAGCGATTCCGCTGCCTCTGGTCTTATCTTTTGAGGCGTGAAGGGAGTCGGATTCATTGGCGGCCAGTTTCTGATTCAGCATCCGCAGCTGTTCCGGGGACATGCCGCATCCATTATCAGAGATACTGATGATAAGGCGGGACTGGGTATTATAAATGGACAGGGTAATGACAAAATCTCTGGAGATGCCATTCAGTCCATGTTTCACTGCGTTTTCCACGAAGGGCTGGATGATCAGTCTTGGAATACGGTAATCCATGATCGGCAGGTGGGGAGGAATATTCTGGATATATATAATATGCTGATTCATCCGGTACTCCTGTATTTTGATATAGTCATGGAGAATGCTCAGCTCCTGCTGGAGAGTTACCAGTTCTTTTTTCTGACTGATCATGTATCGGAACAGTCGGGAAAGAACCTCGACCATATCTGCAGTCAGCGGGGCATGTTCCATTACGGCATAACCACGGATCGTGTCCAGCGTATTGTAGAGAAAGTGTGGATTAATCTGACTTTGCATAGCATCCAGCTGTGCCTGTTTCTGGAGAAGCTGGTTGGAGTATTCTTTTTCCAGGGATGAGTCAATCAGATCCAGAATGTGATTCAAGGCGGAGGGATAGTCTTCGTTTGCTTCTGAGCCGATCAAAGAATATTTCTTTTTGATGGTTTCAATTTTTAAAGCAATTTTAACAACGGTCTGGTAGTATCGTCTCCAGCTGATAACAGAAAAAACCAGTAAAAGAGCCAGGCCGGCCAGTGACCAACATAGAGCGGCCGGATGCCGCAAGAAGGTTCCTTTGCAAAGCTGCCATACCAGAATCAGGGAAAGCAGGTAAAAAAACCAGAGTGAGACAGTAACTCCCAAATATCTGAAAAAATCGGTACGATAGGATGTTCTGTAAAACAGTGTGAAATTTTTTTTGCATTCATCAATACGTTCACCCATAATAATCACCTCAGCTTCCGTATATTTTTCGGTATTCCTTTGGCGTTACGCCCACCTGTTCTTTGAACAGACGGCTGAAATACCGTTTATCAGTGTAACCGACGGCGGCAGCCACTTCTGCAATATTGTACTTGACGTCATGCAGCATTTCCTTCGCTTTTTCCATGCGTACGAGAGTGAGATAGGAACTGAAGGATTCCCCGGTTTCTTTTTTAAAGAGAACACCGAAATAAGAGGGAGCCAGATAGATCTGTTCTGCCACATCCTCCAGACGTAAATTTTCGTTGTAGTGATCAGCGATATAGGTTTTGGCGGTCTGGATCAGCCGGTTTTCCCTGTTGTCCGCCTGCTCACTGATGGGAAGTATTTCTGTCAGGAAAGAGACGGTAAAAGAAATCAGCGGTTGTAGAGCATCATAGGTTTCTATGGCATCACAGTAACGTAGGTAGGTATCCGGCAGGCTGACAGAAATCATCTTGTGCTGTGAAAAGTCGGAAAGCAATGCGGAAAACATTTGGCAAAAAGAATCCAGCAGAAGGTGAGGACAGTTTTTGCAGCGGGCTGCCGTTTCCTGGAACATTTTTTTCAGCAGGGATTCCAGTTTCTTGCGGTCATGGATTTCAATGCAGGATCGCAGGGCGGAAAATTCCGAGATGGAAGGGATGTTTTCCGGCGAGGTGTTTTGTTTCAGCAGATTTTTGGCATAAAGAATCTGATGGCTGCCCAGCAGAATCCGCGCAACCAGGGCTTTTTGAGCCGTCTCCATGGAGTAGGGAAGTCCCTGAATCTTTGCGGCAGGAACTCCGCAGCTGACGGTGAGCTTCAGCTGTCCATAGTTTTCCAGATACGCGGTCATATCATCCAACATAAAAGCGATGGCGCCCAAAACCTGGCCTTCCTGGTTCGGATGGTAATTCAGCAGGAAAACGAACTGATTGTTTTTATTATAAACCTCCATATCGATACAATGCTTCTTTAATTCCGTCTGAAAACTGCGCATCAGCTGTTCTATGATGACATTCTGGGTGGGTAGATTCAGTGAACTGATACCATCTACAAGGGTGATGCCCATCAAAAAAGAAGTGCCCGCAAGGAAAGAGTAGCCATATTCGTTATTGATGCTGGTTTCCTCCGCATTTGAGGGATATTCTTTGTTATATAAGATATCTGTCAGAAAGGTTCTGCGCAGTTTTAAGGCCTGCAGGTGGGAATCCAGTCCTAGTTTCTGAATCTGATAATCAATCTTTCGGGCGGAGGCAATTTTCAAGATTGTTTTTTCCAGCACGTCATTCAATTCTTCTTTGTTGATAGGTTTGAGCAGATAGTCTTCCACCCCCATCTTGAGGGCGGACAAGGCATAGTTGAAGTAGGTCAGACCGCTGATAATGATAAAGTGTACTGGCAGTTTTTCATCCTGTACTTTTTTGATCAGATCCAGTCCGCTTAATACAGGCATGGAAATGTCCGTGACAACGATATCCGGTTTCTTTTCCAGAATCATCTCATAGGCAGACTCTCCGTTTAAAGCAAAGCCTGCAAACTCCAGATGTAAACGATCAAAGTCGATCAAACTTCGGATCAGGTTTGCGATGGCGATCTCATCTTCCGCGATCAGTACACGCAGAGAATTCATACGTTTTCCCTCACTTTCATAAAAATTCGTTAATCTGCATAGAAGGAATGAAAAAGGGAGGATAATTCTATGCAGGTGTGACAAATCTATGAATTGGTGTGACAACCAAATGGTAAACGGCAAAAAGTATTTCAATATTCTTTAGTATATGATATTGTTCGATTGTAAGCAAGAAGGAAATAAAAAAAGGGAGGAAAATATGAAAACAGGAAAGGACAGGAGGTGCGGCTGTGAGTGAACACTATGAGTACATTCTGGAACTGAAAAATATTACCAAAGAGTTCCCGGGTGTAAAGGCGCTGGATGGTGTAAACCTGAAGCTAAAACCTGGAAGCGTGCATGCACTGTGCGGAGAGAATGGCGCAGGGAAATCTACGCTGATGAAAATCATTAATGGTATCTACAAACTGGACGATGGGGAGATATGGTACAAAGGGGAAAAGATAATACCGAAAAGCCCCAAAGCCATGCTGGATATGGGAATTGCCACCATTCATCAGGAGTTGAGCCCGCTTCCCAATATGACCATTGCGGAAAACATTTTTCTGGGACGTGAACCCTTGGATTCCCTGAAGATGGTGGACTGGAAAAAAATGTGGGCAGATACACAGAAACTGATGGATGAATATGGCTTTCATTATGATCCCAAAACATACATGAAAGATCTGACGGTTTCCGATATCGCCTTAATCGAGATCGTAAAGGCGATTTCCAGGGAAGCATCCGTGGTGATCATGGATGAGCCCACTTCCTCCATCACGGACTCAGAAGTACATATTCTGTTTGAGAATATTAAACGGTTGAAAGAAAAAGGCGTTGGTATTATCTATATTTCCCATAAATTGGATGAAATATTTGAAATCTGTGATGCGGTTACAATTTTCCGGGATGGCCAGTGGATTCACAGCTGTCCCATCGGGGAAATAGACAAAAACGGTATTATCAAACAGATGGTAGGCCGTGAGATTACCGAGCAGTTTCCTAAAACGCCTGCCCCCATCGGAGATGCAGTACTGGAGATTAAACACCTGACCGGAAAACGTTTCCAGAACGTGGATTTCACTGTACATGCGGGAGAGATCGTCGGATTTGCCGGTCTGGTAGGCGCAGGGCGAAGCGAGCTGTTTCGGGCAGTGTTTGGTCTGGATCCCGTTGAATCCGGGGAAATTTATCTGGAAGGGAAAAAGGTCAGATTTCATAATGCCCAGCAGGCCATTGACGCCGGGGTGCTGATGGCCAGTGAGGACAGAAAGCGGGAAGGCGTGGTTCTGTGCCGTTCCATACGGGAAAATATCACCCTTGCCAGTCTGAAAGATATCTGCGATAAGGGTTTCCTGAATATGAAAAAGGAAAAAAATAATATAGGGGAAATGATTAAAACCTTATCGATCAAACTTTCCACGCCAGAAGCGCCTGTCTCTTCCCTGTCCGGAGGAAATCAGCAGAAAGTGGTTCTGGCAAAATGGCTGCTGCGAAAGCCGAAGGTTCTGATTCTGGATGAACCGACCAGAGGAATCGATGTGGGTGCGAAATATGAAATCTACAAACTGATGTGCGAACTGGCCCGCCAGGGAGTTGCCATCGTGATGATTTCATCGGAGATGCCGGAAATTCTCGGTATGAGTGATCGGATTGCAGTGATGTCTCAGGGGTATCTGACAGGTGAACTGCCGATTGCAGAAGCGACGCAGGAAAATATTATGGAACATGCAATGAAAGGATTTGAACAATGACAGATACAAAATCAAAAAAGTTAAGTGTGGCTGATATTTACAGTCGGTTCGGTATATTTATCATTCTGATTATTGCGGTAATCATCGCTTCTTTTTTAAGTGATGCATTTCTGACTCCAAGAAATATCAGCAATATCATCCGGCAGAATGCGGTGGTTATGATTATCGCTTTTGGCTCTCAGATGGTGCTGATCGCAGGCGGATGTGACCTTTCTCCCGGATCGGTCTGCGCCTTATCCGGTGTCATCTCCACCATGGTAATGCTCCAGGTGAATAATCCGGTGATTGCCCTGATCGTAGGTGTTTTGATCGGAGCGCTCTGCGGCCTGATCAACGGTCTGGTGATCACAACCTGTGAAATCCCGGATTTTATCATGACGCTGGCGTCTCAATTTATCTGCCGCGGCGCGGTACTGGCAATCACAGAAGCACAGCCGGTTTCCGGGTTTGATATCAGCTTTACCCTGTTTGGACAGGGATATGTAGGGCCGATACCAGCTCCCATCGTCATCCTGGTTCTGGTATTGATTTTCTACTGGATTTTGATGAACCGCCGTCGTTTTGGCCGCTACGTATATGCGGTGGGCGGCAACACCGATGCGGCAAGAGCTTCTGGTATCAACACGAAAAAGATTAAAACACAGGCCTATCTTTTTGCAGGAGCTGCCGCCGGTCTGGCAGGTGTTATCCTGATGAGCCGTATGAATTCCGGTCAGCCAAACGGCGGCGAGCAGTATGAATTTGATGCCATCACAGCGGCCATTATCGGAGGTACTTCTATGAACGGCGGTACCGGTAAAGTATACGGCGTAGTAGTCGGCGCGCTTTTTGTCGGAGTTCTTCTTAATATCATGACACAGATGAACGTATCCGCTTACTGGCAGAAAATCGTAAAAGGCCTGATTATTGCTCTGGCAGTTATCATTGATGTACGGGTAGGAAAAAGTAAAAAAGCATAAAATAAAAGGAAAAGGAGAAAAGACTATGAAGAAAAAAATGGTAAAAAGATTTTTGACACTGGCACTGGCGACTGTTATGACAGCGGGTCTGCTGTCCGGCTGCAGTCTGAAACCCAGCGGAGGCGGAAGCGATGATGCGGCGGCTGCGGAAGAAGGCGGAGAGAAAGAGTATGTATACCGGGTGGGATTTGTCAACATTGATAATGCGGATAACTGCTGCTACCCGGCCATGCAGAAATTCGTGGATTATGTGCAGAGCGATGAATTTGCTGAATCCGTAGGAGCGGACAAAGTGGAAGCGCTGACGGCAGATTCCGCCAAAGATATTGAAAAACAGACGACCAATGTGGAAACTCTGCTGAGCAAGGGCGTGGATATGATGTTTATCATCGGTGTGGATACTGAAGGAAATACCACGGCGGTACAGGCCTGCAACAATGAGGGAGTACCGGTATTCATGGTAGGCACCGAAGCTTCTGGCGGTGAATGGAAATTCATCGGATTTGACGAGACCGAACTGGGTATGAGACAGGGAGAATGGTGTGCAAAAAATCTTCCGGAAAACGCCAACATCTGTTACCTGCAGGGAACTCCGGGACGTGAGGCGGCTGTTCTTCGTGAAGAAGGATTTATGGAGGGAATTTCTTCCCGTGATGATCTGACGGTACTCTCTTCGCAGACCGGTGAGTTTGAAACTGCTGCAGCTATGCAGGTAACAGAAGACTGGATTCAGACTTATGGTGATCAGATTAACTGTATTGTAGGTGCTGATGGAAAGATGGTTGTGGGAGCAGTAGAAGCTTTAAAAGCCGCGAATATGGATCAGAATGTTACGACAGTTGGTGTAGTCAGCGTGGAAGATGATGGATATCTGATTGAAAACGGTGAACAGTCTTATGCAGTGTTTGTAAGCTGGCCGGAAATCGGAACTCTTTGCGGACAGATTGCAGAGAAGGTTTATAACGGGGAAGAAATTGATGAACGCACCAATATTGAAATGTTTGATATGACCCAGGAAAATTATGAAGAATTAATTGCTACAGCAAGATAACTCCTAAACATATTACCTCTTAAAGTGAAGGGTCATCCCAAAGGGCAGAATAGCCGTGGGATGCCCCTTTCTTTCGTAAAGCAGACAGATGTTAAATCGGCATTTTCCGAAACTGCCGGGGAGACATCCCTGTCCGGGAACGAAAGGCGGCGGAAAAACTGGTGTCATATCCATACCCTACTTCGGCGGCGATTTCTGTGATGGAATTCTGCGTCTCTTTTAAAAGAATTTTGGCCCGGTTCATCCGTAAATTGATGAGATATTCATGAGGGGACTGTCCGGTGTAAAGACGGAAAAGCCGGTTGCACTGTGACTCGCTTAAGTGAACGAATCCGGCCAGCTGAGACACCGACAGAGGGTCAGCCAGATGATCGTTCAGGTATTGTTGGGCGGCTGCGATCACGGGATGGCTGGATTCCATCTGGTGGGCAGGATAAAGGATGCTGCACAAAAGGTCATGAATCCGGCGGGACATGATCACTTCATCAATCCGGCCCACTGTCTTTAGCTGATCCAGATTGATCTGAATCTGTTTCTGAAAATACTCCATGTTGTCAAAGCGAAGAAGAGGTCCGTGGACATGAAGAATTTCCCGGTAGAAAGCTTCGGCATTTGCCCCGTCAAAGTGAAGCCATATGTAATCGGTGGTTTTCAGCGCGCGGTAACAGTGGGGATGATGGCAGTCCAGAAACGCCATCTCCCCCGGATTTACCCTGACGGTATAATCAGAACCGGATACTTCCATTTCTCCGGAAATCACGTACAGCAGCAGAAAACTGGGAAAAAAGTCTCTCTTTACAATATAGTGTGTGTCGCAGTAATAATGGCCTGCGTGGTACAGATAATATAAAACTGCCTGGGCCCGCCTGGACGCGAGGCGGCAGTAATGAGAGAAGAGGGCTTTCGTGAAGGCCTTTCTTCCCGGGATGATCTGGAGATTATTTCCGCACAGAATGGCGATTTTGATGTGGCGACGGCCATGCAGGTGACGGAAGACTGGATTCAGACGTATGGCGATGAAATCGACTGTATTGTGTCCGCCAACAGCACTATGATCAATGGAGCCATTGAAGCGTTGAAGGCGGCGAAGATGAATGAAGATGTCGTTTCTGTGGGAGTAGTTCATATTGGTGAGGAAGATGGGTATCCCATTCCAGCAGGCGATGAAGATTATGCAATTTTCGTCAGCTGGCCGGCGATTGGAACCCTTTGTGGGCAGATTGCTGAGAAGTATTACAAGGGAGAGGAGATTGAGGAAAGAACCAATATTGAAATGGAAGATATGACGGCGGAAAATTTCGATGAGATAGTGGCGGCGCAGTAGAATGGCTGAATAGTGCGAGGTGGAGAATAGTTCTCCACCTCGATTTACGTAATATTAGTAGAAACACGAATCATTATTTTTCAAAAATTCCGTTGGCGTGATCGCCGGAACGGAAGAACCGGCAAAGTCCTTGGTATTCCTGGTAAGGATATAGCTTGCGCCGTTTCGTTCTGCCACGGCATCCACAACTGCATCTTCAAAGTCCGGCATAGAGCGCATGAGTGCGGTATGGATATCTGCGCCCTGTACGTCCGCAAAGGTGACGATCTGGGAAAGCTGTTCGATCCGCTCCTTTGCCTTTTGAGTAGATTGGAACGCTTTGCGGAGCATATAGAAAATTTCCGTGGCGGCGGATGCGGAGATCAAACATTCCGTATCCGCTTCAATGGCCTTGCGGAGCGCCTGATAGGAATCTGCAAAGAATGGTTCCCGTTTCTGGACAATGTCCAGAATGACATTGGTATCAATCAGTATTCTCATTGTCTGGATAGCCGCTCCTCTCGTATGGTATTTTCGTCCATGGTCTGATCTTCCGGAACAATCCCTACGAGGTCGTCCAGAAGCGCCAGCTTATCGACAGCGGGACTTGTGAGACGGGCAATGCTTTTTCCATTCTTGGTAATAAAAATATCCTGGGACTTTGCCATTTCCAGATATTTTCCTAGATTGTTTTTAAATTCTGTTGCAGTTACGATCATACGAATCCCTCCTTTGTTCGGGGTATACTTTGTATACAGCTGTTTTAAAGGATAAATATTGATTGTATATTCTTCCAGTATCTATTATAATAACGAAAAAAAACGGAAGGGTGAAATACGATGAAAACGATAGTGTTTTTTGGAGACTCAAACACCTGGGGATATAACTCTACAACGGGAAAACGTTTTCCGCAGGAAGTCAGATTTACCGGACTTCTGGAACAGAAATTAAAAAAGTGTCGGATTATAGAAGAAGGAATGCGGGGAAGAACCCAGGCTTTTGATGACAGCCTGATGGAAGGAAGAAATGGGAGAAAGGAACTCCCGATGATCCTGTGTACTCATGATCCGGTAGACATTCTGGTGATTATGCTGGGAACCAATGACGTGAAGTCTACATTTCACAACAGCGCTTATGAAATAGGAAGAGCGCTGGAACGAAATATACAGATTGCGCAGGCGCCCCTGATGTGGGATGGGGAGCGGACGCCCAAGATTCTGGTTGTGTGCCCTCCGGGGGTGACGGAAGATTTTAAAGGAAGCGAGATGGAGGGCCATTTCGATCAAAGATCGGTGGAGGTGTCAAAAGAGCTGGATAAAGAATTCCGGAATATGGCAGGAAAGTATGGATGCGCATATCTGAATGCCATGGAGTATACGGGGCCTGGAAAAGAAGACGGCGTCCATCTGGATGCCAAGGGGCATCAGAAACTGGCGGACGCCCTTGAACAGAAGATAAATGAAATGATTATCTCCTGTTAATCAATTTTTCTGAAATAGCGGGGCGGGTAACCCATCACTTTCTTGAAGATCCGGGTAAAATAATTAGAATCCTACGCCTTGGATTCCACCGTAGGGCTAGAAAGCGAAGTCACGGTTACCGTAGATGGTACGCATTGGGTATCTCTTACCGCTTCCGATACTACCTTTGCCATCACTCCCACCAATACTGCCACTACCGATAAACTGTTTGCTCATTGGAGCAGGATGTACTCGTATTGTTAAAATGATAAGAGCCGTATGAAGGGAGACCTTCATGTACGGTTCCGTGAGAAGTTTGAGGTGAAAATCCTTTTACTTACTTGACTGAGAGGACGGCGGCTAATCACCGCCTCCTACTCGATACCACATTGACTTCATAACGGTTAACCGATATAATGATAGCGGGTGGAGGTGACAAACGCCGTGATAATAAATGAGTTAATGAAAAACAAAAAATTAACACGATACCGTTTGGCAAAAGACAGTGGCATTGCTTATACAACCATTAATGACATATGCAGTGGCAAGGCACGCCTTGAAAAATGTTCTGCCGAAACGATCTACCGCATTTCCAAAGTGCTCGGTGTTTCGATGGAGAGCCTTATAGAACCTTGCTTTGATAAACGTATCGATTTTGAATTGTTTAAGAGTAATACGTGTCATAAATTAAAAGAGCTCGGGGACGTCGAATTTGTAATTGAACTTTTGGAAGAAGATCGCATTCGTAAGTATTATAAGAAGAAGTGGTATCCTGAAAGCCTATACCTTCTTGCGATGCTTGACTACGTCAGCAGAGAGAATGATATCCCAATCTGTACACAGTATGACGATTTGCGCAAGGTCAAATTAAAAAACATTCTTTTTCCGGCCAGTATACTGGCTGCAGCCAGAGTTGCAAAAAACGATGAAATAAAACGTCGTTCTGTCAGAGAGGCAATTCCTGAATTTATGCGATTTAATATTGTAGAAAGCGAGGTGCGCAATGTCGTCTGACAGTTTCACAAAAGAAAAACTTGATACGTATTTTAAGGAATTGGCAAAGGAGTTCAGACGGCTTAACGGTAAATCAATGCCGGCAGAAATTGTATTGGTTGGGGGCGCAGCTATCCTAATCAATTATGGTTTCCGTGATATGACTGCGGATATTGATGCCGTGATCCACGCTGCTTCAGTAATGAAAGATGCCATAAATGCAGTCGGCGACAAATTTGGTTTGCCAAATGGTTGGTTAAATGCAGATTTTGTGCATAGCGGATCGTACTCGCCAAAGCTGGATGAATTCTCGGTCTATTATAAGTCATTTTACGGTGTTCTTACTGTTCGTGCAATTGCAGCAGAATATCTTATTGCGATGAAATTGCGTTCCGGAAGAAAGTATAAAAATGATCTTTCCGATGTGATCGGTATTTTGGCTGAACATGAGAAGAAAGGCACATCCATTACGTTCGAGAAAATTGATTCTGCAGTAAGGAATCTTTATGGCGGCTGGGATTCCTTTCCCGAAGACTCAAAGAGATTTATTAAGGATGCGCTGAAGAGCGGCGATTTTGAAAATGTTTATACATCGGTAAAAGTTGAAGAAAACGAGTCTAGAGATATTTTGATTGAGTTTGAAAAGGATTATCCGAAGGCTGCAAAGGAATCAAATATTAATGAGATTTTGAAAACATTGAAAGCGAAGCGAAAACCCTGACGGGGAATGACAGCATGAAGATAATAGTTAAAGACAGAGTTTAAAAAGACAGGGGTGATACTATGCTGTGCCAGCAAAAAGGCGTGCTGTCCGGTTCGGATTTTTACTTTTTCACACCATCGCAAACTGCCAGAAATCTGCTGTTTTATTTCACGTCAGTGGGCCACTTTTTCTGCGATTTCGGGTATCGGGTGGCACGGGAAAATTATGGGAATTATCTGCTGCTTCTGGTGAAGAAGGGACGGCTGTCTGTGGAGACCGGAGGAAAAAAATATACGGTAAGAGAAAAGGAAGCGGCGCTGATTGACTGTCATTTGCCTCACGTATATGAGGCGGTAGGATTTGCGGAATTTCTGTGGATCCATTTTGAAGGAGCGGATTCCAAGCGGCTTTATCTGGAAATTACAGAAAAGGTTTTTGACGGACCGGTGTTTCGTCCGGAGCATCCCATTATAATAGAAGAAAAACTGAAAAATATTATCTCCGTTCGCAGGTATGAGCAGTTTTGTTCTGAATATGAAGATTCTTTGCAGATCTATGGATTGCTGATGAGTCTGTGCGGCAATGGGATGGCTGCTTTACCGAATGGAGCGCAGGATGAGGGCAGAATGGGGCAGGTAATTCGATACATAGGTGAGCATCTATCAAAGGATCTGTCGGTGGGCGTGCTGGCGGATCTTGCAGGGTTAAGCGAATCTCATTTCACCAGAAAATTTCGTCAGGCGATGAGCAGTTCTCCCAAAGAGTATCTAATCCGGCGGCGTATGAACGAAGCCAAATATCTGCTGAAAACCACTGATTTTCCGGTGAAGGAGATTGCCGCCCGGGTGGGATACCGCAGCGAGTCCCATTTTACCAATACCTTTACCGCACAGAACGGGCTGTCACCGAAGCGTTTTCGCGAATTCCCCATTTGACATGATCGAAAATTACAAGCAGATAGCTGGAAACTTTATGGAATACCGAAGGGCATTCCGGTAGAATACAATCATCAGAAGCGACAAGAAACCAAAATCAGGAAAGATTGGGGGATTTGATGATGACACCAAAAGAAAGAGATCGCCTTCGGGAACTGGCGAAAACGCAGCTGGAAATTGCAAACAGTGAAAAAAATCAGAAACGGACTAAAATGTGGATTGCTCATAACTCCTGTAAAGGAGAGCGGCCTATGATCCATCTGGAGATTGATAACTTCACTCAGGAAGTACTTTTCCCGCAGATGCAGTGCAAGGATCCCATGGCCCGCAGAATTGAGGAGAGACTGCTGCATAACTTCTATAACATGCAGGTGTTGGACGATGATAAAGTGGTGGCTCCCTACTTCGGTGTGTGGTGGGATCTGGATCTGAAGCCCTGGGGCTTTGAGGTGAAAAAAGAGGTGGCTTCCGACGGCGGCCTGGGACAGCATTTCACCGAACAGGTACAGGAGCTGGGAGAAGAGATCGATAAATTCAGACCTTCCGAATTTAAGATCAAAGTGGATGAGACCAACGAATATTTTAAGGCAGCAGAGGATGCTTTCGGGGATATCCTCCCGGTAAAACATGTGGGCAAATCCCTGACCTGCTGGCTGACCCAGGATCTGGTTCATATCATGGGCATGCAGAATATGTGCTATGCGCTCTATGATTATCCCGATGAGTTCGTGCAGGTGCTGAATCAGCTGGCAGACGATTATCTGAAATTTTTTGAGGAGTGGAGAGACAGCGGGCTTTTGTATCCCACTGCCGGATATGAAGAGTGCAACCAGGGTTCCATCTGTCTGACGGATGAACTGCCAAGCGAAGGTCCGGTGGATCTGAATCAGATCTGGCTGCATATGGACTCTCAGGAGACGATCAACGTATCGCAGGAAATGTTTGAGTCCATGGTATGGGATTCCTACAAGAAAGTAGCTGACCGCTTCGGACTGGTATCCTTTGGCTGCTGTGATCCGCTGGAGAGACTGTGGCCCTGCTTAAGCCAGCTGAAAAATCTGAGAAAGGCTTCCATCTCTCCCTGGACGGATGAAGCATATATGGGCGAAGTGCTGGCGGGCAAAAAGATCATTTACCAGAGAAAACCAAGTCCCAACTATCTGGGAGTATCCGAGGTGCTCGATGAGGATGCCTGGAGAGATCACATCACCACCACGCTGAAATACGCCAAAGACTGTACCGTGGAACTGACCATCCGTGATGTGTATACCATTCATAACAACGTGGACAAGGCGAAACGCTGCGTGGAAATTATGAAAGAGTGCATCGCGGATAACTGGAATGCATAAACAGGCCATCAAAACATTCTTAATCATATAACTTAACTTCCTATTTTCTTTAAGCGAAAGCGCTGTCAGATTGATTTGGCAGTGCTTTTTCGCTTAAAAAATGTAAGCGTTTACATTATGCTGGAAATTATACTAAAAAGTAAAAGGTGAAAATAGTGAAATTATACAAAAATATTTCCGAATGTAAATTTTATGTAAAATATTACACAAAAGATATTGCGTAAAAAGGGAGAAAATGGTATGATAATCACAAGAAAAGAGAACTTGATAAAAAATTCGTTGTAACATTTAGTAAGCGCTTACATTTTCCGAGACGCAAGGAGAAAGTTTATGAGTAATTCTACCATTTACGACGTATCCCGCCTTGCAGGAGTTTCTACAGCTACGGTTTCCCGTGTGTTTTCGGATCCAAAACGGGTGAAGGAATCTACCTGCAGTAAAGTATATGAAGCGGCGAAAATTCTGAATTATCATCCCAGCGCCATTGCACGGGCGATGGCAAAGCAGAAAACGGATAAGATCGCTTATCTGATCTGCAAAAAGGGCGCTACCATATTGGACGAGTTTTATGCAGGTATCTGCGAAGGGGTGATGCGGCAGGCAAAAAAATATAAATATCAGCTTTTAATTTCCACCGAGGAAGAGTGGCGGGCGACAGAACAGAGTAAGCAGATCGACGGCGTAATTCTGGCCGGTGACGCGCAGGCGGATCTGATCCTGGAGTTTCAGCGCCAGGGAGTAATGGTCATGCTGGTGAATCACCGGCTGCCCGGATTCGACCTGCCCTGTGTGATAGCCGACGAGTATGACGGTGTCCGGCAGGTGATAAATTTCCTGGTTGAAAAAGGGCATTCCCGGATCGCCATGCTGGATGGGCGGATCTCGCCATATATAGCCGGAGAGCGGTACCGGGCTTTCCTGGCTGCCATGAAGGAGCATGGTCTGTCGGTGGATGATCCCGGCGTCATGATGTGTGACAAAGACGTGGACAGCGCCATGCAGGCTGCCATGGAACTGCTGGGGCGGCCGGATCCGCCCACGGCGGTGTTCGCTGTGAACGATGTGCTGGCTGCCGGGGTGATGAAGGCGGCCAGGCGTCTGGGTATGCGGCTTCCGGATGATCTGGCGGTGGTTGGCTACGATGATTCTTCTGTCTGTTCCCTGCTGGATCCGGAACTGACTTCTGTCCGGGTACATTGCAGGCAGATGGGAGAGGAAGCTGCCGGAAATATGCTGGAATGTTTAAGCGGCGAAAAGCCGTGCCGGCAGCTGACAACGGTTCCGGTGGAACTGCGGATTCGTACATCCGTGTAAAACTGAATTTTTACTTTAATTTTACACAGCCATGATATTCAAAAAATGATCCGGGTAGTATAGTTTATCATGGACAGTATTGCTTGGTAGAAAGGAGGAAAAAAGCAACATGAAAAAGAAAAAACATGCCGCGACTGTCTGGAAAGGAATCGGCTGTGTGGTATTTCTGTTTATCGCACTCTTTCCCATTTACTGGTTGGCGGCCATGTCGATTCGTCTGACGGATGAAATGAAAGGACACATTTCTGTCATCCCTCATTCTTTTACGCTGGAGCATTTTGCGCAGCTGTTTGAAAGAGAAGGATTCGGACAGGCGATTCTCAACAGTGCGCAGACGACCCTGGGATCTCTGGTGATTTCCCTGCTGGTTGGTATCTGTGCGGCATACGTGATTGCGCGGCGCCGTTTCCGGTTCGGCTTTAAGCAGCCGATGACTTACTGGGTTCTGCTGGTCAGAGTTCTTCCGCCGGTGGCATTTGTCATTCCGCTGTATATCATGTTTAATCAGCTGGGGCTGATCAATACGAAGGTACCGGTAATGCTTGCCTGCGTACTGATTAACGTTCCGCTGATCATCTGGTTTCTGCTCAGTTTCTTTCAGGAACTGCCGGAGGAAGTGGAGGAAAGCGCAAAGATGGACGGAGCCACAGAGTGGCAGCTGTTTCGGAAAATCGTTCTCCCCCTGGTTGCTCCGGGCATTGCAGCTGTGGCCATGCTGTCCTTCATGTATGCATGGAATGAATATACCTATACGGTAATCTTCACCCGCAGCTCGACAAACAATACGGTGCCCCTGGCACTGGCCCTGCTGAATACGGAAGATAACCTGACCAACTTCGGTCTGGTGGCAGCCGGCGGTATCATTTCGGTGATCCCCATTGCGCTGTTTGTCATCTTTGCTCAGAATTATCTGATTTCCGGTCTTTCCAGCGGCGCGGTAAAAGAGTAACTGAAAACAGGCAAATAAAGAAGTAGATTGGAGGAAAAATAATGAAAAAGAAAGTATTAGCGGTTCTTCTTGCGGGAACTATGGTATTCTCAATGGCAGCCTGCGGCGGCGGCTCCAAGGGAGAAGATTCAGCAGAAGGCGGTTCCGATGGCGGTACGACACAGATGTCCATCGTGCTTCGTGGCGGCGTTTATGCAGATGTAATCAAAGAATGTCTTCCGGCTTTTGAGGAGGAACATAATGTAACCATTGATGTACAGGAGCTTTCAGAGGACGATCTTCATACCTCGATCGCGCTGAATGCCACCAGCGGGGACGGCGCTTATGACCTGTGCATGGTGGACGGTTCCTGGATGGCGGAATTTACGGAGTCCGGCGTGCTGGCCAACCTGTCTGAACTGGGTTATGAGCTGGACGACGATATCATTGAGGCAACCACATCGATCTGTTATGTGGACGACAGCGTATATCTGGCTCCTTATTATGGAAACGTTACCGTACTGATGCTCAATAAAGCCAATGTGGAAGAAGCGGGGTATTCCGCAGATACCATTCAGTCCATGGATGATATTATCAAGATCTGCCAGCAGGCTCAGGCCAACGGCAAACTTGGATTCCTCTACCGCGGCGACAGCCAGAATAACCTGGTAGTTGACTTCATGCCGATTCTGCTTTCCTACGGCGGATGGGTTGTGGATGAAAACAATCAGCCTACTGTGAATACGCCGGAATTTACGGAAGCGATGAACGCTTATATGGAACTGGTGAAAACCGGCGAAGCACAGGTGAAAGATGACCTGGTAGCTTCCATCGATTCCGGAGCAGCGACCATGGGTATCGGCTGGCCGGGATGGTATACGCCTACCGAAGATTCCGCTGCTGATTATATCGCTCTGTCCGGAAAAGCAACGGCTGACGCAGAAGCAAATAATGCAAACGTATATGGTATCTGGTGTCTTGGTATCCCGTCCAACAGTCCCAATTCTGAACTGGCTGCTGAACTGCTTACTTATCTGATGGATCCGGAAGTACAGCGCGGTACCGTGGAGTCCGGCGGTGTTCCCTGCCGTTACTCCAGTCTGCAGGATGAAGAAGTACTGGCAACTTATCCTCAGTATGAAGTAGTATGCCAGGCGCTGGAAAGCGGCGTATATCGTCCGGTTATCTCTCAGTGGACACAGTTCTATACCACGCTGGGAACGGAAATGGATAATATCATCAATGGTGCCAAAACAGTGGAACAGGGACTTGCAGACGCCCAGACAGAACTGGAAGAGCTCATGGCGGAGTAACAGTGGCCGGCAAGTCAAAATGAGGTGACTGTTTATGAAAAAAAGAAAAAATAATAATGCTGAGGCGCAGGTAAAGCGCTTCAGCATCGGGATGGCCTCGCCGGCGATTATCGTGCTGGCCATTATGACGGCCTATCCCCTAATTTTTACACTGGTCTACAGTTTTTCGGACTACAATCTTCTGAAAGCCATGAGCCAGGGTGTGGAAGCTACCGGGTTGAAGAACTATATCGACCTTCTGTCAGACAGCTATTTTCAGCAGTCTGTGTGGAATACCGTCAAGTTTACCATTCTGACGGTTATCTTTGAGATGCTGGTGGGATTTGCGATGGCACTTTTCGTAAACAGCCTGCGCAAAGGTCAGAAAGCCATGCGTACGCTGCTGCTGCTGCCCTATCTGCTTCCCACCGTTACCGTAGCGATGATCTGGCGTATGATGCTCTCTCCAAACTACGGAATCGTCAATCAGGTAATGGAAAGCCTGCATCTGCCGGTGTATAACTGGTTTTCTGACATTCATACGGCATTTGGCATGCTGGTGCTGATCGACGTATGGCAGAGCGCACCCTTTGTGTTCCTGCTGCTGTATGCGGCGCTGCAGTCGGTGCCCCAGGGCCAGTACGAAGCGGCCCGGATGGACGGCGCCAATTCCATCAAAATTCTTTTCTACGTGACGATACCGAACATTAAGAAAAGTCTTGCGCTGTGTGCGCTGCTGAGAACCATCGACAGCTTCCGTCTGTTCGATAAAGTAAATCTGCTGACAGGAGGCGGCCCGGCCAACAGTACATCTACGATTACACAGTATCTGTACAATTACGGTATCCAGTCCTTCGACTTCGGATTCGGCAGCGCCGGCGCCATCGTGATGACAGTGATCGTATTGATTCTGTCCAGTTTCTACATAAGACGGGCTATTAAATAGGTAAGCGATATGAAAATAACATTTGTAAACGTGGGATATGGCGAAGCCATTCTCCTGGAATGGGAAAAAGATGTCTTTGGTCCGGAAGGGTTTACCGTGCTGATCGACGGCGGCGGGGCGGAGACAGAAGAATTCGCAGACCGCTCTACCGGCCGGATCCCTCTCTGGGAATATGTAAAAGAGAGGCGGATACCGCGCATCGACCGGATGATCAGTACCCATACCCACGAGGATCATATCAGCGGACTGCTGAAAACTGCACAGCTGCTTCCGCCGGGAGAGCTGTGGCAGAGTCTGCCGCCTGATTTTTATCAGCACCTGCATTCTCTGAAAGGATTTTCCATCAGCAATCCCAACCGGAATAAATTCAGGAATGCACTGGATGATTACTGTGAACTTTGCAGGCTGACCCGGGAGCGCGGAGGCGTGATCCGGAAGCTGCAGGCAGGGCAGAGTATTCCGGTGGGGCCGGATACGGTGATCCATGTGCTGGCGCCGACGCCGGAGAGACTGGATCAGATGCAGGCGTCCCTGGAGGAATTGTACGCACAGACAGATCCCGACAGTTTTCTGGAGAAACTTACGGTTCTGGATGCGCAGATGAACAATTACAGCCTGATTCTGATGGTGGAATGCCAGGGCAGACGGATCCTGCTTCCGGGAGATACCAACCGGAGCGGATACAAAGGGATTCCGGCGGATTCTCTGAAGGCGGATCTGTTTAAAGTGGGACATCACGGACAGATTGACGGGGCCGACCAGGAGTTGCTGGATGCGGTGGCGCCGGAAGCGGTGGTATGCTGTGCTTCCAGCGACCGGCGCTATGACAGCGCGCATCCGGATCTGATCCGCATGATGGCAAAGGCCGGCATCCGGCAGTATTTTTCAGACTGTCCTGCAGTGCCGGAGATTCGGATCGAGCCCCATCAGGCGTTGGAATTCACAATTGCAGAAGGGGAGAGCCTTTCGGGGCGGTATCGCTGAATGGCAGGCGCAAAAAAGGAGGAATATTACTGTGGCAGAAGTTATTCTGAAGCAAATTAAAAAGGTTTATCCCAACCAGGAACCGAAAAAAGAAAAGAAAAAGAAAAAAAATACAGAAGAAAAGAAAAGTAATTTAAAAGTAACGGAAGAAGGCGTGCTGGCGGTACAGGATTTCAATATTGAAATAAAGGATAAAGAATTTATCGTGCTGGTAGGCCCTTCCGGATGCGGAAAGTCCACCACGCTGCGTATGGTGGCCGGGCTGGAAGAAATCAGCGGCGGAGAGCTGTATATTGACGGCACGCTGATGAACGATGTGGCGCCAAAAGACCGCGATATCGCTATGGTATTTCAGAATTACGCGCTGTATCCCCATATGACAGTCTGGGAAAACATTGCCTTTCCTCTGAAACTGCATAAAGTATCCAAAGAGGAGATTGCGGAAAGAGTCAGCCAGGCAGCGGAAATTCTGGGGATCACGGAATACCTGGACAGAAAGCCGAAAGCATTGTCCGGCGGACAAAGGCAGCGTGTGGCGATTGGACGTGCCATCGTGCGGGAGCCCAAGGTGCTGCTGATGGATGAGCCGCTGTCTAATCTGGATGCCAAGCTGCGTAACCAGATGCGTGCGGAGATTATCAAATTAAGACAGCGGATCAATACTACTTTTATCTATGTAACCCATGACCAGACCGAGGCCATGACGCTGGGAGACCGTATCGTAATCATGAAGGACGGAGAAGTTCAGCAGATCGGTACGCCCCAGGAAGTATTTAATTATCCGGCCAATCTGTTTGTCGCCGGGTTCATCGGAATGCCGCGGATGAATTTCTACGATGCCCAGCTGGTGAAAGACGGGGATCAGTATGCGGTGGAACTGGAGAATGCTCACGTGGTACTGTCAGAGGAAAAACAGAAGAACCTGACAGAAAATCAGGTGCAGCCAGGTCCGATTACGCTGGGCGTAAGACCGGAACATCTCCAGCTTTCCGGGGATGGCAAAGGGGCGCTGAAAGGCACAGTGGAAGTCAGCGAGATGATGGGAAGTGAAATCCATCTGCATGTCCGCGCCTGCGGTACGGATACGATTATCATCGTGCAGACGCTGGATCTGGATGGTTCGATTAATTTCCCCATCGGCAGCGAGGTTGCTTTTACTTTCAGCGGAAATACCGCTCATGTATTTGATCGCGAGACACAGAAAAATCTGGAACTGAAGACGGACGACATTGTATCGTAACGGAATTGTTTTGTGACATGCTTTCCCGGGAAGCAAACGGTCCCGGGAAAGCATGTGCTTTTTCAGAAAGGGTGAGAGGATGGAAGAACTGCAGGGGATGATCGCATATCTAGAAGAATTTAATTTCGCTTCCGTGATTCTGCGCCTCTTTCTGGCAATGGTGTGCGGGGGCCTTCTGGGGCTGGAGAGAAAGCGAAAGCACAGGCCGGCCGATGCCCGTACCTATATGATGGTCTGCATGGGAGCGGCGCTGACCATGTTGATCGGAGAATACGAATACAACATGGTGAATTCGGCCTGGGCGGAACTCATGGAGGAAATCGACGTCAACGCAGACGTTTCCCGGATTGGCGCTCAGGTGGTGAATGGGATCGGTTTTCTTGGGGCCGGCACGATTCTGATCAACGGACGCAAACAGAGTGTAAAAGGATTGACGACGGCGGCCGGTCTGTGGGCTTCCGGGTGCATGGGCCTGGCCATCGGCGTGGGATTTTACGAGTGCGTGATCATCGGCGGGCTATTGATCTATGCGGCGCTGCGGCTGCTGCCGGTGATCGAGGAGACGTTTATCGAAAAGGCGCCTTTGATTAATATTTATGTGGAATTTCAGTCCATGGATAACTTGGGGGAAGTGCTGGCCAGGATTAAGGAGCAGCACGCCCAGATCCTGGATCTGGATTTGAATCATGGAAGTTCGGAGTTCTCGGTCAATCCAAGCGTGGTGGTTTCCATGGCGCTGGATGGCAGACTGCCCCACACCAGGATTCTGATCGCCTTGGCCGGGCTGGAATGTGTTCATGTGGTGGAGGAGCTGTAGAAAAGACAGTACAGAAAAAGGAAGGAGGAGCGGCTATGCTGGCGATATTTGACAATCTGCGGGATGTTTCGTTTTTTTCCGTTGCCCTGCGTCTGTTCCTGGCTGTGCTGTGCGGCGGCCTCATCGGAATCGAGCGAACCTACAAACGGCGGCCGGCCGGATTTCGGACACATATCCTGATCTGCATGGGAGCGGCGGTAACCACGCTGACCAGTCAGTATATGGTCCTGAATCTGCATTATTATACGGATATGGGAAGAATCGGAGCCCAGGTGGTGGCCGGTATCGGTTTTATCGGTGCGGGTACCATCATTGTAACGCGGCAGAACCGGGTGAAAGGTCTGACGACGGCGGCCGGCATGTGGGCGTCGGCGATTATCGGACTGGCTTTTGGCGTCGGCTTCTATGAGGGCGGTATCGTCGTCACCGTTCTGATTCTGCTGGCGGAGATCTGGCTGTCCAGGATGGAACACAGGATCCTGAGCCATGTGCCGGAAATCAATCTTTACATTGAGTACCGGGATCAGATATGTCTGAAGGATCTTTTGCGCATGTTTCGCTTCCGTCAGGTGAAGCTTTTGGACATTGAGATTACCCGGGCAAAGGGAAACGACACATTGAATGCCTGCGCCATCCTCACGCTTCGCCTTAACAAAAACTGTACGGTGGAAGAGGTGCTGGAGTGGATCCGGACGGCAAAAGGCGTTCTGACAGTGGAAGAACTGTAAACCCCGGGAGGCGGAAAGGAGTAGTATGGAAAAAAAGTATGATGTTATGGTCATCGGACCGGTGTCCATCGATTACAATATTGATTATCAGGGAAATGAACGCCGTGAAATCGGCGGAGCCGTGGTGGCGTCGGGATATGCGGCTGCCGGAAGCGGCGTCAGGACGGCCATTTACTGTAAGATGAATGAAGAGGAGGTGGATGTGCAGGAACGGTTTGCCGATGCGGCTGCAGATCTTTACTGGGGGCATTCCGCTCATACCTGTTCCATCCGCAATCAATATTTCACAGCGGATAAAGAGAAACGGCAGTGCACCTCCATGGGAGTGTGTGATCCGTTCCGTTTTGAGGAGCTGCCCAAGGTACAGACGGATGTGTATCATTTTGCCGGACTGGTTTACGGGGATTTTGACGGGTCTCTCTTTGAGCAGGCTTCCGCTCACGGAAAAGTGGCGTTGGATGTGCAGTGTATGCTGCGTCACGTGGAAGAGGACAAATCCATGATGTTCCATGACTGGGAAGAAAAGAAAAAGTATCTGCCGCTGATGGATTATTTTAAAACGGATGCGGCGGAAGCAGAGATCCTCACCGGCCTGACAGACCGGGCGGAAGCGGCGCGGATGATTCACGACTGGGGAGCAAAGGAAGTGGTGATTACCCATAACACAGAGGTGCTGGCCTATGACGGCAGGGACCTTCTGACCTGTCCCATCAAGGCGAGAAATCTCTCCGGACGGACCGGACGGGGAGACACCACCTTTGCCGGCTATATTGCCGCCAGACAGACCCAGGATATCGAACAGGCTCTTCTCTACTGTACAGCCCTGGTGTCTTTGAAGATGGAGACGCCAGGGCCCTATAAAGGGACGCGGCAGGATGTGCTGGATTATATCAAAGAATTTTACTGAATTAAATAAAAAAGCGGCGCCACCCTTTCGGGCTGGCGCCGCTTTGCGGCATCTGTTATTTTTTCTGACGCGGGAGAAAAGACTCCTGCAGGGCTGTTTCGTTGATATCCTGGCCGATGACGATGAAAAGCCCTTTTTTGATGGCGGCCGGTTTGATGTAAAAGCCGTCCAGTGAACAGTTGACTTCATACCAATGTCCGGAGGTGTCGGCGATGTGGCCTTTGATCCGGAGGATTTTTCCCAGGGAAGAGTCGTTCATCAGCCGTTCCAGTCTCTCTTTCAGATCTTTTTCATTTTCGCAGCGGCCGGCCATGACTCTGGCGGTAAAAATACTGCCGTGCTGCATAAACTCGCGTTCATGGTCGGAAATCCGGTATCCTGCCTGTTCAAAGGAGGCGAAATCTTCATCCGTAAGCGCATCCCAGGGTTTCGTGCAGACGTCGTCAGAAAATATCCGGCTGCATCCGCGCTGCGCGATCAGTTCATTGATTTTTTTCAGCGTTTCCTGTATGGTGTCCTCAGAGAAAAGCTGGGTTTTGCTCATGATCATCTTTCCCGAGGAAAGAAGCTGGGAAAACATCAGATATTTGGCCTCGTCGGAGAGACTATCGTCGAAACGGGCGTCCACGATGGTGAAAATATTACCGATTTCACAGCAGCTTTTCACCGGTTCTGTGAACATTACGTCAAAGAACTCGTCCACATCATATATCCCCGAAGGTTCCACCAGAATCCGGTCGTATCCTCTGGCGGCTCCGTCCAGCAGCATATTTTGAAAGGATATTTTTCCGGTACAGCACATACATCCGCCGGCGATCTGGCTGATGTCGCAGCCCTGATCCCGCAGAATGATGGAATCCACGCTGACGCCTCCAAATTCATTTTCGATGATATTGATTTTCTTTTCCTGCCTTTGCAGATAGTCCGCATATCTGCGGATGAAGGTTGTCTTGCCGGAACCTAAAAACCCGGTAATCAGATCTACTTTAACCATAATATCAATCCTCCTGTTTCTTTTGCGGCGCTGCCGGTATCTTTTTGAAATAGCGCGGCGAGTAGCCGATGATTTTTTTAAATAAGCGTGAAAAATAGTTGACGTCCAGGATCCCTGCTTTTGCGGCGGCATCGGAGATGGACAGGCCATTTCCCTGCATGTATTCCAGCGCTTTTACCACCCGGATCCGGTTCAGGTAATCCAAAGGAGTTAAGCCGGTCACCTCTTTAAAAACGGTACGGAAATAGCTTTCGGAGAGGGAGGACGCATCTGCAATTTGTTTTACTGTGAGAGCGCTGGCAAAATTTTGCTCCAGAAAAATCAGAGAATTTAAGATCAGCTGTTTTTTATGTTCCGGCGGGGCCACAGGACGTTGGGGCATATTGGTCCTGGCCCGTTTGAAGATCACCAGGATCATCTGCAGAATGGCAGCCTTCATGTACTCGGAGTCGTACTGCATGTTGATGTGCTCCTGTTCAATCCGATGAAGCAGATGTTCCACATCCATAGCCTGGGCGGGGGCGAGATGGATGATACCCTGTTTGGACAGGTTGTCCGTAGTGAGTGCCGGTCCGTCGGCGTCTGCATCCCGCAGGCTGACGGTAAGAAGCAGATTATCCCACTGCGCTTTTACATTTTCCAGTCCTGTCGAAATGGCCGACTGCTGATAAGTGCCGCTGGTGACGTAATCAGATCTTTGCCCGATCCGCTCCGGGAAAAAATAGCAGTTGGAAATGACTGTTTTTGAGGTTACGGTATATCCATGGTTCTCGTGGGGAGGGACAATAAATACATCCCCTGCGATGAGGGGGGCTTCCACATCGCGAAATCGGTGAATGCAGGCGCCGCGGGTGATCAGAATGAATTCATAGTGACGGTGCATATGTTCTTCGATTTCAGTGGGAGAAGGATAAGATTCAAACTTTACGGCGATGGACGATGTGTCCGAGGCTGGAAAGTCATAATAAATACCCATGAAACGCCTCCTGGTATTTTTAATCTTACTTTTTATCTATTTTAGTACGTGTAAGGACAAATGTAAATATAAAAAGTCGAATTGTACTAAAAAACAGACGATTTCTTCTGACGTCAGAGATAAAAAAATATGAGAATCGACAAAGGATACTGGGGCAACTGGATCACAGAAGGATGGCCGATCGAGGAGGTGAAAATTTCAGATAGAGATCGTGGGATTTTGCAGGATCTGGCGAAACAATTTCGGGAATTATGTGAAAGGCCTGTGGAAAAGGAAAAAATTCAGCTCTGGAAAGATCATAATGATTTGAAAGAAACCAGGCCGCTGCTGCTGGTGGATATGGAAAATGGATGGAATGAAGCGGTAAGGTTTGACCGGGATATCAAATGCGAGGGTTATATGGCGCAGGACTGGGAAATGTGGTTTCGAAAAGAAATTTTCTGGGCAAAGAAGATGCAGGATGACAAACCGCTGACGCCGGTATTTTATCTTCCCCATCGCGCGGTCAATACCGAATGGGGTATCGGGGAAAATAAAGTGGAAATCGGCGAAGGAGATAAGAATAAAGCGTATTCCTGGGTGGCCACTATGAAGGATATGGATGATGAAGAATTTGAAAATCTGGATGTGGAAAAAACGATCGAGGATCCGGTTGTCATAGTGGATGAGAAGGCAACAAATGCAGCGTTGGAGCTGGCGAAAGAGGTGTTTGACGGCATCGTGGATGTGAAACTGAGAACCTGGTGGTTCTGGTCGTCTCATATCGCTTTGGCATATGCAAATTTCCGGGGACAGGATGGTCTGCTGTATGATAATACGGACAATACTTTGCCGGATATGAACGAGGATGTGATTCGCACAGAACTTCGCCGTATGTTTGAAAAAACAAAAGAGAATGACAATCACGTGGAGGTGGTATTGAAAGATCTCCACACTATCAGCAATAAACCGGAGCAGGTCATTCGGTGGGTGCAGATCGCCCGGGAAGAAATGGAAAGAATCTATCTGGCATAATTTGGCCGGCGGCGGTCAGTCCGCCGGCCGGGCCAGGGAGATAGAAGGGTTGCTCCGGAAGGCTCGGGGGGTCTGCCCTGTGATTCGTTTAAACAGCCTGGTGAAGTAGTTGGAATCGGGAATTCCTACACGTATGGCAGTCTCTGTGATGGAGAGTTCTTCATCCTGCAGATATTCCAGCGCTCTGGCGATACGGATCCGGTTCAGATAATCCAGGGGAGACAGTCCCATCACTTCCTTAAATACGCCGCGGAAATAGCTTTCTGACAGGTTGGATGCGGCGGCCATTTCTTTTACGGTGACGGGATCCTGGTAGTGTTCCTCCAGGAAAATCAGAGAATTTAAGATCAGCCGGCGTTTGGGGTCGGGCTGTTCCGGCACGTTCTGCGGCAGACTGTTTCTGGCTCGCTTAAAAATGACCAGGATCATCTGCAGGATACCGGCTTTCATATATTCACTGTCAAAAGCCAGGTTAGCGTGTTCCGCCTCGATGCGGTGCAGCAGTCCGATGACGTCCATGGCCTGTGTAGGCGGCAGATGCAGAACGCCCTGTCTGGTCAGATTGTCGGTGATTTCTCTGGAAGTCCTGGCGCCGGAGGCGCTGCGCAGCGGCGCGGTGGACATAAGACGGTCCCATTGCTTTTTGACATCATTCAGACTGGTGGGGATATTTTTCTCTTCAAAAGCCACGTCGCTGACGTATTCGGCGAACTGCCCCAGCCGTTCCGGGAAAAAATAGCAGTTGACGATGCTGGCCGGGGAGTGCATATAGTAAGCGTGGGATTCATTGGGAGGAATCAGAAAAACGTCCCCCGCGATCAGCGGAACGTCTACGCCGCGGAAGCTGTGGATGCAGGTTCCGCGGGTGACCAGAGTAAATTCATAGTAATGATGCATGTGCCGAATGATTTCGGAACCGCTGTCGTAATCTTCAAAATTTACATCGATGGATGTCATGTTTGATGTGGGAAAATCAATGTAAAAATCCATCTGTCACCTCCTTGGTTTGGTATCTATTTTACTCTGGACAAGACTATATGTAAATATAAAAAGTTGATTTGTGCTGTTTTTTTTGTCGGAATGTTATATTGAAAAAGCAAGATACGTAGTACAATGGGTTCATCAGAACAACAGAAAAACAAATTTCTAAAGAAAGGAAACAAAAACATGAGTGATGTATTAAGAGTGGGTGTTGTGGGAACAGGCGCCATCGGCAGAGCGCATATTGATCGTATTAATAATGCGCTGCAGGGAGCAAAAGTAGTGGCATGTTCCGATGTGAACGTGGAGTTTGGCAAAAGCGTGGCGGAAAAATACGGCTGCAAATTCTATGAAGACGGAGAAGCGATGATCGCATCCGATGATGTGGACGCCGTAGTGGTGACTACCATCGATGAATTCCATGAGAAGTATGTTACCGCCGCAGTAAAGGCAGGGAAATTTGTCATGTGTGAAAAGCCGCTGGCTCCAAAGGCGGATGCCTGCAAGCGAATCATGGAAGCGGAAATGGCAGGGGGAAAACACCTGGTTCAGGTGGGATTCATGAGAAGATACGATCCGGGATATAATCAGCTGAAACAACTTTTGGATTCCGGAAAATACGGAGAAGCGCTGATGGTTCACTGCTGTCACAGAAACGCCACCTGTCCGGACTATACCACCACAGCCATGTCCGTGGAAAATACCATGATTCACGAGATCGATGTGATGAGATGGCTGCTGGGCGAGGAGTATGATGAAGTGGAAGTGGTATTCCCCAAGGCTTCCAGAAAATCCACAGAAATTTTAAGAGATCCCCAGATCATGTACCTGACCACCAAATCCGGTGTGAGAATCGACGTGGAAGCGTTTGTAAAATGCGGATACGGTTACGATATCAAATGTGAAGTCTGCTGCGAGGACGGCACATTAAATCTGCCGGAACCGGCCAACGCCATGGTGCGTACCGATGCAGCCAGAGTGACGCCCATCTGCAAAGACTGGTCGGAGCGATTCCCGGAAGCGTACAATATTGAATTCCAGGCATGGATCAATGCCTGCAAGGAAAACAGAGTGGACGGACCGACAGCGTGGGACGGCTATGTGGGACAGGTAACTGCAACGACGGCGTCCCTTGCAAGGGATACACAGACGAAACAGAAGATTGTGATCGAAGAGTGCCCGGATTTCTATAAAAAGTAAGAAAAAGCAAGGAGGAGGCAGCATTATGTATTTATCAATCTGTACAGGCGTGTACGGCGCATTTTCTTATCCGGAGACGCTGGATAAAGTAAAGGCGCACGGTCTGGATTACGTGGAACTTTGCGTAGGCGGCTGGGGCGGCTATCCCCACGGGTATGCCACAGATTTGCTGGCGGACGAAAACAAGCTGAAAGAATTTAAGGAAGAGCTGGAGAAAAGAGATATGAAAATCTCTGCTTTCAACTGTTCCGGAAACCCGCTGGCTCCCGGCCCCATGGGAGAAAAGCACAGTAAGAGCGCCTACGATACGGTAACCCTGGCAGGAAAGCTGGGAGTGAAAACGGTGGTCATGATGTCCGGCCTTCCGGCGGGAGCGCCGGGAGATAAGATCCCCAACTGGGTGGTGGCTACCCAGTCTGTTCCGCCGGATAATCCCTATCTGGAAGAGGTAGTCCGCTACCAGTGGGAGGATGTGGCTATTCCCTGGTGGAAAGAGTTTGTAAAGCATTGTCAGGCCAATGATGTGAGAATCGCCATCGAGGAATTCCCCGGACAGCTGGTATACAATGTGTCTACGCTGCTGCGGTTAAGAGAAGCGGTAGGACCTACCGTGGGTATGAATCTGGATCCTTCTCATATGATGATCATGGGAGCCGATCCCATCGCGGCGGCCAGAGCGCTGGGCGACGCCATCTACTACGTACATGGAAAGGATGCGCGGATCGAGAGAGGTTTGTGCGATGTGGACGGTCTTCTGGATAATCGTCATGTGGAAGATGTGGCAGAACGGACCTGGAATTATGTGGCGGTAGGATGCGGAAAAGATCTGCAATGGTGGAAAGAATTCTTCTCTGTGCTGAGCATGGTAGGATATAAGGGCGTGGTTTCCCTGGAAATGGAGGATCTGACTATGTCAGTGGAAGCCGGCGTGACCACCTCCATCGAAGCCCTGGAGGCAACCATCAGTAAATAGGAAAAATGAGTATGCAAAAAGCTGTGGAAGATATCGGATTCTTCTGCAGCTTTTTTGCGCGGCCTGCCGCCGGATAAATTCCGTGCGGGGACATTGTAAAGTGTGTGTAAATATAGTATAATAGGAAAGAATTACAGCTAAGGAGGTACGGCAAGATGAAGAAAAGAATGATACGATGCGCGCTGATGGTTTCCAGTCTGTGGTTTTTCTGCGGCTGCCGCAGTCTGTTTCCACTGAACGACGACCCGGTGGTGACGCATTCTGCCTCCGAAGATGATGCGAATGTAATTTCAGAAGAAAACGTGGTGAATCCGGTAGAAGTTCCGGAAGGGGTTTCCATGTACTGCAGTTCCCCCGTCAATGTCCGTTCCCTGCCAGGGATGGAGGGAGAGGTCATCGGTTCGCTGGAAGAGAACGAGCGTGTCACGGTGACTGGAAAAGAGGGCGGATGGTATGAAATCACTTATGACGGCGGAAGCGGTTATGTCTATCAGGATTATCTGGCCGGAGATTCACAGCAGGAAGAATGAGAGGAAAGAGAATATGTTGGAAAACAAAGTGGCACTGGTGACGGGCGCAAGCAGAGGAATCGGACGGGCGATTGCCGTAAAACTGGCTTCTCAGGGCGCGTATGTGATTGTAAATTACGTCCATTCCCGGGAAAAAGCTCAGGAAGTGGCAGATGAGATCGCGGCGGCAGGCGGAAAAGCGGAAACTTACTGCTGCGACGTATCGGATTATCAGGCGGTGGGCAGGATGATAGAAGAACTGCTGGAAAAATGCGGCCATATCGATATCCTGGTCAACAATGCGGGCATTACCCGGGATCAGTTTATCGGTAAAATCAGCGAGGAGGCATACGACGCGGTGATGGACGCCAACTGTAAAAGCTGTTTCAACACCATGCACCATCTGGCCGCTCATTTTCTGGAAAGAAAAAGCGGCAGAGTCATTAATATGAGTTCCACATCCGGCGTGCTGGGCAACGTGGCGCAGGCGAATTACGCGGCTTCCAAGGCGGCGGTGATCGGACTGACAAAAACCATGGCCAGAGAGTGGGCTGGCAGAGGCATCACTGTGAACGCCATTGCACCCGGATTTATCAAAACAGATATGACGGAGGTTCTCTCTGATAAAATCAAGGAGAAAACCATTGCCCGGATTCCCATGCAGCGGATGGGAAACCCGGAGGATGTGGCGGCGCTGACCGCGTTTTTTGCTTCGGAGGAAGCCGGTTATATCACAGGACAGATTGTCTGCGTGGACGGCGGTATGGCGATCTGAGCCAAAAAGGAGGGAGATCAGGATGGTAAGAAAACCGGAAGTGAAAGTAGTGGAAGGATTAAGAGGCGGCAAAGGAAGCGTGGAGTTTCATTATATCCTTTCCGAAGAGGAATTAAACGGACATGGAAAAATGTATGCCATGCTGCGGATTCTACCGCACAGCAGTATCGGACGGCATCAGCATGTGGGCAACACGGAACCCTATTATATTCTGAAGGGCCATGGGATTTTCGAGGATAACGACGGAACCAGGACGCAGGTGGGACCGGGCGACGTCTGTGTCATCAATTTTAATGAATCCCATTCCATTGAGAACCCCACCGATGAAAATCTGGATTTGATGGCGCTTATTTATTTCGAATAGGGGACAGGCAGACTTTACCTGAATTTTACAGGAAAAAGATGATGAATTTTACCTGAAAGTATATACAATAGAAATAATAGGAGTTGCATATGGATGTATTCGATGTGTTGACGATGCTGGGCGGCCTCGCGCTGTTCCTTTATGGGATGACGATGCTGGGAGAAAGCCTGGCCAAGATGTCCGGGGGCAGATTGGAGAAAACCCTGGAGAAACTCACATCCAATCCGTTGAAGGCAGTGCTGCTGGGAGCCGGGGTGACGGCGGTGATCCAGTCCTCCTCAGCTACCACGGTTATGGTGGTGGGATTTGTGAATTCCGGTATCATGAAGTTGTCTCAGGCAGTGGGGATCATAATGGGGGCCAATATTGGCACCACGGTCACTTCCTGGATTTTAAGTCTGACTGGTATCGAGGGCGGCAGCCTGGTGACGCAGCTTTTAAAGCCCACATCCTTTGCGCCGGTGCTGGCGGTAATCGGCGTGATTTTGATGATGTTTTCCAAAGACCGGAAAAAGAAGAATGTGGCCTCCATTCTGCTGGGCTTTACCATTCTGATGTTCGGGATGGATACCATGAGCAGCGCGGTGGAGCCGCTGGCGGATGTACCGGAATTTACCGGTATCCTCCTCATGTTCTCCCACCCCCTTCTCGGCGTGCTGGCGGGAGCCTTGCTGACGGCGGTCATTCAGAGTTCTTCCGCGTCGGTGGGAATTTTACAGGCGCTGTGCGCCACCGGCTCTGTGACTTACGCGGCGGCAGTTCCGATTATCATGGGGCAGAATATCGGTACCTGTGTGACGGCTATGATTTCCAGTATCGGCACCAGTAAAAACGCCAGGAGAGCGGCGCTGGTGCATCTGTATTTCAACCTCATCGGAACGGCGGCCTTTTTGATCCTGTTTTATGCGCTGCAAAGTCTGGTGGGCTTTTCCTTTTTGGGCGACGCGGCCAGCCCCGCAGGGATTGCCGCGGTCCACAGCGTTTTTAATATCTTTGCCACAGTGATTTTGCTGCCTTTTGCCAAAGGCCTGGAGAAGCTGGCCTTCCTTACGGTAAAAGAAGAAGCGGGACAGGAGATCAGACCACAGGAGAGCTCCGATCTGCTGCATCTGGATATTCGTTTCCTGGATCAGCCCGGCTTTGCAGTGATTCAGTGCCGCCGGGTGGCGGTGCATATGGCGCGTATGGCCCAGGAGGCGCTGTCGGAAGCGGTGGAACTGTTGGGGAATTATCAGGAGGATAAAGCGCGCAAAGTGATAGAGCTGGAGGCCCAGGTGGATCATTATGAGGATCAGCTGGAGAGTTATCTGGTAAAGCTAAGCGGCAAAGACCTGTCGGTAAAAGACAGCCATACCCTGTCTATCCTGCTGCACAGTATCGGAGATTTTGAACGGATTTCCGATCATGCGCTGAATATTATGGAAGGCGCGCAGAAGATGCACCGGCAGCAGATGGTATTTTCCGGAAAGGCCTCCAGGGAGCTGAAGGTATTTACCGGTGCGGTTCAGGAGATCGTAGCCACCGCGGTGGATGTGTTTGAGAATGAAGACAGCCATCTGGCGGAATTTATCGAGCCGTTGGAGGAAGTGATCGACAGTCTCCAGGAGGAACTGAAAATGCGTCATATTATGAGACTGCGGGACGGACGGTGTACCATCGATCTGGGCGTAATCCTCTCGGATTTTATTACGGATTTTGAGAGGGTGGCGGATCACTGTTCCAATGTGGCGGTCTGTGTGATTCAGATTCAGGAGGGCGGATACGATGCTCATGAATATCTGGAACTGCTCAGACAGCCGGAAAATGAAACCTTTAAAGAGAATGTGTTAAGATATGCGAAGAAATATACCCTGCCTTAAGGAAACGACAGGGAAAGGAAGGATACCGGAGGTATAAAATGGCGGCAATCTATGTTGTGGAAGATGATCAGAATATCAGGGAGATTGAGACCTTTGCCCTGAAAAATGTGGGCTACGATGTGGAAGATTTCGACTGTGCGAAAACCTTTTACGAGCGTCTGCGTCACAGGACGCCCATGCTGATTCTTTTGGATATCATGCTGCCCGATGAGGACGGCCTGTCCATCCTGCAGAATCTGCGTTCCAGGACAGAAACGCGCAAGGTTCCCATCATCATGGTGACGGCCAAGACTACGGAGATCGACAAAGTCAAAGGATTGGATATGGGTGCGGATGATTATATGACCAAACCCTTTGGCGTGATGGAGTTGATTTCGCGGGTCAAGGCGCTTCTGCGAAGAAGTTCAGATGCGAAAGAAGAGAAGTCTTTGACCATGGGAGATCTTCTTTTGGACAACGAAAAAAGGATGGTCTATGTGGGCGAAGAGCAGGTGGATCTGACCTTTAAGGAATATGAGCTGCTGAAGCTTCTGATGCAAAACGCCGGTATCGTCACGCCCCGGGACACGATTTTGGACCGTGTCTGGGGAACGGATTTCGAAGGGGAATCCCGGACGCTGGATATGCATATCAAGACGCTGCGGCAGAAGCTGAAAAACGACGGGAAATTTATCAAAACTGTCCGTAATGTGGGTTACATCATGAGCAACGAGTAGGGGGACGGCAGTGAGAAAGCGAATACACAGTGAATTTATCGGGGTAGCAGCGGTGGCGATTCTTGCCACGCTGCTGCTGTCTGTCTGGGTTTTTTATGACCTGTTTCAGTTCCAGGTGCTGGATGATCTGAAGACCTATGTCAATGTGGTGAAGGATACCATCAATGAAGAGGATCTTATCCGGGAGGATCAGCTGTATGAGGATGCGGATATCCGTTTCACGCTGATCCGGGAGGACGGTTCGGTGGTTTACGACAGTTTGGCGGATTCAGATGTCATGGAGAATCATCTTGGACGGCCGGAGATAGAAGAGGCGCTGGAAAAGGGAAGCGGGCAGGCGATCCGCAAATCAGAAACCTTGGATAAAAATACGTATTACTATGCGCTGAAGCTTGACGACGGCGATATCCTTCGGGTGGCCAAGGAGGCGGACAGTATCTGGAGTATTCTTGGGACGGCTTTGCCGGTAATCGGTGTGATTGCCCTGCTGATTTTCGGCATCTGTGTGATTCTGGCCCGGGTGCTGACCAAGAGCCTTTTATATCCCATCGAGAAGATGGCGGGGGATATGGAAAATATTCTTGAGATCAAGACGTATCCGGAGCTGATGCCTTTTATCACCATGATACACAGCCAGCATCAGGATATCATGAAAAATGCTAAAATGCGCCAGGAATTCACGGCAAACGTATCCCATGAGCTGAAGACGCCGCTGACGTCCATCTCCGGGTATTCCGAACTGATCGAGACCGGCATGGCTTCCGATGAGGACGTGCGCAGATTTGCCGGGGAGATCCATAAAAATTCCAGCCGTCTGCTGACGCTGATTAACGATATCATCCGCCTTTCTCAGCTGGATGTGGAGGATCAGGACATATCGTACACAGAACTGAACCTCTATCAGCTGGCGGAGGCCTGTGTGGATATGCTGCAGATCAATGCGGAAAAGCACGATGTGATCCTGCGGCTGGAAGGCGGTCCCTGTACGATTTATGCCAACCGGCAGATGATCGATGAATTGATTTATAATCTCTGTGACAATGCCATCCGTTATAATAATCCGGGGGGGAGCGTCATCGTCAGGGTCGGCAGCGAGAAGGAGGAGGGCGTTCTGTCCGTGTGGGACACGGGAATCGGAATCCCGAAGGTTTATCAGAAACGGATTTTTGAGCGGTTTTACCGGGTGGATAAGAGCCGTTCCAAGTCTACCGGCGGCACCGGGCTTGGGCTGGCCATTGTGAAGCATATTGTCTCTCAGCACCATGCCAGGCTGGAGCTGGAGAGCGAGGAGGGAATCGGTACCAAGATCACGGTGTATTTCCCAAAAAAAAGCAAGCAGGCGTAAGAAAAGGACATTGCTGACTTTTGTCAGAATGTCCTTTTCTTTAAAACCAGTTCAGTGAAAGGAACTGTATACTTTTCCACGTTCCAGTGCAATGCCGGAGGCTTTGGACAGATTCCCCACAGTGACCAGGTCGTATCCCATGGATTTTAAAGCGGGTATCAGGATTTCCGCCGCTTCCACAGAGGTTTCATGGATATCATGCATCAGGACGATATCGCCGGCCTGAAGATTGTTGAGGACGGTCTCGACGGTGGCCTGTACGTTTTTTGTCTCCCAGTCTTTGGTATCCAGGGACCAGAGAATCAATGGCTGGTTGATCAGCTTGGCTGTGGATTCGTTATATCCGCCTCCCGGAGGGCGAACCACCCAGGAGCTTCTGCCGACGGCAGCCTTCACCCGTTGGTTGGTGGATGTAATCTGATTTTTGACATCCTTTTCACTTAAGCCGGTCAGCGTACTGTGGTCATAGGAGTGGTTGCCGATCTGACAGCCCATACGGTACATGCGGCGCAGGGTATCCGGATAGCGGTTGACCAGATTCCCCAGCACGAAAAAGGTGGCTTTGGCATCGTTTTCTTCCAGACAGTCCAAAAGGCGGCCGGTGTATGGCCCGGGCCCGTCGTCAAAGGTGAGGGCGATCTTCGTCCCTGGCGTTACTTTTCCGGCGTCGGGGTTTTCCCGTCCGCTTTCATCGAAGAAGTGGACATTTCGTCCGTCTGCCAGCCATCCGGTGTGCATCTTGCCGTCGCCGTTCAGATAGTAGGTGCCGTCGTCCAGTGTAAGCCAGCCGGTCTGCATGGAACCCTGGGTATCGAAATAGTACCAGGAATCGCCGTCTTCCAGCCAGCCGATGTGCATAGAACCGGTTTCATCGAAGTAATAGTTTTTATTGTCCACGGTCTGCCAGCCGTTGACAGCGGCGCCGTCGCTTCCCAGATAGTACCAGGAATTTCCATCTTCCAGCCAGCCGGTCTGCATGACGCCTTCTTGATCCATGTAGTAGTATTTCCCGCCGTCTATCAGCCATCCGGTATGGGGTTCTCCTGTTTCGTCGATATAGTAATAGACGTTTTCGTCCTGTACCCATCCGGTGGAGAGTGTGCCGTCCTCCTCGAAATGGTAGCGGGTTTTGCCGATGGTCTGCCATCCGGTAACCATAGAGCCGTCTTTTTGCAGGAAATAACGCTTTTTGCCGTCCTGCAGCCATCCGGTTTCCCGTTCTCCGGCAAAGTCCAGGTAATACCATTTGCCGTCCTGCTTGATCCATCCGGTGGTCATGTAGCCGTTCTCATCAAAGTAATAGTCTTTGCCGTCGATGTGCTTCCACTGTTTTTTGACCGGCTGACCGTTCTCATCGGTGTAGCGCCAGCCCCGGTCATCCGCATCCCAGCTGCCCCTTTGCTGACGGACCGTGCCGGAAGGTACAGGTTCCCAGCCAAGCAGCAGGAGTTCTTCCTGTACGTAATTCATGAACGGCTTCCCGAAGACGACGGCTGCCGTTATGGACAGGATACCCAGTATGATCAGGCATGTTTTTATTTTTTTCATAATCGTATGTGACTCCGTGCGTTCTCTTTTGTCAGTCTCTATTACCATAATAAAGGCAGACAGCGGATTTTGCAAGGCGAAAAAGTTTCGGGCGGGGCTGTATCAGGGACGGTTTCTGTGATACAATAGAAGCCGCGCAGGAGGAAACTCATGGAAGAAAAGATTCGTTTAAATAAATATCTTGGCAGCGCCGGCGTCTGTTCCCGGCGGGAGGCAGACCGGCTCATTGTATCCGGGCAGGTGACGGTAAACGGAAAACAGGCGGATATGGGGATGCGGGTTACGTCTGCCGATGAGATTCAAATCCGGGGAAAGAAGATCCGGATTCAGGAGAAAAAAGTATTGCTGCTGATGAATAAGCCAAGGGGAATCATCTGTACGGCTCAGGAACGGGAAAAGCCTAATATCGTGGAATATTTGCATTATCCCATCCGTGTCTATCCTGTAGGAAGACTGGACAAAGAGTCAGAGGGACTGATCCTTTTGACCAATCAGGGAGATCTTGTGAACCGCATCATGCGTGCAGGCAATTTCCACGAGAAGGAATATATCGTGCAGGTAAACCGGCCGGTGACAAAAGATTTTCTGCAGAAGATGGGAAAGGGTGTGCCCGTCCTGGATACGGTGACAAGACCCTGTCCGGTGGAGAAGATTTCAGAAGATACCTTCCGCATCATTCTGACTCAGGGACTGAACCGGCAGATCCGCAGGATGTGCGAATATCTGGGATATGAAGTGGTGAGACTGAAAAGGGTGCGGATCATGAATCTGACCTTAAAAGGCCTGAAAAAAGGCGATTACCGGGAAATTACAAAGCAGGAATTGAGGGAACTGGAGAGACTTTTGAAGGACTCAGACTCCAGGCCATGGAAGGAGAGAAGATGAATCAGAGGGAACGGATGAAAGAACTGATCGGGCGGCTGCAGGAAGCGGCCAAGGCTTATTACCAGGAAAACCGGGAGATCATGAGCAATCTGGAATATGACCGACTCTATGATGAGCTGCAGAAACTGGAAGCAGAAACAGGCGTGGTACTGGCAGGAAGCCCCAGTCTCACGGTGGGATATGAGGCGGTGGACGAGCTGCCAAAGGAAGCCCATGAGCGTCCGATGCTGTCTCTGGATAAGACGAAGGATAAAGAGGCGCTGAAAAACTTTATCGGCAGCCAGAAAACGCTGCTCTCCTGGAAACTGGACGGACTGACGATTGTGCTCACTTACCGGGGAGGGGAATTGGATAAAGCGGTTACCAGGGGAAACGGCGTTATCGGAGAGGTGGTGACCAATAACGCCCGGGTGTTTGTCAATCTGCCTCTTAAAGTTCCCTATCAGGGGGAACTGATTTTAAGAGGAGAGGCGTTGATTACTTACTCGGATTTCGAAGAGATTAACCGTACGATTCCAGAAGCGGAAGCCCGCTATAAAAACCCCAGAAATCTGTGCAGCGGTTCGGTCCGCCAGCTGGATAACCGTATTACGGCCGCAAGAAAGGTGCGTTTTTACGCTTTTGGACTGGTGAAGGCCGATGGGGTGGACTTTAAAAATTCACGGGAAAAGCAGATGGAATGGCTGAAAGGCCAGGGATTTGAGACGGTCCCCTATCACATGGTAACGGCCAAGGATGTGGATCGGGAGATCGCCTGGTTTGAACAGCAGATTGTACACAATGATTTTCCTTCGGACGGCCTGGTGGCTTTATATGATGACATTGCCTATGGCGATTCCCTGGGAAGCACATCGAAATTCCCCAGAAATTCCTACGCTTTCAAATGGGCTGATGAAATCAGACAGACCAGGCTGCTTGAAATCGAGTGGAGTCCTTCCAGGACAGGTCTGATCAATCCCATCGCCGTTTTTGAGCCGGTGGAACTGGAGGGAACCACGGTCAGCAGAGCCAGCGTTCATAATATCAGCATACTGAAAGAACTGGAACTGGGGGCGGGGGATGAAATTTCTGTTTATAAGGCCAATATGATTATTCCGCAGATTGCGGAAAATATTACAAGAAGCGGTTTTAAAGATTTGCCGGAATGCTGTCCCGCCTGCGGGGAAAAGACCAGGATTCAAAAAGACCGGGAGGTGGAGGTGCTCTGCTGTCCCAATCCGGACTGTCCGGCCAAGGCAATCAAATCTTTTTCACTTTTTGTCAGCCGGGATGCGCTGAATATCGACGGGTTGTCGGAAGCGACTCTGGAAAAGTGGATCGGCCGGGGCTTTCTGCACGATTTCGCGGATATTTTTGAATTGGGCCGGTATCGAAAAGAGATCGTTTCCATGGAAGGGTTCGGTGAGAAATCCTTTGAAAATCTTATGGAAAGTATTGAAAAAGCCCGCCATACGACGCTGCCAAGACTGATTTACGGTTTGGGGATTCCCAATGTGGGAGCGGCCAATGCCAAACTGCTCTGCCGCCGCTTCGGATATGATCTGCAGCGGATCGAAATGGCAAAGGAGGAGGAACTTTGTGAGATCGAAGGCGTGGGGGAAGTGATCGCCAAAGCTGTCACATCATATTTTTCCCGGCCTAAAAACAGGGAAATTCTGGAACATTTAAAAAAGCATTTGCTGTTGGAAAAACCCCAGGAAGAGGCGGCGCAGAGTCTTTCCGGGAAGACGTTCGTGATCACGGGAAATGTCCGCCATTTTGAAAACCGCAGCCAGCTGAAGGCAGAGATTGAAAAATACGGGGGAAAAGTGACGGGAAGTGTTTCCAAAAAGACGGATTATCTGATTAACAACGATAAGACGTCGTCTTCCGCCAAAAATCAGAAGGCGCAAGAGCTGGGCGTAGCTGTGATATCGGAAGAAGATTTCCTGGAAATGTTAAAGGGGGCAGATTGACATTTTTACGGGAATTCAGTAAAATGGCTTGTAACGCAAAAGAAAGTTTTGATTTGACGAAAAAGAGGGATGACAGTGAGAGAAGAGACAAACACAACGGAAAAAAAGCTCTCTGTGGAGAAGGGAAAGCAGGGGATTTTAAAAGTTATCTTTGGGCGGACGACGATTCTGATCGCGCTTTTGCTGTTCCAGCTGCTGGTGCTGTTCTGGCTGTTTTCTGTTCTGGCGCAGTATATTGACACGGTTTACATCTATGTGCTGTACCAGGTGTTTGTGGCTGTCCTGGTACTGTATATCGTCAACCAGGAGGAAAATCCTGCCTTTAAGCTGGCCTGGATTCTTCCGGTGCTGATTTTTCCGGTATTTGGAGCCCTCTTTTATGTGTTTGTGAAGCTGCAGCCCAACAGCGCGCTGCTGAACCGCAGGCTGCGCAGACTGGAGGAGAAAACGCGGGATTTTGCACAGCAGGACGAACAAGTGATGGCAAAACTCAATCGGGAGCATCCCGGAGCTGCCGGCATCGCTTCCTATCTTCTGAACCGGGAGTGTTACCCTGTATATGAAAATACGGCGGTAAAGTATCTTCCTCTGGGAGAGGATAAGTTTGCGGAATTGAAGATACAGCTGAAGAAAGCGCAGCACTTTATTTTCCTGGAATACTTTATCATAGAAGAAGGGGAAATGTGGGATACGGTACTGGATATCCTGAAAGAAAAGGTTCGGGAGGGAGTGGAAGTCCGCATGATGTATGACGGAACCAATACCCTGTCCAAACTGCCGCCGGGCTATCCGCGGCAGATGAAAGAACTGGGGATACATTGCAAAGTGTTTGCGCCGATCCGTCCCTTTCTCTCCACTTCCCAGAATAACCGGGATCATAGGAAAATCCTGGTGATTGACGGACATACGGCCTTTACGGGAGGCATTAACCTGGCGGATGAATATATCAACAAAGTGGTGCGTTTCGGCCACTGGAAAGATACCTCCATCATGGTACAGGGTGATGCGGTGAGAAGCTTTACGCTGATGTTTCTGCGCATGTGGGATATTGACAGCAAAAGCGATGACTATTCCCGCTATCTGGAAGTACCGCACTTTACGGAAACATACCGGACTTCCGGTTTTGTGGCGCCTTATGCCGACAGTCCCCTGGACAACGAGCAAGTGGGAGAACAGGTTTACCTGAACCTGTTGTATTCAGCCAGAAAATATGTCCATATCATGACCCCCTATCTGATCCTGGATCAGGAAATGACCGTGGCGCTGAAATACGCCGCTAAACGCGGAGTGGATGTGAAAATCATCATGCCGCATATTCCCGATAAATGGTACGCTTTTGCTCTGGCAAAAACGTATTACCCGGAACTGATCCGGGCCGGCGTGCAGATCTTTGAATATACCCCCGGATTTGTACACGCCAAAAGCTTCGTGGTGGACAGCGATCAGGCGGTGGTGGGTACCATCAACCTGGATTTCCGCAGCCTGTATCTGCACTTTGAATGCGCAGCATTCCTCTGCCGAACGTCCTGCATTTACGATATCGAGGCCGATTTCCAGGATACCCTGGAAAAATGCCAGAAGATTACCATGGAAGACATAAAAAAAGAAAAACTCCTCATGAAAGCGGCAGGAAGACTCCTCCGCCTCTTCGCCCCACTCATGTGACGACACCAGGCTCAAAAGGTCGTCCTCTCCCTGTGCTTGCACAGAGAAGAGGACGACTTTGGGAGCCGCCAAATCATGAGGACGCAGCCCGAAAGGGCGAGAGTCCGAATGATTTGAGGATTCCGAGAGCGCGCAAGCGCGGAGGAATCCGTAGGTGTCGTCAAAAGCAGAGTGTGGACGTGAGGGATTCCGAGAGCGCGCAAGCGCGGAGGAATCCGTAGGTGTCGTCGAATACAAATATTAATAGGAAAGGTGAAAACAATGCCAATTAAAATACAGAGTGATTTACCGGTAAAGGAAATACTGGAAGAAGAAAACATATTTGTCATGGATGAAAAACGGGCGCTCCATCAGGACATCCGCCCCATTCAGATTCTGATTCTGAATCTGATGCCGCTGAAAGAGGAAACGGAGCTGCAGCTGCTGCGTTCTCTGTCCAACACGCCGCTGCAGGTGGACGTCACTTTTATGAAAGTGAGTACCCACGCCTCGAAAAATACTTCCATGAGTCATCTGAATAAATTTTATCAGGATTTTGATGAGCTGCGCTCCCACCGCTTTGACGGTATGATTATCACCGGTGCACCGGTGGAACAGATGGATTTTGAAGAGGTGGACTACTGGGAAGAATTAAAAGAAATCATGGACTGGAGCACTACCAACGTGACCTCCACCATTTTCCTGTGCTGGGGCTGCCAGGCGGCTCTGTACTATTTTTACGGACTGCCGAAGGTTCAGCTTCCCAAAAAACTGTTCGGACTTTTCCAGCACAGAGTACAGAACCGGAAAATCCCGCTGGTGCGGGGATTCGACGATGTGTTCTGGGCTCCCCACTCCCGTCATACGGATGTGCCCATAGAGGCCATACATAACTGTCCTGAACTGACGGTGCTGGCAGAATCCAAAGAAGCCGGTCTGTTTCTGGCCATGGCAAAAGAGGGAAGACAGATTTTCGTCATGGGTCATCCGGAATATGACAGAATCACCCTGGACGAGGAATACAAACGGGATCTGTCCAAAGGATTGCCCATTGAAATGCCGAAAAACTATTATAAAGACAATAATCCGGACAATAAACCGGATCTGGTATGGCGGGCCACGGCCAATAACCTGTACACCAACTGGCTGAACTATTATGTATATCAGAGTACACCCTTTGATCTGTACGGAACACCCTTCTAAAGGAGCGGCCGGAGGATGAATGAGTGGAAGAAGGGAGTCAGAGACGGACTCCCCATTTGTTTTGGATATTTTGCGGTTTCTTTTGCCTTTGGCATTCAGGCGGGAGACGTGGGACTGACGCCCTTTCAGGCGGTACTGATGTCAGTGACCAATCTGACATCGGCAGGTCAGCTGGCCTCCCTTGGCACCATAGCGGCTGCGGCTTCCTACCTGGAGATGGCTTTTCTTCAATTCGTCATCAATATGCGGTATTTTCTGATGTCCTGTGCGCTGTCCCAGAAAATAAAGCAAAGCGTAAAGCCGATTCACCGCTTTATTATGGCTTACGGTGTGACGGACGAAATATTCGGCGTCAGCGTGGTGCGCCCGGGAGAGTTAAGTCCCTGGTATTCTTACGGCCTGATGAGCGTGGCAGTGCCGGGCTGGGCGCTGGGAACGCTGGTGGGCGTGATGTCGGGCAATATCCTTCCGGCGGTGGTGATCAACGCGCTGGGAATTGCCATATACGGCATGTTCATCGCGGTGGTACTGCCGGCTGCGAGAAAAGACCGGGCGGTACTGGGCGTGGCTGTGGCGGCCATGATTCTCTCCTGTCTGTTTTATTATACGCCGGTGCTGAAGAGGATTTCATCGGGAATGCAGGTGATCCTTATCACCCTGGCGGTGGCGGGAACGGCAGCCTGGCTGTTTCCGAGAAAGGAGGAGGACTAGGCTATGCGGGGGAATGTTTATCTCTATATTGCTGTGATGGCGCTGGTGACCTATGCTGTCCGTGCGTTGCCGCTGACTATGATCCGCAGGAAAATTACCAGCCGTTATATACAGTCTTTTCTGTATTACGTTCCCTATGCCACGCTGGCGGCCATGACCTTTCCGGCGATCCTTTATTCCACGGGAAGCATGGCGACGGCGGCAGGAGGATTTGCGGCGGCGCTGCTGCTGGCTTATAAAAATAAAAGCCTGATCATAGTAGCCTTTGGAGCATGTGCCGTTTCTTTTCTGATTTCACTGATTGGCGGTTGACAGGTTGGGAGAAAGAGGGTATACTTTTAAACGCGTAAATACCGATTAAAAGGGAGTAGTTTTAATGTGCCATCAACAATCCCGGCTGAAAAGACAGCCTGGTGGCGCATACCGGATCATCCGGTTACAAGACTTTTAATGTGCGCTGGGAGAGAAGAATTCCCGGGTACATTAAAGGTCTTTTTTTAACTCATACTATACTTATGAGAAGGAGGAAGAAACGTGAAGAATTGGTATCAGATGGATGCGGCTTCGGTTCTTAAGGAGATGGACAGCAAAGAAGAGGGTCTGTCCCGTCAGGAAGCGAAGCATCGTCTGCAGGAGTACGGCGAGAATGCCCTCCAGGAAGGGAAGAAGAAGAGCGCTCTGCAGGTGTTTGCGGAACAGTTTAAAGATCTTCTGGTGATTATCCTTTTGATTGCCGCGGTGATTTCCATGGTCTCTGGCAACGTGGAAAGTACCATTGTTATCATTGCGGTGCTGATCATGAACGCGATCCTGGGGACGGTTCAGCATGAAAAAGCGCAGAAATCTCTGGAGAGCCTGAAATCCATGTCGGCTCCCAACGCAAAGGTAATGCGTGACGGCCAGAAGGTGGAAATTCCTGCACGGGAAGTGGTGCCGGGGGATATTCTGCTTCTGGAGACGGGGGATCTGACGGCTGCGGACGGAAGAATCCTCAATCAGTATTCTCTGCAGGTCAATGAAAGTTCTCTCACCGGGGAGTCTGCCAATGTGGATAAAGAAGAGGAAGCCATTTCGGAGGAAGTGCCTCTGGGAGACCGCAAAAACATGGTATTTTCCGGCAGTCTGGTGACCTACGGAAGAGCGGAAGTGGTCGTGACAGAGACGGGGATGAAGACGGAGATGGGAAAAATCGCCGATCTGATGAACGCCACCAAGGAAAAGCGCACCCCCCTTCAGGTCAGCCTGGACGCATTCAGCAGCCGCCTGGCCGTTATTATCATGATTATTTGTGCCGGCGTATTTTTGTTAAGTCTTTATCGGGAAATGCCCATTTTAGATTCCCTGATGTTTGCCGTCGCGCTGGCGGTGGCGGCGATTCCCGAGGCGTTAAGTTCCATCGTGACCATCGTGCAGGCCATGGGAACACAGAAAATGGCGAAAGAAAACGCCATTATCAAAGAATTAAAAGCGGTGGAAAGCCTGGGGTGTGTGTCCGTTATCTGTTCCGATAAGACGGGAACGCTGACTCAGAATAAAATGACGGTCCAGGAAATCTATCTGGATGGAAAGATTTTGAAACCGGAAGAACTGGATCTGCGCAATCAGCTGCACCGGTATCTTCTGTATGACGCTATTTTAACCAATGATTCCACCATCGTGGATGGAAAAGGGATCGGAGATCCCACGGAATATGCGCTGCTGGAAATGGCGGCCAGGGTGGATCTGAGCGACTCCGATATGCGTCAGATCATGAACCGTATGGAAGAGATTCCCTTTGATTCCCAGCGTAAGCTGATGAGTACCAAATATCTCCTTCACGGAGTTCCCACGGTACTGACCAAAGGCGCGCTGGACGTCCTTTTGGAACGGTCTGTTTCCGTTCGTACTTCGGAAGGGATCATTCCCATGACGGAGGAGGAGAAAGAAAAAATCCTCAGACAGAACCAGGAGTTTTCCCAGCAGGGTCTGCGAGTGCTTTCCTTTGCATATAAAGAAGTGGGAGAAGAGGACAGACTGACTCTGGAGTCAGAAAAAGACTTTATCTTCCTTGGACTGGTGTCCATGATGGATCCGCCCAGAGAAGAATCCATTGCGGCTGTGGCGGACGCCAAACGGGCCGGCATCCGCACGGTGATGATTACCGGGGATCATAAGATCACGGCGGCGGCTATCGCCAAAAAGATCGGTATTTTCCGGGAAGGCGATATGGCGGTGACCGGTCTGGAGCTGGATCAGATGTCAGATGAAGAGCTGGATGAGAAGATCACAAAGATTTCTGTGTACGCCCGGGTTTCACCGGAGAATAAGATCCGTATCGTGGATGCATGGCAGAGAAGAGGCCAGATCGCGGCCATGACCGGGGACGGCGTGAACGATGCGCCCGCATTGAAAAAAGCGGATATCGGCGTGGCCATGGGTATCACGGGAACAGAGGTTTCCAAGGACGCCGCCTCCATGATTCTGGCGGATGATAACTTTGCCACCATCATCAAAGCGGTGGCCAACGGACGAAACGTATACCGGAATATCAAAAACGCCATTAAGTTCCTGCTGTCGGGAAATATGGCCGGTATTCTGGCGGTGCTTTATACATCGCTGGCAGCCCTGCCGGTGCCCTTTGCCCCGGTGCATCTGCTGTTCATCAACCTGCTGACAGACTCTCTCCCGGCGCTGGCCATCGGTATGGAGCCGGCGGAGCGAAATCTTCTTTCCCAGCCGCCAAGAGATCCCAAACAGGGAATCCTGACAAAAGATTTTATCCGGGATCTGCTGCTGCAGGGCGGTCTGATTGCGGTCTGTACCATGATCGCCTTCCATATGGGACTGGAAAAAGGCGGCGCCGCGATGGCCAGCACCATGGCCTTTGCCACGCTGACTATGGCGCGGCTGTTTCACGGATTCAACTGCCGCAGCGACAAGTCCATCTTCCGTCTGGGATTTAAGAGGAACTGGTACAGCCTGGGCGCTTTTGTGGCCGGTGTCTGTCTTCTGGCGCTGGTACTGTTTGTGCCGGTGCTGGAAAGAGTGTTCTCCGTAACCCCTCTCTCCGGCGGGCAGATCGGAATGATCGTGCTGCTGGCGCTGATCCCGACGATTATCATTCAGATTACCAAAGAGATCCTTTATCTGAGAAAGCCGGTGGATCAGAGATAAAAAAACAGATCCGCGTTACCTGCGGATCTGAATCTGGCAAATTTCTATGGCTTTTAGGGCGTTTTCATGACTTTCGGGCGTGACGCCGGCACAGCAGGATGCGTCCACGGTGACGGGGACTTCCGGAAGGAAAGCTTTGGTCAGCAGTGCGTTGGAAATCACACAGATATCCGTGCACAGGCCGATCAGTTCGATTTCCCTGATATGGCTGTAATCACCCCGGGAAAAGGCCAGGGCCAGATCAGAAGAACCAAAAGTATATTTTTCATAAACCGGATAGTCATATCCGGCGATGAGTTCCTGAAGGGCGGGATGCAGTTCCCAGCCCTTCGTTTTTTTGATGCAGTGGGGAACGGGGAGATGTTTTCCCTCCTGGGTATCCAGGTAGTGGTCAAAGTGAGTATCCATGGTAAAAAGGATATCGTCTTTGTTTTTCTGATATTCCCGGATTTTCGCCACAACGTTCGGCAGGATGGCCGCTGCTTCTTTGGTTCCCAGGGAACCGTCGATAAAGTCATTTTGCATATCTACTACGATTAAAAGTTTATTCATGGTAAGTCCTCCATTCACTGGGGGCAGCCCCCGTTTTCTTTTTGAAATAACTGGAAAAATAAGCTTCATTTTGAAATCCGGTGCTGGCGGCCACCTGCCGGATGGTCATGCCGGTGTTGGCCAGCAGGGTTTTGGCCGCATTGATCCGGATATTCAGGATATACTCCTTTGGCGAGCTGCCCGTTTCCTTTTTGAATTTTGTGGAAAAGTATCCGGGGTTTAGGCAGGCCCGGGCGGCCAGCTGCGTCAGCGTCAGAGCTTCCTGATAATGGGTCTGAATATAACGGATGCTCTCTGATACGGCCGTATCCTCTGCGCGGATGGTGGTTTTTGCCTGGTCGATGAGGGCGGACAGAACCAGATGGATACAGGCTGAAATCATTTCCTCGCTCATGGTCATCCCATCGGCAAAGGAAGAGACGATTTCCCGGACCGGTTCCAGGGTGCGGGACATGACAACCGGGGTGTATACATGACTGTAGCGGCAGATTTCGGCAACCAGTGACTCCGAGGAAGCGCCGTCAAAGCCGATCCAGTACATCTGTGCGTTTCCGTTGGAAGCATAGATATGGTAGACCCTGGTATCCACGATGGCGATTTCATTTTCATGTATGGTGTAATCCCTGGATCCCACCACCAGTGACAGACTGCCCTTTGTCACATACAGGATCAGGAAGCGGATTTCCGCAGGGGCGCTGCGGGAAATCAGGTAATGGCGGTCCAGCACGTAGTGGCCGCAGCGGTCGATGAAAAACAGGTTCTTCCTGGCAAACTCCGACGGAAAAGAAAGATACAGGTCGGAGGCTGCCAGAACGCCCGGTTCGCCCAGCGGTTTCATGGTGTCACCTCCCAAATTGCAAAAAAATATTTCTTTGTTTTTCCTGTTATTATATAATTTAAATGGTCAAATGGCAATGATGAAAGGAGAGGACATATGATTACGTGTGAAGATATTTTAAATCTCAAGTTGGACGGGATGCATCTGATTGCCGGGGAAAAAGGACTTTATCGCATGGTGTCCTGGACTTATATGGTGCAGACCAGGCCTTATGCGGATCATATGAACCGGGGGAATTTTGCGCTGATTGTGGTGGACTATGTCAGATTTGATTTTAAAGAAGTGGCGGTCACACTGGAGGAGTTGAACGAACTGGGGATTTCCGGCCTGGCGATTTCTGTGGTGGATGACAGAGAGGAGGTACCGGAATCTGTCAGAAGACGGGCGGATGAACTGGAACTGCCCCTGTTCTATGTACGATGGGAAGGAGCGTCATTTGTGGATATCGCTCAGAGCATCGGAAGCCTGATTGTACAGACGGGAGTGCAGAATAAAAAAACGGGGGATTATCTGTACAATCTCCTGTTTGGATATCAGATCAACGATAAATACGTGGAAAAGATCTCCGGACAGTTCGGCCTGGATTTTTCCAGACCCTACCGTGTAGGTGTGATCATCATCGACAGAAAGTACGGCATAAATCTGGAACAGGATGAACACACGTACGAATACTATGCAGACTGCCTCAACCGGGAGGTTAACAACATGAAAGGCAGTTCCATGTTTATGCGGTTTCTCAATAAATTTGTGCTGCTGTTTGAAGCCAGGGAGAATAAAGAGATCGAGCATGAACTGGAACAGATTCTCTGTACTTTGGATAATAAGCCGCAGTTTCAGGGGCTGATTAAAAGTACATGTATTCTGGGAGCGCCTTACAGAAACCCGCGGGATTTCGGGCGGAGCTATCAGGAGGCGAAAAACCTGATTCCCAAAAAAGATATGCTGCCTAATCCCAAAAAGAAAAAAGTACTGAGCGCCAGTTCCATGGGGATTTACAAATTTATGTTTAGCAGCGGCAATCAGCGGGAAATACTGGATTACTGTAATGAAAAGCTGCGCCGGCTGGAGGAGTACGACCATGCCAACGGAACTTTCCTGCAGGATACCCTGCTGGAATACTACATGCATGGTTTCAGTGTGGGAAAGACGGCAGATGCTCTGTATATCCACAGAAATTCACTGCAGTACCGGCTCCGGAAAATCGAAGAACTGCTGGAGATAGAACTGGATGACTATATGGAGTATCTGAATCTGGTCAACTGCATTTTGATTAAGAAGCTGATGTTTTCGTAAAGACTGTGCAAAATGACCATTATGAATGTGCGTTTTGCACATTGAAAAAAAGACGAAGTTTGATTACAATGTGCTCGTAACAGCAAAGGTGCTGGGGAAAAAATTCCCCGGCACCTTTTTTGCTGGGAGGAAAGAACCGTATCAGAACGGAGAGGAGTGTTATATTATGAAAAGAAAATTATGGGCAGTTATGATGGCAGGAGTGATGACGATGGCAGCGCTTGGCGGCTGCGGATCCGATTCGGCAGGATCTCTCGATGAAGCGAAAGGGGAGGAAACGGCGAAAACAGCAGAGACATCGGAAAGCAGCGACGTGCTCCGGGTAGGGATGGAATGTGCCTATGCTCCCTTTAACTGGACGCAGGATGAAGAGACTACACCGGATGGAAGCCAGGCAGTTCCGATTTACGATTCGGATTATTATGCATATGGCTATGATGTGGCGGTAGCCCAGATGCTGGCAGAGGAGATGGGAAAAGAGCTGGAAATCCATAAAGTGGAATGGTCTTCCATCGGGATGTCTCTGGATGCCGGAGATTATGACTGCATCATTGCCGGTATGGGACGTACCGCGGAAAGAGAGATGTCCTATGCATTTACAGATCCTTATTATTACAGATACAACTGTATTGTGGTGAAAAAGGGTGGGGAATATGAAAATGTGACGAAGCTTTCCGATCTGGCCGGCACAGGATGCAGGGTAACCACACAGCTTGGCACCGGATGGGTTCCGCTTACGGAGCAGATTGAAGGCGCGCAGACAGGCACCAATTATGAGACGACTTCCGAGTGCTTTATGGCGATTTCCAACGGTACAGCCGATGTATGTGTTGTGGATCTGCCTACCGCGCAGTCGGCAGCTCTGACCAATGATGATCTGACGATTATCACCTTTGATGAAAGCGATACCTTCCAGAATGACGATGAGATGGTCAATGTATGTATCGCTACCAGAAAAGATGATACACAGCTTTGCGATGAGCTTCAGGCCGCTATGGATTCCCTCGGCTGGAATGACAAAGAGAAGATGAACGAGCTGATGGATGAAGTGATTACACAGCAGCCGGCGGCGAACTGACCGGGAGTATTTTTACGGGACAAAGTGAGGTAACAGCATGATAAGTTTGTTTTCAATTCAAGATCCGGGAAACTCCATAGAATGGATGCTTTATCTGGCAGACAAGTATGCGGGCATGTTCTGGGAAGGAACGAAACTGACCCTGTTCATTGCGGTCCTGGGTACGATTCTGGGATTTGCACTGGGGTATGTGATAGGAATTATTCAGGATGCAAAAATCAATAAAGGCGACCACATTTTGAAAAAGGCGCTGCTTCGTCTGATCAAGGCCATCGTAACGGTTTACGTGGAGATTTTCCGTGATACTCCGATGATCGTACAGGCGATGATCATTTACTTCGGTATCCGGGAAGCCAACATCGAGATCGATCCGGTCAGCGCCGGTGTTCTCGTCACCGTGCTGAATACGGGAGCATATATGGCGGAAACCGTCAGGGCAGGTATCGGTTCCATTGATCTGGGACAGAGAGAAGGCGCCTGGGCCATGGGTATGTCACCAATGAAAACGATGATCTGTGTGGTTTTGCCCCAGGCGTTTAAAAATATTATTCCCGAGATGGCCAATACCTTTCTGACCAACCTGAAAATGACATCGGTGCTGAATGTGATCGCGGTGCAGGAGCTTTTCATGGCAGCGAAAACGGTGGGCGGCAACTATTACAAGTATTTTGAATCCTACCTGGTCATTGCGGTGATTTATTTCGTACTGTGTTTTGCCTTTAACAAGATCTTTAACTTTATGGAAAAGAAGATGAGGGGCAGAAGCGATTATGCACTGGCGGTGGAATACATGGATAATCAGTAAGGAGAGCAGATATGAGCAAGACAATTATTTCGATTCAGGATCTGAGCAAGTCCTTCGGAGATCATGAAGTGCTCAGGAAAATTGATATTGATGTTCACGCAGGAGAGATCATCTGTATCGTGGGCTCCTCCGGTTCCGGGAAATCCACACTTCTTCGCTGCATCAACAGACTGGAACATCAGACTTCCGGAAAAGTATTATTTTATGGAAAGGAAGTCCGGGATGTACAGAAAGAAATTAATGAATACAGGTCAAAGGTAGGGATGGTGTTTCAGTCCTTTAACCTGTTCAATAACATGACGGTTCTGGAAAACTGCATGCTCTGCACAAGAAAAGTACTTCATCTGTCCAAAGGAGAAGCTTTTGACAGGGCGATCGCCCATCTGAAAGAAGTGGGCATGGCTCCCTTTATCCATGCCAGACCGGATCAGCTGTCAGGCGGACAGAAGCAGCGGGTGGCCATTGCACGGGCGCTCTGCATGAATCCGGAAGTACTTCTGTTTGACGAGCCCACTTCGGCTCTGGATCCGGAGATGGTCGGGGAGGTACTGAACGTTATGAAAAATCTGGCAACCACAGGTCTTACGATGGTGATTGTAACCCATGAGATGGCCTTTGCGCGAGATGTGTCTACCAGGACGATCTTCATGGACAGGGGCTTTGTGGCGGAGGACGCGCCGCCCTCTCAGCTTTTCACCAATCCCCAAAATCCACGGACAAGGGAATTCTTAAGCAGATATCTGGCAGGATAAAGAATCAGGAGGCATAACTATGGGAAATTATGTAATTACATTTGCAAGAGGTTTTGGATCCGGCGGAAAAGAGATCGCGTCCTGCCTGGCGAAGGAACTGGGAATTCACTGTTATGAAAACCGGATCCTGACTCTGGCCAGTCAGATGAGCGGTCTGGAGGAAAAGCTGTTTCAGGAAGTAAATGAGAAGATACGGCAGACCGGTGGCTTTTCCAACTTTATGCGGGGACTTCCCAGAACCCGGCAGTATGTGGCGAGAAAAGAAAAGTTCCGCTCTGATGACAAATTGTTTGAATATCAAAGTGAGATCATCAAAAACCTTGCGGATACGGAATCCTGCGTTATCGTGGGGAAATGCGCCGATTATATCCTGCGGGACCGGGAAAATGTGGTCAGTATCTATATTGAAGCACCCAGAGCATTCTGTGTACGGCGGGTGATGAATCGTATGGGTATTACGGAAGAGGTGGCTCATGCCACCATCTCCCAGACGGATAAATACCGTGCACAGTATTACCAGTACTATACTCATGGAAATTACTGGACAAATCCGGTGAATTATGATCTGACGCTGAACAGCGAAAAAGTGGGCGTGTATAACTGCGTGAAAATCATTGAGCAGTACATGATAATCAAAGGGCTGATTACCCCGGATCAAATTACCCCGGCGGAACATTCACAGCTGGACCAAAAAGAAACAACATCAGAATAACAGACAGTCAGGAGGGACATTATGAAACTGGCAGAGACAGGACTTACGGTACAGGATATCAAAGAAAAAGTAAGCAAATATATGATTGAAACCTATGAGCGATTCGATTTTCTGGCGGAGTCGGCGAAAGATCAGTACATTTATGATGAAAAAGGGGAAAAGTATCTGGATTTTTATGCCGGTATCGCTGTAAACTCCGCGGGGAACTGCAATGAAAAAGTCGTAGAAGCGGCGGTAAATCAGGCTAAAACCCTGATGCATACCTTCAACTATCCCTATACGATTCCTCAGGCGCTTTTGGCGGAAAAAGTCTGCACGACCATTGGAATGGATAAAATCTATTTCCAGAATACCGGTACGGAGGCCAATGAAGCCATGATAAAAATGGCCAGAAAATACGGAATCGAAAAGTACGGGCCAAACCGATACCACATCGTGACTGCGAAAAAAAGTTTTCACGGCAGAACTTTCGGTTCCATGTCGGCGACGGGACAGCCGGGCAATGGCTGCCAGGTGGGATTCGGCCCTATGACCTATGGCTTCTCCTATGCTCCTTATAACAATCTGCAGGCATTCAAAGACGCCTGTACGGAAAATACCATCGCTATTATGATCGAACCGGTACAGGGCGAGGGCGGCGTACATCCGGCGACGCAGGAATTTATGAAAGGACTTCGGGAATTCTGCGATAAAAACGACATGCTGCTCCTTCTTGATGAGGTGCAGACCGGATGGTGCAGAACTGGTAAAGTCATGAGCTATATGAATTACGGCATCAAACCGGACATCGTTTCCATGGCGAAGGCCTTGGGAGGCGGCATGCCCATCGGCGCCATCTGTGCCACGGAGGAAGTATCCAAAGCGTTTACGGCGGGATCCCATGGAACTACTTTTGGCGGTCACCCGGTCAGCTGTGCGGCGGCTCTGGCAGAAGTGGAAGAGCTGCTGGAGCGGAATCTGGCGGACAATGCTGCCAAAACGGGCGATTACTTTATGGAGAAACTGAAAATGCTTCCCCATGTAAAGGAAGTGAGGGGGCAGGGTCTGTTGGTTGGCGTGGAATTTGACGACACCATCAATGCCGTAGATGTAAAACATGAGTGTCTCCGCAGACATCTTCTGATTACAGCCATCGGGGATCATATCATCCGTATGGTTCCGCCGCTGATCATCGATGAAAAGGACTGTGATCAGGCATACGATATCATCAGAGCTTCAGTGGAAGCTCTTGGGTGAGGAGGTGGAAAAATGGAATCATTTTCCTTTTCCATACCTCAGAATATCCGTTTCGGGAAAGGAAGCCTGAAATTTCTCCCGGAAATGGCCGGACGGCTGCAGAAGAAGAGAGCTCTGATCATATCCGGTCCTTATCTGAATAAAATCGGTATGGTAAAACAATGCCGGGATGCTCTTTATGCGGCGGGAATAGACAGCGCGGCATTTACGGAAACGGAAGGCAACCCCGGTACGCAGACTGTTGAAAAAGCGGCGAAGACTTATAAAGATGCCAAAGCGGATTTCATCGTCGCTTTTGGAGGAGGTTCCCCCCTGGATGTGGCGAAAGCTGCCGCCATACTGATTGCTTACGGAGGATGCATTACGGAGTATGAAGGCGCGGATAAAGTGCCCGGACCGGTCGTTCCGATTATTGCCGTTCCCACCACCGCCGGCACCGGTTCTGAAGTGACCTCTTTTGCCGTGATTACCGATCACAGTCGAAACTACAAACTGACGGTATCCAGCAATTATCTTCTGCCGGCTTACGCCATATTAGACCCGGAATTGATATGCAGTGTTCCGGAAAATACGGCGGCGGCATGCGGTGTGGATGCCCTGGTTCATGCTCTGGAAGCTTATCTTTCTCTGGCGGCATCCCCTTTTTCTGATATGTTTGCCATGCAGGCACTGAGGATGATCGGGAAAAACCTCCGCGCTTACGTGGCAAACCGGAAAAATGAAGCTGCGGCAGAGGCTATGCTGGCGGGTTCCCTCTTTGCCGGCATTGCATTTTCCCACGCAAGGCTGGGAGACGTTCACGCCATGAGCCATCCGGTCAGTGCCTGTTTCAATGTGGCCCACGGAGTAGCAAATGCCATTTTGCTTCCTGTCGTGGCAGATTATAATGCGCTGGCAGATCAGGGAAAGTATTATGATATTTATCGCTGTGTTGCGAAAGCGCCGGTGCCGCGGGAAATGTTTACGCCCGGGATGCTGGGAGAACAGCTGCGTCAGTTAAATACAGAGCTTGGGATTCCGGACTGCCTGAAAAAAGTCGGAGTAATGGATGAATTCTTTGACGTCATGGCAGAGGACGCCATGAAAAGCGGGAATATTGCAGTTAATCCGAGGACGACCACGAAACCGGATATCATAGAGTTGTATCACAGAGCCTTCTGAATATTTCAAAATACGGCAAAAACAGGTTGTTGAAATGCTTGACAACCTGTTTTTGCTGTGTCAAAATACCTTTTGACTACAATATCATAATATTTATAAGAAAATTAAGAGGTAAGAATCATGATAGCGGCAAATAATGTAACACTGAGAATCGGAAAAAAGGCGTTATTTGAAGATGTCAATATCAAATTTACGGAAGGAAACTGCTATGGACTGATCGGCGCCAACGGGGCCGGAAAATCCACTTTTCTGAAGATCCTTTCAGGGCAGCTGGAAACCACCAAGGGCGACGTTACCATCACGCCGGGACAAAGGCTTTCCTTTTTGCAGCAGGATCATTTTAAATATGATGCCTATCCCGTTATGGATACGGTGATCATGGGCAATGCCCGCCTTTATGAAATCATGAAGGAGAAAGAAGCGATCTATGCCAAGGAGGATTTCACCGATGAGGATGGAATCCGTGCCAGCGAACTGGAAGGCGAGTTCGCGGAGATGAATGGCTGGGAGGCAGAATCTGACGCAGCGCAGCTGCTGAACGGTCTTGGCATTGAGACAGATCTTCATTACGTACAGATGGCGGAGTTAAACGGCAGTCAAAAGGTGAAAGTTCTGCTGGCCCAGGCGCTGTTTGGCAATCCGGATATCCTGCTTCTGGACGAACCTACCAACCACCTGGATCTGGACGCCATCGCCTGGCTGGAAGAATTCCTGATCAATTTCAATAATACGGTCATCGTGGTATCCCACGACCGGTATTTCCTGAATAAGGTATGCACCCATATCGCGGACATTGATTACGGCAAGATCCAGCTTTATGCCGGCAACTATGATTTCTGGTTTGAATCCAGCCAGCTGCTGGTAAAGCAGATGAAGGAGGCAAATAAGAAGAAAGAAGAAAAAATCAAGGAGCTGCAGGAATTTATTTCCCGTTTCAGCGCCAACGCCTCCAAATCCCGCCAGGCAACTTCCAGAAAGCGGGCGCTGGAGAAGATTCAGCTGGATGAAATGCGGCCTTCCAGCAGAAAATATCCCTATATCGATTTTCGACCCAACCGGGAAATCGGAAATGAAGTGCTGATGGTGGAAGGACTGAGCAAGACCATCGACGGCGTCAAAGTGCTGGACAATATTACCTTTACGCTGGGTCATGACGACAAGGTGGCTTTCGTGGGCGGAAACGAGCAGGCTAAGACGACATTGTTTAAGATTCTGATGGGTGAGATGGAGCCGGATGAAGGCACCTATAAATGGGGTGTTACCACCAGCCGCGCTTATTTCCCCAAAGACAGTACCCAGGAATTTGACAATGATCTGACCATTGCCGACTGGCTGACCCAGTACTCGGAAATCAAAGACGCCACATACGTAAGGGGATTTCTGGGGAGAATGCTCTTTGCGGGTGAGGACGGCGTGAAAAAGGTCAGGGTTCTCTCCGGCGGAGAGAAGGTTCGCTGCCTGCTGTCCAAGATGATGATCTCCGGAGCCAACATTCTTATTCTGGACGAACCCACCAACCATCTAGATATGGAAGCGATCACTGCCCTGAATAACGGACTGATCAAATTCCCGGGCGTGATTCTCTTCGCATCCCATGACCATCAGTTTGTGGAAACCACGGCGAACCGGATCATGGAAATCGTACCCGGGGGAATGCTCATTGACAAAATTACGACTTACGATGAATATCTGGCCAATGACGAGATGGCCAGAAAACGCCAGGTATATACCATGCAGGGAGAGGATAATTAATGACAGAAATTCTGAATGCGTTGGCACAGCTGATACAAAAGTCTGTCTGGATTGCGCCGCTTTTGTGTCTGGCTGCCGGTGTGATCACGTCATTTACGCCGTGTTCCCTGTCCAGTGTGCCGGTGGTGATCGCGTATGTCGGGGGAGCCGCCGGAGGGAATCAAAAGAAGGCGTTTCGCCTTTCTCTTACCTTGGCGCTGGGGATGGCCCTGACTTTTGGAGTTTTTGGAACGCTTGCTTCCGTGCTGGGCCATCTGCTCCATGGGATCGGTATGTGGTGGCATCTGCTGCTGGGAGCCATTATGATTCTGATGGCTTTGCAGGTATGGGGGGTGATCCGGCTGATTCCGGATCATCACTGTCATACCGCGGCGACGACGAAGAAGGGATACCTGGGCGCCGTTGCGGCCGGAGTGCTAAGCGGCGTGTTCGCTTCACACTGTGCCACGCCGGTGATGATTGCGCTGCTGGCGCTGGCAGCGGAATCCGGCAGCGCTCTGTGGGGAATTTTTCTGCTGGCAGTCTATGCGGTTGGGCACAGTATCCTGACCGTAGTGGCGGGAACCAGCTACAGTACCGTAGAGAAATGGCTGAACGATCCGGCCTATGAAAAAATCAGCAGAAGACTGCGGAACGTTCTGGGCCTTGTTATCCTGATCATCGGCATACTGATGATCTATTTTGCATTTTTACCCGATTAAATGTGAGGGAGGAACAAAAGCGATGAAAAAACCGACATTGGTAATTATGGCTGCAGGTATGGGCAGCCGGTACGGCGGGCTAAAACAGATCGATCCTGTGGATGAACAGGGACATATTATCATGGATTTTTCCATTTACGATGCGGCCAAAGCAGGATTTGAAAAGGTTGTCTTCATTATTAAAAAGGAGAATGAACAGGACTTTCGGGAAAAAATCGGAGACCGTATCAGCGAAAAGATGGAGGTGGCTTACGTATACCAGGAGCTGACCAATCTTCCGGAGGGCATTCAGGTTCCAGAAGGGAGAGTGAAGCCCTGGGGAACCGGCCATGCCGTGCTCTGTGCGGCCAACGAAATCGACGGCCCCTTTGCAGTGATCAACGCAGACGATTATTATGGCTCACATGCCTTTGCCGTTATCTACCGGTATCTGACGTCACATGAGGACGACGAGCGGTATCGGTACGCCATGGTGGGATATCAGCTGGAGAATACATTGACCGAAAACGGTTATGTGGCCAGGGGAATCTGCGAGACGGATGAGGAAGGATATCTGGCCAAAATTACAGAGAGGACTCATATCGAGAAAAAAGAAGACGGAGCCGCCTACACGGAAGACGGGGGACAGACCTGGGTGCATCTTCCTAAAAATTCTGTGGTTTCCATGAACATGTGGGGATTTTCCGCAAGCTTTCTTATTGAACTGCGCAGGAGGTTTCCACGCTTCCTGGAAAAAACACTGGCGGAGAATCCGCTGAAAGGGGAGTATTTTCTTCCTTTTGTGGTGGGCGAACTGCTGGCGGAAAAAGCGGCCACAGTACAGGTGTTGAAAACAATGGACAAGTGGTATGGTGTGACTTACAAAGAAGACAAGCCGGCAGTGATGGAGGCCATCCGCCAAATGAAAGAGAGCGGTCTGTATGAAGGGATCTGAGAGGGCGCGGGATTATTTTATTGATAATCTGAAAGCAGTTTTGATTGTACTGGTGATTATCGGTCATTTTTCCGTGAAGTATGACTGGGTTCCTGCCGTGGAAAGGCTGGGAAAATTGATCTATACTTTCCACATGCCTTGCTTCGTGTTCGTATCCGGCTATCTGGCCAAACGGGTGCATAAGGATGGAAAGCTAAGGGCAGATAAAATTTTGTCGTTTTTATGGCTTTATGTGGTGTTTGAAGTGCTGCTGTCTCTGGTGAAATGGTGTTTCGGAGGCGGCTTTTCTCTCAAGCTGTTTTACGCTTCCCAGGCGCCCTGGTATCTTCTTTCCATGGCTGTCTGGTACCTGATGGTTCCGTTTATCGAACGGATCCGGCCGTCCTGGATGCTGGCGGGCTCTGTGGCGGCAGGCGTGCTGGCCGGTTATATCGACCGAATCGGGCGGGATTTTTCCATGTCACGAAATTTCGTCTATCTGCCCTTTTTTATCCTGGGATTTTATGTTACCGGAGAGCAGCTGAGAAAATTTCTGAACAGGAAAATTCTGCGGGTTGCCGCCGTTGTCGTCCTGGCTGGCACACTGTTTCTGTATCTGTTCCGATATGATTTGCTCCGGTCCTTTCTCGGGGTGATTTTCGGCGCGGTGCCCTACTCCCAGATCGACGCGCTTCCGTCAGCTGATCTTGGCGGCCCTTTCCGTTTACTATGGTATGGGGCGGCAGTACTGCTCTTTGCCGCTGTGATGCAGATGGTTCCCAGAAAGAAAACGTGGTTCAGCGTGCTCGGCGCCAGGACGCTGCAAGTCTATGTCCTCCATGTAGTGGTACGGAATGTGCTGATTTACTGCGGTTTCGTGGACTGGTGCCGGATTCTTCCAGGGGAGATCAATTTCCTGCTGGTGTGGGGCGGTTCCATTCTGCTTGCGATCCTGCTGGGGAATCCTCTGTTCGAGAAGGTATTCCATTTCCTGGAGGGCGGCCGGCTGTTTGGAAAACTGTTGAAATAAAACTGCTTTGGTATTTTTGATATAGTTCTTGATTCTACATGTTGTATCCTGTATAATTTATGAGGATTATACAGGAAGGAGCAGACAGAAAATGAACATACCTGAAATAAAGATCTGTGGTTTGATGACGGAGCGGGATGTGCGTCTGATCCATAAATACGAGATAGAATATGCAGGCATCGTTCTTTTTTGTAAAGAAAGCCCGAGAAATAATCCGCCGGACAGAGCCTGGAGACTGGCTGCGCTGCTGGATCGAAAGGTAAAGAAGACGGCGGTCGTCGTATCACCTACGCCGGATCAGGTGGAAATGATAGAACATATGAATTTTGATCTGATCCAGATTCACGGCGAACTTTCTAACGAAGTGCTGGAGTGCTGCCGGCTGCCGGTGCTTCGGGCGTACAATTTGAGCCAGGATCTGGTGAATCCGCAGGAACATGAAAAGATCGTGGGATATGTGCTGGACGCCAAGATGCCCGGGCAGGGACAGACCTTTGACTGGAGCCTGGCACGGGATTTTGACCGGAAAGGGAAAAAACTGATTCTGGCCGGCGGACTGACGGCGGAGAATGTCCGGGAAGGCATCCAGCAGGTATCTCCGGATGTGGTGGATGTCAGTACCTACGTGGAGAGAAAAAATTCCCCGGGTAAAGATGAGGAGAAGATCCGAAGGTTTGTGGAAGCCGTCCGCTCGGAAAAAAGAAAACGAAAAAGGATGGAAGCGCTGGAGCGGTCATGATTTTGACCGTTCCGGCCTTTTTTCTTGTCGGGATGTGCCGTGGTGTGCAGAATGAATAAATGATAAAGTTGAGGATTTGTTTTTTTCAGGAAACATGACGAAGAATTTCCCTCATCAAATGGACATACGGCGTATTTGGTGTTATAATACCTTTCAAAGGCAATATTATGGGTATTTGCAGCCGATTCATATTAAGCAAGGAGGAAATATAAGAAATGGCAAGAAAGATGAAAACCATGGATGGCAATCATGCTGCCGCACACGCTTCGTACGCATATTCTGATGTCGCAGCGATTTATCCGATTACCCCATCATCTGTAATGGCTGAAGCAACAGATGAATGGGCGACACAGGGAAGAAAGAATATTTTCGGACAGGAAGTTCAGGTTACGGAGATGCAGTCAGAAGCAGGTGCAGCAGGTGCAGTTCACGGATCTCTGGCAGCCGGCGCTTTGACTACTACATATACAGCTTCTCAGGGATTGCTGCTGATGATTCCCAATCTTTATAAAATTGCAGGCGAGCAGCTTCCGGGTGTATTCAACGTATCCGCCCGTGCACTGGCAAGCCATGCGCTGTCTATTTTCGGCGATCACTCCGATGTGTACGCCTGCCGTCAGACAGGATGCGCGATGCTCTGTGAATCCAGCGTGCAGGAGGTTATGGACCTGACGCCGGTGGCACACTGCGCAGCGATCAAAGGCAAAGTTCCTTTTATCAATTTCTTTGACGGATTCCGTACCTCCCATGAGATCCAGAAAATTGAAACCTGGGATTACGAGGATCTGAAAGACCTGGTTGATATGGATGCGATTGATGAATTCCGCGCTCACGCACTGAATCCCAATCATCCCTGTCAGAGAGGTTCCGCACAGAACCCGGATATCTTCTTTCAGGCAAGAGAAGCATGTAATCCTTATTACGATGCCCTTCCGGCCATCGTACAGGGCTACATGGATAAGGTAAATGAAAAGATCGGTACGGATTATAAACTGTTCAATTACTACGGAGCAGCAGATGCAGAGCACGTAATCGTCGCTATGGGTTCCGTATGTGATACCATCGAGGAGACCATCGATTATCTGCTGGCAGCAGGAAGAAAAGTCGGCGTGGTAAAGGTTCGTCTTTACAGACCGTTCAGCGCACAGGCACTGATCGACGCGATTCCGGAGTCCGTAAAACAGATTTCCGTACTGGACAGAACAAAAGAGCCGGGCGCTCTTGGCGAGCCGCTGTACCTGGATGTAGTAGCTGCACTGAAAGGTTCCAAGTTTGACGCGGTTCCGATCTACACAGGACGTTACGGACTGGGATCAAAAGATACTACTCCGGCACAGATCGTCGCTGTTTATGACAATACAGAAAAGAAGACATTCACCATCGGTATCGAAGATGATGTGACAAACCTGTCCCTGAAACTGGGCGCTCCGCTGGTAACCACACCGGAAGGAACCATCAACTGTAAGTTCTGGGGTCTGGGCGCAGACGGTACCGTAGGCGCAAATAAAAACTCCATCAAGATCATCGGCGATAACACCGATATGTATGCGCAGGCATATTTTGACTATGACTCCAAGAAATCCGGCGGCGTCACCATGTCACACCTGCGTTTCGGAAAGAAACCGATTAAATCTACTTACCTGATTCATCAGGCAAACTTTGTAGCTTGCCATAACCCGTCCTATGTTGACAAATACAACATGGTTCAGGAACTGGTTGACGGCGGCACATTCCTGCTGAACTGTCCCTGGGATATGGAAGGCATCGAGGCTCATCTTCCCGGACAGGTGAAGAAATTCATGGCAGAGCACAACATTAAATTCTATGTGATCGACGGTATCAAGATCGGTAAGGAAATCGGTCTGGGCGGACGGATCAACACCGTTCTCCAGTCTGCATTCTTTAAACTTGCCAATATCATTCCGGAGGAGGAAGCGATTTCTCTGATGAAAGCAGCTGCAAAGGCTACTTACGGAAGAAAAGGCGATGCTATCGTACAGATGAACTATGACGCCATCGATGCCGGCGCAAAACAGGTAGTGGAAATCAAAGTTCCCGAAAGCTGGAAGGACGCTTCCGATGACGGACTGTCCATGACAGTTGCCAAAGAAGGAAGAGATGATGTCGTAGAATTTGTTAACAAGATCCAGGCAAAAGTAAACGCTCAGGAAGGAAACACTCTGCCGGTATCCGCATTTAAGGATTATGTGGACGGCACTACACCTTCCGGATCTTCCGCATATGAGAAACGTGGTATCGCAGTGGATATTCCGGTATGGAATTCCGAGAACTGTATCCAGTGTAACCGTTGTTCCTATGTATGTCCTCACGCGGTAATCCGTCCCGTTGCTATGACAGCTGAGGAAGCTGCCGCTGCTCCGGAAGGAATGAAGACGCTGCCGCTGACCGGCATGGACGGCTACAGCTTCTCCATCGTAACATCCGCTCTTGACTGTACCGGATGCGGTTCCTGTGTGAACGTTTGCCCGGGCAAGAAAGGCGCTAAAGCTCTTGCCATGGAAAATATGGAAGCCAATGTGGGACAGCAGAAATACTTCGATTACGCGGTAAAACTGCCGGAAAAAGAAGACGTTATCGCGAAGTTCAAAGAAGCTACCGTAAAAGGAAGCCAGTTCAAGACTCCGCTGCTTGAGTTCTCCGGAGCTTGTGCTGGATGCGGTGAGACACCGTACGCGAAACTGATCACTCAGCTGTTTGGCGACAGAATGTACATTGCCAACGCAACAGGATGTTCCTCTATCTGGGGTAACTCTTCACCGTCTACACCGTATACGGTGAACGCGGCAGGCAAAGGCCCGGCATGGTCCAACTCTCTGTTTGAAGACAACGCCGAGTTCGGTTACGGTATGTTCCTGGCTCAGAAAGCGATCCGCGAAGGTATCAAGGCTGAGGTGGAAGACATCGTGGCAAACGGTGAAAATGAAGATGTGAAAGCGGCCGGAAAAGAATGGCTGGAGACTTACGGATGCGGCGCAACCAACGGCGTTGCTACCGATAAACTAGTGGCAGCTCTGGAAGCCTGCGGATGTGACAGAGCGCAGGCTCTGCTGAAAAAGAAAGATTTCATGGCCAAGAAGTCTCAGTGGATCTTCGGCGGTGACGGATGGGCTTACGATATCGGATTTGGCGGTGTTGACCATGTGCTGGCCAGTGGACAGGACGTAAACGTAATGGTATTCGATACAGAAGTTTACTCCAATACCGGTGGACAGTCCTCCAAGGCTACACCGACAGGCGCCGTTGCCCAGTTTGCAGCAGGCGGTAAAGAAGTGAAGAAGAAAGATATGGCCAGCATTGCCATGAGCTACGGTTACGTATATGTTGCTCAGATCTCCATGGGAGCTGACTTCAATCAGACTGTAAAAGCGCTGGCAGAGGCAGAGGCATATCCGGGACCGTCACTGATCATCGCTTACGCTCCCTGTATCAACCACGGTATCAAGAAGGGTATGAGCAAAGCTCAGACAGAAGAAGAACTGGCAGTAAAAGCCGGATACTGGCATAACTTCCGCTACAATCCTGCTCTGAAGGCAGAAGGAAAAGACGCCTTTATCCTGGATTCCAAAGAGCCGAATGGCGACTACCAGGCATTCCTGGACGGCGAGGTACGTTACAATTCTCTGAAACGTGCTAATCCGGCCAAAGCAGAAAGACTCTTTGCTAAGAATGAGGAAGAAGCCAAGGAAAGATATGAATATCTGAAGAAACTGGTAACTCTGTACGGTGCAGAGAAATAATTAAATATCAGTCAGAAGAAAAACGGTGCAGCTTAAAGCTGCGCCGTTTTTTTAGAAAATTTACAAAAAATGAAATCCCCCTATTGACAAAGGATGGGGGTAGGTGTATATTAGCGTTAGATGTTAGCACTCCACTTAATCGAGTGCTAACAAATCTAAAGAAAGGAGCAGCCGGATGGAGAAAGAATTGGATGAGAGAAAACAGAAAATCTTGAAAGCCATCATTCAGACTTACCTGGAGACAGGGGAACCGGTGGGCTCCAGAACAATTTCCAAATATACAGACCTGAATTTAAGTTCTGCGACGATCCGGAATGAAATGTCGGATCTGGAAGATATGGGTTATATCCTTCAGCCCCATACCTCCGCCGGCAGGATTCCTTCCGATAAAGGATATCGTCTGTATGTGGATGCATTGATGAAGGAAAAAGAAGAAGAAGTTTCTGAAATAAAAGAATTGATGATTCAGAAAACTGACCGTATGGAAAAGGTTTTGAAGCAGGTGGTAAAAATCCTGGCCTCCAATACCAATTACGCGACTATGATTACGGGACCATCCTATCACCATACGAAAGTAAAATTTATTCAGCTTTCCCGGGTGAGTGTGGATCAGCTTCTGGCGGTGATCGTGGTGGACGGCAATATGGTGAGAAACCAGATGATTCATCTGGAAGAGGAAATGGACGAGGAGACGGTTCTGAAATTAAATCTTCTGCTGAATACTCAGTTAAACGGGCTTACCGTAGAAGAAATCAGTCTTGGCATGATTGCCAAGATGAAAGAGCAGGCCGGTATCCACAGCGGTGTGGTCAGCCAGGTGGTGGACGCTATCGCGGCGGCGATTTCCGAAGAGGAGGAGATGCCGGTATTTACCAGCGGAGCGACCAATATCCTCAAGTATCCGGAACTTTCGGATAACGAGATGGCGGCTCAGCTGATATCTGCGTTTGAGGAAAAGAAGCCTCTGGCAGATTTCCTGGAAGAGACCAAGAGCGAAGACGGCGAAGAAACCGGGATCCAGATTTATATCGGCAGTGAATCACCGATTCAGACGATGAAGGACTGCAGCGTCGTGACGGCCACCTATGAACTGGGGGACGGCATGACTGGTACCATCGGCATCATTGGACCGAAGCGGATGGATTACGAAAATGTGGTAGATAATCTGAAGACACTGAAGGCGCAGCTGGATTCGATCTTCAAGAAAGAATAGGAAAGGCATTTGCCGGAAGGGTGGAATGAGAATGGCAGAAGAAAAGAAAACAGAAGATATGAAAGAAGAAGTAAGCGAGGAAGTGACGGAAAAGGAAGAAACCGAGGCGCAGACAACGGAGCAGGAGTCAGATAAGCAGACCGATGAGGGTGAGACAAAGGAAGAGACTCCGGAGAAGAAACGGTTCGGAAAGAAAAAAGATAAAAAAGATAAAAAGGATGAAAAAATAGAGGAACTGACGGATCAGCTGAAACGGCAGCTGGCAGAATTCGACAACTACAGAAAACGCACAGAAAAAGAAAAAGCCAGCATGTATGTGGTCGGCGCCAAAGAAATTGTGGAAAAGATACTTCCCATCGTCGATAATTTTGAGCGCGGCCTGGCTCAGGTTCCGGAAGAACAGAAGGAAGATCCTTTTGTGGACGGGATGAGCAAGGTATATAAGCAGCTTACCACGGCGCTGGGCGAGGCAGGCGTGGAGCCGATCGAGGCAGTCGGAAAAGAGTTCGATCCGAACTTCCATAACGCGGTAATGCATGTGGAAGATGATGAAGTTGGAGAAAATGTCATTGTGGAGGAGTTCCAGAAGGGATACCTTTACAAGGACGTGGTGGTCAGACACAGCATGGTAAAAGTTGCAAACTGACCGAAACGAGATAACAAGTAAGATTTAGATAAATCATTCAGGAGGTAAATTATTATGAGCAAAATTATTGGTATTGACCTTGGCACAACAAACAGCTGTGTAGCCGTGATGGAAGGCGGACAGCCCACCGTTATCACAAATACAGAGGGAGCAAGAACCACACCTTCTGTTGTGGCATTTACAAAAACGGGAGAAAGACTGGTAGGTGAGCCGGCAAAACGTCAGGCTGTCACCAACGCAGACAGAACGATTTCTTCTATTAAAAGACATATGGGTACAGATTACCGTGTGACCATTGACAGCAAAAAATATTCTCCTCAGGAGATTTCCGCTATGATTCTGCAGAAGCTGAAAGCCGATGCGGAAGCGTATCTGGGTGAGAAAGTGACGGAAGCTGTCATTACGGTACCGGCATATTTTAATGACGCGCAGCGTCAGGCGACAAAAGACGCCGGAAAAATCGCCGGACTGGATGTAAAACGTATCATCAACGAGCCGACGGCGGCAGCTCTGGCATACGGTCTGGACAATGAAAAAGAGCAGAAAATCATGGTGTACGACCTGGGCGGCGGTACATTCGATGTTTCCATCATCGAGATCGGCGACGGCGTGATCGAAGTTCTGTCCACAGCCGGAAACAACCGTCTGGGCGGCGATGACTTCGATGAGAGAATTACCCAGTATATGCTGGATGAATTTAAGAAAATGGAGGGCGTTGACCTTTCCAACGACAAGATGGCGCTGCAGAGACTGAAAGAGGCGGCAGAGAAGGCAAAGAAAGAACTGTCTTCCGCTACCACAACCAACATTAACCTGCCCTTCATTACAGCCACTGCGGACGGTCCGAAACATTTTGACATGAATCTGACCAAAGCAAAATTTGACGAGCTGACCAATGATCTGGTGGAGAAGACGGCGGAGCCGGTAAGACGCGCTCTTTCCGATGCGGGTATTACCGCTTCCGAGCTGGGCAAAGTACTGCTGGTAGGCGGTTCCACCCGTATTCCGGCCGTACAGGAAAAAGTAAAACAGCTGACCGGCCATGAACCCAGCAAATCTCTGAACCCGGATGAATGTGTGGCGCTGGGCGCATCCGTACAGGGCGGCAAGCTGGCAGGCGATGCCGGCGCAGGCGATATTCTGCTGCTGGATGTAACTCCTCTGTCACTGTCCATCGAGACCATGGGCGGCGTAGCAACCAGACTGATTGAAAGAAATACGACGATCCCCACCAAGAAGAGCCAGATTTTCTCCACAGCTGCCGATAATCAGACGGCCGTTGATATCAACGTGGTTCAGGGCGAGAGACAGTTTGCGAAAGACAATAAGTCTCTGGGACAGTTCTGTCTGGATGGAATTCCGCCGGCAAGAAGAGGTGTTCCGCAGATCGAGGTAACCTTTGATATCGATGCCAACGGTATCGTAAACGTATCTGCAAAAGATCTGGGAACCGGAAAAGAACAGCACATCACCATCACTGCAGGATCCAATATGTCTGAGGATGAGATTAACAAAGCGGTGAAAGAAGCTGCCGAGTTCGAGGCTCAGGATAAGAAACGAAAAGAGGCGATTGATGCCAGAAATGATGCCGATGCTTTCGTATTCCAGACAGAAAAAGCGCTGGAGGAAGCCGGAGATAAGATCGACGCCAATGATAAAACGGCTGTACAGGCTGACCTGGCAGCGCTGAAGGAACTTCTGGCCAAGTCCAAACCGGAAGAAACCACAGAGGCTGAGGTGGCAGAAATCAAGGCGGCACAGGAAAAACTGATGCAGAGCGCGCAGAAACTCTTTGCCAAGATGTATGAGCAGAGTCAGGCGGGAGCTCAGGGAGCTGCCGGCGCAGGCCCTAACCCAGGTGCAGGAAGCGCGGACACTGGCGCTGACGATGTGGTTGACGCAGATTACAAAGAGGTGTAATATAATGATGCCAGGGGCAAAAGGCTTGAGCCCATATGGGCATAAAAGTGGGATGATTTGAACGCGACTCACGGATACTTTTGTGTCCGTGAGTCACGATTATGATATTGGAAGAATGAAAGGTGAACATCATGGCAGAAAAACGGGATTACTATGAAGTTCTGGGTGTGGACCGTGGGGCGGATGATGCCACATTAAAAAAAGCATATCGTAAACTGGCCAAGAAGTATCACCCGGACGTGAATCCCGGGGATGCTGAGGCGGAGAAAAAATTTAAAGAGGCGACAGAGGCCTACAGCGTATTGAGTGATCCGGAAAAACGGAAACAGTATGATCAGTTTGGCCATGCAGCTTTTGAAGGCGGAGCCGGCGGCGGCTACGGCGGCTTTGGCGGTTTCGATTTCAGCGGTCAGGATATGGGAGATATTTTTGGCGATCTGTTTGGCGATCTGTTTGGGGGCGGCGCCTCCAGAAGACGGGCAAACAATGGCCCCATGAAAGGCGCCAGCTTAAGAGCGGTGATCCATATCAGTTTCCAGGAGGCTGTATTCGGCTGTGAAAAGGAATTGGAAATCAAACTGAAAGAAACCTGTACCACCTGTAATGGAACGGGAGCAAAGCCGGGAACACAGCCGGAAACCTGTCCCAGATGTAAAGGCGAGGGACAGGTGGTATATACGCAGCAGTCGCTGTTTGGCATGGTGCGTAACGTGCAGACCTGTCCGGAGTGTAACGGTACCGGAAAAGTAATCAAGGATAAGTGTACCTCCTGCCATGGCAGCGGGTACGTGACGGTTCCAAAGAAAATCCAGGTATCCGTTCCGGCCGGAATCGACGATGGCCAGAGCATTCGGATCCGTGATAAGGGCGAGCCGGGGAAAAACGGCGGGCCAAGAGGAGATCTGCTGGTGGAAGTACAGGTGGCCCGGCATCCTATTTTCCAACGCCAGGATATGAATATCTTTTCCACCGCGCCCATCACCTACGCGCAGGCAGCGCTGGGCGGTGATGTTCGGATCAATACCGTGGATGGCGATATCATCTATACGGTGAAGCCGGGAACTCAGACGGACACAAAGATCCGTCTCAAAGGAAAAGGCGTTCCCTCTCTTCGCAATAAAAATGTGCGGGGAGATCATTATGTAACTCTCGTGGTCCAGGTGCCCACCAAACTCAGCGAGGAGGCAAAGGAAGCGCTGCGCGCTTTTGACGCGGCATGCGGAAACCGGCCGGCTGCGGAGACGAAAGGTCACGAGAAAAAGAAAAAAAGTTTCATGGATAAGTTAAAAGAAACCTTTGAAGAATAGACGAAAGACCCGATGCGGGAATAAGCCGCAGCGGGCCTTTTCCTATTGTGATTTTTTCTTTTTTCGTGTATGATAGGTAAGAACTGATACGGAGGATGGATATGAAGTGGAATAAATTTACATTGAAAACCAGGGCACAGGCGGAAGATATCGTGATCTCAGCGCTGGCTGACGTGGGAATTCAGGGCGTTGAGATACAGGATCATGTGCCCTTGAGCGAATCGGAAAAGCAGCAGATGTTTGTGGATATCCTGCCGGAACTGCCCCAGGAGGACGATGTGGCCTGGCTGAATTTTTATCTAGACGAAGAGGAAGATAAAGAAGAGATTCTGGCCAGAGTAAAGCAGGCGTTGGAGGAACTGCGGGAGTTTATGGATATCGGAGAAGGAACCATATCGGAGTCGCAGACGGAAGACAAGGACTGGATTAATAATTGGAAAGAATATTTCAAACAGTTTTATGTGGATGATATTCTGATTATCCCATCCTGGGAAGAGGTAAAACAGGAAGACAGGGACAAGATGATCATCCATATCGATCCGGGGACTGCATTCGGTACGGGTATGCATGAAACCACACAGCTGTGTATCCGGCAGCTGAAAAAGTATGTGACGCCAAAGACAGAGCTGCTGGATGTGGGAACCGGAAGCGGTATTTTGTCCATTGTGGCTTTGAAGCTGGGCGCCCGTCATGCAGTGGGTACGGATCTGGATGTCTGCGCGGTGACGGCAGTGGAGGAGAATAAGGCGGCCAACGGCATTGAGGCCGATGATTTTACCATGATGATTGGAAACATTATCGATGATCCTGCGGTGCAGGACGCGGTCGGATACGAAAAGTATGACATTGTGGTGGCTAATATTCTGGCGGAAGTACTGGTGATGCTGACGCCGGTGATTGTAAAGCAGATGAAACCGGGGGCGTATTATATCACATCCGGTATTCTGGCGGACAAGGAGAAGACCGTGACGGCAGCCATAGAACATGCCGGTCTTGAAGTGGTGGAAGTGACTTATCAGGGCGAATGGGTCTCCGTCACGGCACGCAGACGGGAGTAGAGATGTATCGTTTTTTTGTGGAAGAAAATCAGATTGACGGCGACCGGATTATCATCCGGGGAAATGATGTGAACCATATCCGCAATGTGCTGCGGATGAAACCGGGGGAAGAAATTTGCATCAGCACAGGGGAAAAGCTGGAGTATCACTGTGTTCTTCTGGAAACGGGGGAGGAGGAAGTGACGGCGCAGATCCGCTATGTCCAGGAAAAAGATCTGGAGCTGCCCTCGCGGATTACTCTTTTTCAGGGTCTGCCAAAAGGAGACAAGATGGATCTTATCATACAGAAAGCGGTGGAACTGGGCGCGGCGAAGATCGTACCGGTGGCCATGAAGCGCTGTGTGGTAAAATTGGATCAGAAAAAAGAAGCGTCCCGTCTGAAGCGGTGGAACGCCATATCGGAAAGCGCAGCCAAGCAGGCCAAAAGGATGATTGTTCCCCAGGTAGCTCCTGTCATGACCTTTGACCAGGCCCTTCGCGAGGGAGAAGATTGCGATGTGCTGCTGTTTCCCTATGAACTGGCCAGGGGGATGGGGCAGACCAGAGAGATACTGGGGCGTATCCGGCCGGGACAGTCCATCGGCATATTCATCGGGCCGGAGGGTGGATTTGACCGGGAGGAAGCCAAGCAGGCAAAGGAAGCCGGAGCGTCCTTCCTTACTTTGGGAAGGCGGATCCTGCGGACGGAGACGGCGGGAATGACGCTGCTGTCGATTTTGATGTTCCAGCTGGAACAGGAGGAAGAAGAAAATGGAAGCATATCTGGATAATGCAGCGACCACCAGATGCAGCCGGCCGGTTTGCGAACTGGTAATGAAAATTATGGGGGAAGACTATGGAAATCCTTCCTCCATGCATCAAAAGGGAGTGGAAGCAGAGCGGTATATGCGGGAAGCCGCTTCCCGCATTGCCGCCACCTTAAAAGTATCGGAAAAGGAGATCTTTTTCACATCAGGGGGCACGGAGTCCAATAACTGGGCTCTGATCGGAACGGCTATGGCAAATCAGAGACGGGGAAAACATCTGATCATTACGCAAGTGGAGCATCCCGCCGTTTCTGCTCCGGCCGCATGGCTTAAGGATCAGGGATTTGAAGTGATGGCTCTTTCGGTGGATAGAGAGGGCAGGATTTCTCTGGAAGATCTGAAAAAAGCAGTCCGGCCGGACACAATCCTGATATCGACCATGTATGTCAATAATGAAATCGGCGCAGTGGAACCGGTGGAGGAGATCGGCCGCTGGCTGAAAAAGGAGCACCCGGATGTGATCTACCATGTGGATGCCATTCAGGCCTATGGGAAATACCGTATTTATCCCCAAAAGACAGGGATCGATCTGTTATCTGTCAGCGGCCATAAACTGCATGGGCCCAAGGGGATCGGATTTTTATATATCAATAAAAAAGTAAAGATTTCTCCCATTATCTGGGGAGGCGGCCAGCAGGGCGGCATGCGTTCCGGGACGGACAACGTACCGGGCGCTGCTGGTCTTGGACTGGCGGCTATGAAAGCTTATGAAAATCTGGAAGAGAAGACAGAGTATCTTTACCATTTGAAAGAACTGCTGACAGAAGGACTCGATGAGATCGAGCAGGTGGTCATCCACGGCCCTTGCTGCAGGGAGGGCGCTCCCCATATTGTCAACGCTTCTTTTCTGGGTGTGCGCAGTGAAGTTCTGCTCCACGCCCTGGAGGATAAGGGTATTTACGTGTCGGCCGGATCGGCCTGTTCCACACATAAAAAGAGCAAAAGCCCCACGCTGACGGCAGCGGGTGCGGATGCGAAAGAACGGGAATCTGCGGTGCGGTTCAGTTTTTCTGATGAAAATACGGAGGAAGAAATCCGCTACACGCTGGAAGTACTGAAGGAACTGCTGCCGCTGCTGCGCAGATATACCCGCAGCTGATAAAAGAAAGGATGAAAAGATGAAAACGGCATTTTTGATAAAGTATGCGGAGATCGGCATAAAAGGCAAAAACCGCTATGTGTTTGAAGATGCGCTGATGAAACAGATCCGTTTTGCACTGGCAAAAACAGAAGGAAATTTTGATGTGACCAAAGAGCAGGGAAGGATTTATGTAATTCCCGGGGGCAGTTATGACAGGGATGAAGTAATCGAAGCGCTGAAAAGAGTATTTGGTATCGCGGGCATCTGTCCGGTGGTGATCGCAGAGGATGACGGTTTTGAAAACCTGGCGCGAAACGTGGTTGCCTATATGAAAGAGCGGCATAATGAAGAGGGGCTTTCCTTTAAAGTTTATGTACGCCGGGCAAAGAAATCTTATCCTATCAGTTCTATGGATGCTGCCAGCGAACTGGGCGGACGGATTCTGGAAGAAATGCCGCAGCTGAAAGTGGACGTCCATCACCCGGATGTTCTTTTGAGTGTGGAAATCCGTACAGATATCTATATTTATTCGGAGATTATTCCGGGACCCGGCGGTATGCCGGTGGGTACCAACGGCAAAGCCATGCTGCTTCTGTCCGGGGGAATCGACAGTCCGGTGGCCGGCTACATGATCGCCAAACGGGGCGTGCAGATCGAGGCGGTTTACTTCCATGCTCCGCCCTACACCAGCGAAAGAGCAAAGCAAAAGGTGGTGGATTTGGCACGCCTGGTATCCAGATACAGCGGCCCCATCCGTCTTCATATTGTCAACTTTACGGAAATTCAGCTTTATATCTATGATCAGTGCCCGCATGATGAGCTGACTATTATCATGCGCCGGTATATGATGAAGATTGCAGAACAGATTGCCCTGGAAACCGGCTGCCTTGGCCTGATTACGGGAGAGAGCATCGGACAGGTGGCCAGTCAGACAATTCAGAGTCTGGCGGTGACCAATGAAGTCTGCACCCTGCCGGTATTCCGTCCGGTAATCGGGTTCGACAAACAGGAAATCGTGGATGTGGCGCAGAGAATCGATACGTTTGAGACTTCTATACAGCCTTATGAAGACTGCTGTACCATTTTTGTGGCAAAACATCCTGTGACGAAGCCCAATCTGAAAGTGATCAAACGCTCAGAAGTAAAGCTGCAGGAAAAGATCGGCGAGATGCTGCAAACAGCCGTGGAAAGCGCGGAAGTGATTACGGTATCCTGAAAAAGGGCAAAAGAAAAAGGCTTTGCGAAACGCGAAGCCTTTGCTGATCTTTCCTGTTAGATGATGTAAGGTTTTAAACTCTCCAGAACCTCTTCCAGAGCTTCTCCCTCGGCATGGATGTTCAGGTCGATGGGCTTGGCGAGATCCAGGCTGAAAATTCCCATAATGGATTTTGCGTCGATCACGTATCTTCCGGATACCAGATCGAAATCGAAATCGAATTTGGAAAGCTCATTCACAAAGGATTTCACTTTATCGATGGAATTTAAAGATATTTGTACTTTTTTCATGATAGTAACCTCCCTGACTGATTTTCATGATATGAATATCTTACCGTCAATACCGGGGAAAGTCAAGAGGAACCGGGGAACAATTACCGAGAAAAAGCAAAGGAGTTTGACCGATGAGTATAAAAGTTGCGCTGCACAATCTGGGGTGCAAAGTAAATGGATACGAGACGGAAGCCATGCACCAGATGCTGGAGAAAAACGGATATGAGATTGTGGATTTTGCTCCCGGTGCAGATGTTTATATCATCAATACCTGCACGGTGACCAACATCGCCGACCGCAAATCCAGACAGATGCTGCACCGGGCGAGGAAAATGAATCCCCAGGCCCTTGTGGTGGCTGCAGGATGCTATGTTCAGGCGGGAGCGGAAAAATTAGAAAAAGATGATGCCATCGACGTAATTATTGGCAATAATAAAAAGAAAGACCTGCTGAAGATTCTGGAGCAATACAGAAAAACCGGCGAAAAGAGTCATAATCTCATTGACATCAATCATACAAAAGAATATGAGGAGATGACCATCTCCCGCACAACGGAGCATACCCGGGCTTACATCAAAGTGCAGGACGGCTGCAATCAGTTCTGCTCCTACTGCATCATTCCTTTTGCCAGAGGGCGGGTCAGAAGCCGGGAGAAAAAAGACGTACTGGAAGAGGTGAAGCGTCTGGCTGCTTTTGGCTGCCGGGAGATTGTGCTGACCGGCATCCATTTAAGTTCCTATGGACTGGATCTGGAGCATGAGAATCTGTTAACTCTTCTGGAGACGGTCCATCAGGTGGAAGGGATAGAGAGAATCCGGCTGGGGTCTTTAGAGCCGGGAATCATAACGGAAGAATTTGCCAAAGCCTTATCAGGGCTGCCCAAGGTCTGCCCCCACTTTCATTTGTCGCTGCAAAGCGGCTGCAGCCGGACTCTTCTGGCCATGAATCGACGCTATACGGCGCAGCAGTACCGGGAAAAGTGCGAGATCCTTCGCAGATACTACGAAAAGCCGGCGCTGACAACGGATGTGATCGTGGGATTCCCGGGGGAAACGCAAGAGGACTTTGAAGAATCCCTGCGGTTTGTGGAGGGGATTTCTTTTGCGGAGATCCATGTTTTTAAATATTCCAGACGCCATGGTACGAAAGCGGCAGCCATGGAAGGGCAGATTCCGGAGCAGATAAAGGGAGAGCGCAGCAGCCGTATGATTGCTCTGGGGGAGCGGAAAAAAAGAGAGTATATGGAGCAGTTTCTGGGAAAAGAACTGGAAATTCTCACAGAAGAGAAAATATCTCTTGACGGTGCGACCTGCTGGGTGGGACACACCCCGCGGTATCTGCGGGCGGCTGTTTTGGATCAGGGGCAGCATTCCAATGAACTGTTATCGGTACAGGCAGAAACCATCGGTCCGGACGACACATTGATGGGCCGGGAGACGGACGGCGTTTTGCGAAACAGTATTGAATTTTCAGTTGATTTATATTAAAATGAAAGTGATATCAAAGTTAAGGGCGTGAAAAGATGACAAATATTAGCAATACACAGTATTTTAAAGTAAAAAGCGAACCGGAGATTCAGGTAAAGGACGTGCTGGATCTGGTATATAATGCGATGGCGGAGAAAGGATATAATCCGGTCAATCAGATCGTGGGATATATTATGTCCGGCGACCCCACCTATATCACCAGTTATAAGGGAGCCAGGAGCATGATCATGAAAGTGGAGCGGGACGAGCTGGTGGAAGAACTGCTGAAAGAGTATATCCAGAACAAGTCCTGGAAGCACGACTGATGAAGAGGATTCTGGGCCTTGATTACGGGTCGAAGACGGTGGGTGTGGCGGTCAGTGATCCGCTGGGTGTGACAGCCCAGCCGCTGGAGACGATCTGGAGAAAGTCGGAGAACAAGCTCAGACAGACCCTGGCGCGGATCAAGGAGTTGACAGAGGAATACCAGGTGGAACGGATTGTGCTGGGATTCCCCAAAAATATGAATAATACGATGGGCGACAGGGCTGTTTTATCGCTGGAATTTCAGGAGATGCTGAAGAAGCGGACAGGCCTGGATGTTGTCATGTGGGACGAACGGCTGACAACCATGGAGGCGGAACGGGTACTCATGGAAGGCGGCGTCCGCAGGGAGAACCGAAAGGAAAAGATTGACGGGCTGGCAGCGTGTCTGATCCTGCAGAGTTATCTTGACAGCTGCAGATAAGAAAAGGATTCGATATGGAAAAAATCAGGTTTGTTGAAGAAGATGGAACGGAAACAGAATTTTTTGTCGAAGAACAGACAAGGATGAACGGATATAATTACCTGTTGGTGACCGATTCACAGGATGATGAGGCGCAGGCTTATATCCTGAAGGATTTATCGAAAGACACAGATCCCCAGGCCAGTTATGTGATGGTGGAAGACGACAGAGAATTTGAAGTGATATCGCGTCTGTTTGCCGATATGCTGGAAGATGTGGATCTGGAAACGGAATCGTAAAGAATGAAATTATCGTAAATGGAGGTACATTTGAAAAAAAATAATCATGCAAAGTTGAAGATCATTCCCCTGGGCGGACTGGAACAGATCGGGATGAACATCACTGCATTTGAGTGTGAGGACAGTATCGTGGTAGTGGACTGCGGACTGTCTTTTCCGGAAGATGACATGCTGGGGATCGATCTGGTGATCCCGGATGTGACTTATCTGAAGGAAAACGCTGAAAAGGTGAAAGGTTTCGTCATCACCCACGGGCACGAAGATCACATCGGCGCGCTGCCTTATATTTTAAAGGAGCTCAACGCGCCTGTTTATGCGACCAAACTGACACAGGGTCTGATTGAAAATAAATTAAAAGAACACAATCTTCTTCGAACGACAAAACGGAAAACAGTAAAGCATGGTCAGTCCATTAACCTGGGCTGTTTCCGGATTGAATTTATCAAAACGAATCACAGTATCGCCGATGCCTCAGCCCTTGCCATTTATTCTCCGGCCGGGACGGTGGTTCACACCGGAGACTTTAAAGTAGATTATACCCCTGTATTTGGGGATGCCATTGATCTGCAGCGGTTTGCGGAGATTGGGAAAAAGGGCGTACTGGCGCTGATGTGCGACAGTACCAACGCGGAGCGTCCCGGTTATACCATGTCGGAGCGGACGGTGGGGAGAATTTTTGATAATATTTTTGCGGAGCATAAAAATACCCGTATCATCATCGCCACCTTTGCATCCAATGTGGACCGGGTGCAGCAGATCATCAATTCCGCCTACAAATACGGCCGTAAAGTCGTGGTGGAAGGCCGCAGTATGGTCAACGTCATTACCACGGCTTCTGAGCTGGGATATCTGAATATTCCGGATCGGACCCTTATCGATATCGATCAGATGAAAAATTATCCCGATGAGCAGATGGTACTGATTACCACCGGAAGCCAGGGCGAGTCCATGGCTGCGCTGTCCAGGATGGCGGCGGATATTCATCGCAAGGTAACCATCAAACCGAATGATACCATTATCTTTAGTTCCAACCCGATTCCCGGAAATGAAAAAGCGGTGTCCAAGGTGATTAATGAACTGTCCGCCAAAGGTGCGGATGTTATTTTTCAGAACACCCATGTTTCCGGGCATGCATGTCAGGAGGAGATCAAACTGCTCTACTCCTTGGTGCGTCCGAAGTACGCGCTGCCAGTGCATGGAGAATACCGTCATCTGAAGGCCCAGGCCGGTGTGGCGGCATCTCTGGGAATTCCAAAGGAAAATATTTTTATCATGTCTTCCGGGGATGTGCTGGAGATTTGTGACGAGCAGGCCAAGATTACCGGAAGAGTCCATACCGGAACGATTCTGGTGGATGGACTGGGAGTGGGCGATGTGGGCAATATCGTGCTTCGCGACCGGCAGCATCTGGCGGAAGACGGTATCATCATCGTGGTGCTGACGCTGGAGCGTTACACGAACCAGCTGCTGGCCGGACCGGATATCGTTTCCAGGGGATTTGTATACGTAAGGGAATCCGAAGACTTGATGGGAGATGCCAGAATCGCAGTGGAAGACGCACTGGATCACTGCCTGGAAAGACAGATTTCCGACTGGGGCAGGATAAAAACCGTGATTAAAGATGCGCTGAGTGAATTTGTATGGAAAAGAACCAAACGGCGTCCGATGATTCTTCCGATTATAATGGAGGCTTAAACTACAGAGAGAAAAATGGGGGCTTAGATTACAGATGAATACGATGAATGCAATCGAACAGAAGACACGCGAATTAATCCAGCTGATCAAAGAAAGCGACTATTATAAAGACTACGAAGAGAGCCGGGAAAAGGTTGCGGCACAGCCGGAAATCAAATGGCGGGTGGACAACCTGCGTGCGCGTACTTTTCGAATGTATAATGAGTCAAACGGAATCGATCTCTTTGAGGAGACCGACCGTATTGAAAGAGAACATCGGGAACTGCGCAGAATTCCGGAAGTAAATGAATTTCTGGAGGCGGAAATCGAACTGTGCAGAATTTTAAAAGCAACGGAAGATACCATCAATATGGCTATTGACGTTCAGATACCGGAAATGTAAGAGACGAACGGAGCATAAGTCATGAGTAAAAAGAAAAATCAGAGGGAGAGCAGGAGGCCTGCGGCAGGGAAAAAGAACAGAGGACTTCAGCTTGCTGTTTATCTGATGCTGCTGGCGGTTATCGGACTGTTTGGCAGGGCAGCCTACAGCCTGGGATATGAAGTGTTCTGTCAGGAACCTATGACATCGGAGGCCGAGGCCAGGGAGGTCGAGGTCATCGTCCAGGATGGCATGTCAGTGTATCAGATTGGGCGGCTTCTGAAAAGTAAAGGCCTGATTGACAGTCCTCTGATTTTTTGGGTTCAGGAAGAATTGTCGGACTACCGTGGCAAGATCAGAAGCGGTCAGTATGTTTTGACCACGGCCCAGACGCCGGATGAAATGATTGCCGCCATGGCCGCGCAGCCCGAGGAGGAAGAAGAGTGATTGTAGATGAAAGGATGATCACCTATATCAATTCTCTGGATACGGGGAATACGCCTTTTCTGGAGGAACTGGAGCAAAAGGCAAAGGAGGATTTTGTCCCGGTGATCCGTCGGGAAATGCAAAGCTTCCTTAAAGTCCTTCTGGCGATGAAACAGCCTGCCAGGATCCTGGAAGTGGGGACGGCGGTGGGTTTTTCCGCACTTTTGATGTGCGAGTACAATCCGGCGCCATGCCATATTACGACCATTGAAAATTACGAAAAACGGATTCCACTGGCTCTGGAAAATTTCCGGAAAGCCGGACGAGAGGACTGCATCACCCTTTTGCAGGGTGATGCAGCCGATATCCTGAAAAAACTGACGGACCCTTTTGATCTCATCTTCATGGATGCGGCAAAGGGACAGTATCTTCATTTTCTGCCGCAGGTTCTCCGCCTGATGAAGAAAGGCTCCATACTGGTGTCGGATAACGTACTGCAGGACGGAGATATCATTGAATCCCGGTTCGTGGTGGAAAGAAGGAACAGAACCATTCATAAACGGATGCGGGAATATCTTTATCAGCTGAAACACAGAAAGGAACTGATTACCTGTGTGCTTCCGCTGGGAGACGGAGTGACGGTAAGTGTTTTTACCGGAAGAGGAAGGGAAGAGGAATAAAAGTATGAAGAAACCGGAATTGCTGGTGCCGGCCAGCAGCCTGGAGGTTTTAAAGGTGGCTGTGGTTTTCGGTGCGGACGCGGTATATATCGGAGGGGAGGCTTTTGGACTGAGGGCCAAGGCAAAAAATTTTTCTCCGGAAGAGATGAGAGAGGGAATCCGATTCGCCCACGAGCATGGGGTAAAGGTTTATGTGACGGCCAACATCCTGGCCCACAATCGGGATCTTCCCCAGGTGGAAGAATATTTCAGACAGTTAAAAGAGATTGGTCCGGACGCGCTGATCATCGCTGATCCGGCTGTTTTTATGCTGGCGAAAAAGATCTGTCCCAATATCGAGCGGCATATCAGCACCCAGGCTAATAATACCAACTATGGCACCTATCTGTTCTGGCATGAATTGGGAGCGAAACGGGTGGTTTCGGCCAGAGAGTTATCTCTGGAGGAGATCAAAGAGATACGGCGCCGGATTCCGGCGGATATGGAGATTGAAACCTTTGTTCACGGAGCCATGTGTATTTCCTATTCCGGCCGCTGTCTGTTAAGCAGCTTTTTTACAGGGCGGGATGCCAATCAGGGAGCCTGCACCCATCCATGCCGTTGGAAATATTATGTGATGGAAGAGCAGCGGCCGGGAGAATATCTGCCGGTGTTTGAAAATGAGCGGGGCACATATATTTTTAATTCCAAAGACCTTTGTATGATCGAACATATACCGGATTTGGTGCAGGCGGGAATTGACAGCCTGAAAATTGAAGGGCGCATGAAGACGGCGCTCTATGTGGCTACGGTGGCCAGAACTTATCGCCGCGCCATTGACGATTACTGTGAAGACCCGGCTCTTTATGAAAAAAATCTGGACTGGTACCGCAGTCAGATATCAAACTGTACTTACCGTCAGTTTACCACTGGTTTCTTTTACGGAAAACCGGATGAGAATTCTCAGATCTATGACAGCAACACGTATTTTCGGGATTACACGTTTCTGGGAATTGTGGAGGAAACGGACCAGGCCGGACGGTGTCACATTCATCAGAAAAACAAGTTTTCCGTAGGGGAGGAGATCGAAGTGATGAAACCGGACGGAAGCAACGTCCGCACCGTGGTAAAGGGGATCGTTGACGAGGAGGGAAACGCCATGGAAAGCGCGCCCCACCCGCAGCAGAGTTTATGGATCGACCTTGGGACGGTCACGGCACGTTTTGATATTCTGCGGCGTGAAGAAGCTTCTGCGCAGCTTTAGGACAGCGTTTTTTTCGATGCGGGATACGTAGGAGCGGCTGATGCCCAGCCGTCCGGCGATGACTTTCTGCGTGTATTCTTTTTCACCCAGAAGGCCGTAGCGCAGCTTCAGCACAGTTTGCTCCTGAACTGTCAGCACGGAACCCATCAGGTCGTAAAGGCGGGCGATGTTTTCTTTGAGAGCGCAGGTTTCAACGGCATCGGGGCCGCCGCTCTCAATGATATCCAGCAGGTGGATTTCATTGCCCTCCTTGTCAATTCCGATGGGTTCGTACAAAGAGACCTCTTTCGAGGTCTTTTTTTTGCTTCTGAGCATCATCAGAAGTTCATTTTCGATACAGCGGGCGGCGTATGTAGCGAGCCGGCTTCCCTTTGAACGGTCAAAGGTGGAGATGGCTTTGATCAGACCGATGGTGCCGATGGAAATCATGTCGTCCATATCCATCTCCGGACTCTGGTATTTTTTGACGATATGTGCAACCAGACGCAGATTGCGTTCGATAAGAATATTGCGGGCGTTTTTATCGCCCTGCTGGTACTTTTGCAGATAATGCTGTTCCTCCGTGGCGGTCAGCGGTTTTTGAAAAGTTTTCAAAATACACCTCGAAGGGGATTTTATTTTATTCTATGTCAGCTTTTTAGTTTCTGTGCTTTTCCAGCCGGCCGGCAGATAAAGAAAGAACAAGTAAAATATTGCAGTTCCGGTATGGTATTTTTAGTCTGATTATGATATAATTTATCCATTCTATTCTAAAAGTGCATTTCGCACATTTCTCCATCCATTTAAAATCAAATATATTTTACGACAGTAGGAGGATATTATGTTTGGCAACGTATTGTCCGCGGTCATTCTTGGCGTGGACACGCATAAAGTGATGGTAGAAGCCGATATCAGCGCCGGTTTGCCTGGATTTTCCATCGTAGGGGTTTCTTCTGCGCAGGGAAGGGAAGCACAGGAACGGGTCCGCACCGCTTTGCGAAACGCGGGCATTCATCTGCCGCCCCGGAAAATCACAGTCAATCTGGCTCCCGCGGCGCTGAAAAAGACAGGCGCCGGATTTGATCTTCCGGTGGCCGCCGCAGTACTTTGCGCCGCAGAATATATCCCGCCGGATGCGCTGCGGGATATCCTTGTCATCGGTGAGCTGGGTCTGGACGGACAGGTGCGCAGGGGAAACGGCGTTCTCCCTGTGGTGCTGATGGCGAAGGAGCATCATTGTAAAGCCTGCATCGTCCCGGCGGCCAATCAGGCGGAGGCAAGGTGTGTGGAAGGAATCCGGGTGATCGGCATCGATCATCTGTCACAGCTGCTGGAGTTTTGCAGGAGAGGGGAAGTACCGCCGCAGCATCCTGAAAGTTTGAAAAAGGCGGCGGACAGGCAGCTGGATTTTTCTGAGGTGAGAGGACAAAACCTGGCTAAAAGAGGAGCTCTTCTGGCGGCGGCCGGCTTTCATAATCTGCTGATGACAGGCCCTCCCGGCAGCGGGAAAACCATGATTGCAAGAAGAATTCCCGGCATTTTGCCCCGGATGACTCCTAAAGAGAAAATGGAGGTGATGAAGATCTTAAGTATCGCCGGTCTGTGGGACGGGGAGGATGAACAGAATCTGCGCAGACCCTTCCGGGCGCCTCATCACAGCCTGTCCCTGCCGGCATTGACGGGAGGCGGGAGAATCCCAAGGCCGGGGGAAGTTACTCTGGCGCACCGGGGAGTTTTGTTTCTGGATGAATTGGCGGAAGTATCCAGGAATGTACTGGAATCCTTGCGCCAGCCGCTGGAGGAGCAAAAAATCGTATTGTCGCGGCTGTCGGGAGATTATACTTTTCCGGCGGATTTTCTCTTCGTGGCGGCGGCAAACGCCTGTCCCTGCGGCGCTTATCCGGATATGAACCGCTGCGTCTGTACCCAGGCACAGATCGACCGATACCGAGCCAGGCTCAGTCAGCCCCTTTTGGAGAGAATCGATCTGTGTGTGCAGACCGTTTCGGTGGACTGGGCCAGTCTGCAGGAAACCAAGTCCCACAAAAGAGAGACGGCGCGGATGAAAGAGCAGGTGGAGCGGGCCCGCAGGATGCAGAAAAAACGGTATGGGGATCATGGTTTTCTGTGCAATTCCCGGCTGTCAGGGGAGGAAACCCGCAGATACTGTGAGTTGAGCGATAAGGCGGAAAAATTGCTGGAAACATCCTACCGCCGGCTGGAATTAAGCGTCCGGGTCTGCCACAGGGTGATCCGGGTGGCCAGGACGGCCGCCGATCTGGACGGCAGCGAGAAGATCGAAGAAAAACACCTGCGGGAGGCCCTGTTTTTTCGTGGAATGGATCAAAGAGACTGGAAAGCGTAAGAAGGGGGAGAAGGATGAAAATAACACCGGAAGATACGAGGTGGCCCAAAAGGTTAGAAGGACTGAAGGGGATGCCGCCCTGCCTTTATGTCAGGGGAGAGATTCCAGACGAGGAAGAAAAGACGATTGCCATCGTTGGCGCCAGGATGTGCAGCCAATATGGAAAACAGCAGGCTTTTCGTTTTGCGAAGGAGATGGCCAGGGCAGGAGTCTCCGTCGTCAGCGGGATGGCTCTTGGTGTGGACGGCTATGCCCACGCCGGAGCGCTGGAGGGAGGAGGCAGGACCTATGCGGTGCTGGGATGCGGACTGGATATCTGTTACCCGGAAAAAAACAGGCGGTTGTATGAAGAAATTCCCAAAAGAGGCGGATTAATCACGGAATTTTCATCGGGAAGCAAACCGCTGGGAAAACATTTTCCATTGCGGAACCGGATCATCAGCGCGCTGGCAGATCTGGTGCTGGTGGTGGAAGCCAGAGCGAAAAGCGGTTCTTTGATTACGGCTGATTTTGCCCTGGAGCAAGGGAAGGATGTGTATGCTCTGCCTGGACGGGTAGGGGATGCTTTGAGCGATGGATGCAACCGGCTGATCGCCCAGGGAGCCGGCCTGGCTTTAAGTCCTGGGATGCTGTTGGAAATCATGGGAGCCGGCAAAGGACTCAATGAAAGTTCGGGGAAAAATACAAAGATGGGACTTGCAACGGATAGGGATTTGGTGTATAGTTGTGTAGATTTACAACCAAAAGAATTACACAGAATTCTGGAAGAAGCAGCCCTTCCCGTCGACAGAACCATGGAAATTCTGCTGCAGCTGCAGATGGAAGGGAAGGTGCTGGAAGTATTCCGAAATTGTTATGTGAAGTATCAGTGAGTAACAGGAGGCTGTTGTGGCTAAGTATCTTGTGATAGTAGAATCACCGGCAAAAGTAAAAACAGTAAAGAAATTTCTCGGTTCCAATTATGAAGTGGCCGCTTCCAACGGACATGTGCGGGATATGCCTAAAAGTCAGCTGGGTATCGATGTGGAACATGATTTTGAACCGAAATATATCACAATCCGGGGAAAAGGGGAGCTTCTCGCCGGGCTTAGAAAAGCGGCAAAGAAAGCAGATAAAGTATTTTTGGCAACGGACCCTGACCGGGAGGGAGAAGCGATCTCCTGGCATCTTTCCAAGGCGCTGAATCTGGACGAAAAGAAGATGCGCCGGATTACTTTCAATGAGATTACAAAAACGGCGGTGAAAGAGTCCTTAAAACATGCCAGGGAAATTGATATGAATCTGGTGGACGCCCAGCAGGCGAGACGCGTGCTGGATCGTCTGGTGGGTTATCTGATCAGCCCGCTGCTGTGGGCCAAGATCAAAAGAGGATTAAGCGCCGGCCGTGTACAGTCGGTGGCTTTGAGGATTATCGGCGACAGAGAGGAAGAGATCAATGCCTTTATTCCGGAGGAATACTGGACGCTGGAGGCGGATTTCTTCGTGGACGGAAGCAAAAAGCCGCTGAGAGCGAAGTTTTACGGAAAAGAAAAGGAGAAGATGGTTATCCGCTCTGGAGACGAGCTGGAACAGATCAAAAAAGAGCTGGAAAACGTGCAGTACCGTGTGGAGGATATCAGGAAGGGAGAACGGGTGAAAAAATCCCCGCTGCCCTTTACCACCAGTACGCTGCAGCAGGAGGCGGCAAAGACGCTGAATTTTTCCACTCAGAAAACCATGCGTTTGGCTCAGCAGTTGTATGAAGGAATCGATATCAAAGGGAACGGCACTGTGGGTGTGATCACCTATCTCCGTACGGATTCCACCAGGATTTCCCAGGAGGCAGAGAGCCTGGCGGCGGATTATATCGAAGATCAGTACGGCAGGGAGTATATCGCGGCGGCCGGAAGGGAGCCCAAAAAGGCCAGTGCAAACGTGCAGGACGCCCATGAAGCCATCCGTCCTACAGACGTCACTAGACTGCCGGCTCTGCTCAAGGAGTCCCTTACCAGGGATCAGTTCCGTCTCTATCAACTGATCTGGCGGCGTTTTGTGGCCAGCCAGATGGCCTCTGCAGTCTACGAGACGGTTTCTGTAAAGATCGCCGGGGGAGAGTATCTCTTTACCGTGGCGGCTTCCAGAGTGAAATTTGACGGCTTTTTATCCGTGTACAGCCCAGGGGACGAAGAAAAGGCAGAAAATAATGCGCTGATTCGGGGAATTGAGAAGGATTCCAGCCTGACCTTTGGCGGATTTGACGGCCAGCAGCATTTCACCCAGCCTCCGGCCCATTACACGGAAGCGTCTCTGGTGAAGGTGATGGAGGAGCTGGGGATCGGACGGCCCAGCACCTATGCGCCCACCATTACCACGCTGCTGGCGCGGCGCTACGTGGCCAAGGAGAATAAAAACCTTTACATTACCGAACTGGGCGAAGTGGTTAACAATATGATGAAGGAGGCCTTTCCCAGCATTGTGGACGTAAACTTTACGGCCAATATGGAAACGCTGCTGGACAGTGTGGAAGACGGCTCCGTCAAGTGGAAAACCATCGTGCGGAATTTCTACCCGGATCTTGACGCTGCGGTCAAAGAGGCGGAGCAGAAGCTGCCGGAATATAAAATACAGGACGAAGTGACAGATGTGATCTGCGAGGAGTGCGGCCGGAATATGGTGATTAAGTATGGCCCCCATGGCCGGTTCCTGGCCTGTCCGGGCTTTCCGGAATGCAGAAACACCAAGCCTTATCTGGAGAAGATCGGCGTAAAATGCCCCGTCTGCGGAAAGGAAGTTGTGCTGCGAAAGACAAAAAAAGGCCGGAAATATTACGGATGCGAAAACAATCCGGAGTGCGAGTTCATGTCCTGGCAAAAACCCAGTTCCAAACCCTGTCCCCGGTGCGGCGGATACATGGTGGAAAAAGGCAGCCGGCTGGTATGTCACGATAAACAATGCGGCTATGTGGAAAAAATACAATAATTTGAGAAAATATAGAAAAGTCATTTATCGGTACGCGGTAAATGGCTTTTCCTGCATTTGGTTGGAAGAAAATCAATTGTCAGAAATCATTAAAAAAACAGAAAATATATACGAATTATTATTGATTTTGCCTATGATGTATGATAAAGTAAATTATAATAGAATGCACAGGCAGGAAAGGAGCAAAGATGAGTGTACAATTATTAGATAAGACACGAAAAATTAATAAGCTTCTGCACAATAATAATTCTACCAAAGTCGTTTTCAATGATATCTGTAAGGTGATGATGGAGACCTTAGATTCCAACATCCTGGTAATCAGCCGAAAAGGCAAGGTGCTGGGCGTCAGTCTCTGTCCGGGTGTGGAAGAGATTACGGAACTGATCGACGACAGCGTGGGCGGCTATGTGGACGCTTTGCTGAATGACCGTTTCTTGAGCGTGCTTTCCACCAAGGAAAATGTCAATCTGGAAACGCTGGGATTTGAAGGGGAACAGATCAAACAGTACCAGGCGATCATCACACCCATAGACATCGCCGGCGAGCGGCTGGGAACGGTGTTTATGTACAGAAGCAACGCACCCTATGATATCGAGGATATTATCGTCAGCGAGTATGGGACAACAGTGGTGGGACTGGAGATGATGCGCTCCGTCAATGAGGAAAATGCGGAAGAGGCAAGGAAAATTCAGGTGGTGAAATCTGCGTTTAATACGCTTTCCTTTTCCGAGATGGAAGCCATCATTCATATTTTCGATGAACTGGACGGAGACGAGGGGATTTTGGTTGCCAGCAAGATCGCGGACAGAGTGGGTATTACCCGTTCCGTGATTGTCAACGCGCTGCGCAAATTTGAAAGCGCCGGTGTCATCGAATCCCGCTCCAGCGGTATGAAAGGTACCTACATCAAAGTACTCAACGATGTGATTTTCGATGAGTTGGAAGAAATCAAGGCCAATAAAAACGGAAAGGCAGGAGAAAAATCTCTGTAATCTGTAAGGAGAGAAGTACCGCTTTCGTGGAGAAATTCCAGGGAGCGGTATTTTTATGTTTTCATTTTCATTTCTCTTCGGAAAAATCAGAAAAATAAAAAGATGAGAAAAAAAGAGAAAAATAAAGTATAAAAGAGAAAAATAAAGATAATATCTGGATATACTCCAAAAGGCAAAGTTGCTAATTTGCACCCGGTTCACTAATATATGATTTATCGAGTAGCACTCGAAGGAAGTGAGTGCTAATAAAGATGGAAAGTTATTAAAGGAGGCAAAATAGAATGAAATTAGTACCGTTAGGAGACAGAGTTGTATTAAAACAGTTAGTTGCAGAAGAAACAACGAAATCAGGAATTGTTCTGCCTGGCCAGGCTCAGGAAAAGCCGCAGATGGCAAAGGTGATTGCTGTGGGACCGGGTACTGATGAGGTGAAGATGGAACTGGCAGAGGGAGATCAGGTTGTATTTTCCAAATATGCCGGCACAGAAGTGAAAATCGACGGCGAAGAGCTGATCATCATCAAACAGCAGGATGTTTTAGCAGTAGTGAAATAAATCATAATCAGGAGGAATCAATATCATGGCAAAAGCAATTAAATTCGGAGCAGACGCAAGAGCAGCTCTTGAGAGCGGCGTAAATCAGCTGGCAAATACAGTAAGAGTAACCCTGGGACCGAAAGGAAGAAACGTGGTTCTGGATAAATCCTACGGAAATCCCCTCATCACCAACGACGGTGTGACCATTGCCAAGGAAATCGAACTGGAAGACGGTTTTGAGAACATGGGCGCACAGCTGATCCGTGAGGTGGCATCCAAGACAAACGATGTAGCCGGCGACGGTACCACGACAGCTACAGTACTGGCTCAGGCGATGGTACATGAAGGAATGAAAAACCTGGCAGCAGGCGCAAATCCCATTGTCCTGAGAAAGGGCATGAAAAAAGCTACCGATAAAGCGGTGGAAGTAATTGCCCAGATGAGCAAAAAAGTAGACAGCAAAGATCAGATCGAAAGAGTTGCAGCCGTATCTTCCGGCGATGACGAAGTAGGAAAACTGGTTGCCGACGCAATGGAAAAAGTTTCCAACGACGGCGTTATCACAGTAGAAGAATCCAAGACCATGAAAACAGAGCTGGATCTGGTAGAAGGTATGCAGTTTGACAGAGGTTATCTGTCTGCGTATATGGCTACCGATATGGATAAGATGGAAGCTGTACTGGATGATCCCTACATCCTGATCACAGATAAGAAACTTTCCAACATTCAGGATCTGCTTCCGATTCTGGAACAGGTGGTGAAAGCAGGAGCGAAACTTCTGATCATCGCAGAAGATGTGGAAGGGGAAGCGCTGACGACTCTGATTGTCAATAAATTAAGAGGAACCTTCTCCGTGGCAGCAGTAAAAGCTCCGGGATACGGCGACAGAAGAAAAGCCATGCTGGAAGATATCGCGATCCTGACAGGCGGCCGTGTGGTATCCGATGAAGTGGGTCTGGACATCAAAGAGATCACACTGGACGACCTGGGACGCGCCAAATCTGTAAAAGTACAGAAGGAAAACACCATCATCGTGGACGGCGCCGGCGATAAAGACGCCATCAAAGCAAGAATCGGCCAGCTGAAAAAAGAAATCGAGACGACAACATCATCCTTCGATAAGGAAAAACTGCAGGAAAGACTTGCGAAACTGGCAGGCGGCGTAGCTGTGATCCGTGTAGGCGCTGCTACCGAGACCGAGATGAAAGAAGCAAAACTGCGTATGGAAGACGCTCTGGCAGCGACAAGAGCAGCTGTGGAAGAGGGTATCATCGCAGGAGGCGGATCCGCTTACGTACACGCTGCGAAAGAAGTGGCTAAAATGGCTGCAGACCTGGAAGGCGATGAGAAGACAGGTGTGAAGATCATCCTGAAAGCGCTGGAAGCTCCGCTGCATACCATCGCAGAAAATGCAGGTCTGGACGGATCTGTGATTATTAATAAAGTAAGAGAATCTGAACCGGGAATCGGTTTCGATGCTTACAAAGAAGAATATGTGGATATGGTAAAAGCTGGAATCCTGGATCCTGCAAAGGTTACCAGAAGCGCTCTGCAGAACGCAACCAGCGTTGCCGCCACACTGCTGACAACAGAATCTGTGGTATCCATCATCAAAGAAGATACGCCTGCCATGCCGGCCGGCGGACAGGGCATGATGTAATTCATCCGCAGAAGCAAAAAGAAGTTCCAGGATACCGTCTGGCAGAAGAAATCTGCCGGACGGTATTTTTTTTTCGCAAAATTGTGATATACTGAATGCGGGGATTCCATTGACATGAAAAATGTTTTTTGCTACACTAAACACTCAAAGATGATATGCGGGTATATTGCCTGCGGTGATGAGAATGAGCACAGGAAGAAGACGCGCTCCGCAAAGGAGAAGGAGAGTAAGGAAGAGCAGACAACAGAGAATACGGGAAAGAAACAGAGCGATTCTGATGCTGATTCTGGCCGGGATTGCGATCATCGTGGTGGCGGTGGCCGGGTATCGCCTGCTGTTCGCACCTTTTCGGGCGAAAGACAGCCAGGAAGCGATGGAGACCGCAGAGGAAGACTGGGAGGGCGCTCCTCCTTTGGATGTACAGCTTCTGACGGTGAACGAGTATTCCAGACCTGGAATCGCCATGGAAAAAATAAACGGTATCGTCATCCATTATACGGCAAACCCGGGAAGTTCCGCCCAGGCCAACCGGAATTACTTTGAAGGATTAAAAGACGAGCATACGACCAAAGCCAGCAGTCATTTTGTTATCGGAATGGAGGGGGAAATCATTCAATGCATTCCCAGCGGTGAGATCGCCTATGCTTCCAACGACCGGAATAACGACACCTTGTCTATCGAATGCTGTCACCCGGACGAATCGGGGAAATTTACCGATGCGACCTACCGCTCCCTGGTGGATCTGACAGCCTGGCTGTGCGGCCGGTTTGAGATCCCTGCGGATCAGGTGATCCGTCATTACGATGTAACGGGAAAAGTCTGTCCGAAATATTTTGTGGAACATGAAGAAGCCTGGCAGCAGTTTAAAGAAGAGGTCGCCGCAGTTGTCAGAGAAGGAAAAGAGGGATAGAAATTGAATCTGTTTAAACATGAAATCAACGTAGCCTCGCCCCAGACTATGGTGAGAATCACGAATTATGTAAAAGAAGATCTGAAAAAAAGCGGCATCCGTTCGGGGATCGCGGTGGTATACTGCCCCCATACGACGGCGGGGATCACCATCAATGAAAATGCGGATCCGGACGTGCAGCGGGATCTGCTTTACGGATATGAAAAAGTATTTCCCACCAATGACGATCACTACCGTCATTTTGAGGGGAACAGCCATGCCCACATGAAAGCCTCCGCCATGGGCGCGTCAGCGACTTTGATCGTGGAGGAGGGAAAGCTGATTTTGGGTACCTGGCAGGATATCTATTTCTGTGAATACGACGGTCCCCGGTACCGGAAATTCTATGTAAAGCTGATAGAAGGATAAACCGGAATACATAAAGAAAAAAGATCATACAGGGAAAGGATGAAGAAAATGCAGATGATTTCACTGGAACAGACTTTGAAGGAAAATAATTACCCGGGAAGAGGGATTGTGATCGGCCGTTCAAAGGACGGATCCAAAGCGGTGACTGCCTATTTCATCATGGGCAGAAGTTCCAACAGCAGAAACCGGATCTTCGTGGAAGAAGGAGAAGGGCTGCGCACACAGGCTTTCGATCCTTCCAAGATGGAAGATCCCAGCCTGATCATCTACGCGCCGGTGCGGGTGCTGGAGGATAAGACCATTGTCACCAACGGAGATCAGACGGACACCATTTATGATGGCATGAAGGGCGGACTCACCTTCGAACAGTCTTTGCGAAGCAGAGAGTTTGAACCGGATGCTCCCAACTATACGCCGCGCATTTCTGGTGTGATGTATGTAAAGGACGGCGGTTACCATTATGAAATGTCCATTTTAAAAAGTAATAACGGCAGTCCAAAAAGCTGCAGCCGCTTCACCTTCTCCTATGAAAATCCGGAGGCCGGCGAAGGCCACTTCATCCATACGTACCAGTGTGACGGCGATCCGCTGCCCAGTTTTGAGGGAGAGCCCAGACTGGTGGAGATCCCGTATGATCTGAGCGCATTCACTGATATGCTGTGGAACAGTCTCAACGAAGACAATAAAGTTTCCCTTTTTGTCCGTTACATCGATATCGCTACAGGAACCTGCGAGACAAAAATCGTGAATAAAAATCAGTAAGGAGGCATAGGATAAATGAAAGAACTGGAATTAAAATACGGCTGTAACCCCAATCAGAAACCCTCTAAAATCTATATGGCTGACGGATCCGAACTGCCCATCACGGTGCTGAACGGAAAACCGGGATATATCAATTTCCTGGACGCATTTAACGGATGGCAGCTGGTAAAGGAACTGAAGGAAGCCACAGGTCTTCCGGCGGCCACATCCTTCAAGCATGTATCACCGGCCGGAGCTGCCGTGGGGCTTCCCCTGGATGATACTCTGGCGGCTATTTACTGGGTGGAAAACAAAGATGAGCTGACGCCGCTGGCCTGCGCCTACGCAAGAGCAAGGGGAGCGGACAGAATGTCCTCCTTCGGCGATTTCATCGCCCTTTCCGATGTCTGCGACAAGGAGACGGCCGGCCTGATCCGCCATGAGGTATCCGACGGCATCATCGCACCGGGCTATACCGACGAGGCGCTGGCGATTCTTAAAGAGAAGAAAAAAGGAAATTATAATATTATCCAGATCAATACGGATTACCGTCCCGCACCGTTGGAACACAAGGAAGTGTACGGCATCACTTTCGAGCAGGGACGCCAGGAGCTGCCCATCGACGATCAGCTGCTGTCCAATATCGTGACGGAGAACAAAGCGCTGTCGCCGGAGGCTCTGCGGGATATGAAGATCGCGCTGATTACACTGAAATATACGCAGTCCAATTCCGTCTGCTTTGTAAAAGGCGGACAGGCCATCGGAATCGGAGCCGGACAGCAATCCAGAGTGCACTGTACCCGTCTGGCGGGACAGAAGGCGGACAACTGGCTGCTGCGTCAGAGTCCGAAGGTGCTGAATCTGCAGTTTGTGGATTCCATCAGCCGCCCGGAAAGAGACAATGCCATCGATGTTTACATCGGGGAAGAATATATGGACGTGCTGGCTGACGGAGCCTGGGAGAAGATCTTCAAGGTGAAACCAGAAGTCTTCACCAGAGAAGAAAAGAGGGCCTGGCTGGATCAGATGAGCGATGTGACGCTGGGATCCGACGCTTTCTTCCCCTTCCCGGACAATATTGAACGGGCAAGAAAGAGCGGTGTGAAGTATATCGCCCAGCCGGGCGGATCCGTCCGTGACGACCTGGTAATCGAATGCTGCAACAAATATGATATGGTGATGGCCTTTACGGGAATCCGTCTGTTCCATCACTGATTGCAGGGAGGGGAGCTGTTTTTGTACAGCCCCTCCTCTTTGTTTAAAATAGAAAAAAAGCGGAGGCAGAAAATATGGAGCAGACAGGAACGCTGCCGGAAAGAAAAGACATACCGGCGGAAGATAAATGGAAAATCGAAGATCTTTATGAAAATGATGAGAAATGGGAACGGGAATTCGAGCAGTTGGAAAAGCTGACGGAAGAGTTTAAAAGGTTCCGGGGAAAAGCAGGAGAAAACGGCCGTACGCTTTTGGAAACGCTTACCGCCCAGGATGAGGTAGCGAAGCTGCAGGAACGTGTCTACGTCTACGCCAGTCAGAAAAATCATGAGGATATGGGAAACAGCGTCTACCAGCAGCTCTTTTTGCGGGCGCAGACGCTGACCAGCCGGATCCTGGACAGTTGTTCTTTTGTGGAGCCGGAGATTTTAAATATACCGGACGAGAGGCTGGCGGCCTATCTGAAAGAGGAGCCGGGGCTGGGCCTGTACCGGCGGTATCTTTTCGAAAAACGCAGGATGAAGGCGCATATCCTGACAGAGGAGATGGAGGGTGTGCTGGCAAAGGCATCCCCCATGGGAAATGCGCCCGGGAATATTTTTCAGATGTTTAACAATGCAGATCTGGATTTCGGAATGATTACCGGGGAGGACGGACAGCCGGTACAGCTGACCCACGGCCGTTATATCCAGTTTCTGGAAAGCAGGGACCGGCGGGTGCGCCGGGAAGCTTTTGAAACACTTTACCGGAAATACAAGGAGTTTCAGAATACGCTGGCGGCGGTTTTTGAGGCCAACGTATCCCAGGAACTGTTTTTTTCCCGGATGCGAAAGTATGGTTCTTCCCTGGAGGCGGCCCTGGACGGCGGCAATATCCCGGTATCTGTTTATGACGGGCTGATTTGCGAGGTGCACCGTAATCTGTACCGGATGCACGAATATATCGCCCTGCGTAAAAAGATGCTGGGTTTAAATGAGCTGCACATGTATGACGTCTATGTGCCGCTGGCGAGACAGAAAGAAGAGCATTATACCTTTGCTGAGGCAAAAAAGATCGTAAAGGAAGGACTGGCGCCTTTGGGCGAGGAGTATCTGGCGATTCTTCAGGAAGGATTTGACAATGGCTGGATCGATGTCCGTGAGAATCAAGGAAAGCGAAGCGGCGCTTACTCCTGGGGAGCGTATGGGACCCATCCCTTTGTGCTGATGAATTATAACGGCAGTCTCAATCATGTGTTTACCCTGGCTCATGAGATGGGTCATGCCATTCACAGCTATTATTCGGATCGGGCACAGCCTTACCCCTATGCGGGATACCGTATCTTTGTGGCCGAGGTGGCCTCCACCTGCAACGAGGCGCTGCTGATTCACGATCTGCTGAGAAAAGCAGAGGATAAAGAGGAGAAGAAGTATCTGATTAATTATTTTTTGGATCAGTTTCGAGGCACGCTCTATCGGCAGACCATGTTTGCCGAGTTTGAACAGAAGGTTCACCGCATGGGGCAGGAAGGAAAAAGTCTGACGGCGGAAACGCTGTGTAAAATTTATTACGATCTGAACCGGGAATATTTCGGGGAGGATATGGTGATAGACGAGCAGATTGCCCTGGAGTGGGCGAGGATTCCCCATTTTTATACGCCGTTTTATGTGTACCAGTATGCGACGGGCTTTTCAGCGGCCATCGCCATCAGCAGCAAAATCCTGAAGGGAGAGCCGGGTATCGTGGAAAAATATAAAAAGTTCCTCTCCCAAGGAAGTTTCCAGGATCCCATCGACCTGCTGAAGATCTGCGGCGTTGATATGACATCGCCAGAGCCGGTGAAAGAGGCTCTGGCGGTGTTCGGAGAGTATCTTGAGGAACTGCGGCAGCTGTGATGTAACAGATACAGCGTTTATTTATCTTCTTTTTCCAGATTCAGTCTGGCAAAGGCGGCGGCGAAAGCCTGGTTGACAGGCGCTGCCGCTTCTTTTTTCTGTTCCCGCAGGTAGCGCTGCACATCCTGTTTGCGCACGCCGGCGCCTTCTTTTTCCCTGCGGGCTTTAAAGGAAGAGAGCTTTTCTTTGTAGCCGCAGCGGCAGATAAAGGTTTCCTCCTTGCCTTTCATATACAGTTCCATTTTCTTATGACATTTCGGGCAGCGGGCGTTGGAGGTGCGGGAAATCGTTTCCCGGTATCCGCATTCCCGATCCTGGCAGACCAGCATCCGGCTGTTTTTGCCGTTTACCGCCAGCATCCGTTTCCCGCAGCGGGGACAGCGGGTGTTGGTCAGATTGTCATGGCGGAATGTTCCTTCGCCCTGTTTGATTTCACGGATGAGATCCTGGGTATAGCTGCGGATGTCCCGCAGAAAAGCATCCTTTTTCAGGGAGCCGTCGGCGATGCGGGACAGTTTCATTTCCCAGGCGGCGGTCAGCTCCGGTTTTTTCAGGTCCTCCGGCACCAGAGAAAGCAGCTGGCGGGCTTTGGATGTGATGAAAATGTCGCTGCCCCGCTTTTCCATCAGGAAACTGCCAAAAAGCTTATCGATGATGTCCGCCCGGGTGGCGACGGTACCCAGGCCGCCTGTCTCGCCCAGGGTCCGGGCTGCCTTTTCATCTTTGCTCTCCATATAGCGGACGGGATTTTCCATGGCGGTAAGCAGGGTGGCTTCCGTGAAGGGAGCCGGCGGCTTTGTTTTTCCTGTGGTTACCGTCACGTGATCGATGGGAAATGTGCAGCCCTTTTCAAGCGGCGGCAGCGTCTGTTCCCGGATATCGGCGTCTTCGTTTTCTTCGTCCTCATAATCCCCATGCTGTTCGTATACTTCCTTCCAGCCGGCGGAAAGGATCCGTTTGCCTCTGGCGAGGAATGTTTCCCCGGCGGCAGAGGCAGTGACGGCGGTCTGTTCGTATTCAAAGGGCGGATACAGGACTGCCAGAAAGCGTCGGATTACCAGGTCGTAGATTTTCTTTTCTTCGTTGGTCATATGATCCATCTGTACAAACTGCTCCGTGGGAATGATGGCGTGATGGTCGCTGACCTTTTTATCGTTGACAAAGGAAGCGTTGGTTTTCAGCGGTTTCATGATGAGCGCTCCCGCCAGTTTTTTGTAGGGCCCCACGCCGCAGGCACGCAGACGGTCTTTCAGCGTATCGGCCACATCGGAGCCGATATAGCGGGAGTCGGTCCGGGGGTAGGTCAATACTTTATGATGCTCGTAAAGGCGCTGCATGATATTCAGTGTTTCCTTGGCGGAAAACCCGAACCGTTTGTTGGCGTCGCGCTGCAGTTCCGTCAGGTCATACAGCCCCGGAGCCTGCTTGCGCTTTTTGGTTTTTTCCACAGCGGTTACGGTCAGCGTCTTTCCCTGCAGCTTTTTTGCAGCGTCATCGATCCGTTCCCGGGAAAAGGTGCGGGTACTTTTGCTTTTTGATTCCTGCCAGGTGAAGCGCAGATGGCCCGCCTGCAGAGTCAGCCCATAATACTCTTTCGCTTTGAACTGGCGGATTTCTTCCTCACGGCGGGCGATGATGGCCAGTGTGGGGGTCTGCACGCGGCCGCAGGAAAGCTGCGCGTTATATTTGCAGGTCAGCGCCCTGGTGGCGTTGATCCCCACCAGCCAGTCTGCCTGAGCGCGGGCGGAGGCGGCGTCATACAGATGCTGATAGTCCCGGCCGTCTTTTAAATGGGAGAAGCCCTCGCGGATGGCCTTATCGGTGACGGAGGATATCCACAGACGCTTCAGAGACTTTTTGGCGCCGGCTTTTTCCAGAATCCAGCGGGCAACCAGCTCGCCCTCCCGGCCGGCGTCTGTAGCGATGATAATGTCTTTTACATCTTTGCGGAAAATCAGATTTTTTACTGTCTGAAACTGACGGGCGCTCTGGCGGATCACCACCAGCTTCATATGATCCGGCATCATGGGCAGTACATCCAGTTTCCATTCTTTATAGGAGCTGTCATAGTCTTCCGGATCTGCCAGGGTAACCAGATGCCCCAGCGCCCAGGTGACGATATAGTTTTCCCCTTCCAGAGCGTTTTGCGCCTGCTTTTTGCAGCCCAGCACCCGGGCGATGTCCCGGCCAACAGATGGCTTTTCTGCGATAACCAGAGATTTCATAAAATATATCTTCCTTTCTGTCTGTATTTACATGACAACGGCTTCGGACCCGGCGGTCCGAAGCCGTTTGATGTGCTTACTTACTGTCACGGAGCCTGCGTCCTTCCACGGCATGGCGTTTGATGGCCTCAAAGCTTTTCGCGCTGATCACATGCTCGATACGGCAGGCATCCTCCAAAGCCGTCTTTTCATCGACTCCCAGCTGTATCAGCCACTCTGACAGGAGAACATGACGCTCATAGATCGTAAGGGCGATGGCTTTGCCTGCATCCGTCAGTGTGATAAAGCCGTCCTGGTCCATGACGACGTATCCGTTTTCCCGGAGGTTTTTCATGGCCACACTGATACTGGGCTTGGAAAAATGAAGCTCATTTACAATGTCGATAGATCGCACCTGTGGTTTCTTTTTGCTTAAGATATATATGGTTTCCAGATAGTTTTCAGCAGATTCATGTATTTTCAATCAACTTCTCTCCTTAAATATAAAAAATGACGCCCTGCTTCGGGCATGGTAGCCGGGGACTGCCGCCACCGACATTATGTATACAGCATATCATATCAGGGGAAAAATAGCAAAGGGAAGAATGGGAGAATAGAAAAAAGTAATAAAGGAACAGAAAAAATTTAGAAAATGTTGTTAAATATTTTAGAGGCTCCGACCTTGAAATTCAGTATGGATATGTTACAATAATATTACGGAAATAATAAGGGTGAGAGTATGAATCTGTACGAAGCGGTATATGCAAGGAAATCGGTCCGCTGCTTTGCCAAAGAGGCAGTCAGCGGAAAAACAATAGAGAGTATCCGGAAATTCTACCAGGAGATGGAAGGGCTTTTCGGAGGGATCGAGACAGAACTGGTGATCCTGGAGAACCGGAAGGAAAAACGGTCTTTTATGGGCTTTGCCAGCGTTAAGGCGCCTTATTATCTGGCGCTGTACACCAGCAATCAGGAAAAGTGCATGATGAATGCAGGTTATGTGATGCAGCAGCTGGCTCTTTATCTGTGCAGCAGAGGGCTGGGCAGCTGTTTTGTAGGAATGAATGTTCTGCGGCCGCGGCTGCGAAAACGGGGAGATAAAATTCTGGCCTGCCTGTTGGCTTTCGGTAAAAGCAAAGGCAGTTATACGCGAAAACCGGTGGATGCCAGAAGGCAGGATCTCAAAGAACTTTGTATCTTTAAGGAAAAGCCCAGACTTTGGATGACACAGCTTTTGGAAGCGGCGCGTCTGGCGCCTTCCAGTATGAATTCCCAGCCATGGCGGTTTGTGGTGTACGATAACCGCATCCATGTATTTTCACGAAAATATAAGGCAAAGTCGGGACAATTGGGCAGAGGGACGGAACTTAACTTCGGAATCCTGTTCAGCAACATGATGGTGGTTGCCGAGGAGCTTTGGCTGGATGTGGATTTGATCCGATTGGATGAGATGAATCAGAAAAAATACCCCAATAGTCAGTACGTACTCAGTGTGATTCTGCGGGCATAACAGGGCGGCGGGAAACCGTCCGCCCAACAAAAAATAAAAAAAGAAAGAAAATTAATAAAAAGTGTTGACATGAGAGGAACTTTATAGTATAGTAGTCCTTGGTCAGCAGTTGACAGGCGCGAGTGGCTCAGTTGGTGGAGCGCGACCTTGCCAAGGTCGAGGCCGCGGGTTCGAGTCCCGTCTCGCGCTCTTGAAAATGAAAGCAGATCTGCAGAATGCAGACCTGCTTTTTTCTATATACAGAAAGGGAAAGGGGATGCAATATGAGAAAAGGGGCAATGAAAAAAACACTTCTGACGCTGGCGGCAGCAGGCTGTGCGGCTGCTGTGACCGGCTGCGCCAGACAGGAGAACGTACAGGAAGAGATTCCGGCCATGCAGGAATACGTATCAGAGGATGGTTCTCTCATGCTTAATCTGCCGGGAGGAGACTGGCAGATGGATGAGGATGACGATACCATGAAGATTTTTTCTTCTCCGGAAGGAATTGTGATGGTGACGCATACGGAAAATGCGGCTGACGAGATGTATCCGCAGACGGAGGAGGATATTCAGACAGTTTTGGAAATCGAAGGCTATGACAGTGAAGGCTATGAGGTGACAGAGTTTTCCCGTTCTGAAGTGGCGCAGATGAAATCTTATCGGGCAGTCATCCGATACACGGAAGAGAATGCAGTCTATTCCTGGGGGATTCTGAACGGAATTTTGCTGGGAGATGACGTCTATATGGCCAGCGCCATGGTGACAAAGGAGGATGAAGCGCTGATGGAAGCGTTGAAATCTTCCGTTTACGAATACAGCTGGGAGATGGAACCTTCTGATGAGAAGAAAGAGGTCACGCCGGAAGTGACACCGGAAGCTACACCGGAAGCTACGCCGGAGCCGACACCGCAGGCCACGCCGGAGCCGACACCGGAAACTACGCCGGAGCCGACGCCGCAGGCTACGCCGGAACCGACACCGGAGCCGACGCCGCAGGCTACGCCGGAACCTGCTCCGCCGGTGCCGCCGGAAGATATTACGCCGGTCAGCCGCTCCGGATATTGTCATTCTCCTGCTTATGTCAGAAGCGGACCGGATAACACCAGTTCCGTAGTGGGCAGTGTGGAAGAAGGACAGACCGTGACCATTACCGGAGAGATTCGCAACTGGTATCAGATCTCCTATGGAGGCGGTACAGCTTATGTCTGCAAAGACTATATCCAGTAGACATTTACAGGGATTTATGCTATGATGATTAAATCTATTAAAAGGTGACAAAGAGGAGAAAGATATGGTAGCAGAGTCGTTTTTATTCAGCAGGACTTTCGAGGTGCTTCTGATTGCGATCCTGGTGGTAGTGACGGTTATGTTGTTGACCGGCCACGGATCGATATTTCTAAAATCAAAAGGATCGAAGAGACAGCTGACGCCGGAGGAAGAAAAAATCATGGGAAGGAAGTTGGGGTGCGTAACGCTTTTATGGCTGTTGGCGGAACTTCTGCTGGTATGCTTCGGCCAGTATATGTGGGTATCTCTGGCATATATGGTGATTATCGCGGCTTCCCTGGTATTTCTTATCAAATTTTTTAAACGCAACAGCTAAAGCGTCGGGGATGGAGAAAGCAGTTTCTCTGTCCCCGTATTTTTTTCAGGAAAGGGGTATGCAGGTTGTTGGAACAAGTCAGAATCTATTCGAAACGGGATGGACTAAAGCTGGATTTGCTGTTGGGGCTTCCTGAGAGAAAACCGCTGGCTATGGTGCAGCTTCTCCACGGGATGTGCGAGCATAAGGAACGCTACCTGCCTTTTATGGAATATCTGAATCGGCAGGGACTGATTACGGTGATCCATGATCACCGGGGACATGGGAGAAGTGTAAAAGACAGGAACGATCTGGGATATATGAATGGACAGGGAAGCGGTGTTTTGGTGGAGGACGCCCGCTGTGTCACCGGCTATATGCGAAACCGGTTTGGCGGGGAGATGCCGCTGATCCTCTTTGGCCACAGTATGGGGTCTTTGACGGCCAGAGTATACGCCAGGCAGTATGGCGCTGATCTGAATGGGTTGATCCTATGCGGAGTGCCGTCCGAGCGTCCGGCGCTTTCTCTTGGCATAGGGATAGCCGAAATCCTGAAAAGATGGAAAGGAGATCGTTTCCGCAGCGGTTTGCTGGAGGCGGTGACGTTCGGGCCGTTTGCAGCGGCCTTTCGCAGCGAAAGGCAAAAGTTTGCCTGGATCTGCTCCAACCGTCAGGTGGCAAAGGAATATGAAGAGTCTCCTCTGTGCGGATTCCGGTTTACGGTGGACGGATATCTTACGTTGTTCGGACTGATGAAAGAAGCATACCGCAAAAGCAGGTGCCAGAATCCCGGCTTGCCGGTATTGCTGACAGGAGGATCTGCAGATCCCTGTATGGGCGGCCGCAGGAAGGTATCGTACACGGTGCAGTCGCTGCGGGCCGAAGGATATGGTACCGTTCTTTGCAGGCGGTATGGCACAATGCGCCATGAAATCCTGCAGGAGGATGAAAGGGAACAGGTTTTTGCGGATCTGTACCATTTTATGAAAAAAACATTGAGGGAGGATAAAAAGGAACATGAGATGTAGCGGAATATTGCTGCCGGTGGCATCGCTGCCGTCAAAATACGGAATTGGCTGTTTTTCCAGGGAGGCGTATGAATTTGTGGATCAGCTGGCCCGCGCCGGCCAGAAAATCTGGCAGATTCTTCCGCTGGGGCCGACGGGATACGGAGCGTCCCCTTACCAGTCTTTTTCCACTTTTGCCGGAAACGCCTGCTTTATTGATCTGGAAAAGCTGGTGGAGGAAGGCCTGCTGACCAGGGAAGAATGCGAGAGCTTTTCTTACGGAACGGATCCGCAGTATGTGGATTACGATAAAGTGGAGGAATCCAGGGACGTGCTGCTGCGAAAAGCCTACAGCCGTTTTAATCCGGAAGAAGACTTCGGGGATTTTGTGCGGGAGAACGGATTCTGGCTGGAAGATTATGCGCTGTATATGGCCTTTAAAGGGAGTCATGAAGGGGAGCCGTGGACAGAGTGGGAGGAGGAACTGAGGGATCGTCATCCGGGGCCGATTCAGAATGAACGGATGAAGCTGGCAGATGAAATCCAGTATTACCGATTTGTCCAGTATAAGTTCTATCAGCAGTGGGACCGCCTGAAACAGTATGCCAACGACCGTCAGATCCAGATCATCGGGGATATGCCCATTTACGTTTCCTTTGACAGCGCCGACGCCTGGTCCAATCCGCTGCTGTTCCAGTTTAATGAAAAGAACCAGCCCATTGCCGTGGCGGGATGTCCGCCGGACTATTTTGCGCCAAAGGGTCAGCTGTGGGGCAATCCGCTGTATAGCTGGGAGTATCACAGGGAAACAGGCTACAGTTGGTGGATTTCCAGGATGCAGCACAGCCTGCGTCTTTACGATGTGGTGCGTATCGACCATTTCCGCGGCTTTGACGAGTATTATTCTGTGCCTTTTGGAGAAGAGACAGCAGAATTCGGCCACTGGGAAAAGGGGCCAGGACTGGAACTGTTCCGGGCGCTGCAGGAGAAGGTGGAAAATCTTCAGGTTATTGCGGAGGATCTTGGCTTTCTGACGGAAAGCGTGATCCAGCTGGTGAAAGACACCGGCTATCCCGGCATGAAGGTGCTGGAATTTGCCTTTGACAGCGATCCAACCTGTCTTTATCTGCCTCACAATATTCCGCAGAACAGCATTATCTATACGGGAACCCATGATAATGACACGCTGGCGGGATGGATTCGTACCATGCCCCCCCACGCCGACCGTTATGCACGGCAGTATCTGGATTACCACGGTCATGATGAAAAAGAATATATCTGGAAATTTATCCGTCTGGCCATCGCAAGTGTGGCTCAGCGGGCAGTGATTCCCATGCAGGATTATCTTTGCCTGGGTTCGGAAGCAAGGATCAACGTGCCTTCCACGGTGGGAGAAAACTGGAAGTGGAGACTGCTAAAAGGCCAGTTTACCGATGAACTGGCAGACCGGATCAGAGAACTGTCTGGAATCTATGGAAGGCTCTAGCAGGCGATGAAAAATTTATTGAAATATCTGGGAAATTATAAAAAGGAGGCGGTGATCGGCCCGCTTTTCAAAATGCTGGAAGCCGCTTTTGAACTTTTGGTTCCGGTGGTGATGGCGCGGATCATCGATGTGGGGATCCGAAACCAGGATCGTCCCTACATCTGGCGGATGTGCTTTTTGCTGATTTTCTTTGGCGTGCTGGGTCTGTGCTGCTCTTTGACGGCACAGTATTTTGCGGCCAAAGCGGCCCTTGGTTTTTCCGCGGAACTGCGCAGCGACCTGTACCGTCATATCAACCGCTTCTCTTACCATGAGCTGGATAGGGCAGGGACGGCCGCGCTGGTAACCAGAATGACCAGCGACGTCAATCAGGTGCAAAACGGCGTCAATCTGATGCTGAGGCTTTTTCTGCGCTCTCCTTTCATCGTGGTGGGTGCAGTTTTCATGGCTTTTACCATCAGCAGAAAGCTGACTCTGATTTTTATCGCAGCCATCCTCCTGCTCAGCCTGGTGATCTTTCTGATCGTGAGAACGACTCTGCCGATTTACCGGCGGGTGCAGCAGATCCTGGATACGGTAGTGCGAAGGGTCCGGGAAAACTATGTGGGCGCCAGAGTGGTGCGCGCTTTTTCAAGGCAGCAGGATGAGAAAAAGGAGTTTGAGGAAACCACCGGACTTTTGAAGAAAACGCAGCTGCTGGCGGGCCGGATCTCTGCCATGATGAATCCTCTTACCTATGCGCTGGTCAATGGCGCTATCATCTGGATCCTGCTGCTGGGCGGCGGCCAGGTTTACAGCGGAAGCGTTACCCAGGGTGAAATGACCGCTCTGGTTAACTATATGATGCAGATTCTGCTGGCGCTGGTTGCGCTGGCTAATCTGATCGTGACGGTGACCAGGGCGCTGGCCAGTGCGGTGCGGGTCAATGATGTTTTCGCTATGGAAGTGACCATGACGGACGAAGGAAATACGGTTCAAAAAGAGAAGGAAAACAGTCCGCGGGTGGCGTTTAAACAGGTAACCTTCGCATACGATCATGCGAAGGAACCTTCTTTAAGCGATATCTCCTTTGAAGCATGGCCGGGTGAAACCATCGGAATCATCGGCGGAACCGGTTCAGGAAAGACGACGCTGGTCTCTTTGATATCCAGATTTTATGACTGTCAGGAAGGCCGGGTGGAGGTAGACGGCAGAGACGTCAGACAATATCCCTTTCGCCAGCTGCGCAGGAAGGTCGCCATGGTTCCTCAAAAGGCAGTGCTTTTTGCCGGAACGATCCGTCAGAATCTGATGTGCGGCAAAGAGGATGCCACGACAGAAGAGATGGAAAAAGCGCTGAAGACGGCCCAGGCTCTGGATTTTGTCAGGGAAAAACCGGAAGGGCTGGATACGGCGGTGGCTCCCGGCGGAAAAAATTTCTCCGGCGGACAAAGACAGAGACTGACCATCGCCAGAGCGCTGACGGCAGACGCGCCGATTCTGATCCTGGACGACAGTTCCTCTGCTCTTGATTTTGCCACCGATGCGGCCCTGCGCAGGGAACTTCGGGAAAATACGCAGGGAAAGACAGTTTTTTTGGTATCGCAAAGAGTGGCCGCCGTACAGTCTGCAGACAGAATTCTGGTGCTGGATGACGGACATCTGGCCGGACAGGGCAGCCATAGTGAGCTCCTTGCCGACTGTCCGGTATATCGGGAAATCTGCCTGTCTCAGCTTTCCAGGGAAGAGGTGACGGCCTATGAACAGTAGAGAAACGTTAAAGCGGGTATTGAAATGGATCTCGCCATATCGGCTGCAGGTGACAGTCATGATTATCCTGGCGGCGGTGACGGTACTGACGACTCTTTATGCGCCCATTCTCATCGGCCGGGGAATCGATGCGCTGGTGGGGAAAGGGGAGGTATCTTTCGGGAAACTAAGAACCATCGTTCTGGAACTGGCGGCGCTAGCCGCGGCGACGGCTCTCTCCCAGTGGGCGATGAGCCTGCTGGTTAACCGCATTACCTACCAGGTGGTGCAGGATGTGAGAAACCGGGCCTTTGCCCATCTGCAGCAACTGCCTTTTTCTTATATCGACAGCAGACAGCCGGGGGATATGATCAGCCGTATTTCCACAGATGTGGATCAGTTTGCAGATGGCCTTCTGATGGGCTTTACACAGCTGTTTACCGGCGTGATGACGATTGTGGCCACGCTGGCGTTCATGCTGTCCATCAATGTGAAAATCACTCTGGTGGTGGTAGTGATTACGCCGGTTTCTTTCCTGGTAGCGGATTTTATCGCCAGACGGACCTTTACCATGTTCCGCATTCAGTCGGAAACAAGAGGGGAGATGACTTCCCTTGTGGAAGAGATGGTGGGAAACCAGAAGACGGTCAAGGCATTTGGTTATGAAGACCGGGCTTATGAGCGTTTTGAAAAGATTAATGAAAGACTGAAGGACTGTGGCGTCAAAGCCACATTTTTTTCCTCCATTACCAATCCTTCCACCCGGTTTGTCAACGGGCTGGTGTATACCGGCGTGGGGATTTACGGGGCGTTCTGCGCCATTTCCGGCAGAATTTCCATTGGACAGCTGACCAGCTTCCTGAATTATGCCAACCAATATACCAAGCCCTTTAATGAAATATCGGGCGTTATCACGGAACTGCAGAATGCCCTGGCTTCGGCACGCAGACTGTTTGAATTGATGGACGAGCCTGCCGAACCGGTGGATGATGAACATGCCCTGACGCTGAAAGAGGCTACAGGGGAGGTGTCCTTTGAGCATGTGGGATTTTCTTACCGGCCTGATGTGCCGCTGATCAAAGATCTGAATCTTTCGGTGCGTCCCGGGCAGCGGGTGGCCATCGTAGGCCCCACGGGCTGTGGGAAAACTACGCTGATCAACCTGCTGATGCGCTTTTATGATATTCAAAAAGGCCGGCTGCTGATAAGCGGATATCCCATTGATCAGATTACCAGGGACAGTCTGCGGGCCGGATACGGGATGGTGCTGCAGGATACCTGGCTTAAGTCGGGCACCATACTGGAAAATATTACCTATGGGAAGCCTGGAGCTTCCCGGGAGGAGGCCATGGAGGCGGCCAGGAAAGTCTATGCCCACAGTTTCATCCGCAGGATGAAAGAAGGGTACGACACAGTCATCGGTGAGGACGGCGGCAGCCTTTCTCAGGGACAGAAACAGCTCCTTTGCATCGCGCGGGTGATGCTGATGGATCCGGCGGTACTGATTCTGGACGAGGCGACTTCCTCCATCGATACCATGACGGAAATCAGGGTGCAGAAAGCCTTTGAAGAACTGATGAAAGGGCGGACCAGTTTTGTGGTGGCGCATCGGTTGTCCACGGTGCGGACAGCGGATGTGATACTGGTGATGCAAAAGGGCGATATCGTGGAAATCGGCACCCATCAGCAGCTTCTTGATAAAGGCGGATTTTATGCCAATATGTACAACAGCCAGTTCGTTCGCTGAATTTTACAAAATTTTTACATGAAATTGAATTATCCGGCGCCGGTTCTTTGCTATAATAAAAAGACCAGAAAACGGTAAAGTTTGTAGAAAAATTACAGGACGGTCAAAAAGAATGGAAAACGTATTGCTGGAAATTCAGAAAATCTATCAGACACTGCGGCCTTCCGAGCGAAGAGCCGCAGATTTTATTTTGGATCATGCAGATCAGGCCCGCAGGATGTCGCTGGAAGAACTGGCGGCGAGGGACCGGGAAACCATGAGCCTGTACGGATGCCGGCTCACACGGGAAGATCGGCCGGCGGATATTCCGGAGAAAATCGTGGCCGCCGCCTCGCGGATGATGGAAAACAATCTGAAAAGCATCTCCATACCGGATTTTGAAGCGGCGGTTGCGGCGCTGGCGCAGGCAGAGAAAATCGATATCTTCAGCGTGGAAAATTCCAACGCTACGGCTGCAGATTTGGAAACAAAACTGCTTTATCTGGGACTGAACTGCCGTCGCTTTGTTGACAGTTACCATCAGAGGATCGCCGCCGACAGCATGAAGCCGGGGGAGGCGGCGATAGGAATTACTTATTCCGGCTGCTCGAAGGATACGGTGGATGCGCTGCGAATTGCCAGGGAGCGGGGGGCGGTCACCATCGTGATGACAAATTTTCGTGACAGCGTGATCAGCCGGTATGCGGATCATCTGATCTGTACCAGCCAGGAGCAGCATATGTACGGGGATGCTATTTTCTCCCGTACTTCCCAGATTCTGGTGGTGGATATGCTTTATCTGGCAATCATTGCCACCGACTATGACCGTTATCTGGAAAGATTGAGAAGAAGCGAATATATCATTCGGGACAAAGCTTATCAAAGCGGGAACAGCCTGTAGGAAATCTGTAGATTTTCTACAGGTTTTTTTCTACTTTTCTTTACCTGTTCTTTACAAAAAAATGGATTGAATTTGATAGTTTTTCCCCTTCCCCTCTTGTATAATGGCCACGTTCAAAGAAAGTGGAAGGTGAACGTGCGAAAGGAGAGTAACGATGCTGAAGCTGGAACATATACGAAAATCTTATGACGGCGTGACGATTTTAAAGGATATCAGCCTGGAGATCGGCGACGGAGAAATCGTCTCCATTCTCGGGCCCTCAGGATGCGGAAAAACCACATTGTTGAATCTGATTCTGGGAATTACGGAATGTGACAACGGGAAGATCATCTTTGACGGCGAGGATCTGACCAGTGTGCCAATGGAAAAAAGAGGGTTTAATATTGTTTTTCAGGACTATGCCCTGTTCCCCAACTATAATGTATAAAAACCAGTCGGCAAACTGAAAAGAGCTCTGGCCGGTCTTGTGATTGTGGCTGTCATGGCAGGCGGAATCACCACCTTTACTGTGGCAGGATCTCAGGGAAATGAAGGAGAAGAGAAAGTCGTCATCTATTCCAACGCCGACGATGAGGCGGTGGAATGCATGAAGGCCGCGCTGGATGAAAATGGCTATAAAGGACAGTATATTCTTCAGACCTTCGGTACTTCGGAGCTGGGAGGGAAACTGCTGGCCGAGGGGGAAAATATCGAAGCGGATCTGATTACTATGAGTACTTTTTATGTGGACAGCGCACAGAAGGAACAAAAGATGTTTCTGGATCTGACTTTTGAAGTCAATACACAGATGATGAAGGAAAATAATCTGCCCATGCCCGCGTCGCTGAAGGATCTGGTTTCCGAGTACGGCGAGGAAGGGGCGAAGGAAGTGCTGACCGGGATCTATGAAAATGCCGGTCCCCATATCGAAGAATCCGGTTCCGGGCCGCTGAAAAAAGTGCGCGCCGGAGAGGTAGCTGTCGGTTTCGGTCTGCGTCAGCAGGCGGTGGCCGACAAGGAGAAAGGACTTCCGGTGGATTTTGTGGATCCCGCAGAAGGAAACTTTTCCCTGACCGAATCTGTGGCCGTAGTGGATAAACAGGAAAAGACCAATGAGAAAGCCATGGATATGGCCCGGTGTATCATCGAAAAGGGCAGAGAAAAACTGCTGGAATATTATCCCAATGCCCTGTACGCGGGCGAGACGACAGATTCTGCCAATCAGTCGGCCAACCCGAAAGTATTTGAGGAACCGCTGACAGTAGAACTCCTGGAAAGGCACCAGGCGTTATCGGAAAGCTGCAAATAGCGGCTTCTCATAGACAGATCAAACATAAAAAGGAGAAGAAGACATGATTTCATATAAATTACTGACACCAGGACCGCTGACCACCACAGAAACGGTGAAACAGGAGATGATGACGGATCACTGTACCTGGGATGACGATTACAAACAGATTACGCAGAAAATAAACTGCTGATCATAGCCAACGGCGCTTACGGAGAGCGTATGACAGATATCGCCGGTCACGCGGGGCTTAAATTTGCCGTTTACCGGGAGCATTACGATCAGATTCCCCGGGCAAAAAGGGTAAAAGAGATCCTGGAGCAGGATCCTGAAATCACCCATGTGGCCATGGTACACAGTGAGACCACTTCCGGGATTCTCAATGACATTGAGGCGGTGGGGAAAGTGGTAAAGGCTGCCGGCAAAGTATTCATCGTGGACGCCATGAGCAGCTTTGGCGGCATGGAAATTCCCGTAAAAGACTGGGGGATTGATTTTATCATCAGCAGCGCGAACAAATGTATCCAGGGTGTTCCCGGATTTTCCTTTATCATTGCCAGAAAGGATCTGCTGAAGGTCAGCGAGGGCAAAGCAAGAAGCCTTTCTCTGGATCTCTATGACCAGTGGAAAACCATGGAGGCGGACGGCAAATGGAGATTCACCTCACCGACCCATGTGGTGCTGGCATTTGCCAAAGCTATGGAGGAACTGGAAGAAGAAGGAGGCATTCCGGCCCGCCATCAGCGCTATGCGGACAATAACCGTCTGCTGATCGAAAAGATGAAAGAAATGGGGATCCGGCCTTATATTGATGCAGAGCACCAGGGCCCCATCATCACCACCTTTTTCTACCCGGAACATGCGGACTTTTCATTCCAGGAGATGTACGATTACATCAAAGAAAGGGGCTACGCCATTTATCCGGGCAAGGTAACGGAGGCGGATACCTTCCGTATCGGTAATATCGGAGAGATCTACAGGGAGGATATCGAGAAGCTCTGCAGCCTGATGAAAGATTTTTTGGAAGAAAGGAACAGATAAATCATGGAAAACAGAAAGATTGACGGGGTAATTTTTGACTGGGCGGGAACCACAGTGGATTACGGAAGCTTCGCGCCGGTGCAGGCCTTCGTGGAGGTCTTTAAACATTTTGGCATCGAACCCACCATGGAGGAAGTGAGAAAACCCATGGGCATGCTGAAAATCGACCATATCCGTACCATGCTGAAGATGGAGAGAATCACAAAATGCTGGCAGGAGAAGTACGGCTGCGTTCCCGCAGACGATGACGCACAGAAGCTGTACGGTCATTTTGAGGAAAAACTGCTTTCTATTCTGGATCGTTTTGCCGATCCCAAGCCCGGTGTGGTGAGGACCGTGCAGGCGCTGAGAGAGCGGGGCATCGTCATCGGTTCCACCACCGGATATAATGACAAAATGATGGAAATTGTGGCGCCGCAGGCTGCAAAAAACGGATATGAGCCGGACTGCATGGTGACGCCTGACAGCGTGGGCGGTATGGGTAGGCCTTATCCTTATATGATTTTCCGCAACATGGAAGCGTTAAAGCTGCCGGATGTACACCGGGTGATCAAAGTGGGAGATACCATTTCGGATATCAAAGAGGGGAAACAGGCCGGTGTGATCAGTGTTGGCGTGATTGTGGGCAGTTCCCAGATGGGACTGACAAAGGAAGAATATGAGGCTCTTTCACCGGAAGAAAAACAGGAGAAGTGCGGGAAGGTGAAAGCGGAATTTCTGGAGGCAGGGGCAGATCATGTGATTTTGAATATGGAAGATCTGCTAAAAATGTTCTGACCGTTTACAAATCAGAGAAAAAATGATATGATAGTCCAAAAATACGAAGGAAGGTAGCTTATGCGCAACGACAGATTTTCTTACATTTTGAGGACTGTTGCAGGACTTTATCTGATTTACCTGTCTTATAATATTCTGACTGCAGTGATGAGGGGAGAAACCGGCAACCATACGCTTTTTGTTACCATTGCGGCGGTGATATTCATTATAGCCGGAGCGGCGCTGGCGATTTTCGGCGGCCGGGGACTGATCATGATGAGTAAAAATCCTCCGGAAGAAGAGACGGAGGAAGAGGATTCTGAAATCGACGATGTGGAGGAAGTTCAGGAGGAAGAGCCGGAAACCATTGCAGCAAAGGAAGCTGTGCCGGAAGAGACAGAAGAAAAAGAACAGTAATAGCAAAGTGGTGCATTCTCTGAAAGGAGCTGCATCACTTTTTTAACGTTTTGTCCTGAGAAATAAAACATCCGGGTTGGCGGGGCGTTTTCCTGGCCAACCCGGATATTTCTGACTGATTTTAATAACTTATTTCAGCGTATCCAGACTCTCGCCGTCCCAGATCTTGGCGTTGGGATCCAGCATCCATTTATGGGTTTCATCGTCGATACGTGTTTTCTCCCAGGGATTTCCCGGCAGATGACGGATACCCCAGGTATAGCAAAGAGCATATCCAGGGCAGGCAACCATGGGATGGGGCTTTTCGGTGATAACCGCAAGACCATTATGCTTGATTTCTGTCACTTCACCGTTGATCCAGCCGGCGCCGTATCCGATGGGTTTGTCGAAGCGGAAGAAGTAAACTTCCGGCTGCGGATGCCAGTGAGGCGGATAGCTTGACCATTTACCGGGAAGATTGACAACCTCTCCCAGAACCATGTTGGAATACGGAGCGTTTTCGTAGTCGAAGCAGGTTCTTACGTTTCTTCTGGTCGTGCCCTGCAGTTCGTCCACACCGCGCGCCCAGGTGTCGGTATCCTCCGGCATATACATTTTCGCTTCGAATTTGCGGTCGTTCATGGTTTTCTGTACGTAGAATACACTGCTGTCATGCGCTGTGATGGTACAGCTGTCTCCGGCGCAAAGATGCAGGCAGTAGGGATTGTAATCAAAGGGGTTGGGACGATCCATTTCAACGGTTTTTCCGTCGTATTCCACTTTCGCTTTTCCTTCAAACATAATCCATGCCATTTCTTTTTCTGTCTCATGGAAAGAATAGGTATCGCCGGCTTCCATTACCAGAAGCCCTACATCCATCATGGCTTTGATACCTTCGCCCTCGTTCAGGTTCAAATATTCATTGTAGCCGCGAACGGGTTCTTTTTGAACATACATTCTGCATACCTCCCTTAATATGTAATATCAGTATTACTGTATCTATTTTGACAGATAATTAAAGAGCCGTCAAGTGTAAAATCAGATTAACGGCGGCGCTTTCGCCTTTTTTTCTTTTTGCCGCCGCTGCCAAGCAAAGCGGTGAAGCAGACGATGCGAACCAGCATGATTCCAAAGAATGCCCCCACGCAGTCGATGGCCACATCCCGTTTTGAGGGTCCGCGGCCCTCCACCATGGATTGGTGGAATTCATCGGTACAGGCAAAACCAAAGCAGATGATTCCGGCCACCACAAGAAGAGGAAAACCCCGCAGGCCGTAAACATAAAAAGGAAAGGAGATGGCGATGGCCAGCAGGAAATATTCCGTCATGTGGGCGGCTTTACGGACTGGTCCGTGGATCTGCTCGATATAGTAGTCCACTCCCATATCGGAAATATCCTTGTCCAGGATCTCGGCGCCGATGGTTACGATGTGATAGCTGACTTTGTAGCTGAGTTCGCCGGACACCTGGCCGCTCTGGGATGAAAAGGAGAATATGACGTACATCATCAGCAGAGCGGGCAGAAAGGACAGGGGTTTCAGTAAAAAAATAATCAATCGTTTCATAGACGGTTCCTCCTGTTTATATGCCGCCTACTATAGCACGATTGGCGGGCGATGTCAAAAGCAGATTTCGCCGCCTGTTTTGTGGAGGCGGTCACTTGAATTCGTTATAGCGCCATGGTATCATAAGGTTAAAAAGTTTTGTTGCAGATTCAGACAGAAAGAACGAGGAAAAGTAAAATGAGCTTGGCAGACAGACTGTTTATTGATATGTGCAGCGATATCATAGAGAACGGCTGCAGTACAGAAGGAGAGAAGGTGCGTCCGGTCTGGGAAGACGGAACGCCCGCCTATACCATCAAAAAGTTCGGCGTGGTCAACCGTTATGATCTGACGAAAGAATTTCCGGCTATTACTCTGCGAAGGACGGCTTTAAAAAGCGCCTTTGACGAGATACTTTGGATTTGGCAGAAAAAATCCAATAATATCAAGGATCTGAACAGCCATATCTGGGACAGCTGGGCTGATGAAGAGGGATCCATAGGGAAAGCCTACGGCTATCAGCTGGGAGTGAAACATCAGTATCGGGAAGGGATGATGGATCAGGTGGACAGAGTGCTTTACGATCTGAAGGAAAATCCATACAGCCGCCGTATTATGACAAATATCTATGTCCATCAGGATCTCCATGAGATGAACCTGTACCCCTGCGCCTATTCCATGACCTTCAATGTGACGCAGGAAAAAGGCGGCGGTCAGCTGATACTGAACGGAGTGCTGAATCAGCGTTCTCAGGACGTTCTGGCGGCCAACAACTGGAATGTCTGCCAGTATGCCCTGCTGCTGATGATGATTGCGCAGGTCAGCGATATGAAAGCGGGGCAGCTGCTCCATGTGATTGCGGACGCCCACATCTACGACCGACATATTCCCATCGTGAAAGAACTGATCAGACGGCCTGCTTACGATGCGCCCAAGGTGTGGCTGAACCCGCAGGTGAAGGACTTCTATCAGTTTACGGTGGAGGATCTCCATGTGGAAGACTATGTGACTGGTCCGCAGATTAAAAATATTCCCATTGCAGTATAGAAAGGAAGACCGTTATGAATATGATTTTGTCGGCAGATCAGAACTGGGGAATCGGCTGTAACAATAAGCTGCTGGTTTCCATTCCCTCAGATATGAAATTTTTCCGTCAGGAAACCACCGGAAAGGTGGTGGTGATGGGCAGAAAGACGCTGGAAAGCTTTCCGGGAGGCATGCCGTTAAAAAACCGGATCAATATCGTGTTGACGAAAGATGCCGGGTACGACGCCAAAGGCGCGGTGACAGTACATTCCAAAGAAGAACTTTTGGAGGAACTGAAAAAATATAACGATGAGGATGTTTATGTGATCGGAGGGGGAGAAGTCTATCATATGATGCTTCCCTACTGTGACACCATCCATGTGACAAAGATTGATTTTGCCTACCAGGCAGATACTTTTTTCCCAAATCTGGATCAGATGCCGGAGTGGGAGATCACGGCTTCCAGCGAGGAGCAGACATATTTTGACCTGGAATACACCTTTTTGAAATACGAGAGAAAGAAATGAAAAATAACGATTGGTATGATCTGGGAGAACAGATCAAAGATATGGTGCAGTCGGCAGTCGACTCTCAGGATTTTCGAAAACTGAATCAGACGGTTTCGGGCGTCATCAACCAGGCGGTCAGTTCTGCCGCCGACAGCGTGAAAAAAGGGATGGAGAAGGCGGAAGAAGCTTTCGAAACCCGCAGCGCACAGTATTATGAAAAATATCCCAATAAAGAAATCAAGGGCGACTTTAAAAAGGCCAATTACAGCAGTACGCTGCAGAGAAAGAGGGGATATGACACGACACGTTTCGCTTCAAGATCCGGCGGCGCCGGGATCGTGATGGCGGTGCTGGGATTTGTACTTGGCGGCGTCTTTGGCATCACGGCGCTGGCCATGGGGATGATCGGCCTTCTGACTTTGGCCGGGCCGCTGCTGGCCACGACTGTCTTTCTGGGAGCTTTGTTTCTGGCAGGCATGATCGTGGGCGGAAAGGGCGTTTCCCTCTGGAGCCGGGCAAAAAGGTTTAAACGGTATGTGAAAAAGCTGGATGGCAGGGAATTCTGCCAGGTCAGTGAACTTGCCCCTCTGGCGGGGAAATCTCCCGCCGCTACGGCAAAGGATTTGAAAATCATGATTAAAAAGGGCATGTTTCTCCAGGGCCATCTGGACGAGCAGGGCTCCTGCCTGATGGTGACGGAAAATGCCTGGGAGCAGTATCAGGCAGCCTTGCGGGCAAAAAGAGAGCGGGAGGCCAAAGCCACAGAGTGGGAGCGGCGGATGAATGATCCCGGCCGCAGTGAAGAATGTAAAGCTATACTGCGGGAAGGCCAGGAATATATACGGCGGATCCACAGAGCCAACGATGATATTCCCGATCCTGTGATGTCGGAAAAACTCTCCCGCCTGGAAGGAATCATGATCCGGATTTTCCAACAGGTGGAAAAAGATCCGGATGTGGCCGGGGAACTGCACAAATTTATGAATTATTATCTGCCCACCACCACCAAGCTGGTGGACGCCTACCAGGAACTTTATGACCAGCCGGCAGCGGGAGAAAACATGGCAGGGACGAAAAAGGAGATCGAGGATACGCTGGACACCATCAACTTTGCCTTTGAAAAGCTGCTGGATCGTTTTTTCCAGGACACAGCCTGGGATATTTCCACGGATATTACGGTGATGAAAACCATGCTGGCCCAGGAGGGACTGATGGACGACAGCCTGAAAAAATCCACATCCAAGAAAGGATAGAAAACTATGAGTGAAGAAATGAAAAAAACAGCGGTTACACCCAGTCTGACTTTTGGAGTCATGGAAGAATCCGATCTTCTCCCTTCGGCGCAGGAGGAGAGTCCAAAGCCGGAACCGATGGAGGAGGAAGCAACCCTTACGGAAGAAGAAAAGAAAATGGTGGAAGAGTTTGTCGGGCAGATTGACCTTGGAAATTCCGGGGCGATCCTGCAGTATGGCGCTGCCACTCAGAAAAAGATGGCGGATTTTTCAGCCGATACGCTGGAGAATGTCCGCACCAAAGATCTGGGAGAGGTGGGAGATCTGCTCACGGAAGTGGTGACGGAACTGAAAAATTTCGATGTGGATGAAGAAGAAAAGGGTATCCTGGGATTTTTCAAAAAAACATCCAATAAGCTAAACGCCATGAAGACCAGATATGAGAAGGCGCAGGTCAATGTGGATAAGATCTGCAGCGTGCTAGAGCAGCATCAGATTCAGCTGATGAAAGATATCGCCATGCTGGACAAGATGTATGAACTCAACCTTGCCTATTATAAAGAACTGACCATGTATATTCTGGCCGGAAAGAAAAAGCTAAAAAAGACCAGGGAACAGGAACTGCCGGCGCTGGTGGAAAAAGCCAGAAAAAGCGGGTTTCCTGAAGACGCCCAGGCGGCAAAAGATCTGGAGAACCTGTGTGAACGGTTCGAGAAAAAGATCCACGATCTGGAACTGACCCGGATGATTTCCGTTCAGACGGCGCCCCAGCTGCGTCTCGTCCAGAGCAGCGACAACGTGATGGTGGAAAAAATCCAGTCCACCATCGTCAATACCATCCCTCTGTGGAAAAGTCAGATGGTGATCGCCCTGGGGGTGGCCCATTCCACGCAGGCGGCAAAAGCCCAGCAGCAGGTGACGGACATGACCAATGAACTGCTGAAGAAAAACGCGGCCAGCTTAAAGACCGCTACGGTGGAGAGCGCGAAAGCGGCAGAGCGGGGAATTGTGGACATGGAAACATTAAAAGCGACCAACGAATCTCTGATCACAACATTGGATGAGGTGATGAAAATCCAGACGGAGGGACGGGAGAAACGCCAGGCTGCCGAGACAGAGCTGCGTGCCATGGAGGAACAGCTGAAAGAAAAACTTCTGGAAATTAGAAGATAAGAGGTAAGACAGATGGACAGACGAAAAACAAAAATCATACAGATCGGGAACCGTTTCATCGGCGGCGGCAATACCATTTTGATCCAGTCCATGACCAATACGAAGACGGAGGATGTGAAAAGTACGGTAGATCAGATTCAGGCGCTGACGGCCGCCGGCTGTGAGATCATCCGCTGCGCTGTCCCGACCATGGAGGCGGCCAGAGCGATCGGGAAGATCAAAAAGGAGATTTCCATTCCTCTGGTAGCAGATATTCATTTTGATTATAAGCTGGCCATTGCCGCCATTGAGAACGGAGCCGACAAAATCCGGATCAACCCGGGAAACATCGGCGGAAAGGAGAAAATAAAAGCGGTGGTGGACGCGGCCAGGGAACGGGGGATTCCCATCCGCGTGGGAGTCAACAGCGGTTCCCTGGAAAAAGAACTGGTGGAGAAATACCACGGCGTGACGGCGGAAGGTCTGGTGGAAAGTGCGCTGGATAAAGTACATATCATTGAAGAACTGGGATATGACAATCTGGTTATCAGTATCAAGTCTTCCGACGTGATGATGTGCGCCAGAGCCCATGAGATGATTTCGCGCCGCACTTCTTATCCCCTTCACGTGGGAATCACGGAGGCGGGCACGCTGTATTCCGGGAATATCAAGTCGGCTGTGGGCCTGGCAGTGATCCTCTATCAGGGTATCGGCGATACGATCCGGGTATCTCTTACCGGTGATCCGCTGGAGGAAATCAAATCGGCCAAATGTATTTTAAAAACACTGGGTCTGCGAAAAGGCGGCGTGGAAGTGGTGTCCTGTCCCACCTGCGGCCGCACGCAGATCGATCTCATCGGCCTGGCTAATCAGGTGGAGGATATGGTACAGGATATTCCTCTGGACATCAAAGTGGCCGTTATGGGATGCGTGGTCAACGGACCGGGAGAGGCAAAAGAAGCGGATATCGGAATCGCCGGGGGAAAAGGAGAAGGCTTGCTGATCAAAAAGGGGGAGATTATCCGAAAAGTTCCGGAAGACAAATTGTTATCCGCTTTGCGCCAGGAACTGATAAACTGGAAGGATGCATGATGGAGAAAAAGTTTTTTGACGTATTTCCCAAGCTGCTGATTGACGGAGAGCTGAAAGATTATGTGGAAGAAGCCAAAGTGACGCGGGTGACTTCCAATCCTTCGAAGACCCGCCTGCGGGTTTATCTCAACAGCCGTCAGTGGATTCATAAAAAGAATATCTATGCGTTGGAACGTTCGATCCGGGAACAGTTTTTCCCGGGTCTTCCCATGGAAATCAAAATTATCGAAGATTTCCAGCTGTCCCGCCAGTATACGCCGGAAAATTTCTGGGAGGTTTATCGGGACAGTCTGCTGCTGGAATTAAAGGAATACAGCGCGGTGCTCTATAATCTGCTGATCCAGGGAAAACTGGAGTTTGAAGGGCAGGAGTCTTTGAGGATCACGCTGCCGGACACGGTGATTTCCCGGGAGCGGGGGGAAGAGCTGGAGCGGATTCTGGACAAGGTATTTTGCGAACGGTGCCACTTTGCCCTGCAGATTTCTGTGGAATATGTACAGGCAAAGGAAAGCCGCGCCAGGATCAACAGCGAACAAAAAATTCAGGAGGAGGCCCGCCACCTTCAGGAGACGGCCGATGCTGCCAGAGAACAGGCGGCCATGGAAGAGGTCAAAGGTTCCACGAAGGAGACGAAGGAAAAACAAGCCCCCGGGAAAACCCGTGAGAACGGGAAAAAACAGCAGACACAAAATAAATCCTTCCGCGGACGGCAGTCCCGTCCGGGTATCCGCCGCAGCGCCAATCCTGATGTGATCTATGGAAGAGATTTTGAGGAAGACGCTGCCGTCACCATTGACAGCATTGCCGGAGAAATGGGAGATGTGGTGATCCGGGGAAAGATCCTGTCGGTGGATTCCCGGGAAATCCGCAATGAAAAGACCATTCTCATGTTCAACGTCACAGACTTTACCGACACCATCACAGTGAAAATGTTTCTCCCAAACGCTCAGGTGGCGGAAGCGGCGGAACAGATCAAAAAAGGCGCTTTTGTAAAAATCAAAGGCGTCACCATCGTGGATAAATTTGACCATGAACTGACCATCGGTTCCGTCATCGGCATCAAAAAAATACCGGATTTTACCACCAGCCGGGTGGATACCAGCCCGGTAAAAAGAGTGGAACTGCACTGTCATACGAAAATGAGCGATATGGACGGGGTGACCGATGCGGCCGCACTGGTAAAAAGAGCCTACTCCTGGGGGCATCCGGCCATCGCCATCACCGACCACGGGGTGGTACAGTCATTCCCGGAGGCCAACCATGCACTGGAGGATATCGACCGGGCCTACCGGGATCAATATGCAAAAGACCATCCCGATGTGAGCAAAGAAGAATTGAAAAAGATTTCCAGTCCCTTTAAGGTGATCTACGGTATGGAGGCCTATCTGGTGGATGATCTGAAGGGAATCGTGGAAAACGGCAAAGGGCAGAGTCTGGACGGTTCCTTTGTGGTATTTGACATTGAAACTACGGGATTTAGTCCCGCAGCCAACAAAATCATCGAGATCGGCGCCGTGCGGGTGGAGGAAGGAAAGATCACTGACAGGTTTTCTTCTTTTGTCAATCCGCAGGTTCCCATCTCCTTTAAAATAGAAAACCTCACCGGGATCAATGACTCCATGGTGGTCAATGAACGCACCATCGATCAGGTGCTGCCGGAATTTCTGGAGTTTTCCAGAGGAGCAGTTATGGTGGCTCACAACGCGTCCTTTGATATGAGCTTTATCGAAAAGAACTGTCGGGATATTGGATATGAAACGGATTTCACTTCCGTGGATACGGTGGGAATGGCCCGCTTCCTGCTGCCAGGCCTGAACCGGTTCAAGCTGGATACGGTGGCCAAGGCGCTGGGTGTGCCTCTTTTGAATCATCACCGTGCTGTGGACGATGCGGCCTGCACGGCGGAGATTTTCGTACGCTTTCTCAAGATGCTTAAGGAACGGGAGATCGACAATCTGGACAGTCTGAATGCGCAGGGGCAGGTTTCTGTCCATACCTTAAAAAAGCTGCCCACCTATCATGCCATCATACTGGCCAGAAACGATATCGGCCGCGTCAATCTGTACCGGTTGGTGTCCCGTTCTCACCTGGAGTTCTATAACCGCCGGCCCCGGCTGCCCAAAAGCGTGTTTCTGCAGCACCGGGAAGGGTTGATCATCGGTTCTGCCTGCGAGGCGGGGGAACTGTATCAGGCCCTTTTGCGGGGAGCGCCGGAGCAGGAGATCGCTCGGCTGGTGCAGTTTTACGATTATCTGGAGATTCAGCCCCTAGGAAATAACGCCTTTATGCTCCGGGAGGATCGGGATGATGTGAAGAGCGAGGAAGATTTAAAAGAACTGAACAGAAAAATTGTGCGGCTGGGCGAACAGTTTCAAAAACCAGTGGCGGCTACCTGCGACGTCCATTTCATGGATCCCCAGGATGAAGTTTACCGCCGCATTATCATGACGGGAAAGGGATTTGCCGACGCGGATCAGCAGGCGCCGCTGTTTCTTAGGACCACGGAGGAGATGCTGGGAGAGTTCGAATATCTGGGAGCAAAAAAAGCGGAAGAAGTGGTGATCGAAAATCCGGCGAAGATCGCGGCCATGTGCGAGAAGATTTCGCCTATCCGCAAAGGAAAATTTCCGCCGGTGATCGAGGATTCCGATAAAACGCTGCGGGAAATCTGCTACAACCGGGCTCATGAGATTTACGGAGAAACGCTGCCAAAAATCGTTCAGGAGCGTCTGGAACGGGAATTGAACTCCATTATCTCCAACGGCTACGCGGTGATGTATATCATCGCCCAGAAATTGGTGTGGAAGTCCAATGAGGACGGCTATCTGGTGGGCTCCAGGGGATCGGTAGGTTCTTCCTTCGTGGCCACCATGGCCGGTATCACGGAGGTGAATCCCCTGTCTCCTCATTATTATTGCGAGAAATGTCATTACTATGATTTCGACTCCGACGAGGTGAAAGCCTACGCCGGAAAAGCCGGCTGTGACATGCCGGATAAAAACTGTCCCGTCTGCGGCACGCCCCTGAAAAAAGAAGGGTTTGACATTCCTTTCGAAACGTTCCTGGGCTTTAAAGGCAACAAGGAGCCGGATATCGACCTGAACTTTTCCGGCGATTACCAGGGCAAGGCGCATAAATATACGGAGGTTATCTTTGGCGCAGGCCAGACCTTCCGTGCCGGGACCATCGGTACGCTGGCGGCCAAGACGGCTTTTGGCTATGTGAAAAAATATTATGAGGAACACGGTATTCATAAAAGAAACTGTGAGGTGGACCGGATCGTGGAAGGATGTACCGGCATCCGCCGTACCACGGGACAGCACCCCGGCGGTATCATCGTTCTGCCCATCGGGGAAGATATCAACTCCTTCACGCCGGTGCAGCATCCGGCCAACGATGTGAATACGGATATCATCACCACCCATTTTGATTACCATTCCATCGATGAGAATCTGCTGAAGCTGGATATACTGGGGCACGATGATCCCACCATGATTCGTATGCTGGAGGATCTGACAGGATTGGATGCCAAGACCATCCCCCTGGACAATAAAGAGGTGATGAGTCTGTTCAAGAGCACAAAGGAGCTGGGTATCACGCCGGAGGATATCGGCGGCTGCCCCCTGGGCTGCCTGGGTATCCCGGAGTTTGGAACCGATTTCGTTATCCAGATGCTGCAGGATACCAAACCTCAGACTTTTTCCGACCTGGTAAGGATCTCCGGACTGTCCCACGGAACCGATGTGTGGCTGGGCAATGCTCAGACGCTGATCCAGGAGGGCAAGGCCACCATTTCCACCGCCATCTGTACCCGTGACGATATCATGACGTACCTGATCCAGAAAGGGGTGGAGAGTGAACAGGCTTTCACCATCATGGAGAGCGTCCGCAAAGGCAAAGGACTGAAACCGGAATGGGAAGAAGAGATGAAGGCCCATGATGTGCCGGACTGGTATATCTGGTCCTGCAAGAAGATCAAGTATATGTTCCCCAAGGCTCATGCGGCGGCCTATGTCATGATGGCTTACCGGATCGCCTACTATAAAATTTTTTACCCGCTGGCCTACTATGCGGCCTACTTTAGTATCCGCGCCTCTGCCTTTTCCTATGAACTGATGTGTATGGGGAGGGAGCGGCTGGAATATCACATGGAAGAATACCGGAAACGTTCTGACAGCTTGACCAACAAGGAGCAGGATACGGTGAAGGATATGAAGATTGTCCAGGAAATGTACGCCAGAGGATTTGAATTTACACCGGTGGATCTCTACCGGGCGCAGGCGCACCGGTTCCAGATCGTGGACGGAAAACTGATGCCGGCCTTGGATACCATAGAAGGGCTGGGCGACAAGGCGGCGGACGCCGTGGTGCTGGCGGCCAGGGACGGAAAGTTTCTGTCCAAAGATGATCTGCGCAATCGCACCAAGATCAGCAAAACGGTCATCGATCTGATGGATGAGCTGAATCTTCTGGGAGATATCCCCGATTCCAATCAGATTTCCATCTTTGACTTTAAAGGATAAGAAAAAGGTCTGCCAAAAGCAGACCTTTTTCTTATCCGAGCAGTTCTTTGAAGGCTTCCAGCAGCCGGTCGTTCTGCTCCGGCTTCATCATGCAGAAGCGGACGTATTTATCATCCAGGAAGGGGAAGGTGGAGCAGTCGCGGATCATCATGCATTGACGGATGCAGTGATCAAAGAGCTGATCCGAGGTGACGTCTTCCTTCAAAATCCGCATGAGGATGAAATTGGCAAAAGGACGGTAGACCTTCACCGTATCCCAGGAAGACAGTTCTTCGAATATGCGTGCTCTCTCCCCGCTGATCAGATGGGCGGTCTGGGCAATATATTCCTGATCCTGAAACATCAGACGGCCGGCGATCTCCGCCAGAGAATTGATGGTCCAGGGGTTTTTGCGGGTATTGATGGCTTTGCACACATCCCGGTTGCCCGTGACGGCGTAGCCCAGCCGCAGCCCCGGAGCGGCAAAAAATTTAGAGGTGCCCCGCAGGATAATCAGGTTGTTGTAGTTATTGGTGAGCGGGATGGAGGTTACCCGTTCTTCCTTGGGGGCAAATTCCGCATAAGTTTCATCCACCATCACGAAAATGCCATACTGCAGACAGGTATCCAGGATACGGCGCATCTGCGTGCGGTTGATGGCGGTGGATGTGGGGTTGTTGGGGTTGCAAAGGATCAGAAGATCCAGTGAGTCGTTGAGGTGACTGCAGAAATCTTCCGTGTTCAGGGAAAATCCGTCTTTTTCTTTCAGCGGATAGTAATTGACAGTGCCGCCCTCCAGGGAAACCTCCCGCTCGTATTCTGAATAGGTGGGGCCCAGGATCATTGCCTTTTTGGGACGCTGGGTCTGAATGAATAAAGAGATCAGCTCGGTGGAACCGTTTCCCACGATGATGTTCTCGATCTGGCTGTCGGTGTAGCGGGCGATACAGGCGCGCAGCGCTTTATATTCCCGGTCCGGGTAGGTGGTGATGGCATCCAGATTTTCCGCCAGTGTGTTTCGCAGGGCGAAGGAGATCCCCAGGGGATTGACGTTGGCGCTGAAGCTTACGATGTCTTCCTTGTTAATATGATAAATGGTTTCTATCTTTTCCAGGTCGCTGCCATGGAAATGATCTTTATGCTGTAACATATCTGTCCTTTCCGCAGCCGTGCAGGTTGCATCCAAAGTTTTTGTAGTGTATAATTCATTATAGCGTTTGAAAAAGAATAGTCAATAGCAGAAAATACAGGTAGAAACGAATGAAAAAAAGAGTAGAGCAACTGATTAACGGAACGTTTGAATATACCCATCCGGGATTTGATATATCAAAGACATCCATCGACCTGGTACTGGCAGAAGGAGAACAGCACAGAGACGAGATCGTCTTTGGGGCGCAGGACGGCAGTTCCATCCGCGGGATGCTGGTTTCCAATGATCGCCGGATCCTTCTGTCGGAGGACCGGTTTCAGGGGAAAATCATCCACGTAATCTATGAGATAGACACGAGAGGATTGCGTCCCGGGGACAGAGGTCATGGAAGTATCGTCATCATGAGCGATATCGGACAGGCGGTGATACCGGTTCATTATGAGGTCGGAAAAGGGCAGGTCAATTCCACCAGAGGCACGCTGAAGAATCTGGATGATTTTACAGCTCTGGCCAGGGAGGATTACCGGGAGGCTTTCCGCATTTTCACCGGAAAGGATTTTTTGAATTTCCCGGAAGAAGAAAAAGAAAACTGCCGGTCACTGTATAAAGGCATGGCTCACAACCCGGTAACTTACCAGCACATGGAAGAATTCCTCATCGGCGCCGGGAGGAAAGAGCCGGTGCGGCTTTCTCTGGACAAGGATTATAAAGAATCGCTGAAACTGGATGGTTCTATGAAGGATACCCTCTATATATACCGCAGTACCTGGGGATATCTGCGGGCCGAGGTGGAGACGGAGGGGGATTTCCTGGAGGTGGATAAGAAGATCATCACTTCCGAGGATTTCATCGGCAGCGTATTCGGCCTGGAGTATATCATACTGCGGGACCGCCTTGGCAAAGGGAAACGGTATGGCAAGATCCGTATCCATACTGTTTACGGACAGCTGCAGTTTGAGATCGTGGCTTCCGCGGCGAATGAATATGAAATCAGCATGCACCGTTTCGAAAACCGGATTCGCAGGGATCTGACCAGAAGCTGGCTGGACCGCAGCATGGAGAAGACAGACAGCCGTCAGTTCCAGGAGCAAACGGATCAGATATTAAAGGAACTGAAAAACTCAGGCAGCTATAACGCCATGATGCAGCTGTATGAAGCGTGGGTCTGCCTGGAAACCGGCGAGCGGGCCAAGGCGGAGGAGCTGATCGCACAGCTGGCGGACAGAACCTTTCAGGCGTCGGAGAGTCAGGAGGAAGCCGCCTATCTGTATCTGGCCAGACAGACGGGACTGCGTCAGCAGGATACGATGGAATACAGGGAACGGATCCGCTCTCTGTACCGGAGAAATCCCAGAAGTCTGGTGATCCTCTATGTGCTTCTTCGCGATGAGGAAATCAGCCATTCCCCGGTGAAGCAGATGAATCTTCTGGAACAGCAGTTTGAAATGGGAGTCGCCAGTCCCGTTCTCTATCTTATGGCCTGCCGGGTACTGCAGGAGGATGTCGGTCAGTTTCGTAAGCTGACGCCCTTTATGGTTCAGGTGCTGGCCTTCGCCGGCCGCCATCAGATGATGACGAAAGAACTGGGAATGCGCATCGCCCATCTGGCCTCCCATGAAAAGACCTTCCGTCCCGGTGTGTACCGGATTCTCTGTGAAGCCTACAAGGTGTGTCCGGGGAAAGATGTGGTGGAGGCCGTCTGCAGGCTGGTGATGCTGGGACAGCCGGGGAAGAAAGAATATTTTAAATGGTACGCGCGGGCGGTGGATCTGGATATCCGCATCACCCGTCTGTACGAATTTTACATAGAAACCATGAGCCGTCATTATCAGGAAGCGCTTCCCAGGGCGGTGCGTCTGTATTTTTCCTATCAGAATACCCTGAGCAGTGAGCGCAAAGCCTTTATCTATGCCCGTGTCATCCGGGACAAGGCGCAGGATATGCAGACCTACCTGGCTTACCGGGAAGCCATGGAGACGTTTGCCCATAAAAGCCTGGCAGAAAAGCGGATCAACGAAGATTATGCCGTTCTCTACCAGGAGTTTATCACCGAAGTGAGGGATCAGGATCAGGCCAGGGACTTCGCGTTTGTGATGTTTACCCACCGTCTGTACAGCGACGATCCCAAAGTGCGCAATGTGGTGGTGTGTCATGGAGCGCTGAAGGAGGAGCAGAGCTATCCCTGCCGGGACGGAGTGGCATATATTAATCTTTACGCTTCGGATGCGCAGATCTTCTTTGAAGACGCCAAGCATCGCCGTTATGTGGCCACCGTGGATTATAATCTGCAGAAACTGATGGAGGAAAAAGAGCCGGCACGTCAGTGTATGGCTTACAATATTGCCGATCCCGGTCTTTTGCTGTATATCTGCGGAAGCGACCCTATGAAGACGGAAGTGAGCGTAAGAAATATGGGCAGCTTCCAGCTGGTAGCCGACTCCGAAGCCTTTGAGGAGGATTACCGGCGTAAAGTACGCAGGAAGCTTCTGGATTATTACGATAAAAATGCAGGGGATGATACCCTCAATGAATACCTTGGACGACTGGATTATGAGGAATTTTACAAGGTGGATTACCTCCTGCTGCAGGATATTTTGATCCGCCACGGGTTTGTCCGGGAGTCTTTTGATCTGATCCAGAAATACGGTTATGAAGGAATCGATATGACGGCGCTGTTCAAACTTTGCCGCCGTCTGATTTTGGACAGTCAGTTTACGGAAAACGAAGAACTGCTTTATCTGGCTTATTACGTGATGGAGCAGGGAAAATACGACGAGGTTCTTTTAGGATATTTAAGAGACAGCTATATGGGACCGGTGGAAAATATGGTCCTGATCTGGGAACGGTTAAAGGGTTTTCAGATGGACGGATACACCTTGGAGGAGGAAATTTTGCTCCTGGCCATGTATGCCAGGGTAAATTTCCCCAAATTTGCCAAAGTGCTGGAAAGTTATGTGAAAAACAGAGGCAAGGAAGCGGTGATCGCCGCCGCCTTTACCTTCCTCTCTTACGGATACTTTCTGGAAGATATCCGCATCGACATGTTTGTGTTTAAGGGGCTGGAAAGCTTTTATGAAGATGGAAGCGATCTGGATCTGATCTGCTGGCTGGCGCTGCTGAAGCGTTACCGTTTTTGCAAAAAGCTTAATACGTATCAGAAGGAAAATGTAAAAGGGATTTTAAACCTCTGCCGCAGGGAGAATCTGCGATTTGCTTTTTTCAAAGAGCTGCCCCAGGAACTGACACGCGGGATGCAGCTGGAGGACAAGATTTTTGTGGAGAAACGGTTTGCTCCGGACGCCCGGGTGACGCTGCATTTTGCCATTACAGGAGAGGGCGCGGAGCCGGTGTATAAAAGCGAACCGATGAAGAAGGGATTCCACGGCGTGTTTGTCAGAGAATTCCTGCTGTTCTACGGAGAACGGCTCACTTACTATCTGACGGTGGAGCAGAAGGAAAAAAGCTTTCGCACCGAGGAAGAGGAGGTTTGGATGGAATCGGTTTCCGATTCCGGAACTACCCGCTACGACATGATCAATCAGATGCTGGCATACCGAAAGATGGGAAACGACCGGGAGTGCCAAAATATCATGAAAAAATACCGCCGCATGGAACAGGTGACGGAGCGGCTGTTTAAAATGATACCGTGAGTCCGGATCGATGGGAGGCTAATAAATGAATGAAGTCAGAAATATAATCGTAGGGTTCGAGATGGGAGAAAAGACTTCCCAGATCTGCTACTTTGACAGGACGGAGGGAGAGCCGGTTTCTCTTTCTGTGATTGCCGGACAGAGTCAGTATGCGTTCCCCACCTGCATCAGCAAAAAGCCGGGGGAGGCGGTCTATCATTACGGAGTGGAAGCGGAGTATTTTGCCGCTCATCAGGATGAAATTCTCATCGACCGGCTGTTGGAGCGCTGTCTTTTGGAGGAACCGGTGCAGGTGGAGGACCAGATGGTCAAACCTTCCTCTCTGGCGGCGATTTTTCTGGGACAGGCATTGGGAATGCTGGGGGCAAATAATCTGTCCAAAAATATTTCCGGTATCATGGTGACCGTTCCCCGTCTGACCAGACCGCTGGTGGAAAATCTGCGGGAGGCCTTTCAGATTCTGCAGTTTCCGCCAGGAAGATGCTTTCTGCAGACTTATGATGAAAGTTTTTACTACTATACTATTTCGCAGAAACCAGAATTTTGGAGCCGGAAAGTGGGACTTTTTACCTTCGAAGGGGACGAGGTGGCGTTTCGCTGCCTGGATGTCAACCGTCAGGTCAGACCGGCGGAGGCTTTTGTAAAAGCCGGAAAACGGGCCGGGCTTTCCCTGGACAAAGAGCAAAGAGACGTGGATTTCTGCAAAATGATTCAGGAATCTTTTGGCAGCGAGATGTATTCCGGCGTTTTCCTGGTGGGCAGCGGATTCGACCGGGAGTGGGCGGTACGTTCCGTTCCCATGCTGTGCAAAAACCATCGCCATGTATTTTACGGCAATAATCTGTACTGCAAAGGAGCCTGTTACGGAGCCAGAGAAAAGGTGGAAGGCCGTCAGGTCAAGGATCTGGTTTACCGGGGGGAGGATATCGTGACCGGCATGCTGGGCATGGAAATGCTGGTGTCCGGCGTTCATACTTATTATCCGCTGGTGGAGCCGGGAATCCACTGGTATGAGGCAAAAAAGGAGTTTGAGATTCTGCTGGAGGATACGGCAGATCTGGTGTTCCTTGCCGGAGAACCAAAATCCGCCCAGCTGCAGCGATACAGCATGTCCCTTCCGGGACTGCCCCACAGACCGCCCAAGGCAACCCGTCTTCGGATCAGCCTGGAGTTTGAATCCTTAAGCCGTATCCATATCCGGGTGACGGACCTGGGACTGGGAGAGTTGTTTCCCGCAAGCGGCCTGGAATGGAACGAGACGCTGGTACAGTAAAGGAGGAACGGGATGATCGGTTATCGCTTATGTCAGACGAAAAAAGCAAAAAATCCTTATTTCATCGAAAATATCAGCACCAACATCTACACGATGGAAGAACTGTGCTTCTATATGAGTCAGAATCTCTATCTGCTGGATGAGACCATTCTCAATGGGGGGCTGATCCTTTGGCTGAAAGAGGAACTGGGGCTGACGGCCCTGGCCAGGAGGCTGGAGAAGCTGCTGGAGGACAAAGCATCCATGGCAGAGCTGATTCTGCCTGTCATGAAAGAAATTCAGTATCTGAACCAGGCGGAGCAAAAAGCGCTGCAGCAGAATCTGAAGCAGATGGAAGAGCAGCCTGCGCTGATGCGAAGAAAAAAGAAAGGCGATTATCTGGTGGGATACCGCAAATACGGCAACGCCCTGCGGGTGTACGGCGATGCGCTCAAAGACGCCCGGGAGGATCCCCAGGCGGAACCGGCTTTTTGCGGCAGCGTGCTGCACAATATGGGATGCGCCTATGCCCGTCTCTTTCAGATGGAGGAGGCGCTGTCCTGTTTCAAACAGGCCAATGAACTGCTGCACAGCAGAACATCTCTGAAAAGTTATCTTTCGGCGATCTATCTGCTGAAATCCAGGGAAGAGTTTCAGGAGAAGGCCGGGCAGGAGAAGGCGGACGATACGCTGATCTGTGAGATCGAAGGGGAAGTACTCCGGGAAGAAAAAGATGGGGCGGCGGACGGGGAAGTCACCGATGAGATGCTGACGTCCATGACGGAGGAATACCATAAAAATACAGGATGGTAAGCCGGCCGGTTGACATGACTGGTCTGGTATGGTAATATAAAATGCATGGTTTAGCATAGCAGAGTGTTACCATAGGAAACTATATCGGGAGGACGATCAAGTGAAAAAGAAATTAATCAGTATGATGTTGACGGCTGTGATGGCGTTTTCTTTGCTGGCCGGCTGCGGAGCAAAGGAAGAAGCCGAGCCGGAAGCACAGGAGAACACCGCCCAGGCCGACAAAGAGCAGGCGGAGGAACCGGCCGAACAGGAGGAATCTTCTGAGGAGAAAACTACCTTTACCGTCGGGTTCGACGCGGAGTATCCGCCTTACGGATACATGGACGAAAACGGCGAGTATACCGGATTTGACTTGGAACTGGCCCAGGCGGTCTGCGATCTGGAAGGATGGGAACTGGTGAAAACTCCCATTTCATGGGATTCCAAGGATATGGAACTGGAATCCGGCACCATCGACTGTATCTGGAACGGATTTACCATGAACGGCCGTGAGGACGACTATACCTGGTCCGATCCCTATGTGGACAACAGCCAGGTGATGGTGGTCGCTGAAAACTCCGGTATCGAAACCTTTGACGATCTGGCAGGCAAGGTGGTAGGCGTACAGGCGGCGTCTGCGGCGCTGCAGCTTCTTCAGGATGAGGAAGGCCAGAAAGCGCTGGCGGATACCTTCGGTGCGCTGCAGGAGTTTGCCGATTACAACAGCGCCTTCGTGGAACTGCAGGCAGGATCGGTACAGGCTGTGGCCATGGATATCGGCGTGGCTCAGTATCAGATCAAGACCAGAGGAGAAGGCTTTAAGATCATGGATGAAAAGCTGAATTCCGAGAAATATGCCATCGGATTCAAGCTGGGCAATGAAGAACTGCGGGATAAGGTGAACGCTGATCTGCAGACTCTTCTGGCGGATGGAACCTTCGATGAACTGGCAGAAAAATATGAACTGTCGGATATGGTTTGTCTGGAAGCAAAATAAGAGGCGGTGCATAACCCCCCGGATTTGCCGCAAAAAGCGGCAGGTTGCGGGGGGTATTCTCGCCGTATGGGAAAAGAAAGGAATACAAAGGATATGGAATTTTCAGTTATGCTGGGACAGCTGGCCGAAGGTATGGTGAAGTCCATCGGGATCTTCGCGCTGACGCTGCTTTTTTCCCTCCCCCTGGGTCTTTTAGTCTCCTTTGGGCGCATGGCCAAAAACAGGGTGATCAGCACGGTTTTCAAAATTTATATTTCCATCATGAGAGGGACGCCGCTGATGCTGCAGCTGCTGGTGGTATTCTACGGGCCTTTTTATCTGTTCGGGGCCAATATCGGCGGCATGTACCGCTTTATTGCCATTATTCTGGGCTTCTCATTGAATTATGCGGCTTATTTTGCCGAGATTTACCGTTCGGGAATCGAATCCATGCCCCGCGGGCAGTACGAGGCGGCCAAAGTGTTGGGTTACAACGGGCGGCAGACCTTCCTGAAGATTATCCTGCCGCAGGTGATAAAGAGAATCCTGCCGGCGGTGACCAATGAGGTGATCACCCTGGTCAAGGATACGTCCCTGGCCTTTGCCCTGGCATATATGGAGATGTTTACCGTCGCCAAACAGATCGCCGCGGCCAACACTACCTTCATGCCCTTTGTCGTGGCGGGCGTATTCTACTACGTATTCAACCTGCTGGTGGCCGTGGTGATGGAAGCCATCGAGAAAAAGCTGAATTACTATCATTAGGAGGAAGCCATGAATCTGTTGGAAATGAATCATATCAGGAAAACGTTTGACGATCTGGAAGTGATAAAAGACATTTCTCTGTCCGTGAAGGAAGGCGAGATCCTTTCCATCATCGGCCCGTCCGGATCGGGGAAATCCACGCTGCTGCGCTGCGCCACCATGCTGGAGGAGATCGACGGCGGCGAGATTCTCTATATGGGAGAGCGGGCGGCCTGGATGGAAGGAAAGAAGGCCTGCCATCCGGGAAAAGCCCAGATGAAACGGCTGCAGGAGTATTTCGGGCTGGTGTTTCAAAGCTTCAATCTTTTTCCCCATTACAGCGTGATGAAAAATCTCACCGATGCACCCATCAATATCCAGAAGAGAAATAAAGAAGAGGTGTACCGGGAGGCCAGGGAGCTGCTGGCCAAAATGGGACTGGAGGACAAGGAAGACGCCTATCCCTGTCAGCTGTCCGGAGGCCAGTGCCAGCGTGTGGCCATCGCCAGGGCCCTGGCGCTCAACCCCAAGATCATGTTTTTCGACGAGCCCACCTCCGCCCTGGACCCGGAGCTGACCGGCGAGGTGCTCAAAGTGATCCGCTCCCTTGCGGATCTGCACATCACCATGGTGATCGTCACCCATGAGATGTCCTTTGCCAGGGAGATCTCCGACCGGGTGATCTTCATGGACAAAGGCGTGGTGGCGCTGGAAGGAACGCCGGAAGAGGTCTTTACCTCCAGTCATAACCGGATGCAGGAGTTTCTGGGGAAATTCCGGCAGCATTAGGAGGAGACAAAAGCAGGCTTGCTTTTAAAAAAGAGGTAGGCTATAATCAGAAAAAAGGCGATAAGTCGCCGGAAGAGGAGAGAGAACACAGGTATGAGTACAGACAGATACGTAAGCCCCTTGTCAGAACGGTATGCCAGCAGAAAGATGCAGTATATCTTTTCACCGGATATGAAGTTCCGGACCTGGAGAAAGCTGTGGATTGCTCTGGCGGAGACTGAAAAGGAACTGGGGCTCCCCATAACGCAGGAACAGATCGATGAATTAAAAGCCAATGCGGAAAATATCAATTACGATGTGGCGAAAGAACGGGAGAAAAAGGTGCGTCACGACGTGATGTCCCATGTGTATGCCTACGGCGTACAGTGTCCCAAGGCGAAAGGAATCATCCATCTTGGAGCGACATCCTGCTACGTGGGAGACAACACCGATGTGATCGTGATGACGGAAGCGCTGAAGCTGGTGAAGAAAAAACTGATCAACGTGCTGGCTGAACTGAAAGATTTTGCCGGTCAGTATAAAGCCCTTCCCACACTGGCGTTCACCCATTTCCAGCCGGCTCAGCCGACGACGGTGGGCAAGCGTGCCACACTTTGGATGAATGAATTTCTGATGGATCTGGAGGATCTGGAATATGTGCTGGGCGGCATGAAGCTGCTGGGCTCCAAGGGTACCACCGGCACCCAGGCCAGCTTCCAGGAACTGTTTGACGGAGATCAGGAGAAGATCGACCAGATCGATCCCATGATCGCCCAGAAGATGGGATTTAAGGAGTGTGTTCCCGTTTCCGGACAGACCTATTCCCGGAAGGTGGATACCCGCGTGCTTAACGTACTGGCAGGCATTGCCGCCAGCGCTCACAAGTTTTCCAATGATATTCGTCTTTTGCAGCATCTGAAAGAGGTGGAAGAGCCCTTTGAGAAAAACCAGATCGGTTCCTCGGCCATGGCTTATAAGAGAAATCCCATGCGCAGCGAGCGGATCGCTTCTTTGGCCCGTTACGTGATGATCGACGCGCTGAATCCGGCTATCACTTCCGCTACCCAATGGTTTGAGCGTACGCTGGACGATTCCGCAAATAAGCGGCTGAGTATTCCGGAAGCATTCCTGGCGGTGGACGGCATCCTGGATCTCTGTCTGAATGTGGTGGACGGACTGGTGGTTTATCCCAAGGTGATTGAAAAACGGCTGATGGCGGAACTGCCTTTCATGGCTACGGAAAATATCATGATGGATGCGGTGAAAGCCGGCGGAGACCGGCAGGAACTTCACGAGAGGATCCGGGAGCTGTCCATGGTGGCGGCGCGGCATGTGAAAGCGGAAGGAAAAGACAACGATCTGCTGGAACTGATCGCCGCGGACGACGCCTTCAACCTGACGCTGGAGGAACTGAAAAAGACCATGGATCCCTCCAAATATACCGGCAGGGCCGCCCTGCAGGTGGATGCGTTCCTGGAAAACTGCATCAATCCTGTTCTGGAGGCAAACAAAGAGCTTCTGGGCGTGACGGCGGAAATCAACGTATAACGGCAGAAATGACGGGACGCTGCAAAGGAGAAATTTTGCAGCGTCCTTTTTCAGCTGTAAAAAGGAGGAAAAAGAAATGGAACGTAATACGGATCAGGGAAATCCGCTGGCGCTGCTGCCGATCCTGGTGTTTCTGATAATCTTTCTGGGAGCCGGCTGCATCACCGGAGATTTCTACAGCGTGCCGGCCATCGTGGGATTTCTCATCGCGCTGCTGGTGGGTTTTCTGCAAAACCGGAAAGTCAGTTTTCAGGAGAAAATCACACTGATTACCCAGGGGGTGGCTGATGAAAACATCGTGACCATGTGTCTGATCTTTCTGGTGGCCGGCGGCTTTTCCAAGGCGGTGGATATGGCTGGCGGCGTGGAGAGTACGGTCAATCTGGGGCTGTCCATCATGCCTCCCAACGTGGCGGTGGCGGGGCTTTTTGTGATCAGCTGTTTTATCTCCGTATCCATGGGGACTTCCATGGGTACCATCGCAGCCATGGCGCCCATCGCCGTGGGGATCAGCGACAAAGCGGGAGTGGGCATGGCTGTCTGTGCCGGAGCCGTGATGGGGGGCGCCATGTTCGGAGATAATCTGTCCATGATTTCCGATACCACCATCGCGGCCGTCCGCACCCAGGGCGCCGAGATGAAGGATAAATTCCGGGAAAACTTTCTGATCGTACTGCCGGCTGCCGTCATCACCGTGATTCTGTTTCTGATCGTGCCCGGTTCCGGACAGGGAGCGTCCTTTGAAGGGCTGGAGTACAATGTGCTGAAGATCCTTCCCTATCTGGTGGTGCTGATCGGAGCTCTGATCGGAATCAATGTCTTTGTGGTGCTGATCAGCGGAATTGTGCTGTCTCTGTTGGTAGGAGTAGGGACTGGAGCCATTGCTCCGACTGAAATCTTCCAGGTGGTGGGGGACGGCGTCACTTCCATGTACGATATCACGGTGATATCCATCGTGGTGGCTTTCATCGTATCCCTGGTGCGCGCCCACGGAGGAATCCAGTATATTCTGGTGAAAATCAAGAAACGGGTCAGAGGGAAGCGGGGCGGCGAGCTGGGGATCGCTTTGCTGGTTTTGCTGGTGGACTGCTGTACGGCCAATAACACGGTGGCCATCGTCATGACCGGCCCCATCGCCAGAAACATCAGCGAAGAGTACGGGATCTCGCCCCGCAGGAGCGCTTCCCTGCTGGATATCTTCGCTTCGGTGGGGCAGGGGCTGATCCCTTACGGGGCCCAGCTTCTGTCGGCTGCCAGTCTCACCGGCCTGACGCCCTTTCAGATCCTGCCTTATATGTACTATCCCGTACTGATGGCCGTCAGCGCCCTGTTGTTCATTTTCCTGCGTAAGAGATAGAAAAAGCGGGAAAAATTCAATTAAGGTTTTACTTCTTTATCAGAATGTAGTATACTCAATACGGTAGTGATTTTACTGCGATCAAGAGCAAATGACTCTGTTACAGAGAGAAGCTGGGAGGAAATAAAAAATGGTAAAAGCTGTCGTCGGAGCAAACTGGGGTGACGAGGGAAAAGGCAAGATTACGGATATGCTTGGAAAGGAAGCCGACATCATCGTACGTTTCCAGGGCGGAGCCAATGCGGGCCATACGATTGTAAATAATTATGGAAAGTTCGCGCTGCATACACTTCCTTCGGGAGTATTTTACGATCATACCACCAGTGTGATCGGAAATGGCGTGGCTTTGCATGTTCCAACATTGATAAAAGAAATTCAGGGTCTGGTGGACCGGGGCGTGCCCAAACCGAAGATTCTGGTGTCTGACCGGGCGCAGATGGTGATGTCCTATCACATCCTCTTCGATCAGTATGAGGAGGAACGTCTGGCGGGCAAATCCTTCGGCTCCACCAAATCGGGCATCGCGCCCTTTTATTCCGATAAATATGCCAAGATCGGTTTTCAGGTGAGCGAGCTTTTTGACGAAGCGTCCCTGAAGGAAAAGGCAGAGCGGGTCTGCGTGACCAAGAACGTGATGCTGGAGCACCTGTATCACAAACCGGTTTTGAATCCGGAGGATATTTACAGAGAATTGCTGGAATACAAAGAGATGATCGCCCCCTATGTGTGCGATGTGTCTTCTTACCTGTGGAATGCCATCCAGGAGGGCAAAGAGATTCTGCTGGAGGGACAGCTGGGATCACTGAAGGATCCGGATCACGGAATCTATCCCATGGTAACATCCTCTTCCACGCTGGCTGCCTATGGCGCCATCGGAGCGGGGATCCCCCCTTATGAGATTAAAAAAATCATCACGGTCTGCAAGGCTTATTCCAGCGCGGTGGGCGCAGGAGCCTTTGTGTCGGAGATCTTCGGCGAGGAAGCCGATGAACTGAGAAGAAGAGGCGGAGACGGCGGAGAGTACGGCGCCACCACAGGACGGCCCAGAAGAATGGGATGGTTCGACTGCGTAGCCTCCCGGTACGGATGCCGGATACAGGGAACCACTGATGTGGCCTTCACCGTGCTGGACGTGCTGGGCTATCTGGACGAAATTCCGGTGTGCGTGGCCTACGATATCGATGGAAAGATCACCACGGAATTCCCCACCACAGCGATGCTGGAGAAGGCAAAACCGGTGATCGAGAAGCTGCCGGGCTGGAAATGCGATATCCGGGGTATCAAAAAATACGAGGATCTTCCGGAAAACTGCCGCAGATATGTGGAGTTTGTGGAAGAAAAGATCGGATTCCCCATCACCATGGTTTCCAATGGACCGGGCAGAGAGGATATTATCTATCGCTGAGACGAAGAAAAATAAAAAATGTGCTGCAGAATCAAAGGCCTGCAGCACATTTTTATTTTTTCCTGTCTTTCAGGTAGCGGTAAACCAGGATGTAGCCGTAGATCAGTACGGGCACCGCAACCGTACAGAAGAGGGACGCCTTAAACCAGCCGTCGGCATCCGGACTGCCCGAGAGGGCGAAGAAAAAAGTGGCGCCGTACAAAAGGAGCAGCAGCAGCGCTCCCGCCAGAGCAAGAATGCGTTTCATATATCTCTCTCCTCCCAAAATCCGGTAGTGTCAAATACTACCTGTTTTTTTGTATCTAAATTCTATAGAAACCTTGATTTTTAGGGAAATCTGCAATAAAAAGAGCATTGACCTCCCTTTTCTGGTATAATGTCTATCGCCAAACAAACACCCCAGAAAGGAGCCAATGCTCATGGACATTATACTTTATCTTCTCACCATCATTCAATACCTTTATCAGTTGAATTGCTGGCTAATCACTTTTATCTGCAGATATATTCCTCTCAAGCAGTGGGCTTTTGACGACTCCCACTCTCCCAAATATCAGAAATTCAAAGTGGATGAACTCCCACGTATCAGAACCTTTATCAAACAGGACTGGCAGTTCCTCCTTGAATACTATCTCTGGCGCTACGGCAAACCCCTGAAACCTGTCCGGCGGCGAAACGGAAAGTCCGTCCCTGAGGATATCCTCTGCCCCCTGTGCGGTGCCCCTCATCTCTTTATCTATGATAACAACGGCGGCAACGGCCAGTACCAGTGCAAAGTCTGCGGACAGACCTTCTCTTCCGGTGACCTTGTAACAACTCCCTTCCGCCTCTTATGCCCGCACTGCGGTCATTCCCTCTCCAGGATAAAGAGTCGGAAACATTTCGTCATCCATAAATGTATCAATCCGAAATGCCCCTACTATCTTCACAATCTGAAGAAAGTCGACCAGGAAGACCTGAAAGAGGACTACGGGAAAAATAAATATAAACTCCACTACATCTACCGTGAATTCACGATAGATTTCTTCCGCATGGACTTAAACTCCCTGCCAAAGCATGCTTCTTCTCTCAGGTTCAGCAAACACAACGCCCATGTCATGTCCCTGTGCCTGACCCTCCATATCAACCTCGGCCTGTCACTTCGTAAAACCAGCCAGGCTCTTAAGGATCTCTATAACATCCGCATCTCCCATCAGCAGATCGCAAACTACTGCAAGACCGCCGCTGTATGCATCAAACCCTTTACCGACCAGTATCCCTACAGAAAAGGGAACACTTTCATCGCCGATGAAACCTACATCAAAGTCCGCGGTGTGAAAACCTTTGTCTGGCTGATCATGAATGCCGCCTGCCGTTCCATCATCGGCTATCAGGTTTCTGACAATCGTGGCGTGGGGCCCTGCATCCTCGCCATGCGCATGGCCTTCCAGGGACTTAAGAGGCTGCCGGATCACTTTAAATTTGTTGCGGACGGCTACAGCGCTTACCCGCTTGCCGCAATGGAGTTTGCAAAGAAGTTTGGAAAAGATTTTACCTTTACGATCACCCAGGTCATTGGACTTACCAACGACGATGCTGTATCCAAAGACAACCGCCCATTCAAACAGATCGTGGAACGGCTGAACCGCACGTATAAAGCTTCCTATCGGAAAACAAACGGCTTTGACAACATCGAAGGAGCCAACTATGATCTGGCTCTCTGGGTTGCTTATTATAACTTCCTGCGTCCTCATAAGCACAACCGTTATCGGGTGCTCAATGATGTGGAACTTCTCCATGGTGCTGACAATATGCCAGGAAAATGGCAGCTCCTTATCTTTCTCGGTCAGCAGACAATCCTGCATATGCAGGAAAATAGCGCCGCGTCACGGGAGCGGGGCTGTTGTCAATAGAACCGTGGAATACCGGAACAGTCGGCAGCGCCGGCTGTGAGGATATGCCGCGAAAGTCTGTTGACAAAAAGCCCACGGAGCATCCTGTCTGACAGGAAAGGGGCAACCGCACCCTTTCCCTGCCTTCCGGCGAGGACAGGTGCGGGCAGAGCCCGCTATTGAGTCAAGGGACTGGTCCCTTGCGGGTTCTCAGGGCAGCGCCCTGAGCCCTCGGAAGCTTTTCAATATCAATATCTGCAATTTTCAAGGTTCTTCTGAGCCTATTTTTTATGACTTATTTTTTCATAGATTACTTGACACTACCCAAAATCCTGTCAAGTTTCTGCCATGTTTTCTGACACTGAGTATAAGGGAAGGAAAGGGGCATGTCAACGGAAAAAGGGGAGAAGAAAAAAATTCATAAAAATTTCATAGTCTGCTTTCTTGTAATTTCCCGGGAAAAGGAATAGAGTATAATCATTCGAAATAAACTGATACAAGAAAAAGGATGGAATGATAAAATGCGTGAAAAATTCAGAAGGTTTATGACAGGACGGTATGGCGTGGATGATCTGGGGAGATTTACCCTGTATCTTTCCCTGGGGCTTTTGATCCTTTCTTTTTTTATCCGATACCGGATACTGTACATACTGGCGGTGGCGCTGCTGGCGATCTGTTATCTGCGGATGTTCTCACGGAATATTTCCCGCAGATACGAAGAAAATCAGAAGTTTCTGGCCTGGAAAACAAAAGTGACGGGCCGTTTTTTTACTGCCAGGAAACGCCATGCGGATAAGGAGCACCGCTATTTCCGCTGCCCTTCCTGCCGTCAGACGGTGCGGGTTCCGCGGGGGAAAGGAAAGATTTCCATCTCCTGTCCCAAATGCGGCGCGCAGTTTATCAAACGGACCTGAGAGGATAACATATGTTTGGATACGTTACGATTAACAGGGAAGAGCTGAAGATCAAGGATATGAGGCGGTACCAGTCTTTCTACTGCGGTATCTGCAGGGAGCTGAAAGACCGCCATGGCAGCCTGTCGCGGATCACGCTGACTTACGATATGACGTTCCTGGCGATTCTGCTGACCGGGCTGTATGAGGGGGAAAAGAAAGAGGGATGCGGCCGCTGTCTTTTGCATCCGCTGAAAAAGCATCCCTACCTGCAGAATGCATATACGGCCTACGCGGCGGATATGAATCTGCTGCTGAGCTATTATAATCTGCTGGATAACTGGTTTGATGAAAGAAAACCTCTATCCTATACGGCTGCCCGGGCTCTTCGGAAAGAGTTTCTGGCGGTATGTAAGCGATATCCCCGGCAGCACCGGGCGGTGAAACGGTATATGAAGCTGCTTGGCCGCTGCGAGCAAAAAAACAGCTGCAATCTGGACCGGGGCGCCGGACTGACCGGAGAGCTGATGGGAGAGATCTTTGTGTACCGGCAGGACGCCTGGGAAGAGATTTTGCGCAGGCTTGGTTTTTTCATGGGGAAATTCATCTATCTGATGGATGCCTACGACGATCTTGAAAAGGATATCCGCAAGGGGAATTATAATCCATGGGTGTTCACATGCCGGAGGGAGGATTTCATGAAGGACAGCGAGCAGATCCTGACCATGATGATGAGCGAGTGCGCGCGGGAATTTGAAAAGCTGCCCATTGTGGAATATGTGGACATTCTGCGCAATGTGCTGTATTCTGGTATATGGACCAAATATGAAATTGTGAAACGAAAATACAGGGAGAATCACTGATGGTAAATCCATATGAAGTGCTGGGGGTACCGGAAAACGCCAGCATGGATGAGATAAAAAAAGCCTACCGGAAGCTAAGCCGGCTGTACCATCCCGACGCCAACATCAATAATCCCAATAAAAAGCAGGCGGAGGAAAAGTTCAAGCAGGTGCAGGAGGCCTATAATCAGATCATTGCCGCCAGGGAACGGGGAGAGACGGGCGGCTACGGCGGTTTTTACGGGCAGAGCGGTCAGACCTCCTACGGAAACGACGAAGAGGCTATCAAGATGCAGGCGGCGGCCAATTATATCAACAGCCGTCATTTCCGGGAGGCGCTGAATGTGCTGAACGGGATGGGTGTCAGAAACGCACAGTGGTATTACATGCGGGCGGTGGCCCATGCGGGTCTGGGGAGCAACGTAAACGCCCTGGAGGACGCCAGGGAAGCGCTGCGGCGTGATCCACAGAATGCCCGGTACCGGATGCTGGTCAGTCAGCTGGAGTCCGGCGGACAGTGGTATCAGACCATGGGCAGCGGCTACGGCTACGAGCGGCCGGATGAAAATATGGGCAACTGCTGCTGGCAGTGCCTGCTGGCCAATCTGCTGTGCAATTGCTGCTGCTGCCGGTGCTGAGCCTGGGAGCGGATAAAAAAGAAATATTTTCAAAAAAGGTATAGAACGAAAAAGACGGGTCATACTATAGATGTCGGCAGAGGGATGACACAGCCAGGTGTTGCTTTTTGCTGACACGAAGGGAAAGCCGTTGGATCCCCTCCAATGGCAGGCGACCAATGATAAAAATTAATACTTATCCTCCCCTTAAAAAAATAAATATCGATTCATTCGGCAAAATGGCGGTTTTATCCCGGGAATCGGGTTTTACGCCATTTTTTGCTGTGAGAAGATCAAAAGACAGAAAAAAGACGGCGGTTGCAAGGGGATAAAAAGGCTGATATAATAAAAAAACAATGGAAAAATACGAGGTGAAAATCGAATGAGTGTCATAAAAGATGCGGCAAATTTAAATACCAGAATGCGGGAAGTGGTTCCCCTGGTACATAATATTACCAATTATGTTACGGTCAACGACTGCGCCAACGCCCTGCTGGCCATCGGGGCGTCTCCCATCATGGCGGACGATATCCGGGAAGCTTCCGATATCACGGCGATATCTTCGGCTCTGGTGATCAATATCGGCACGCTCAATCAGCGCACGGTGGAGTCGATGATTGCATCCGGCAGGACGGCCAATCAGCTGGGCATTCCCGTGGTCTTTGATCCGGTGGGAGCCGGCGCCTCCGCCTTTCGCAACGAGACGGTGGAGCGGATCCTTCAGGAAGTAAAGATATCGATTTTAAGAGGCAATCTGTCAGAGGTTTCTTACGTGGCCGGATTGTCCGCCGCCGCCAAAGGCGTGGACGTATCCGAGGAGGATGCGGCCAATGATCCTGTGGATGCGGCCTGCCAGGCGGCCCGCCGTCTTGGCTGCACCGTCGGAGTGACGGGAGCGGTGGACATCGTGACAGACGGAAACAGAGTGGCGAAGATTCACAACGGCCATCCCTTGATGGCGAAAGTAACCGGTACCGGATGCATGACCTCCGCCATCACCGCAGGCTACGCGGGCATGCAGGAGGATATGTGGACGGCGGCCACAGCAGGCATCCTCTCCATGGGACTGGCGGGAGAGATCGCTTACGGCCGGGTGGCCCATATGGGGACGGGAAGCTTCCGCACCGGCATCATCGACGGGCTGAGCAGCCTGAATGAAACTTTGATGGAGGAGATGGCGAAAGTTGAAGAAATGTGATGTGGATTATACCTTATATCTGTGCACCGACAGGGATCTGATGAGCACCGACACCCTGGAGGAGGCGGTGACCCAGGCTATCGAAGGGGGCTGTACCGTGATCCAGCTGCGGGAGAAAGACTGCTCCTCGCTGGATTTTTACCGTACCGCTTTAAATATCCGGGAAATTACGCGAAAGTATCACATTCCCTTTATCATCAATGACCGGGTGGATATTGCTCTGGCGGTGGACGCGGACGGCGTGCACGTGGGGCAGAGCGATCTGCCGGCAAAGGAAGTACGCCGGATCCTGGGGCCGGATAAGATCCTGGGCGTGTCCGCCGCCCGTCTTAATGAGGCGAAAAAGGCGGTGGAGGACGGCGCCGACTATCTGGGGGTGGGAGCCATGTTTCCCACCGGCACTAAGACGGATGCCCGTCCGGTGACGATGGAAGAATTAAAAGAGATCCGCCGGGCGGTGAAGGCGCCCATCGTGGTGATCGGCGGCATCAACCTGAATACGATGGATCAGTTCAAAGATACGGGCATCGACGGACTGGCGGTGGTTTCCGCCGTGATCGCAGCGGATGATATCAAGGAAGCGGCGAAAGAGATGGTGCGAAGATTCAGGGAGAACGGATGATGAAGGAATTTACGGGAGCAATCTTTGATCTGGATGGAACGCTGCTGGATTCCATGTGGGTGTGGGAACAGATCGATGTGGATTTTCTGTCCAGGCGGGGCATCGACCTGCCGGAAGATTATCTGAAAAAAATCACACCCATGGGGTTTGAGGCGGCGGCACGTTATACCATTGACCGTTTCGGACTGCAGGAACAGCCCCGGGATCTGATCGGGGAGTGGTATGCGATGGCGGAGGATTACTATAAGACGAAAGTGGGTTTGAAGCCCCATGCGAAGGAGTTTCTGCGCTGCCTGGCGGATCAGGGCGTGCGTATCGGGGCGGCCACTTCTTCCGATTCCAGACTTTTTGAGCCGGCTCTGCGTCACAATAACATCCGGGACTATTTTACCTGCGTGACTACGGTGCGGGACGTCAGCCGGGGAAAAGGATTTCCGGACATCTATCTATATACCGCGGGAAGGCTGGAAATCAGTCCCGCCCGCTGCGCCGTATTTGAAGATATCCCGGAGGGAATCCGGGGAGCGAAGGACGGCGGATTTATGACGGTGGGCGTGTACGATTCCTATTCCGGTCACGAAAAGGAAGAGATGATCGGTCTGTCTGACTATTATATTTATGATTATAAGGAACTTCTGGAGGTAGTAAGGTGAAAATGAAAACAGTGCTGACCATAGCGGGCAGCGATTCCAGCGGCGGCGCCGGCATTCAGGCGGATATCAAAACCATCACGGCCCACGGACTTTATGCGTCCAGCGCGGTGACGGCGCTGACGGCTCAGAATACGACGGGAGTGTACGGGATCATGGAGGCGACGCCGGAATTTCTGGCCAGCCAGCTGGACTGCGTGTTTCAGGATATTTTTCCCGATGCGGTAAAGATCGGGATGGTATCTTCCGCGCCGCTGATTAAAGTGATCGCGGCCAAACTGAAAGAATACCAGGCCCGTCACATCGTGGTGGATCCGGTGATGGTGGCCACCAGCGGAGGCCGTCTGCTGGCCGATGACGCGGCGGATACGCTGATTAGAGAACTGATTCCCCTGGCCCAGGTGATCACCCCTAATATTCCCGAGGGCGAGGTACTGTGCGGCTTTTCCATCGAAACGCCGGAAGATATGGAACGGGCGGCAAAAGATATTGCCGGGAAAGCCGGCACAGCGGTTCTGCTAAAAGGCGGACATGAATTGAACGACGCCAATGATCTCCTGTGTGAGCAGGGATCCTGCCGGTGGTTTCGGGGAGAAAGGATTGATAATCCCAATACCCACGGCACCGGCTGTACTTTGTCTTCGGCCATCGCCTGCGGATTGGCGAAGGGATTGCCTTTGCGGGACAGTGTGAAGGAGGCCAAAAATTATATTTCCGGGGCTCTGCGCTCTGGTCTTGACCTGGGAGCCGGTAGCGGCCCTTTGAATCATATATTTATGCTGTAGGAAACGTATAAATTGGTTGAAAAAAAGCGGCGATTCGGTTATACTGGTAATCAGGCATCACTGGCGGAGTGATGAAAGCAAGAACGTTTGGAAAGAAAGAAGGTACGTGCATGAGTTTATTAAAGCAATGGAGAGATATGGCATATGATCAGAAAGCAGACAGGGGAAAACTCCAGAAATTCTGGGCCGACTATTTTCTGATTGAAAAAAGAATATATGAGGAACTGCTGAAAAATCCCGATGAGGTGGTTACGGGAACGGTAAAAGAGCTGGCGGAGAAATATCACATCAGCGTCATGACTATGACCGGTTTCCTGGACGGCATCAACGACAGCTTAAAGACCCCAAATCCCATCGAGGAGATGGAGGAGGATACACAGGTAAATCTGGGATTTGACAAAGAGCTCCTTTATAAAAACATGGTAGACGCCAAAGCAGACTGGCTCTATGAGCTTCCTGCCTGGAAGGAAATCTTCTCCGATGAAAAGAGAAAAGCGCTCTATCTGGAGCAGAAAAAATCCGGCACCATCGTGAAGGGACCCAAGGTGGGAAGAAACGATCCCTGCCCCTGCGGAAGCGGCAAGAAATATAAACACTGCTGCGGACGGAACGCATAGAGATAATCTAAAGAAAATATAAATTGCAGAGAAAGCCTTGACTTCCAGTCAGGGCTTTATTAATATATTAAGTGTATTAAGACAACTAGTACACTTGGTACGCAGGAAAGGAGGAGGACATGATTGTATTGGATTATCAGGACCGGCGGCCTCTGTATGAGCAGGTGTCCCAGAAGCTGCGGCAGATGATAGAAAAGGGCATACTGGCCAGGGATCAGCAGCTTCCTTCCGTCAGGAGTCTGGCCATGGAGCTTTCCATCAACCCCAACACCATTCAGCGGGCTTATGCGCTGTTGGAGAAGGAAGGATATATTTATCCGGTGAAGGGGAAAGGAAATTTTGTCTCTCCAAAGGAAAATTTCATGGAGGAGAGAAAGGCGGGATTCTTCCGGGAATTACATGAACTTCTGGTAGAGGGGTTTGATATGGGAGTCACCCGTCGGCAGGTCTGCGAACAGATTGACAGTGTCTATAAGGAGGGGAGCCGATGATAGAGGTAAAAAATGTCCACAAGCGGTTTGAAAAGATCGAAGCGCTGAAAGGGATGAGCACAGAAATCAGGGAAGGAGCCGTCTTCGGACTGGTGGGATCCAACGGAGCGGGAAAGAGTACTTTTCTTCGTATCCTAAGCGGCGTATTAAGACCCGACGAGGGGGAGGTACTGATCGACGGGATTCCGGTTTATGAGCGGATCGAGGCCAAAGAGAAGCTGTTTTTCATACCGGATGATCAATACTTTTTTCCCAACAGCTGCCCAAAGGATATGATGGAGTATTACAGTATCTTATATTCCGGCTTTGACCGGCGAAAATTTCTGGAGTATATGCAGCGGTTTGGCCTGGATCCCGGGAGGAAGCTGTCTACCTTTTCCAAAGGCATGAAGCGGCAGGTATCGGTCCTGCTGGGGATTTGCGCCGGCACCAAATATCTGCTGTGTGACGAAACCTTTGACGGCCTGGATCCGGTGATGCGTCAGGCGGTAAAAAGTATTTTTGTGTCGGAGATCATGGGAAGAGAATTCACGCCCATCATTGCTTCGCATAACTTAAGGGAACTGGAGGATATCTGCGACCATGTGGGGCTTCTGCATCAGGGCGGCATTCTCTTTTCCAAGGATCTGGAGGAGATGAAACACAATATCCAGAAAATACAGTGCGTGATACCCGATACGGCGCTGGAAGAGCAGCTGCTGAAAGAACTGGATGTGCTTCAGTGTGTGCGCAGCGGTTCCCTTCTTACAATCACAGCCAGAGGGACCAAGATTGAAATCATGGAGCGGGTGGAAGACAAACAGCCGCTGTTCTGTGAGATCCTCCCGCTGACGCTGGAGGAGATATTTATCAGTGAAACGGAGGTAGCAGGCTATGACATCAAACATCTCATTTTTTAGTATGGTAAAAAATGATCTGAAACGGAGAATCTGGGCGATGGCTCTTTTGTTTCTGGGACTTTTCGCCGCTCTGCCTCTGGCAGGCATGATGTATACGGAAAGTCTGCAAAATCAGCTGGCGAACCGGATGCTGTCCTGGGAAAAGATGATAGCGGAACTGGCGGAATTTGTCGGACCGGTCAATTACGGCATGTTCGCTGTGGTCGTCGGCGCTTCTGTCCTGGCGGCCTTCACTGGGTTTTCTTTTCTGCAGTCTTCCAGAAAGCTGGATCTGTTTCACAGCATTCCGGTGACCAGGAAACGGCTGTTTTTCGTCCAGTATGTGAGCGGCATTCTGGCTTTTGTCATCCCGTATGCTCTCAGTCTGGTGCTGCTTTTGGTCGTTTGTATCGTAAAAACAGTATGTACGGCGGCGGTGCTGGTGAGCCTGGTTATCAGAGCGGCGATGCATGTGCTGTATTTTCTGCTGCTGTATCATCTGGCGCTGATTGCCATCCTTCTGACCGGACGTATCCTGGTCAGCTTTCTGGGACTGGGTGTGTTCTACGGATATGCTTTTCTGGTATGGCAGGTGGCGCTGGGGTATTTCCAGGAATTTTTCCAGACTTTCTATCCTGGAAATCAGGAGCTGGCTGGGAAAATTACGCAGATGTTTTCTCCGGCTTTTCTCTATTTGTCCCATATCCAGGCGTTTGAAGGAAAAGGGCTGCAAAGCGCCGCGGTTTTTGGAGAACACTGGAAGTATCTGCTGGTGCTGCTGGCGGAAATCCTTTTGTTTCTGGCAGTATCCTTCTGGCTGTACCAGAAGCGCCGCTCCGAAGCGGCGGGCCATTCCATGGCCTTTGAAAGATGCAAACCGGTGGTCAAAGTACTGCTGCTGACAGCTCTGTCGGGAGCCGGCGGGCTGATTTTCTCCAGCCTTTCCGAAGGAAGAAAAACTGCCTGGATGGTGTTTGGCATCCTCTTTTGCGCTCTGGTATTCCACTGCGTGATCGAAGTGATCTACTCCTATGAATTCAGACAGGTACTTTCCCACCGGCTGACGCTGGTGATTCCCCTTGGCATCACCCTGGCGCTGGCGCTGGCTTTTCGTTTCGATTGGTTCGGATACGATACTTTTTTGCCTTCTGTGGATCGTCTGGAGGGGATCAGCGTCTACCTGAACGGACTGGAAAAGGGGCGATACCTGGACGGGACGGATCAAAACGGCATGAACAACATGGAGTACGCGCTGCAGACAGGCGAGATGACAAAAGATCTGCAGCCGGGCTATGAGCTGGCCGCAGCCGGTGTGCAAAATGAAAAAGAGGGACGCAAGAATCCTTCCGAAACCCAAAGCAGCAGTGTCTGGAATGAAGGCGATATCACGGTTGACGCCATCGTGGCCTATGATATGAGAAACGGCGGCCGGAAGATCCGTACCTATCAGCTGACGGCGGAACAGGTGGAACAGCTGCTTCCGGATCTGTACGAAGTGGAAGGATTCAAGGAGGGGCATAACACTATTTTGGGAGTCGATGTGGATACGCTGCAGTTCGACTATGTGGAAATGTATGACGCTTACCACAGCGGCAGGATCAATCTTGCTCCAGAAGATGCCAGGCAGCTGCTGCAGGCGTATCAGAAGGAACTGGCAGCCGCCTCTTACGAGGATCTCAAACCGGAGCAGATCGCCGGAGAACTGAGCTTTTACAGAAACAGCGATGGACTGTCGGTCGATATCATTGTTTATGAAAGCTTCCAGGAGACGATGCAGCTTTTGGAAAAACTAGGTTATCCCATGCGAAAAACGCCGGACGAAAAGGATACGGTACGAATCGATATCTACAGTTATGAAGAGGAACTGTATGATAACATGGATGGGGAATATGATGCACCCACTGTGACCTTTGAAGGCAAAAAGGATATGGGAGAGATTCTAAAGGCGGCGATATCCGACAAGGCGGCTTATTTTGAAATCGATCAGGACTATATGGCGACGGTGACCATCAATGAACAGGGAGGGCAGCAGAGCAATTATATACAGTCTACCTATTATTTCAAAAAGGGAGAAATACCGGAGTGTGTGACAAAAGCTTTCCGGGAATGGAAAGAAAATCAGCATTGACAAATGAAAAAAAATCGGTTAGGATTACAGATAAGTTAAGAGACAACACGTTGACGAGACGAGTAGAATGACGGAACCTGCCAGAGAGGGATACGGCTGCTGGAAGTATCCTCAGGGGAAACATTTGAAAACTACCTCCGAGTGGCCCCAATCCGGCCCGGTGATTCCGTTATCATCCAATGAAGTGGTTCCGGCGCAAGCCGGGGCAATCAGGGTGGAACCGCGCATAGAGTCGTCCCTGTCTGCGAGAGCAGACGGGACGGCTTTCTTTTTGCCAGAGCAGGAAAGTGTAAAAAAATAATAGAAAAAAGGAGAGAGCATCATGAAAATTACGTTAAAAGACGGATCAGTAAAAGAGTATCAGCAGTCCATGTCCGTGTATGACATTGCCAGAGATATCAGCGAAGGTTTGGCCAGAGCAGCCACAGCCGGAGAGGTGGACGGCCATGTGGTGGACCTGCGGACTGTGGTGGACAAAGACAGCGAAGTAAATATTCTGACGGCGTCAGACAAAGAAGGGCTGGCGGCGCTGCGCCACACCACCTCCCACGTGCTGGCAGAGGCGGTCAAACGGCTGTATCCTCAGGCAAAACTGGCCATCGGCCCTTCCATCGACACCGGTTTTTATTACGATTTTGACTGTCAGTCCTTTACCAGAGAAGATCTGGATGAAATCGAAAAAGAGATGAAAAAGGTGATCAAAGAGGGCGCGCAGATCAAACGGTTTACGCTGCCCAGAGAGGAAGCCATCGCTTTCATGAAGGAAAAAGACGAGCCCTACAAAGTGGAACTGATCGAGGATCTGCCGGAAGACGCTGAAATCTCCTTCTATTCCCAGGGGGATTTCGTGGATCTGTGCGCCGGACCTCATCTGATGTCCACCAAGGGAATCAAGGCGTTCAAGCTGATCTCTTCTTCAGGAGCTTACTGGAGAGGCAGCGAGAAGAATAAAATGCTGACCCGCATCTACGGTACGGCCTATGCAAAGAAAGATGAGTTAAAGGAGCATATGCAGCGGCTGGAGGAGGCCAAGAAACGGGATCACAATAAACTGGGCCGCGAGATGGAGCTGTTCACCACCGTGGATGTGATCGGACAGGGTCTGCCGCTGATCATGCCAAAGGGCGTGACTATCATCCAGACGCTGCAGCGCTGGATTGAAGACGAGGAGGAAAAACGCGGTTATATCCGTACCAAGACGCCGCTGATGGCCAAGAAAGACCTCTATGTGATCTCCGATCACTGGAATCATTATAAAGAAGGCATGTTTGTCCTGGGAGATGAAGAAAAGGACGATGAGGTTTTCGCCCTGCGTCCCATGACCTGTCCCTTCCAGTACTACGTATACAAGGCCACCCAGCACAGCTACCGGGAACTGCCCCTGCGTTACGGCGAGACTTCCACGCTGTTTCGGAATGAGGATTCCGGCGAGATGCACGGCCTGACCCGTGTCCGCCAGTTTACCATCTCCGAGGGTCACCTGATCCTGCGCCCGGATCAGGTGGAAGAGGAATTCAAAGGCTGCGTGGATCTGGCGAAATACTGCATGACCACCCTGGGTCTGCAGGATGACGTGACTTATCGTCTGTCTTTGTGGGATCCCAACAACCAGGAGAAATATCTGGGTACAGAGGAAATGTGGAACGAAGTACAGGATACCATGCGTCAGATTTTAAATGATATCGGTCTTGAGTACACGGAGGAAGAAGGGGAAGCCGCCTTCTACGGCCCCAAGCTGGATATTCAGGCGAAAAATGTATACGGTAAAGAAGATACCATGATCACCATACAGCTGGATATGTTCCTGGCGGAACGGTTCGATATGAACTATATCGACAGCGACGGGGAGAAGAAACGTCCCTATATCATTCACCGTACTTCCATGGGCTGCTATGAACGTACTTTGGCCTGGCTGATTGAAAAATACGCGGGACTGTTCCCCACCTGGCTCTGTCCGGAGCAGGTACGGGTACTGCCCATTTCCGAGAAATATCAGGATTACGCGGCGAAGGTGGAAGCGAAGCTGAAAGAAAACGGCATCCGCTGCAGCACCGACAACAGAAGTGAAAAAATCGGCTACAAGATCCGGGAAGCCCGGGTGCAGAAGGTTCCCTACATGCTGGTGGTAGGCGCCAAAGAGGAGGAAGAGGGCGTCGTATCCGTGAGAAGCCGTTATCTGGGCGACGAAGGACAGAAAAACCTGGATACCTTTATCGATGACATCTGCCGTGAGATCCGGACGAAGGAAATCCGGAAAATCGAAGTGGAAAACGATCAGAATAAATAAAAAAGAATAAACGACAGAAAATCGACGCATACTACCGGAAAATGAAAAAAAGGAGGTAGTGTGTATGCCGGCATTAACCTGTGCAGCAATCACATGTATTTACAACAAAGACGAACTGTGTTCCAAGGGAGATATCAAAGTAGGGGGCGAAGATGCCCGTCAGTCCGACGATACCTTCTGTGCCAGCTTTGTGGAGCGGGGAACGGACTCCGTCACCAACAGTACGGCAGGCGGCTGCGGATGTTCCACCATCGACATCTGCTGCGAAGCCTGCAGCTGTCAGTACAATGATCATCAGAACTGTACGGCCAGTCAGATCGACATCGAGGGCAGCAACGCCTGTGAATGTACTCAGACAGAATGCAGAAGTTTTTGCTGCAAAAACTGAAACAGGAAAGAGACAAGGGCATCCCGCGGGTCTGACAGATCCGAAAGGGGATGCCCCTTTCATGCAAAACGCAGATGACATCAAAAGAAGAAGGAGATGGTTCAGTGGCGCCGCAGGCTGCACCAGATACCGGAGACAGGACTTGACCTGCCCCAGACGGCAGCCTTTGTCAGGGAAAAACTGGACAGCTTCCAGATTCCCTATGACACGCTGGTGAATGGGAACTGTATTGTGGCACATCTGGGGAAGGGCGAAGGATGCCTTCTGCTCCGGGCGGATATGGACGCGCTGCCCATGAAAGAAGAAACCGGCCTTCCTTTTGCCTCTCAGAATGACAATATGCATGCCTGCGGCCATGGTAATTCATGTGGATTCGACCAGGGCGACAGGAAACATTGCCTATGGTACCCAGTGTAATGCTTCCGTCTACGGATTTAAGATTACGTTGAAAGGCAAAGGGACGCACGGAGCCATGCCCCAGGACGGCATCGATCCCATCAATGCCGGCGTGCATCTTTATCTGGGCCTGCAGGAGCTGATTGCCAGAGAATGCAATCCCTGCCAGGATGTGGTTCTCACCATCGGACAGTTTTCGGCCGGAAATACCGCCAATGTGATTCCGAACCAGACTGATTCAGCGAGAACGCCATCCCCATCGCAGCGGCAGTCTACGCCTGCGCGGCGCTGAGCTGGCAGCGGCAGTAATCCGGTGGCCGGAGATGTTTGACACATCTTCGGCCTTTTCTATTCTCTGATGACAGAAAAGTCATTCTATCTATAAAACAATCCCTGATAAAGTAAAAATATATAAAAATAATTTTAATTTTTGTATAAAACGTTTAAATGTGAAAAATGTACAAAAATCTATTGACTTATGAAAAAATCTCGGTAAAATTAGATATAACATAAAAATAAATTAAAACAAAGTAAAAATGAAATGAAATTATAATAAAAAATATAAAACAAAGGAGGAAAGAGAGTGGATAATTTTATTCAGATACGGGGCGTATCAAAACAATTTTACGGCGTTTACGCACTCAAAGATATCAGTTTTGATATTGCCAAAGGCAGCGTGCACGCCATCATGGGTGAAAACGGCGCAGGAAAAAGCACGCTGATGAAAATCCTGGGCGGTGTGTACCAGGCCGACGGCGGTACGATTTCCATCGACGGCACGGTACGTAATATCCGAAACGTACAGGATTCCGCAGCATGTGGAATCAGTGTAATTTATCAGGAATTTAATCTGGTTCCGGAACTGACGGTGGCGGAGAATATTTATATTTCCGATGTGCCGAAGAAGACGTTCCTGGGGATCGTGGAAAAGAAAAAACGCAGGGCTAAGGCGAAAGAGATACTGGACATGCTGGAAATCCAGGTGAATCCGGACGAATTCGTGAAAAATTTGTCCGTATCGGAAAAACAGATGGTGGAAATTGCCAAGGCGCTTTCCAGAAACGCCCAGATCATCATTATGGATGAACCGACGGCCGCTTTAAATGAAGAAGAAGTGCAAAAGCTGGAAGAGATTGTCGGTATGCTCAAAAGGGACGGCAAAACGATTCTGTATATTTCTCACCGGCTGAAAGAAGTGTTCGATATGACGGATACCGTAACCGTACTGCGAAATGGAGAGTACGTGGATACGCGGCCCACCAGCGAACTGACGGAAGGCGAGGTCATCCGGCTGATGGTTGGCCATGACGTGGATTATGAGGCGGTTCGTCCCAGCTATGTGCAGGAAGAGGTGTTGCTGCAGGTTGAGGATCTGACGCTGAAAAATGTATTTGAATCGGTTTCTTTTGAATTGCATAAAGGCGAGATCCTGGGCATGGCAGGCCTGATGGGATGCGGAAGAGAAGAAGTCCTTTCCGCCATATACGGACTTTTTGGCTATGACAGCGGAAGGATTCGTCTGGAAGGAAAGGACGTCCGCTTTAAAAATTCCAGAGACGCCATCGAACACGGGATCTGTTTTCTGACGGACGACAGAAAGGACGCGGGGATTTTCCCACAGATGTCGGTGGAGGAAAATATCACCATCATGTCCATCCGTTATCTGAAGAAAAAGGCAGGATTTTATATCAATCCCAGGGATGAAGCATCCCAGCTGGAGAAGATGACCAGGTTTATGAATATTAAGTATGCCAGGCCGGAACAGAAAATTTCTTACTTAAGCGGCGGAAATCAGCAGAAAGTGTTATTGGGAAGAGATCTTCTGCTGGACAATAAGATTTTTATCATGCTGGAGCCCACTAGAGGAATCGACGTGGGAGCCAAGGAAGAAATTTACAATCTGCTGTATCAGCTGGCCAGGGGAGGCATGGGAATTATCGCGGTGTTCTCTGATATGAATGAACTGATTCGTGTCTGTGACCGGGCGGTGGTATTCTGTGACGGGAAAATTACCGGGGCTTTATCAAGGGAAGAATTCAACAAAGAACGAATACTGACATACGCGGCGGGAAAGGGGGCCTGAGGAACTCATGAAACAGAAACTATCCAGGCAGAGTGAAAATATCAGTCTTGTGGCGGTGATCGTGGTACTGTTTATCATTTTCACCATTCTCCAGCCCAATATGATGACCCTGTTCAATATAAAAAACATTCTGGTACAGGTTTCCCTGACGGCGATTGCGGCGGCAGGCATGACCTTCGCCTATACAGCGGGAGTTTTTGATATGTCTGTAGGATCCATTCTGGCGCTGATCAGTGTGGTGGTTGCCAAAGTAGCCACCACGGCAGGGGTTGTCCCGGCCATTGGGGCGGCTTTCCTGATCGCGGTGGTTGTGGGGATTTTAAACGGACTGATCGTTACGAAACTGGGGATCCAGGCTTTTGCCGCTACGCTGGTCACGATGATTCTGATCCGGGGGATTGCGGTTTTGATGGCTGACGGCGCCGACGTACCGCTGTATTCTGTCAATGCCATAAAATTTATTTCCTCTGGTACGATTCTGGGTATTCCCTTCCCGATTATCCTGACGGTTCTGGTCTATGCGGCTTCTTACTTTCTGTATTATAAGACAGAATTCGGTATGAAGATCCGAAGTGTGGGTTCCAACGGGGATGCTTCCAGGATATCCGGTATCCGGACAGACCGGATGATTACGGCGGCATTTGTCCTCACGGCAGTGACGGCTGTCTTTTCCAGTCTGATCAAGACGGCGCAGGTGATGTTTGGAAAAGCGACGATTGGAGAGGATTTTGCGCTGGATGTGATGACCACCGTTATTCTTGGCGGAACGGTGATCACGGGAGGAAAGGGAAACCTGACCGGTACGCTGATTGCCTCCGTATTAATTGCCGTGATAAAAAATGGTCTGAATATCAACAACGTAAACTCATATTATCAGCAGCTGGCCATTGGCATTATTCTGATTTTTGCGCTGGTTTTCAACGGTATGAAGTCTATGAAAAATGCCAGGCAGATTCGACGGGAGGGATAAAGAGAAATGAAAAAGATCAATATAGGCAGACATATTGTTATACTGATTCTGATTGTATTGTGGGGAATCATGTTTATCCTGAACGACAGTTTCCGGACCGGCGCCAATCTGGGGAGTATTCTTCGGGAAGCTTCTTCCACGGGAGTCGCGGCTCTGGGTATGACGTTTATCATTATCATGGGAGATTTCGATCTTTCCATCGGTTCCATGCTGGCGCTGATCGGCATGATTATGGCGGGAAGCATGGACAGTATGGGACTGATTCCGGCATTGGTGTTTGGCTGCGGGGCCGGTCTGATCTGTGGTCTGGTGAATGGAATTATCATATCCTATTTCCATGTGCCGGCGTTTATCACCACCCTTGGAACGTATTACAGTTTTCGCGCTCTGGCCTATATTTTTAACAATGCCAACACGATCATCTGTACCGAATCTGCGTTCCTTAAGATGGGAACAGGCAGTGCAGCCGGCATTCCGATCCCTTTTCTGGTATTTCTGGTACTGGCGGCGGCGGGAGGCGTGGTGCTGAATCGTACCACCTACGGAAGGAATGTGAGGGCTTTGGGAAATTCAGAAAAAGCCTGTCAGATCAGCGGTATCGATACCAGAAAAGTACGGTGTATTGCCTTTGTACTGATGGGATTTTGTACAGCGGTTTCGGCCGTGATTGTGACGGCAAGACAGGCGTGTGCCAGCCCGGATGTGGCGGCAAACTTTCATTTTGATGCGATCACCATGGTGGTTCTTGGGGGAACAAAAATGACAGGAGGGGAGGGAAGTATTTTAAACACAGTGATTGCGGCGATTCTGTATGCCAGCGTATCCAATTGCCTGAATCTGTATCATGTGGATGCGCAGTGGCAGAGAGTCTGTATGGGATTGATTCTGCTGGCGGCATTTTCCTTTGATTTTATCCAGAAGACCGTTGGCAGAACCCGTAAAAACGTGCAGAAAAAAGCAGCGGAAAGTATGTAAAATATGTAAGAAAAGGAGAAGGTGTATGAAAAACTTGAAAAAATTATTGGCGGTTGTATTAATGGTTGTCATGGCATTGCAGATTGCAGCCTGCGGAAGTTCTGAGGGAGAAAGTGACAGCGCTCCGGCAACAGAGGATGCACAGGACGAGTCCGCAGACAGCGAAGAGAAAACGGCATCATCCGGTGAATCTAAAGGAGTGATTGCTTATTCCTGTTATAATATGAGCTGGGAATATTACGTTACCCTGGCACAGGGCGTAAAGGAAGCGGCAGAGGAAGCAGGTTATGAATACGTGGAGCATGATCAGCAAAGCGACCAGAGTCTGATGATTCAGGGCTGTACTGATCTTTTGAATCAGGATATTGCCTGCCTGGTGCTGACACCCTGTAAACCGGAGGCGACAGCAAGCATCTATGAACTGGCGGAAGAAAAGGGCATACCGGTGATCCTGGTGGACATCAGTACAGAGGCGACAGGATATCTGGCTTGCCTGAAATCTGACAATTATGACGGCGGCGTCCTGGCCGGGAACTATGTTCTGGACAACCTGACCGATGCCCAGTCCAAAAAGGCAGCTATGATCACGGTGGATCCTTCCAATACCAATATTGTCAGAAGCGACGGATTTAAAGATACGCTGGAAGAAGGCGGCTGGACCATAGCGGCAGAATTATCCGGACAGTCTGAACCGGATATCGCATACTCCTGCATGCAGGACATCATCACAGCCAATCCGGATGTGGAAGTGGTATTCTGCAGCAACGACCCCATGGCAATCTCTGCTTCCCAGGCAATCGCGGATGCAGGACTGACCCCGGGGGAAGATGTAAAGGTGCTGGGATACGATGCACAGAGCAACGCATTTGAGCCCATTAAAAACGGCACGGTGCTGGGTACGGTAGCGCAGGATCCCTATGGCATGGGATCAGGAGCGGTAGACTGTTTCCTGAAGAATCTCAATGGGGAAGAACTGACCTATGATGATGAAGAAACGAAAATCATTTATACGGATCAGTGGATCATCGATGCGAACAACGTAGAAGAATATGAATAAACAGGAAGAATTCAAACTGGGAATCTGTATGTGGGGCTTTCCGGAAAAAGGAGTTTTGGGGCTGAGAACGGCCGGGGAAATGGGCTTCCAGGGCGCGGAGATCAGTCTGGGATCCTTTGAAGAGCATTATCCCATGTCGGATGAAAACGTGCAAAGAGAATACCGGGAAATCAGTCGGGAGTGCGGTATCACGCTTACCGCGCTTTCGGTGGAACATCTGAATCAGTATGGTCTGTCACATCCGATGAATAGCAGAAGAGGAAAGATTGCGCTGGAAGGAAGCCGAATAGGGCTGGAAACAGCGGCCAGGATGGATATACCGGTTGTCCAGCTTCCCAGTTTTAACAGTGGGGCGATTCGCACAGAGGAAGATTTTGAAAATACATGTGAAAAAATTGCGCTGCTCTGTGAAGAAGCGGAACAGTACGGAATCATCGTGGCGTCGGAAAATACCCTTTCTGTGGAAGATACGCTGCGTATGTTCGGAAAGATCGGATGCAAAAATTTCCGTCTGATGTTTGATTCCCAGAATTATTTTCTGGATCACGGAGCAGATACGGCGCAGGTTTTGAGAGAGCTATATCCCTATGTGGAACAGATTCATCTAAAAGACGGTTACAACGGACAGATCAGCAGCGCGCTGCTTGGCAGGGGGGAGACGCATTTTTTGCAGACGGCGCGGGTGATCAGAGAAACTGCCTGTGCCCGGTGGCTTTTGCTGGAAAATTATTACGACCGGCCGCCGCTTAATCAGCTGTGTGCAGATCCGCTGGAACTGGTACGGACAGATATGAAAACGATAAAAACAGTTTTTGAAATGCAATAGGAGGTGTTTGCTGTGGGAAAAATGTTGGCAGCGGTGTTTCAGGGAAATGGAGTATTAAAGCTTGAAGAGAGAGAAATTCCACAGATCATTCATCCGACAGATGTTCGGATTAAGGTGACGGCCGCGGGAATCTGCGGAAGTGATCTGCATATCCTGCATGTTCCTCCGGCACAGTACGCAAAACCGGGGACACCCATGGGACACGAATTTTTTGGCGTAGTAGATGAGGTGGGAGCAGAGGTTACGCAGTATAAACCGGGCGACACGGTTGTGGTGGACAATATTCAGAAATGCCACGTGTGTGAATACTGCAGAAACGGGATGGATAATCTGTGTCCGGATGCAGAAATATACGGGCAGACTCTGCCGGGAGGATTTGCTCAGTACGCTGTGATTCCGGAAGCGCAGCTGCTTCCCATGCCGTCTGCGGTAAAACCGGAGCTGGCTGCACAGACGGAGCCGCTGGCCTGTGTCATGAACGGCATGAAAAAAATCAATCCCACGCCGGATGATAAGGTGCTGCTGTACGGCGCAGGCCCCATCGGCCTGACTTTCATCAGAGTACTCAAACTGTACGGCGTAAAAAATCTGGCAGTGTGTGAGATGGCTTCGGAACGAAAAGAATGGGCAAAAAAATGCGGAGCTGATCTGGTACTGGATTCTTCTCAGGATGACGTAAAGGAGGTACTGCAGGAAAAATGGGGCAGCCTGTGCGATATCGTGATCGATGCGGTAGGGGCCGGAAGTATTTTCGGAGAAGCGGTTCATCTGCTGCAGGCCGGCGGCCGTCTGCTGATCTTTGGGCAGAATGCCAACGCCATGTCCCAGGTGCCGCCTGCCGTCATTACGCGGAATGAACTGACGGTAATGGGAACCTACTGTGCCCATCATACGTTTCCCACGGCAATCAAACTGCTGCAGGACGAGCGGCTGGGTCTGGAACAGATTGTCAGTCATAAACTGGAACTGAAAGATATTCTGACAGGAATTGAATTGCTGAAACAGCAGAAGGCATGCAGGGTGATCATTTATCCCAACGGTATTCAATGAGAAATAAAGGGTGGGAAGGCTTGCATTTGACAAGGAAAACGTTTATGCTAAAATTATATGCGATAGAGGAGAACGTTGTGAATGAAATGTACGATTAGAGATATTGCCAAAATGGCGGGTACCTCCCCATCCTCTGTTTCACTGGTCCTGAATAACAAACCGGGTGTCCGCAAAGAAATGCGTCAGCAGATTACGAAACTTCTGCAGGAAAATGGTTATACGCTAAGATCCCAGGAAAATGACGAAAAACAGGAGACAAAACGCATCGGGTTCATTTATTACAAAAGTTCCAACTGGATAGCCAGAAGAAAAGATAATTTTCTCCTGCGTATCCTGGATGGAGTGGAAAGCGCCTGTCAGAAGCAAAACTGCGAATGTACAATGGTCAATGCCAATTATGACGACCTGGAAAGAGTACTGCAGGATATGACGAAGGGCAAGGTGGACGGAGTGATTTTTCTGGGGACAGAGTATGCTCACGATTCCAGAAAACTGACGGTAAACCTGGAAGTTCCCTTCCTGTGTATTGACCGGTACTTTGACGAAGAAGATTTCGACTGCATCAATATTGACAATCTGCAGAGCCATTACCAGTCCATCCGCCATCTGATGGAGCTGGGGCACAGAAAAATCGGTTATCTGACCAGCAACCTGGAGAGCGGAGCGCTCCAGAACAGAAAAGAAGCTTTTTGCAGCGTGATGAACAAACTCGGTCTCAAGGTGTGGCCGGAACACATTATCTACCTTAGCCTGCTTCAGGAAGAAGCGGAAGAAAGCCTGGAACAGTATCTGGAAACATTTCAGGAACTGCCCACCGCATTTATTGCCTGTAATGATGTTATAGCGATCGCAGCCGTCGGCATGCTGCAGCGCGCCGGATACAAAGTTCCGGAGGATATCTCCGTTATCGGCTTTGACGACTCGGGCGTATGTGAGATGATTGTACCGCGTCTGACGACCATCCATGCTGATCTGGAACGGATGGGAAGTCTTGCAGTGGAAAGACTGAGAAACGTGATCGATCAGAAAGCTTCGGAAGTCCTGAAGATGACCATTGGAACAAGGCTGGTATGCAGGGAAACCACAGGACCGGCAAAAGAATAGGCGGATGAAGGATAATTCCGTATGTACGGTTTTATCATAAAACGTGCAGGAATTGAAAAAGGGGAGGGTTACCGAACAAATCAGTGCGGTAACCCTCCCTTCATTATGATACCTCAATCTCAAAAGACAGTTCCTCGCCTGCCAGCGCACTGTCAAAGACCAGCGTCCCTTTGGTGAAATCCGCGCTCACCTCAAAGGCAATCTGACCGGAACTGGACTGGCCTTTTTCAGCCGGCTCGGGCGATTTCAGGAAAGCGGCGTAGTAAGGGGTGCAGGCAGTATCGCCTTCCACCAGCTTAAAACTCATGCTGTCCAGCAAAAGCGCCTGGTCGGAGGAGTTGGTATAGGAGTAGTCGATTACCACCACCTTCTCCGGATTGCTGGCGTTGTTTTCATCCCGCTCATCCGTCACCTGTGCTTTTTCTATGTTCAGTGTGCCAAGTTCCGCGCCGGATTCAGCGGTGATCACGCAGTCCTGCTTCAGGGGCGCCGTATCGATGGCGGACAGATCCGGCACCTGGCTGTCTGTGGTGCCTTCTCCCTGGATTTCCTCCACCGGCGTCTGTTCTTCGCTGCTGTCTGCGGCAGGTTCGTTGGCATCCGGATCCGGGTCGGCGTTATCTGTGTCTTTGGCAGCGTCGCCGGAGTCTTCGGCTTCCGATTGACTGTCCGTATCTGCAGCCGCCTGTGTCGGCGTCGGTGTGGCCGTATTCTCATTGGTATCTGTTTTCCCGCCGCCACATCCAAAGAGGGAAAACGCAAGAAGACTCACAAGAGTCAGTGTCATCAACAGTGCTTTTCTTTTCATGAATTCATCATTCCTTTCTGAACAGAATTTCTGTTTCCATTGTATTGTACCAGCACAGACCGGCTCGTGCAAGAAAAAGTGTTTGCTTTTCCTTTAAATGTGATATACTGTCATTAGCGCGAAAAGCGCCATTCATACAGAAGTGGAGGTTTCACATGAACGTTGAGAAGCTGAAAGAATATACGTTGTTAAAACAGGAGAAAATCGCGGATATCCGTTCCATGGGATATCTGCTGCGTCATGATAAAAGCGGGGCCAGAGTGATGGTTCTGGAAAATGATGATGAGAATAAGGTGTTCAACATCGCCTTTCGCACGCCGCCGGCGGACAGTACAGGGGTGCCCCACATTCTGGAGCACAGCGTGCTGTGCGGGTCCCGGAAATTTCCTCTGAAGGATCCCTTTGTGGAACTGGTGAAAGGGTCTTTGAATACCTTTCTCAATGCCATGACTTATCCGGATAAGACCATGTATCCCGTGGCCAGCTGCAATGATCAGGATTTCAGAAACCTGATGGACGTCTATCTGGATGCGGTGTTTTATCCCAATATTTATCAGAAGGAAGAGATTTTTCGTCAGGAAGGGTGGCATTATGAGCTGAAGGATGTGAAAGATCCCATTACTTATAACGGAGTGGTGTACAACGAGATGAAAGGTGTGTTTTCCTCGCCGGAAGAGATGATGGAGCGGGAGATCTTCAATACCCTTTTCCCCGATACGGCCTATGGAGTGGAGTCCGGCGGCGATCCCCAGGTGATTCCGCAGCTGACGTATGAAGCTTTCCTGGATTTTCACCGCAGATATTATCATCCCTCCAACAGCTATATCTATCTCTATGGCGACATGGATATGGAAGAGCGGCTGACCTGGCTGGACAGAGAATACCTCAGCCATTTCGATACGTTTGAAGTGGATTCCCGGATTGCTTTGCAGCCATCTTTTGACCGGCCGGTGGAAAAGGAAATCTATTATCCCATCGGCGACAATGAACCGGAGGAGGACAACACCTATCTGACCTGGAACGTGGTGACGGGCGACGGGCTGGATGTGGAGCGCAACACCGCCTTTGAAATCCTGGAGTACGCCCTTTTGTCGGCGCCGGGCGCGCCCCTGAAACAGGCCCTCCTGGACGCCGGAATCGGCAAGGATGTGATGGGTTCCTATGAGGATGGCATCCTGCAGCCTTTCTTTTCCATCGTGGCGAAGAATGCCAATGAAAAGGATCGGGAACGGTTTTGCAGTCTGATCGAAGAGACCCTTGCCAGTCTGGCAGAAAAGGGGATCAACCGCAAAGCGCTGGAAGCCGGCATCAACTATTTCGAATTCCGTTTCCGGGAGGCGGATTATTCCTCCTTCCCCAAGGGACTGATGTACGGTATCGACGTCTTTGACAGCTGGCTTTATGATGAGGACAAACCCTTTGATTATCTGCGTCAGCTGCAGATCTTCGACGGACTGAAAAAGAAAATGACAGAAGGGTACTTTGAGAATCTGGTGAAAACGTGTCTTTTGGGCAGCAGCCATCGGGCGGTACTCACCGTAAAACCGCAAAAGGGGCTGGCACGGGAAAGAGAAAAACAGCTGGAGGATCAGCTGGCGGCATATAAAGCTTCCTTAAATGAAGAACAGCTGCAGCAGCTGGCAAGGCAGACCAGGGCGCTGACGAAGTACCAGGAAGCGCCGGAGACGCCGGAGGCGCTGGCCTCCATTCCCATGCTGAAAAGGCAGGATATCAAAAGAGAAGGACCGAAACTTTACAATGAAGAGTGCAGCCTGGATGATGTTCCGGTGCTGTATCATGAGATTCCCACCAACGGAATCAGCTATCTGATCCTTCTGTTTGATACGGACAAGGTTCCAAAGGAACTGATTCCCTATCTGGGACTGTTAAAGGCAGTGCTGGGTTACGTGGATACGGAGCACTACAGTTACGATGAACTGTTTAATGAAATCAACGCCAACTCCGGCGGAATCCTCTGCGGCATGCATATCCTGTCCCGGCCGGATGATCTGCAGTCCTGCCGCGGCATGTTCGGCATCAAGGCAAAATGTCTGTATTCTCAGGTGGGATTCGTATTCCGGATGATCGAGGAGATCCTCACCACCTCCCGGCTGGATGATGAAAAAAGGCTGTATGAGATTATCGCCCAGCAGAAATCCCGGCTGCAGATGGCCATACCGGGTTCCGGCCACACCTCGGCGGTTTCCCGGCTGACTTCCTATTATTCCCCCAGCGGCTGTCTGCAGGAGCAGATCAGCGGCATCGGTTACTATAAATTTATCGAAAAACTGGAAGAACAGTATGAAAGCTGCAAGGAAGAGATTATCGCCAACCTGAAAGAGCTGATGAAATATATTTTCCGCCGGGAGAATTTTCATATTGATTACACGGCGGACCGGGAAGGTTTCCGGGTTTTGGAAGAAAGCATTCCGCAGCTTGACAGTATGCTCTGCAACGAACCGGTGGAGGAACGAACCGTTTCCTTTGTCCCGGAAAAGAAAAACGAGGGCTTTATGACTTCGGGACAGGTACAGTATGTGGCGGTGGGCGGCAATTTCAAAAAAGCCGGCTATCCTTACACGGGAGCGCTGCAGATCCTGCGGATGATCATGAGTTACGACTATCTCTGGAACAATATCCGTGTCAAAGGCGGAGCCTACGGCTGCATGAGCGGGTTTAAACGCACCGGAGACGCCTACTTTGTGTCCTACCGGGATCCCCATCTGGAAAAAACCATTTCCGTCTACGAAGGCATTCCGGATTACCTGCGCAGCTTTACGGCGGATGAGAGGGAGATGACCAAGTATATCATCGGTACCGTCAGCGGACTGGATACGCCGCTTACCCCCCAGGGGAAAGGGATGCTCTCCTTCCACGCTTACTATGCGGGCGTGACACGGGAACAGATGCAAAAAGAAAGAGATGAGATCCTGAACGCGGATGAAAAAGATATACGCAGACTGGCGGATATCGTGGAGGCGGTGCTTGAGCAGGGCAATCTGTGCGTCATCGGCAGCGAAGCCGCCATTGAAAAGAATGAAGAAAGATTCCTGTCTGTAAAGCATCTGATCGGACAGGAATGACGAGGATACAGTATGGAAAAAAAGGAACATAAATCAGGATTTGCGGCCATCATCGGCCGGCCAAACGTGGGGAAATCCACCCTGATGAACCAGCTGGTGGGACAGAAGATCGCCATCACATCCAAAAAGCCCCAGACTACCCGCAATCGGATCCAGACGGTTTACACCTGCGAACAGGGACAGATCATTTTCCTGGACACGCCGGGGATCCACAAAGCGAAAACCCGGCTGGGCGAGTACATGGTGGACGTGGCCTCCAGAACGCTCAAAGATGTGGATGTGATCCTCTGGCTGGTGGAACCTTCCGACTATATTGGACCCGGCGACCGGCATATCGCCGGACAGCTGGGGAGCGTTCGCCTGCCGGTGATTCTGGTGATCAACAAAATCGATACGGTAAAAAAAGAAGAGATTCTGCCCTTTATCGACGCGTATCGGAAGCTGTATGATTTTGACGAAATCATTCCCGTCTCCGCGCTGCGGGGAATAAATACCGACGATATCATCGAGACGATTTTCAAATACCTGCCCTACGGCCCACGGTATTACGATGAGGATGTGGTTACCGATCAGCCGGTGCGCCAGATCGTGGCGGAGATTATCCGGGAGAAGGCGCTGCATGCGCTGGATGACGAAATCCCCCACGGTATCGCCGTCTCTGTGGATCTGATGAAAAAACGTCCCAGAGGTTCGGTCACCGACATCGATGCCACCATCGTCTGCGAGAAGGAGTCCCATAAAGGCATCATCATCGGCAAGCAGGGCGCCATGCTGAAAAAGATCGGCAGCAACGCCCGCTACGAGATCGAGCGTCTGGTGGAAGGAAAGGTCAATCTGAAGCTGTGGGTGAAGGTGAAAAAAGACTGGAGGGACAGCGATTTTCTCATAAAAAATTTCGGCTACGACAGGAAAGAAGTATAGAAAACCATGAATGGACCTGTAACGGTAAACGGCGTCGTCCTGCTGGCGGCGCCTTCGGGCGAATACGATAAACGGCTGGTACTGCTGACGAAGGAGAGGGGAAAGATCACCGCCTTTGCCAGGGGCGCCAGAAAAAGCAACAGTCCGCTGCTGGCGGCGGCCAATCCCTTTGTCTTCGCCACATTTTATGTCTATGAGGGGCGTACGGCCTACAATCTGTACCAGGCGGAGATCCATCACCATTTCACCGATCTGGCCCGGGAGATACCGGGCGTGTACTACGGCTTTTACTTTCTGGAGTTCGCCGACTACTACGGCCGGGAAGGGGTGGACGGTTCCTCCATGGTCAATCTTCTGTTTGTGGCGCTGAAAAGTCTCGGGAATCCAAAGATATCCAATGAACTGGTGCGGTACGTCTACGAACTGAAGCTGATGGTGTTAAACGGGGAATATCCCCAGGTGTTTGCCTGCGGCGGCTGCGGGACAAAAGAGGATCTGAGATATTTCAGCGTGGAGGAAAGCAGCGTATTCTGCGGTGGCTGCGGGGCGGCGCGCCGGAGGAAAATTCCGTTGTCCCCCTCCCTTCTTTATACGATCCAGTATGTTATCGCCGCTCCGCTGGAGAAACTTTATACCTTTACCGTCACCGATGAGGTGCTCTCATCCCTGGCTTCTTTAATGAAAGATTACGTGAAACGGTACACGGATAAAAGATTCAAAAGTCTGGAAATACTGGAAATGATGTGTTGAAAATATGGCCGTCTGCGGTTATAATCTAGGATAGACTTAAGCTGAGGAGGCATATGTTGTGAAAAAATACATAGCGCTTTTGGCCGGCATATCCATCGTGCTTCTCACCGGCTGCGGCTCCGGGGCGGATCAAAGCACGGTTTCCATAGATGGAAAAGGCAAAGTGACGGCCATGACGGTGGAATCCTTTGACAAATCCTGGTATGATTTCGGGGAGCTGGAACAAACCGTTGACCAGGCAGTGGCCGACTACAACGGACAGCATGAAAAAAATTCTATCCGGGTCAAAACCTGCAAACAGGATGAAAAAGCACAGACGGTCACCGTGACGCTGGAGTATGCGTCCTGCGAAGACTACCGGGCGTTCAATCAAAGAGAACTGTACCGGGGGACGGTAAAGGAAACACAGGAAGAATACGGCCTTCCGGAGGTGTTCCTGGACCGGAAAGAGAAAGAGGTGCAGGCGAAGGCGGTTCTGGCAGATCATCCCGACGCCCAGGCAATCCTGCTGCAGGAGCCGGTGACGGTAAAGACGCCGGAAGAGATCCTGTATGTCAGCGGCAACGTAACGATCACGGGCGAGAACACGGCCCGGGTGGAGGACGACGGGATGCAGGACAATGAAAACGCGGATACCAGCATCTATGAGTATGCCTATATCATATATCTCAATGAAAAATAAAGAAAAAGAGGAGAACAGTGATGGAAAAAACAATGGACAAAATCGTCGCCCTGGCGAAATCCAGAGGATTCGTATATCCGGGGTCTGAAATCTACGGAGGACTGGCCAACACCTGGGATTACGGCAATCTGGGCGTGGAACTGAAAAACAATGTTAAACGGGCCTGGTGGAAAAAATTTATCCAGGAAAATCCCTACAATGTAGGCGTGGACTGCGCGATTTTGATGAATCCCCAGACCTGGGTGGCCTCCGGTCATCTGGGCGGATTCTCCGATCCGCTGATGGACTGCCGGGAATGCCACGAGCGTTTCCGTGCCGACCAGCTGATCGAAAACTTCAGCAAGGAACACGGCATTACCCTGGAAACTTCTGTGGACGCCTGGAGCCAGGAGCAGATGCGGGACTTCATCGAGGAGCATCAGATTCCCTGTCCCACCTGCGGCAAACACAATTTTACCGATATCCGTCAGTTCAACCTGATGTTTAAGACTTTCCAGGGCGTGACAGAAGACGCAAAAAATACCGTATACTTAAGACCGGAGACGGCGCAGGGTATCTTTGTCAATTTCAAGAATGTACAGAGAACCTCCCGCAAGAAGATTCCCTTTGGAATCGGACAGATCGGAAAATCCTTCCGCAACGAGATCACACCCGGAAACTTCACCTTCCGTACCCGTGAGTTCGAGCAGATGGAACTGGAGTTTTTCTGTGAGCCGGATACCGACCTGGAATGGTTTGCCTACTGGAAGAGTTTCTGCCTGAACTGGCTGAAAGAACTGGGATTAAAAGACGAGGAGATCCGGGTAAGAGATCATGAACCGGAGGAACTTTCCTTCTACAGCAAGGCCACCACAGACGTGGAATTTCTCTTCCCCTTCGGCTGGGGCGAGCTGTGGGGAATCGCCGACCGTACCGATTATGACCTGACCCAGCATCAGAATACTTCCGGTCAGGATCTGACCTACTTTGACGATGAGAAAAAGATCAAATATGTTCCTTATGTAATCGAGCCCTCCCTGGGCGCCGACCGTATGGTGCTGGCCTTCCTGTGCAGCGCCTATGACGAGGAAGTGCTGGACGCCGAGAAAAACGATGTGCGTACCGTACTGCATTTCCACCCGGCGCTGGCTCCGGTGAAGGTGGGCGTGCTGCCCCTGTCCAAGAAACTGAACGAGGGCGCGCTTAAAATCTATGATATGCTCAGCAAAACCTACAACTGCGAATATGACGACAGAGGAAATATCGGCAAACGGTACCGCCGTCAGGATGAGATCGGTACGCCGTACTGTGTGACTTACGATTTTGAGTCGGAGACAGACGGCGCCGTGACGGTCCGCGACCGGGATACCATGGAGCAGGAGCGGATCAAAATTGAGGATCTGGAGAGTTATCTGGCTGAGAAATTGCGCTTTTGACGAAAAACTGTTGTCTAAAACTGCGGTTTTTGCTATAATCAATCGTGGAGAAGTGATATCTATTTAATCATTTAGGAGGAATATTACTATGGCAAAGAAAAATATTGTTGTAGGTCAGTCCGGCGGACCGACTGCTGTTATCAACTCCAGCCTTGCAGGCGTTATCGCAGCAGCCAGAGATCTGGGATATGACAAAATTTACGGCATGCATCACGGAATCCAGGGATTTTTAAATGAAGATCTGGTGGATATTTCCGAGTATGTAAAGGACAAAAACGACATCGAAATGCTCAAGAGAACACCTTCCGCGTTTCTGGGATCCTGCCGTTTCAAACTGCCGAAGATCGAGGGCAACGAAGCGACTTACGACAAGATTTTTGAAATCATGGAAAAAAATGACATTGAATGTCTGTTCTATATCGGCGGAAACGATTCTATGGACACCATCAAAATGCTTTCCGATTATGCCGAACTGAAAGGCAAAAAGCAAAGATTCATGGGTGTTCCCAAAACCATCGACAATGACCTGCCCATCACAGACCATACGCCGGGTTACGGTTCTGCCGCAAAATATATCGCATCCTCACTGAAAGAAGTGATCCGTGACAACTCCAGCTTCGGTATCGAGAAACCGACCGTAGTGGTTGTGGAGATCATGGGACGTCACGCAGGATGGCTGACCGCTGCCGCAGCGCTCTCCAGAGGCGAGGACTGTGAAGGACCGGATATGATCTATCTGCCGGAGACCGATTTCGATATGGACGACTTCATGGCAAGAGTGAAAAAACTTTCTGAAGAGAAGAGCTCTGTTGTCATCGCCGTATCCGAAGGTATCAAACTGGCTGACGGCCGTTTCGTATGCGAGCTGGGAAGCGCTTCCGATTATGTGGACGCTTTCGGCCACAAACAGCTGTCCGGCTGCGCAGTGGTACTGGCTAACAAGATTCAGGCGGAACTGGGCCTGAAATCCCGCGCCATCGAGTACTCCACTCTGCAAAGAGCGGCAACTCACCTGGCATCTCTGACCGACATCAACGAAGCCTTCAACGCCGGCTACGAAGCCTGCAAGGCTGCTGATGACGGAAAGACCGGCATGATGGTTACCATCGAAGTGGTAAACCGCGAGCCCTATCAGGTAACCTACAATATCTATGATATCCATGCCATTGCAAACGTGGAAAGACCGGTACCGGCCGAGTGGATTACCAAAGACGGTACAGACTTAAGCGACGAGTATATCAAATATGCACGTCCGCTGATCATGGGCGAACTGCAGCCTGTGATGGTAGACGGTCTGCCAAGACATCTGGTAATGAACAAATCTACCTACAGAAATAAATAAGCATCGTAGCGAAAATCCGCTGCCTGAGATCAGGCGGCGGATTTTTTTTATTCAACACAGAAATTTTGTTATAAATGCACAAGGATTAGCAGAATTTTCTTGACTGACCTGTCAGATATGTTAGAATGAAAGATAGAAATACCCCTTAAGGAGGAAATTTAATGGTAAAATGGGTTTATTTGTTCAAAGAAGGAAACGCTGACATGAGAAACCTGCTGGGCGGCAAAGGCGCCAACCTGGCGGAGATGACCAATCTGGGACTTCCGATTCCCCAGGGTTTTACAGTGACCACCGAAGCGTGCACCGACTATTATAAGAACGGAAAAGAGATCTCCCAGGAGATACAGGATCAGATTTTTGACGCGTTGAAAAAACTGGAGGAGCTGCAGGGCAAGACCTTCGGTGACGTGAACGATCCTTTGCTGGTGTCGGTGCGTTCCGGCGCCCGCGCTTCCATGCCCGGCATGATGGATACGATCCTGAATCTTGGCCTGAATGACGAGGCGGTGGAAGGATTTGCCAAAAAGACGGGAAATCCGCGCTTTGCCTATGACTCCTACCGCCGTTTTATCCAGATGTATTCCGACGTGGTAATGGAGGTACCAAAATCCTATTTCGAGAAGATCATCGACGAGGTGAAGGAGAAGAAAGGCATCACCTATGACACCGAGATGACGGTGGAGGATCTGAAGGAGCTGGTAAACCGTTTTAAAGCAGTGTACAAAGACGCCATGAACGGAGAAGATTTCCCACAGGATGCGAAAGAGCAGCTGATGGGAGCGGTGAAGGCCGTGTTCCGTTCCTGGGATAACGACCGGGCCATCGTATACCGCCGGATGAACGACATCCCCGGCGACTGGGGAACGGCGGTCAACGTACAGGCCATGGTATTCGGCAACATGGGCGATACCTCCGGAACCGGCGTGGCCTTTACCAGAAATCCGGCCACCGGAGAGAAAGGAATCTTCGGAGAATATCTGATCAATGCCCAGGGCGAAGACGTGGTGGCAGGCGTGCGCACGCCCCAGCCCATCAGCCGCCTGGCTCAGGATCTGCCGGAATGCTACAAAGAATTTATGGATCTGGCCATGAAGCTGGAGAACCATTACCGGGATATGCAGGATATGGAATTCACCATCCAGGAGGGCAAGCTGTACTTCCTGCAGACCAGAAACGGCAAGCGGACGGCTCCTGCGGCACTGAAGATCGCCTGCGACCTGGTGGACGAGGGCATGATCACCGAAAAAGAAGCGGTGACCCGCATCGAGGCCAAAGCGCTGGATCAACTTTTGCATCCCACCTTTGACAAAGATGCGCTGGCCAAGGGGACCCTGATCGGAAACGCGCTGCCGGCTTCTCCGGGTGCGGCGGCAGGAAAGGTTTACTTTACGGCAGAAGAAGCCAAGGCAGCCCATGAGGGCGGGGCACGGGTCATCCTGGTTCGTCAGGAAACCTCGCCGGAGGATATCGAAGGCATGCATGCATCGGAGGGGATTCTGACGGCCAGAGGCGGCATGACCTCCCACGCAGCCGTGGTGGCCAGAGGCATGGGTACGGCCTGCGTATCCGGCTGCGGCGAATTGAAAGTTTATGAGGAAGAAAAATATTTCCAGCTGGGTGATGTGACGGTGAAAGAGGGAGAGTACATTTCCCTGGACGGCAGCACCGGCAATATCTATCTGGGAGACATTCCTACCCAGGAAGCCTCCATCGGCGGCAACTTTGCCCGTATGATGGACTGGGCGGACAAGTACAGAAGACTGCGGGTACGGACCAACGCCGACACCCCGGCGGATACCCGCAATGCGGTGAAACTGGGCGCGGAAGGCATCGGACTGTGCCGTACGGAGCATATGTTCTTCGAGCCGGATCGGATTCCCAAGATCCGCAAGATGATCCTCTCCGACAGCCAGGAAGAGAGGGAAAAAGCCTTAAATGAGCTGATCCCCTACCAGAAGGGAGACTTCAAGGCCATGTACGAGGCCCTGGAGGGAAGACCGATGACTGTGCGCTATCTGGATCCGCCCCTGCACGAGTTCGTTCCCACCACCGAGGAAGATATCGCCCAGATGGCACAGGAGATGGGTATCACCGAGGCGGAAGTACGGGCCAAATGCGACGAACTCCATGAGTTCAACCCCATGATGGGACACAGAGGCTGCCGTCTGGCGGTTACCTATCCGGAAATCGCCCGCATGCAGACCAGGGCGGTGATCGAGGCGGCCATTGAAGTCAAGGCGGAAAAAGGCTGGGATATCGTGCCGGAGATCATGATCCCGCTGGTTGGAGACAAGAAGGAACTGAAATTTGTCAAAGACGTGGTAGTGGAAACTGCGGAGCAGGTGAAGAAAGAAAAAGGTTCTGATATATCCTATCACATCGGCACCATGATCGAGATCCCGCGGGCGGCGCTGCTGGCCGGCGAGATTGCCGAAGAAGCTGAATTCTTCTCCTTTGGTACCAACGACCTGACCCAGATGACCTTCGGTTTCTCCCGTGACGATGCCGGAAAATTCCTGGAAGCCTACTATAAGGCAAAGATCTACGAATCAGATCCCTTTGCCAGACTGGATCAAAGCGGTGTAGGCCAGCTGGTGGCGGATGCGGCCAGAAGAGGAAGACAGACCCGGCCGGATCTGAAGCTTGGCATCTGCGGCGAGCACGGCGGAGATCCCAGTTCTGTGGAATTCTGCCATAAGATCGGCTTGGACTATGTGTCCTGCAGCCCCTACCGGGTACCCATTGCCCGTCTGGCGGCAGCACAGGCAGCGATCAACAACAGCGAGGATTAATCTTGCTTTTGATTTACTGCTGTCTTTTGAGCAGGAGGCGGTAAACGGATGAAGATAAGCGTATCATTAGAGATAGTGATGCGCTTATTTTTTGCCAGGATTGCATATTTGAGCTGTTCTCCATTCCAGATACCGCAATCGCTTCCGTCCCCCTCTCCCTCTTTGCGGCTTCCTGGCTTGACCTGGTGGCATAAAATGAGTATAATATGGTTAGAATAATACTACCAAATACAAACGGGAGGTGTGGCAATGATTATTCGTCCATCCGCAGCAATCCGCCAGAATTACAATGAGATTGCCGAAATGTGCAGAAAGACAGCAGAGCCGGTTTTCCTTACCAAGAATGGCGAGGGAGATTTAGTCGTTATGGATATTGAAACCTTTAACCGCAGGGAGAAGATGCTGAAACTCCGTGAGGAACTGCTTGCAGTTGAGGAGGACAGGATGCACGGAAACAAAGGTTATTCTGTCGATGAAGTCGCAGCCATGATGCGCAGCGCAATCAAGGAGGCGACGGGTTGTGGAAAATCAGAGTAAATATCGTATCATCGTATCAGAGCAGACGACGCGGATGCTTGTTTCCCACGCCGCTTTTTTGGCGCAGGTCAGTCTGGAAGCAGCGGAAAGGCTGACTGCGGAATTTGAAAAGACGGCAAATTCACTGGAAATCATGCCCCAGAGATGCCCGTGGCTTTCCGGGGAATACATTCCTAAAAATGCCTACCGATTTATTTTGTTTGAAAAACGCTATATGATTATCTTTCAAATCATAGACGATACCGTCTATGCGGATTATGTGGTGGATTGCAGGCAGGATTACGGATGGCTCATCCGCTGACAACAAAATATCAGAAGCGTATCATTAGAGATAGTGATGCGCTTATTCTTTTTATATTGAACCGGGTTTTTTATAAAACTTCCGGAATCGGCAATAATAATATATATGATTAGTAAAATATTTTTTTATTGCCGATACGTGATATAATAACTGTAAATAGATGGAGGAAAGAGTGAAAAATAAAGTAGATTTTTGGACGCACCTATATAAGGGTTCATAAAAACCCTGATTTTAAGGCTATATAGCAATAAAATAAAGATTAGTTATCGTTGCGCTTCACTAACTTAGAACTATCGTAACCAAGGCTTTCAAGATAAGCAAAAACATTGTCCTCATTGAGGACGACTTGCTCCACATGATTACGAGGATCCATCAATTCCTCGTAGTCAGTAGGACTGAAGGGTTTCTTTTCAGATACCATGTGATAAATGCAGACCACCATCATTGGTTTTAGGTAATCGCCTGCTTTGGAAATCCGGACAGACTTTTTCTTCCCGGCGGATTCGTTGTTGGCAGGCGCAAGCCCACACCAGGAACATAGATGTTTTGCATCATCAAAAATGTTCATATCAACACCTGTTTCCGCAAGAACAATGGTGGAGCTTAACTCGGTCATTCCGGGCATGGTACTGACAAATTCCACAAACTCATAATAAGGCTTGATGCGGACATAGAGTTCCACTTCGGTCTGGGTAATCATATCGTCAAGATATTCCAGATGCCCACGGGCAAGTTCAAGCTTTTTAGCCTGGTCTGCTTCAATATTGTAGCCTCTGATTGCTTCGATGATTTCATCCGACTTGGCTCTCGCCCCTTTTTTTATGAGTTTGCGGACAGCTTTTTCATCCATGGAAGCAGCGGTATGTTCTAACAGATAAGACATGATTTCAGTCGCTGTCCTGCCGAAGGGATCAGAAAGCACACTGGCAATGCCGACATTGGAAACGGTCATACAGTTTTGGATGCGGTTCTTTTCAGAAGATTTCATGCAGACCAGTTTGAAACGGTACCTGGCAAGTTCCCTGAGCTGGCGGAAATCCTTGGGAGGAATAAAAGAACATCTGACAAGATCAAATTTGTAGAGGTCGGCGATCCATTTGGAATCCTTTTTGTCCGTTTTCTTGCCTTTGATGGCTTTGACATATTTGGGATGTGTGAGGCAGACATCGATGTCATTTTCGAGATAATTAAAAATAGGAATCCAATACTTGCCAGTGGATTCCATACAAACATGAAAGCAATTATTCTCGATGAGCCAGTTGTGAAACCTTTGGATATCCGAGTTGATGGTTGAAAAAGATTTTTGTTTGTATTCGGATATTCCATCATTGTTAGTGATTACGATGGTTGCAACGATAACATTTTTGTGGACATCAAGTCCACAGCAGATGGAGTATTTTAACTTCATCATAAGTATCACCACCTTAAGAAAAAAGGAATAGCAACAGTGACTGTCATCCTGCGACTGAATAAACATGGTTTATTACCAATGATAAGAGTCCGGGCTCAAAGTCCCACTTGTTTGTGCTTGAAAGGATGACGGCACATATAAGTATACGGGGTCGAAATAAATTCGCCACTCCTCCTTCCGTGCTCTGTAGTATATTGCTATTCCTTATAAGAATTATAGATCAAAGAGTGGAGGGGCACAACTTTTTTCATAACTTGTTTGTGCCTTGAGAGAAGCGAAAGGAATGGTAAAAAGTATGAAAGTATCTGTTCCGCAAAGACGGGGACAGATTCAAGCGAGATTTTTATGAAGTGGTTAGATGAGGTTCGCCAAAGCACATGGAAGAGATAAAACAGCATTGTGAAAAAGTCATACAGATACTC
>DWVJ01000035.1 GCA_019120315.1 Candidatus Ruminococcus avistercoris
CTGCATGAGATGGCGCATCTCTACAATCTGGTTCATGGCATCCAAGACGTAAGCAACAACGGCTATTACCACAACCAGAAATTTAAGGCCACCGCTGAGGCCCACGGCCTGCATATCGAGAAGCACGCCAAGTATGGCTGGACGGCAACGACGCTGGCCCCGGAGGCGGAGGCATGGATCAGAAAAACTTTGGGCGAGGACAAGATCAACGCCAGCCGCTTGCCGGTGGAAGGCACCACCAAGGGCGGGAGTAAGAAATCCATTAACCGCAGCATCAAATATGTTTGCCCCTGCTGCGGCACCATTATCCGGGCAACGCGGGAGGTCAATGTAATCTGCGGGGATTGCGGAGAGGCTTTCGAGCGGGAATAAGAAAAAAGCGGGGGCCGCGAGGTTCCCGCTAAATTGTTCTCATTGAAAGAGGTGGTGCTGTCCGGGAGCGGATACTTTTTAGCGTTTCCTCGTTTCTGGCATATACGGGCCGGACAAGGGTGTGCAAAAATGAGCCGCCATGGGATTATGTGATCGCCGCAATAGGAAGCGGGCTGATGGCGGCTTGTTCCACCGAGTCCCCGGAAAACAGAAAAAGCCCGGAAAGCCCACAATATCAGGCTTTCCGGGCATAGATACAAAAACAGCCCTCCGATTTGGAAGGCTGTTTTTGTATTAAAGGTTGTTCCTTAATATGGTTTGAGAGTAGTGTGAGCTTGTGGATATCTAAAACTCCGGCGGGTATTTTTACACGATTGAGGGCGTTTGAGAGTAGTGTGGGATTGTAAATATCTAAAACATTATTTACCTGACCATATGCACTTTGATAATTTGAGAGTAGTGTGGGATTGTAAATATCTAAAACCAGTGACAGATGTAAAATCCCAAATGACAACTGGGCGAATCTTTCAACGTATTTCAAGTATCCCGAAATGGTTCGGCGTATGATTTATACGACCAATGCCATTGAAGGATTCAACCGTCAGTTCCGAAAGGTCACCAAATCCAAAACGGTTTTTCCTTCTGATGACAGTCTTTTGAAAATGCTGTATCCGGCCTTGATGGATATCACGAAAAAATGGACCGGACACTGACAGGATTGGGGGCAGATTCATTCGCAGCTGGAAATATTTTTCGAAGAACGATTATCTGGATTATAAGCTGTTTCTGGCTTGGCGGGGCTGGTTAGGCCAGCCCTGCTTGACATGTCCGGAAACGGCATTATAATACAAGCAAGGGCGGAACCTCAAAAAATCGGCTCTGCCCCAAGTAACTAATTACATATCTTATATCAGTTTTTCGAACTTACACAAAACTTGAAACGATCTCGAAAAATAAGATTTTCACCTTTGCTTGATTTTTTATGATGCTGTTTTATCCAGTTTTTTTTCTACTCTGCCAATATCTTCAAAAGCCATATCAATTTTTTCGTCAACCCTTTTTACTTGCCTTAAAATGCTGTTGCGTGTTCTTGAGATGTTTGAGTCAATATCATCAAGTCTATCATCTATAGAATCAAGTCTGTCACCCATAGAATCAAGTCTGTCACCCATAGAGTCAAGTCTGTCATCCATAGAATCAAGTCTATCATCCATAGAATCAAGTCTGTCATCCATAGAATCAAGTCTATCATCTACAGAATCAAGTTTATCATCCATAGAATTAAGTCTTGAATTCACAGTAGCAAGATGTGTTTTAATCCCGTTTATATCATCTTTTACAGGTTCTATCAAATCGGATATAGCTTGTAATAATTCAATATCATTCATTGTACAGACCTCCTTATTAATCCTACCATAAAAACGGCACACAGTCTATTGGTTCATTTTTGTTTATAAAGAAATAAATTTGACTTTTAGGGACTACCAGAAACGGCTTTGCGTGTGGCCCCTTCTTTTATCTTGGTTACATTATACATCACTCTTTTTTGAATGCATATAACTATGTTATGATATTTATTTGCAAATAGAATAAATTATATTGCATAATTAAATATGAGTTTGATGGTATGATGCATACTGACGGCAGAATTTTCAGCATTCTGCCGTGCATTTCAGGCACACGATGAAATAGTAATCCATCAGCATTTCCTCACTGCGTTCCCAGGGAAAGGAAGCAGGGTATTCCATCTGATTTCTGGTGTCGAATATAATGGGTTTCACATCGATGGAATCCATCCGGCACAGATTGGTCAGCTGTTCCAGCAGACAGTCCCAGTCTTTGTATTTGTCCGGTGTGATCGTACAGGTCTGCCAGATGACCGGTGTGTATCGGAAAAATGATTTCCGGTATGTTTTGTGTGATGTAATTTCCACCTGAAACGTATTCATGTGATCATAATCTACGTAACTGTTTTGGACGTATCTTCGAATTAAAGTTTCCTTGCTGCTCACATAAAGAACTGCATATTTTGTTCCGTTTATTTCTGTGTAATTGCCCTTTGAGACAACACGGAGCAGTTCCTCTTTGATGATCCGATGCAGTGCAGCAGCATAATCTACGGCATCCCGCCGGCATGTCTGGTTTTCTTTGGAAAGGATATCTTCCGAGGTTCCGGAAGCATTTTTCAATTGTTCTTTAAAATCCATGGTTTATTTCCTCGCATATTAAATCCAATTCCATACCGGTTCAGCTTCTCAGAGGTTTGAAGGATGAACCGGTCAGGGAAAGAAAATGCTCATTGTCGATGAGAGGGCGTCCGGAAAGGATAATTTTCTCATCGTTGACCACATAGTAAAAGAATTCTTCCTTTGCGTTGTCGGAAACAGTCTCTGACGCTTCCCGGTAAGAATAAGAGAAGGAACAGGTTAAACCATCTGCGGTTATGAAGGAAAAATTTTCCGGCGTACCTGTCAGCTGGTAAGTCCCTTCCCGCAGCAGCACTTCATAGAGACAGCCAAAGGACATGGCGCTGATATCTGCCAGGATCAGATCGGGATAGCATAGAAGAAGGCCGTCGGAGCGGGTGATGGAGAAACGTTTTTCACTGTTTCGGATCACGGCTCGTTCCATCTGTTCTTCTTCCACCTGTTCTTCTGCCAGGCGGTAGACGGCTGCGTATTCGGCCAGCGCATCTATTGCTTTCTGCTCCAAAACTGCCGTCAGATCATTTTCTGTAAGATTCTCATCGTCATTGTATACAGATACGTAAGAAGTATGGGATGACAGACTATCTGTATCAGGAGCGGCCACGAAAGTCTGCGGTTCCTGGAAAGCAATCCCGAAACGGATCCGGCAGGGATATTCCTGCTGTGAGATATAATCGTTCAGGTGTTCCAGCTGCAGGCAGACGGTCTCGATTTCGGCGGCATTGTCATAGAGTTTTCCGACAGACAGCAGGTCTGAAAGTTCCTGGCATTGCACATCCTCCAGACCATAGGGGTATTGTTCCTGATAATTGCTCAGATAATATTTTCCCATCTCCAGATGGTAAGTTGTTTCCATGGAAGAGGCGGGAAAAAGAGAATAGTACTGATGGCTGATCAGTTTGAATTCCACTTCCGGCAGATCCGCCAGATAAGCCATCCATATGCGGTCGGTATATCCATCGCGGTTCTCCTGATCAAGGTGATTCTTGGAGACTACGATTTTTTCATCCAGCACCTGCTGGCGGAACCATTTTGCAGCATCACTGCGGCTGTAATGCTTTCCGCATCCGCATAAAATCAGCAGGATGGAAAACAAAATGAAAAAAGAATAAACAATTTGAAACTGCTTTTTCAACGCTGCATCACCCGCCCTCCTCTGCTTTACAGAGTATTATTGTATAAAAGTATAACAGAGAAGGGCTGTTAAAACAATGCTGCAGAATTGAATTACCAGCATCTTTTACACGGTTCGTATCCCTGTGCTTTTGCATCAATTCGTGAAATTTCTCTGGCATTATCCGGATTCATATTTCCGCAGTCCGGGATACGATGATATTTCTCACTTCAAAAGCATTCAGACATCCAATTAATCCGGCAAGATGATCTTCATCATAGTGGGAAGAAATAAGGTAGTCGATTGTTTCAACCCCCTGCTGCTGAAGATATGTTAGGGAAATTTTAGCACAGTGAAATAAAAATGATATTCTGATTAGCACTATTCAAAAAAACGTTTATATGTGGTAGAATAAACATACATCTGAGAGAAAGAAGAGGATTAGAACATGAAAATAGCAGTAACCTATGACAACGGAAATATTTTCCAGCATTTTGGCAAGACAGAGTTTTTCAAAGTTTATGAAGTAAATGATAATCAGGTGGTTTCCAGTGAAGTGATCGGCTCCAACGGTAGCGGTCACGGAGCGCTGGCGGATCTTCTTGCCGGTCAGTCCATTGATGTGCTGATCTGCGGCGGTATCGGAGGAGGAGCGCAGGATGCGCTGCAGGCGGCGGATATTGAAGTGTGTTCCGGAGCGCAGGGAGATACGGATCAGGCAGTGGAAGCTTATCTGAAAGGAGAACTGGTATCCTCCGGCGTTAACTGCGACCATCACCACGAGGACGGGCACAGCTGCGGCGGCCATGAGGATGGCCACACCTGTGGAAACTGCGGCGGCGGATGCGGTTCGGCTCCGGCGCTGACAGGGCGGAACGTGGGGAAAACCTGCCGCACCCATTACAAAGGCACCTTCAATGACGGAACCCAGTTTGATTCCTCCTATGACCGGGGCGAGCCGTTGGAGTTTGTCTGCGGTGCAGGCCAGATGATCCGGGGATTTGACGCTGCGGTGGCTGACATGGAAGTGGGTCAGGAAATTGATATCCATCTGATGCCGGAAGAAGCGTATGGTATGCCCAATCCCAATGCCATTCTCACGCTGGAGATTGCCCAGCTGCCAGGTTCGGAAGATCTGGAAGTGGGACAGCAGGCTTATCTGACCAATCAGTACGGACAGCCTTTCCCGGTGAAGGTGACGGCGAAGGATGAAAAGATGATTACCCTGGACGCCAATCATGAAATGGCCGGCAAGGAATTGAATTTCCATATCGAACTGGTTGAGGTGAAATAGTACGAAGTTGAGAAACACAGAGGAAAACAGGTGGGACCGGCTGCTGCGGATCAGGACCACAGGGCGGGATGACTCCCGGGCAGATCAGTACCGGTACCCCTACGAACCTACGCCCTATTCTGTGCTGGAGCGGCTGGCCGGCGCCGGATATATCCGGAAGGGGAATACCCTTCTGGATTACGGCTGCGGCAAGGGTCGGGTGGACTTTTTCCTGGCCGGACAGACCAGATGCCGTGCCATCGGTGTGGAATACGATGCGAGGATTTATGAAAAGGCCTCGGAAAATCAAAAAACGGCAGTATCCGCAGGGCGCACTGTTTTTATGCGGATGGCAGCGGAGGATTATCCGGTTCCCGGGGAGGTGGACCGGATATACTTTTTTAATCCCTTTTCGTTGGAAATTCTGCGCAAAGTCATGGGAAGAATCCTGGAATCTTATTATGAAACGCAGCGGGAGATCCTGTTGTTTTTCTATTATCCATCGGACGAATATCTTTCTTTGCTGATGACGGAGCCGATGCTGCAGTTTCAGGATGAGATTGACTGCCAGGATCTGTTTGACGGAGGGGATCCGCGGGAGAGAATTCTCATTTTTGAACTGGTACATTATGGGCCAGACGGCGGGGTGACGGGATAAAATTCAGAGAAAACAGAAAGGAAGTTTCGTATGGCATTATATGCAATGGGGGATCTGCATCTGGGATTCCAGGCGGGAAAGTCTATGGATATGTTCGGCCGGGTCTGGAAACATCATGAACGTAAAATAAAAAAATATGTCACTCAGATGGTGAAGCCGGAAGATACCCTTGTGCTGACCGGGGATCATTCCTGGGGAAGAAAACTGCCGGAGTGCCAGGAGGATCTGGCGTTTATCGAAACGCTGCCCGGGCGGAAAATTCTTCTGAGGGGAAATCATGACATGTTCTGGGATGCGAAAAAAACGCAGCGTCTTAACGGAGAATTTTCAGGGCGGCTGTTCTTCCTGCAGAATAATTTTGCCATCTATGAAGATTATGCCCTGGTGGGAACCAAGGGATTTACCTTTGAGGGTCCCTTTTATCTGGACCGGTGGGGAAATCTGACCGGCTGGGATGAAAAGAAGGAACAGCAGGCCCATAAACTGGTCAGGCGGGAGATGAATCGTCTGCGGGATTCTTTCGAGCAGGCAAAGGCGGCGGGGTTTTTGAAGTTCATCATGTTTTTGCATTACCCGCCCACCAATATTCTGGAAAAGACCTCGCCATTCACCGAAATCGCAGAGGAATACGGAGCAGAGGCCGTCGTGTACTCCCACTGTCACGGGGAGCGCCGCTATGGAGACAGTATCCGGGGTACTTATCACGGCGTCCGCTATATGCTGGTGTCGGGGGATTATCTGGAATTTCGTCCGGCGCTGGTGCTGCCGTGACAAAGAAGGAGAAAGTAAAATGATTGATCTTGAAAAAGCCCGGCTGGCTTTTGAAGAGTATCTGGAGCAATTCTGCCGGGAAGATGAAAAAATAAAACTGAAGATCGTTCATACGAAAGGAGTTGTTCGCTGCGCTGCAAAAATCTGTGACGGGATGGGGCTGTCCCGGGAGGACTGTGATCTGGCACAGCTGATTGCCCTGCTCCATGATATCGGACGCTTCGAACAGGTGCGCCGGTTTGACAGTTTTGAGCCTTCGGTGATGAATCATGCCGCCTACGGGACAGAGCTGCTGTTTGGAAGCCGTCAGATGATCCGCCGGTTTGTGAAGGAAGATACCTGGGACGCAGTGATCCGTCAGGCCATTGGCCGTCACAGCGACTATTCTTTAGAAGAAGGATTGTCTACCCGCGAATTGCTCCATGCCCGTCTCATCCGCGATGCGGATAAGCTGGACAACTGCCGCGTAAAGCTGGAAGATTCCATCGAGGTGATGCTGGGCTGCAGCGCCGGCGAGGCGGGAAGTCAGGACATCTCCCCGGAAGTCTGGGAGGAGTGCAAAAGCAGGAAATCCGTCCACCTGGAGAAACGGAAGACGAAGATGGACTACTGGGTTTCTTATATCGCATACTTTTTTGACATCAATTATCCGGCTTCCGCCCGGATCATTCAAAAAGAGCGGTATGTGGAACGGATCATCGGGCGGATTCCATACCGGAATCAGGAGACGAAAGAAAGGATGCAAAAGCTGGGAGAATGGGCGGAAGAATATCTGCAAAAACTTGCGGGCGGTCTGTGACCGCCCGTAAGCTTTATTAAAATCGTTTCCGGTACAGCCGTTCGGCGCCGCCGATGACAGCGTACAATGCCATGGCCATAAGACAGAGGAGAAAGATGGACAGGATCAGCCAATCCATCTTAAACACCTGGCTGCCATAGATGATCAGATGGCCCAGTCCCTGACGGCTGCTGATGAATTCGCCGATGACGATGCCCACCAGGCACAGGCCGATATTGACCTTCATCACACTGAACAGAAGCGGTACGGAAGAAGGCAGGACTACCTTACAGAAGGCATCCTTCCTGTTCCCGCCAAAGGTATAGATCAGTTTCAGCTTTTCCTCGTCCACCTCATGAAATCCGGTACACAGATTGATGACGGCGCCGAACAGGGCCACCGACATGCCTGCTACGATGATGGTGGCGGGCCTGGCGCCCAGCCAGACGATGAGAAGCGGAGCCAGAGCCGATTTGGGCAGACTGTTCAGCACCACCAGGTAAGGCTCCAGAATCTGTGCAAGCCGGGCAGAGCTCCACAGCAGGATGGCAGCGGCAAGAGACAAAAGGGTAACCAGGGCAAAACTGACCAGGGTTTCATATAAAGTCACTGCGACGTGGGTCAGCAGCTGATGATGCAGCGTCATATCAATCAGTGTTTCCGCGATGCGGGAAGGACTGCTGAAAATAAAAGAATCGATCCAGGAGAAGCGTGCGCTGATCTCCCAGAGCGACAGAAAAGCAAGAAAGAGCACCGCGCGGGCCGCCCGGATCAGGCAATGCTCCCTTTTTCGTGCTTTCATATATTTTTCCTGGGCGGCGGATACATGGACAGAATCATGCATGACTGTTCAACTCCTCCCATATCTGATTGAAATACGTTTTGAAAAGCGGAGCGTTCCTGGAAGACAAAGGCGTGCGCTCAGCCAGACCAAGATCGATATCTATGATGGTTTTTACGCGGGCAGGACGCCGGGTAAGGACGATCACCGTATCTGCCATACTGATAGCCTCGGAGATATCGTGGGTTACCAGGACGGCGGTTTTGCCTTCCCGGCGGATGATGGTCCCGATGTCATCGCTGACCTGCAGGCGTGTCTGATAATCCAGTGCAGAAAAAGGTTCATCCAGCAGCAGAAGCTCCGGTTCCAGAGCCAGGGTACGGATCAGCGCCGCACGCTGGCGCATGCCGCCGGAGAGCTGGGATGGCCGGGCTTTCCGAAAGGAGTCCAGACCGTAGGTGACCATCAAACGGTCAATGTAAGCTTTCTTTTTTGGCGTGATCCGTTTCTGGGTTTCCAGTCCCAGAAGAATGTTTTTGTACACGCTGCGCCATTCAAAGAGATGATCTTTTTGCAGCATGTAGCCGATATGCTCCGGTTTTTCCGGAAGGCTTGTTCCGTTTAGCAGAATCTGACCTTCCTCCGGTTTCAAAAGGCCGCAGATCAGATTGAGAATGGTAGATTTCCCGCAGCCGCTGGGACCGACGATGGCGATAAAACTGCCTTTGGGAACCTGAAAGGAAATATGAGAAAGCGCGTCAGTCTCTCCAGCCGGTGTGTGGTAGGAGAGACTGACGTCTGTTAATTCCAGCAATGGTTTCTTCATGGCGCCTCCATATGATTTTTCAAATGCGGACGCTGACGGTCCGCTGTCTTTTTATATCATATGAATTCTTCCGGGAATCGTGCACTGTCCTATGCTTTCACATCGGTTCTTTTCAGAATCAGGATGGACAGCGTAAGGAAGATCAGCGTATAAAGAAGAGTGGAGGCGGTAAAAGATACTGCCAGGCCTCCCAGCATATCCTCAGAGCGATTGGCATTCATTCCCACAATCATCAAAGAGTAAGGATAAAAGCAGCGAAAGCCGGTGTTGGAGACCAGCAGTCCCACAATGCTTCCGATGGCAGCCAGGCCGATGGGAAGGGCAAAGCTGCGGATCACCATAGAAAGAAGACACTGCAGGGCGGTTACCGCAAGAGCTCCGAAAAGTCCCCGGATCAGCCAGAAGAGGATAGTCAGGGGAGGCAGACCGGGAAGCCCGGCGGCTTTGCCGGTGGCGATAAACAGGACGCCCACCCACAGTTGGGTCAGGACGGCCACAGAAAAGGCGCTGATGAATTTTCCCAGAAAGATCCATGAGATCGGTACCGGCGCCGTCATCAGAGCATTGCGGTTGTGGTGAAAGTTTTCCACTCTCCACAGGTAGGCGCAGTAGATGGCGATCATCGGACCGAAGAAGAAATTGGAATAAAACAGTGTCTCCTGGGTCCAGAGAGAATACCATCCCGATGTGAGAAGTTCCAGGTTGTTGAGATAATTTTTCATTCCCATGACAGCGGGGATGAGAGGAAGCAGGAAGAAAGCGATCCAGATAAAGGAACGCCTAAGCTTCATCTGCTCCGCTTTGATACAGGACAGCAGCATGGTGTTAAACCTCCTTTTTCAGATAACAGTTCAGTCCGATCAGATAGAAGAGCAGACCAAAGAGAAGAAACCCTCCGATCCACCCAAAACGCAGAGGCACTGTAAAGTAAGAAACCTCATTGGTCGTCTCATGCATCATCATCGATACGGGATTGAAGACGAAATAGTAGCCCCAGGGCACGATATAGGGAAGAATCGTGTTGGGGAAAAAGGCGGAGAAAACGCCGGTGAAGGTGCCCATCAGCCCGATAAAAAGGGGCATCAGCTGGTTTTTCATCAGCAGGGAGAGAATCTGCTGGATCACATACAGTACCAAACTGACCACAAATGTGGAAAAGAAAAACCAGAGCAGCAGCACGGCGGGCACTTTCTGTGTGGCATGAAACAATTTTCCCATTAAGAGAAGAATACCGGTCTGTGCTGCAGAAAACAGCAGGATGCACAGCGCATTCAGCAAAACTTTACTGTGAAAAAGACTGGATTTTGACTGCATGGTAAAAAGCATCTTGTCCGTTTCTCCTTTGGTTTCCATATCACAGACGCGGCTGGCGCAGGCGGCCAGAATCACCGGCAGGAAAATGAGATTCATCAGCGTAAAATTGAGAATCAGCATGTAATAGCCGACCTGTGCTTCCTTTGCGTCGAAGGGATAACGGAGCAGGCTGATAAAAATCCACAGCGCAGTTACGAGGAAGGCGCACAGATACAAAAGCCAGAGTTTTCTGCGCCGGCATTTTTTTTGTTCGATTAAAAGAAAAAGCATCACAGGCTCACCTTCTTTCCAGTCAGAGAAAGGAAGATTTCCTCCAGGGATTTATCGGTTTCTTCCAGCCGCAGGATACCGATCCCCTGTTCCACCAGGGCGGTTATGGCGGCGGCGGTACGTCCGTCCCCTTCATCGGGAAGCAGAAGATAGGAGGGATGAGAAGAGCAGGTGACGGCGATTCCCCGGGTGCTTAAAATACGGGCTGCCTGTTCCCTGTCGGTGGTTTTTAGTTTCAGCTTCCGGCGGCTTTTGTGGTGTAAAGAAGCCAGGGTATCCTGAAAGATCAGCACACCTTTGTTGATGATACCCACGTCTGTGGCCATCTGATCGATTTCACTTAACAGGTGGCTGGATAGCATGACGGTCATCCCGTATTTCTTCGGCAGGGAACAGATCAGATCCCGCATTTCCTGGATGCCGGCGGGGTCCAGGCCGTTGGTGGGCTCATCCAGCAAAAGCAGCCGGGGGGAACCGATCATGGCAGAGGCCAGACCAAGCCGCTGCTTCATACCCAGGGAATACTGGCCGACTTTTTTGTGCTGCTGATTTTCCAGACGTACGATGTGCAGTACACGGTCGATTTCCGTCTCCGGCGCCTGTTTGAGCATACAGACCAGATTCAGGTTTTCCCGGCCGGTCAGGTGAGCATAGTAGGAGGGGGATTCGATGAGGGAGCCGGTGTGTTTCAGGATATCCAGCCGGTTTTTCGAGGTGAGATACTTGCCGAGGATCTTCACATTTCCTTCCGTCGGTTTGACCAGTCCCAAGAGCATCTTCATAGTGGTGCTCTTTCCGGCGCCGTTTGGCCCTAAAAATCCATAGATGCCGCACTCCGGTATCTTCAGATCCACATGGTTGACGCTAAGCTGGCCATTGTATCGTTTTGTCAGGCTGCTGGTTTCAATGGTATAGTTCATAATTCATAACCGTCCTTTCTTTTGAAATATGTCTGGCGGAACGATGATTTCTTACGGTTTTCAGGATAACACCGGTTCCTTACGTCAGGATGAAGACAGCCTTACGTTTACCTTAATTTTTAAAAAAAGATCTGACAGAAAGGAAAAGGTATATTAAAATAGGGAAAGAAAGACAAAAGGAGGGACAGACCGTGGAAAAGATCTATGAGAGCCGGATTTTGCTGGTGGATGATAACCGGGAACTGTGTGATATGGTGCAAAGACTGATGAAAAAAGCCGGTTTTATCAATATACGCGCCGTGTATTCCATCCATGAGGCCAGCCGTGAACTGGAGAAAGGGCAGGTGCAGCTGTGGATCCTGGATGTGAATCTGCCGGATGGCAGCGGCTTTGCTTTTATGGAAACCCTGCGCAAAAAGTCCCGCTGTCCCGTTCTGTTTCTGTCAGCCAGGGACGAGGATGAAGACCGGCTGCAGGGACTGGGGCTGGGAGCCGACGATTATGTGACGAAACCTTTTCTGATGAAGGAGCTGATCCTGCGAGTGACGGCGATCCTGCGCAGAAGTTACTATTATCCAGGAGAAAAGGAAGCAGAGGATGGACTGCAGCTGGGAGCGTGCCTGGTGGATTTTGCAGCTGGAACGGTGAGACGGGGCGGACAAGAAATTTCCCTGACGGCAAAGGAATTGCTGCTGCTGAAAAAGCTGGCGGACAACCGGGGCAGGATCGTTACCTTCGATGGATTGTGTGAAGCAGTCTGGGGCGATGGATATTTTGGTTATGAGAATACGCTGATGGTGCACATGCGCAGGCTGCGGGAGAAGATCGAAGAAGATCCTTCCCATCCCCGGTATCTGCTGACGGTGCGGGGACTGGGATATAAACTGGAAGGGAAAGGATAATGAGATGAAGCGTTTACTGAGAATCTATCGGCGCTACTGTGTCACGGCCGTGGTGCTGGCCATTGTGCTGATCGGGGTAAATATCACAGGGATTCTGGGACTTTCCTGGTATAATATGGTACACTCAGACGAGGGGAACCGCTCGAAGCTGACCTTTCGCAGCGTGGCAGATCAGCTGGTCGAAAAGACGCAGGAGGGCTATGCTCTCTCAGAGGTGGGAGAATCCTATCTGGAGGACAGCAGGGCGGCTTTTTTGATGCTGCTGGATGAGAGAACGGGAGATATCCTCTATTCCTGGAATCTGCCCGGAAAGCTGAATCACACCTATGATCTGGGAGAGGTCGCCTCCTTTACCCGCTGGTATCTGGAGGATTATCCCGTCAAAGTGTGGGATACACAGGAGGGTTTGCTGGTGGTGGGAAGTCCGGTGGGATCGGTGGTACAGTTCAGCGTTGCCTATCAAAGATCCCAGATGGAGACGATTTTGCAGTGGATTCCCGTCAGTCTGGGACTGAATCTGGCGGTGATTTTGCTGGTGGTGCTGATCCTGGGACAGCGGTTCAATCGCTCTTTGGCGCCCATTGACGAAGGGATCGAACAGCTGGCCAGAGGGGAACGGGTATCCATAAAGGAAAAGGGAGTGGTAAAGGAACTGGCATCCAATCTCAATCAGGCTTCCGGTATTTTGCAGGAGCAAAGCGAACGGATCAGCCGGCGGGATACGGCCCGCACAGAGTGGATCGCCGGCGTTTCCCATGATATCCGTACTCCTTTGTCCATGATTTTGGGGTATGCGGAAAATCTGGAGAACAGCAGCAATCTGACAGAGGAAGAACACCGTCAGGCATCGGTGATCCGGGAGCAGAGCATCCGGATCCGGCGGCTGATCGAGGATCTGAATCTGACTTCGAAGCTGTCCTATCAGATGCAGCCGCTGCGGGCGGCGGTTTTCCGGCCCTCGGCGCTGCTGCGTCAGGTGGTGACGGAATTTTTCAATCAGGGTCTGGAAGAGAAATATACCATTGACCTGGAACTGGAGCCGGCTCTGGAGGAAAGAGAGGTAAAAGGAGATGTGCAGCTTCTAAAGCGGGCGGTGGAAAATCTGATCCAAAACAGTGTCCGCCATAATCCTGCAGGCTGTCATGTGAGAGTAACAGGCAGTACAGACCAGGGAGAAATCGTCATTGCAGTGAGAGATGACGGCAAAGGCATTCCCCGGGAAGTGATTCGATCTTTGCAGGAGGAGAAAGCGCCGCCGAAAGGAATCCATATCATGGGGCTGCGGCTGGTCAGACAGATCACACAGGCCCATAAAGGCAGTTTTTTCATCCTGGACGACGGGAATGAGGTGCAAATACGGCTGCCAGGGAGTATAATGTCCCGTGATAAGAAAGAATAAAGGAAGGGATTGTATGATACAGGAAAGAAAAAACCTGCCAAAAGAAAATTATCAGCGGCAGCTGGATCATATTTTGGAGGAACATGAAAAGAAAAATGAGACGCCGTCTCTTTTGCTGCACAGCTGCTGTGCACCCTGCAGCAGCTACGTGCTGGAATATCTGTCCGCATTTTTTCATATTACAGTATTTTATTTCAATCCCAATATCTCTCCCCGGGAAGAATATGAAAAAAGGGTGTTGGAGCAGCAGCGGCTGATCGGGGAAATGAAGCTTCCCCGTCCCGTTTCTTTTCTGGAGGGGGCGTATCACCCGGAAGATTTTTTTGCCATGGCAAAGGGGATGGAAGAACTGCCGGAGAAGGGAGAGCGGTGTTATCACTGCTACCGTCTGCGTCTGCGGGAAACGGCACAGACTGCGGCACAGAATGGTTTTGATTACTTTTGTACCACGCTTTCCATCAGTCCCATGAAGAACGCCCGCTGGATCAATGAGATCGGCCGGGAACTGGAGCGGGAATATCAGGTGAAGTGGCTTAGTTCCGACTTTAAGAAGAAGGAAGGATATAAACGGTCCATAGCGCTTTCCCAGGAATATGGGCTGTACCGTCAGAATTACTGCGGATGTGTTTTCTCCAGACGGGATTAGAGACAGCGTGTTTTGTGTAATTTAATACTTGCCATCACCGTAGTGAAATGGTAAAATCAATCAGAAATAGGCGAAAGAAATGGGGAATGAACATGGCACAGTTATGGGGCGGCCGTTTCACCAAGGAAACGGATCAGCTGGTGTACAATTTTAACGCGTCCATCGGTTTTGACCAGAAGTTTTATGAACAGGATATCCGGGGCAGCCAGGCACATGTGAAGATGCTGGCGAAACAGGGAATCCTGACGGAACAGGAAAAAGATCAGATTCTGGAAGGCCTGGACGGTATTTTAAAGGATGTAAAGGAAGGAACGCTTGCGATCACTTCGGAATATGAGGATATTCACAGCTTTGTGGAAGCCAATCTGATCGAACGGATCGGTGACGCGGGCAAAAAGCTGCATACCGGCAGAAGCCGCAACGATCAGGTGGCACTGGATATGAAGCTGTATGTGCGGGATGAAATCGACGAACTCCAGGGACTGGTGTTAAAGCTGATGGAGACCATCAACCGCATTATGGGAGAAAACCTGGAGACGTACATGCCGGGATTCACCCATCTGCAGAAGGCGCAGCCGGTGACGCTGGCTCACCACCTGGGCGCTTACTACGAGATGTTTTTCCGCGATTACAGCCGTCTGAAAGATATCCGGGAGCGGATGAACACCTGTCCGCTGGGCTCCGGCGCGCTGGCGGGAACTACCTATCCGCTGGACCGGGAGTATACGGCGCAGCTGCTGGGCTTTCGGGAAGCCACCAGAAACAGCATGGATTCTGTTTCTGACCGGGATTATGTGATTGAGCTTCTGTCGGCCATGGCCACCATGATGATGCATCTGAGCCGTTTTTCTGAAGAGATCATCATCTGGAATTCCAATGAATACCAGTTTGTGGAGATCGACGACAGCTACAGCACCGGCAGCAGCATCATGCCGCAGAAGAAAAATCCGGATATCGCGGAATTGGTAAGAGGAAAGACGGGGCGGGTGTACGGCGCTCTGATGTCCATTCTGACCACCATGAAGGGGATTCCCCTGGCGTACAACAAGGATATGCAGGAGGACAAGGAGCTGACCTTCGACGCCATCGACACCACCAAGGGATGTCTGGCGCTGTTTGAAGGAATGCTGGCTACGCTGCAGTTTAAAAATGACGTGATGGAAAAGAGCGCCCGCCACGGCTTTACCAACGCCACGGACGCGGCGGATTATCTGGTAAACCACGGCGTGCCCTTCCGTGATGCCCACGGCATCGTGGGACGGCTGGTACTGTATTGTCTGGAGCGGGGGATCTCACTGGATGATATGACGCTGCAAGAGTATCAGGCTATCAGTCCGGTCTTTGAAGAGGATATCTATGACGCCATCAGTCTGAAGACCTGTGTGGAAAAGCGCGTGACAAAAGGCGCGCCGGGTCCTGCAGTGATGAAAGAGGTTGTGGAAGAAAATAAACGGTTTATAGAAGAGGAGAAGAAAAAATGAGCGAAAAATTACGAGTTGGAATCCTGGGTGCGACGGGTATGGTAGGACAGAGATTTATCTCTCTTTTGGAAAATCACCCCTGGTTTGAGGTGGTGACGGTGGCAGCCAGCCCAAGAAGCGCCGGAAAAACCTATGAAGAGGCTGTGGGCGGACGCTGGAAAATGGATACCCCCATGCCGGAGGCGGTAAAGAATCTGGTAGTAATGAACGTCAATGAGGTGGAGAAAGTGGCGGCCAGCGTGGATTTCGTTTTCTCTGCAGTGGATATGTCCAAAGAAGAGATCCGTAAGATCGAAGATGACTATGCGAAGACAGAGACTCCCGTGGTATCCAACAACAGCGCCCACCGCTGGACGCCGGATGTACCCATGGTGGTGCCGGAGATCAATCCGGAGCACTTCGATGTGATTGAAGCACAGAAGAAGAGACTGGGAACCACCCGCGGTTTCGTGGCGGTAAAACCAAACTGTTCCATTCAAAGCTACGCGCCGGTGCTGACCGCGTGGAAGGAATTTGAGCCCTATGAAGTGGTGGCCACCACTTATCAGGCGATTTCCGGAGCAGGAAAAACGTTCAAAGACTGGCCGGAGATGGAAGGAAACATCATTCCTTACATCGGCGGTGAGGAAGAAAAGAGTGAAAAAGAGCCCTTAAGAATCTGGGGCAAGGTGGAAGACGGCGTAATCAAGCCGGCCGAGTCTCCAGTGATCACCTGCCAGTGTATCCGTGTTCCGGTGCTCAACGGACACACGGCGGCAGTTTTTGTGAAGTTTAAAAAGAAACCCACCAAAGAAGAACTGATCGACCGTCTGGTAAACTATAAAGGACTTCCCCAGGAACTGAATCTGCCCAGCGCGCCGAAACAGTTTATCCAGTATCTGGAGGAGGACAACCGTCCTCAGGTAACGCTGGATGTGGATTACGAAAACGGCATGGGCATTTCCGTGGGCAGATTAAGAGAGGATACGGTTTACGATTATAAATTCGTCGGCCTTTCTCACAATACCGTGCGGGGCGCTGCCGGCGGAGCCATTCTCTGTGCGGAGACACTGAAAGCGAAAGGTTATATTCAGGCCAGATAATATGGCGAAGGATTTATATATTGCTGAGAAACCAAGCGTTGCGCAGGAATTTGCAAAAGCGATGAAGCTGAATGCCCGTCGGATGGACGGGTATCTGGAATCGGAAGAAGCGGTGGTGACCTGGTGTGTGGGGCATCTGGTCACCATGAGCTATCCGGAAAAATATGATGAGAAGTATAAAAGGTGGCGGTTGGATACCCTGCCTTTTTTGCCTTCTGAATTTAAATACGAGGTCATCCCATCGGTGAAAAAACAGTTCGATACGGTCAGCGGGCTGTTGAACCGCAGCGATGTGGCGCGGATCTATGTCTGTACCGACTCCGGACGGGAGGGTGAATATATTTACCGTCTGGTGGAAAGAATGTCCGGTGTGAAGGGAAAGGAAAGACGCCGGGTGTGGATCGATTCCCAGACGGAGGAAGAGATCCTGCGTGGGATCCGTGAGGCGAAAGATCTGTCAGAGTATGATAATCTGGCGGCCTCAGCCTATCTGCGCGCCAAAGAAGATTATCTGATGGGTATTAATTTTTCCCGGCTCTTGTCTTTAAAATATGGAAACAGTGTCGCTTCCTTCCTGGGAAACCGATATCAGGTGATTTCCGTGGGACGGGTTATGACCTGCGTGCTGGGTATGGTAGTGCGAAGGGAGCGGGAGATCCGGGACTTCGTGAAAACACCTTTCTACCGTCTGATGGTTCGCTATGAACTGTCCGGCGGCACGCTGGAAGGGGAATGGAAAGTTTCTCCCACCAGCATGTATTTCCAGTCGCCGGCTCTTTACAAAGAAAACGGACTGAAAAAGAAAGAAGACGCAGAAAAACTGCAGGAAGCGCTCAGCCAGAATCAGCCGGTGACGGCCCTGGTGGAGAAGGTGGAGAGAAAAACGGAGAAGAAAAATCCTCCCCTTCTCTATAACCTGGCGGAACTGCAGAACGATGGTTCCCGTTTTCTGAAGATCAGTCCCGATGAGACGCTGCGGATCGTACAGGAACTGTATGAGAAGAAACTGGTGACCTATCCAAGAACCGACGCCAGGGTATTGTCCACGGCTGTGGCTAAGGTGATTGCCCGTAATCTGAAGGGACTGTGCCCGTATCCCCAGGGAGGCGTCTTTGCCGCGCGGATTCTGGAAGAGGAGAGGTATAAAGGCATTTCCAAAACCCGGTATGTCAATGACAGCCAGATTACGGATCACTATGCCATCATTCCCACGGGACAGGGCCTTGGGGCCTTAAAAAGCGTATCCGAGACATCACGCAAAGTATACGAGCTGATCGTCCGCCGTTTCCTGGGCATTTTCTATCCGCCGGCAGAGTACCGGCGGATCACCGTGACAGCAAGGATCCGGGAGGAAACCTTTGTCACCGGGGAGAAGGTACTGACAAAGCCGGGATATCTGACGGCATCGGAAGTTTCGTTTTTGAAGAAAAAAGAAGAAAACACGGGAGAAAGCCGTCGGCTGCTGATGGACCTGAAGAAGGGACAGATCCTGCCGGTACGGGAATTTGAGATCAAAGAGGGCGAGACATCGCCTCCCAAACGGTATAATTCCGGATCCATGATCCTGGCCATGGAAAATGCCGGTCAGCTGATCGAGGACGAGGAACTGCGCTCCCAGATCAAAAGCAGCGGAATCGGCACCAGCGCCACCAGAGCGGAGATTCTGAAAAAGCTGGTAAACAACAAGTATATCGCTCTCAACAAAAAAAGTCAGATTATCACGCCTACGCTGCTGGGGGAAATGATTTTCGACGTGGTAAACGCGTCGATCCGCTCCCTTTTAAATCCGGAGCTGACAGCCAGCTGGGAAAAGGGGCTGACCTATGTGGCGGAGGGAAGTATTACACAAGAGGAGTATATGCAGAAACTGGAGAAGTTCGTCGGTGACCGGACGTACAGAGTGATGGGGCTGAACAATCAGTACCAGTTACGGGGCTTATATGAAAAAGCCGCCGGTTTTTATAAGAAGGGAGTCAGAAAAATTGGATCAGATCACCATTAAAGATTTATATAACCTGGAAGAGACCATTGCGGGGGAGCTGTTTGCAGGGAAAACGTATCCCTGGGAAGTATTGCCGGAAATCGGCGCCTTTATCGTAAAGCTGGGCAATACGCTGGATCCGCAGGAGTATGAGAAGGCCGGAGAAAATATCTGGATTGCCCGTTCGGCAAAAGTGGCGCCCACGGCCTCTATCACAGGGCCTGCCATCATCGGAAAAGAAGCGGAAATCCGCCAGGGCGCCTTTATCCGGGGCAACGCCATCGTAGGCGAGGGCGCCGTGGTGGGCAACTCCACGGAACTGAAAAATGTGGTGCTGTTCAATAAAGTTCAGGTGCCCCATTACAATTACGTGGGGGATTCCATCCTGGGCTACCGTGCTCACATGGGCGCCGGATCCATCACTTCCAATGTGAAATCGGATAAGACGCTGGTGGTGGTAAAGGGAAAAGAGACAAAGATCGAAACGGGACTGAAAAAATTCGGCGCCATGCTGGGGGATCAGGTGGAAGTGGGATGTAATTCCGTGCTTAACCCCGGCACCGTCATCGGGCCGCGGAGCAATATATATCCGCTTTCATCGGTGCGCGGAGTGATTCCAGCCGACCATATTTTTAAAGCCCAGGACCGTATCGTGGAAAAACAGTAAAATGCAGGGAGCATATCAGGCGAATGATATGCTCCTTTTTTTGGCGCGCGTTTAAGCCAGAAACAGCATCCGGATTCCCGCCAGCGCCAGCAGATGAATGGGATAGAAAAGATAAAAAAGATATTTCAGCGAAAGTCCCCGTTTCCCGTTGTACAGGTTGATGGGAAGAAAGGCCAGACAGGCCGGGGCTTCCCACAGAAGGCTCAGGCAGCCTGCGATTGTCTGCAGCAGCGGATAAAAGCGGAAAAAGTACAGTATGGCGATCAGAAGGATGCCATGATAGCTGTAATCTGTTTTCAGCAGCCAGGCAAGCCCCATGCCTGCGGCCACCGCACCCAGCTGTATGTAAGGATTCTTTTCATAACGTTCCATGACCATCAGCACCAGAAGACCGATGAAGAGAGTGAAAAATACGTTCTGGTGGCCAAATTCCAGCAGCTGGTTATTGAGGGCAAGATCGAAGGGGATCTCGGAGACCAGCGCGAAGACCCCAAGCCGGGTTACGTATTTTCTCCGGTTGGAGGTGTAAAGAAATCCCTGCAGCAGCAAAAAGCAGAAGATGGGGAATGCGATGCGGCCGATGAAACGCAGAACCCTGTAAAACAGATACAGTCGGTACAGCGGCGTACCGATCACGATGGGAGCGCCTGGCAGCAGAATCCCTTCGTAAAGGATAGCAGCGCCGATGTGGTCGATCAGCATACACAGCAGCGCCAGGATTTTTAAAGTGCTTCCGGAGAGCCGGGCGTACCGGCGCCGGGCAGCGGGAAATACAGAATTTTCCATGAAAACCTCCTGATATTTGACGTGGAAACAGTATACCACATCGGATACATTACGGGCAACTTCGGGTAAAGAGAAAAGTGAAATGAAAATCGGACACATTTTTCACTGGACTAATCTGCGGTTTTATGAGAAAATAACCGTAAAAGATTGAAAGAGGTTGAAAGGAGTCATACAATGATTTATTCACATGAAGTAGAAATGATGTGTCCTGTAGCTCAGGGTGTGAACCATGGGGCCGCCCCCATTCCGGAGGAAGCAAAATGGGTGAAGGCAAAAGAGATTAAAGATATTTCAGGCCTGACACACGGTGTGGGCTGGTGTGCGCCGCAGCAGGGCGCCTGTAAACTGACGCTGAACGTAAAAGACGGTATCATCCAGGAAGCCCTGGTGGAGACCCTTGGATGTTCCGGTATGACCCATTCTGCAGCCATGGCGGCGGAAATTCTTCCGGGCAGAACACTGCTGGAGGCGCTGAACACAGACCTTGTCTGTGACGCCATCAACACTGCTATGCGTGAGCTGTTCCTTCAGATCGTTTACGGACGTTCCCAGAGTGCATTTTCCGAAGACGGACTGCCCATCGGCGCGGGACTGGAGGATCTGGGCAAAGGACTTCGTTCTCAGATCGGAACCATGTACGGTACGCTGAAAAAAGGCCCCCGTTATCTGGAAATGGCAGAGGGCTATGTGACCGGTATCGCGCTGAACGAAGACGATGAGATCATCGGATATCAGTTTGTCAACCTCGGCAAAATGACAGATTTCATCAAAAAAGGTGATGATCCGACAACTGCATGGGAAAAGGCCAAAGGTCAGTACGGCCGTGTGGATGACGCTGTAAAAATCATTGATCCCAGAGCAGAGTAAGAACGAGGAGGAAGAAAAAAGATGGCTTTATTTGAATCATATGAAAGAAGAATCGATAAAATCAACAGCGTGCTGAACAGTTACGGCATCGCTTCCCTGGAAGAGGCGGAGAAAATCACCAAGGATGCAGGACTGAACGTGTACGATCAGGTAAAAGGTATCCAGCCCATCTGTTTTGAAAACGCGTGCTGGGCTTACATCACCGGCGCTGCAATCGCAATCAAAAAAGGCTGCAGACGTGCCGCAGATGCAGCAGCCGCCATCGGAGAAGGACTGCAGGCATTTTGTATCCCCGGTTCTGTAGCCGATCAGCGTAAGGTAGGTCTGGGCCATGGAAATCTGGGCAAGATGCTGCTGGAGGAAGAGACAGACTGCTTCTGTTTCCTGGCAGGTCATGAGTCCTTTGCCGCTGCAGAGGGCGCGATCGGTATCGCAGAGAAAGCCAACAAGGTTCGTCAGAAACCGCTGCGTGTTATCCTGAACGGTCTTGGAAAAGACGCCGCTCAGATCATTGCCCGTATCAACGGATTTACCTATGTGGAAACAGACTACGACTATTATACGGGAGAACTGAAAGAAGTATTCCGCAAACCTTACTCCGACGGTCCCCGCGCAAAAGTTAACTGCTACGGCGCCAACGACGTAAGAGAAGGCGTGGCGATCATGTGGAAAGAGGGAGTAGACGTTTCCATCACCGGAAACTCCACCAACCCCACCCGTTTCCAGCATCCGGTGGCAGGTACATATAAGAAAGAGTGCGTGGAAGCAGGAAAGAAATATTTCTCTGTAGCATCCGGCGGCGGTACAGGACGTACCCTTCATCCGGACAACATGGCGGCAGGCCCCGCTTCCTACGGTATGACAGATACACTGGGCCGTATGCATTCTGACGCTCAGTTTGCAGGTTCTTCTTCCGTACCGGCTCATGTGGAGATGATGGGTCTGATCGGAGCAGGAAACAACCCCATGGTTGGTATGACAGTCGCTGTTGCCGTTTCCATTGAGGAAGCTGCCAAGGCTGGGAAGTTCTAATAATATTAAAATTAAGCGATATAATGCAATAGTAAGACCGCACCGGCTGACCGGTGCGGTCTTTTGTCTAATACAGTTCAAATGGCAGAAATTTTTCTTTGCAGTTCCTGGCCATTGAGCCGATCCTGTCCCTGGCTCTTTTTACAGCATCTTTCTATTTTTGCTTTTACATCTGCATAAATAAACAGACGAAATGGTGATAATTCCCGCAGCACATAATCTGCACAACGTCCAACAATCACACAATCAGATTTTTGCGCCATTTCCCGGATAACTTTGCTCTGTTCCGCATAGACCGTCTGGGCTTGATCCGTAATGATATCAGAGGGGCGAGTGAATGTCCGTCCTATAGTAATTGGAAGAAGTGGGAGCGGCTGGCGTTCCTCTATGCTTCTTATGTATTCTTCTGCCATATCTGTCCGTTTTGCAATTTCTTTTACAATTTCCTGGTCGTAATACGCGAAATGCAAATGTTCTGCCAGCCGCCTTCCGTTTTCCCTTCCACCGCTTTATTCGTAATACATTTTTTGCTTTTTATCAGTAATATAACGGCAACACATGCGGTTACAGATTCGCTGAGGGAATGACAAAGCCATATAATGCTCCCCCCGAAAATGTGCGGCAAAATCAGTACAAGGAGCGGCAGGAAAATCACACTCCGGCTCAGGGAAACAGCCAAAGCTTTTGCGGTATATCGCGTTGACTGCCAGAATGAAATCATCAGGATATTATACCCAGCGAGGAAAAAGGCGCAAAAATACCACATACTTTTATCAACAGTAAAGGCAATTAATTCTGTATCTCCGGGATTGAAGATGGAAAAGAAAGATTTGGAGAACAGAACAATTAAGAGGTAACATACAATTCCTATGGCTAAAAACACTTTTGTGGCAAAGCGGCGCATGTCATTACAGCGGTCTGTTTCGCCTGAACCGGTGAAATAGCTGAAGACAGGCTGCAGTCCTTCTGCCATCCCAAGAAACAGAGTAAGGATAATAAGCATCAGATAGCCAATCAGCAAATAAGCCGCCAGACCAATTTCTCCGTATCCATGTTTTACGATGGCGATATTATATACAAATGTAATGATTCCAATGGTAAACTCCATAATAAAGGACGGAAAACCAAGCGTAAAAATATTCCGTACAGTTGGAAGCCGGAGCTTTGGAACGGCAAAATACAAATTCCCCTTCTTCAATAAAAAATGTGGGAGCATGATTAAAACGCTGAAAACCGGACCGATAGCCGTTGCCAGAGCCGCGCCTCCGATCCCCATGTTCAGGGGGCACATAAATACATAGTCCAGCACAATGTTGGAGACAGAGCCAAAAGCCAAAGCAAACATTGCCAGTTTAGGACTGTCATCATTTCTCACAAGTCCGCTTAACAGGAAGCTAAATATGAGAAATGGAGAGAAGGATACAATATAGCGGATGTATTCTGTGGCTTCGCCGTGTATCTGTGGTGTCGAACCCAAAAGCTGTGTTAAAGGATGGATAAACAAATTACCAAATACGGCGATTAGAATGCTGATAATACCTGCACATATGAGTGCCGTATCAAACACCTGCAACGCCTTTTCTTTTTCGTTTCGGGCAAGCTGTCCGGAAATGATAATGCCTGCTCCTGATGCAACCGCCATGGAAACAGCGATCAAAATTTCGATCAATGGCACAGCTACTGCCGCAGCGGCCATTGAGTCCCGGCCCAGTACGTTTCCAATAAAAACTCCGTCTACGATCATATAGACAGAGTTAAATACCAGACCGATCATTTGTGGAATAGCGTACTTTGCATACCAGGGAGATTTTTGTCACTCCAGAATATAAATCCTTGATTCAAAATCATGGCTGGCGTCGGGAGCGTCCGGTGATTCGCCGGAACAGGCATCGCTGGTGATCAGTCCCACATTCATTAATTCGTCGCCGTAGAATTCACCCAGGAAGACGCTATCTTTGCTGACTTTATAAAGACGGTCAGGATCCAGTCCTGCCAATTTCATCCGGGTGTAGGGCGGGTTGACGGAATTTAAGATCCGGTACCAGCCCACGATAGCCTGGCTGCGGTCATCGCTGACAGTCATCCATGATGCGATGTTTCCATCAAAGGGGCTCTTTAGCCGGAAGAACGTCCCATACTGCAGCAGGCGGCGCCATTTTTTCATAAAAGTTACCTGATCCTTGATTTCGGCCAGTTCGCGTTCACTGAGCCGATTCAGATCCATCTCGTAACCGGAAGTTCCGAAACATGCCACATTGGCTCTGGTGCTTAAGGGTGTCGCGCGTCCCACCTGGTGGTTGGGGGAGGTGGATACGTGGGCGCCCATGGAGCTTACCGGATAACAAAAAGAGGTCCCATACTGAATCTTCAGACGTTCGATGGCATCCGTATCATCGCTGGTCCATCCCTGGGGAGCGTAATACAAAAGCCCGGGATCGAAACGTCCGCCGCCGCTGGCGCAGGATTCGAACAGCACCTGGGGGAAGGTGGATGTGAGACGCTCATAGAGATCGTACACGCCCAGAATATACCGGTGGAACACCTCTCCCTGCCGGTCGGCAGGCAGGGCGGCGGACCAGCATTCGGTGATGCTGCGGTTCATATCCCATTTCACATAAGTGACGCTGCCGTCTTTTAGGATATCGCTTATCATCTGGAAAATGGTATCCACCACTTCTTTGCGGGAAAAATCCAGCACATGCTGATACCGGCCGTGGGTCTGATTCCGGTTTGGTACCGTCAGGATCCAGTCGGGGTGTTCCCGGTAGAGATCGGAATCTTTATTGACCATTTCCGGTTCTATCCAGATACCGAATTTCATACCCATTTCATGGATTCTGGATGCCAGTCCGGGGATTCCGTCAGGCAGACGGTCTCGGTTTACGACCCAGTCTCCCAGTCCGGCGCGGTCGCTGGAGCGTTCTCCGAACCAGCCGTCGTCCAGGACGAACAGTTCAATTCCTGCGTCTGCCGCCTTGCGGGCCAGCTTCAGGATTTTTTCTTCTGTAAAATCAAAGTAGGTGGCTTCCCAGTTGTTGATCAGGATCGGACGCACCCGGTCGCGCCAGTAACCGCGGGCCAGCCGCTCCCGATACAGGCGGTGAAAGGTCTGGCTCATGTGGTTTAATCCGCTGCCGCTGTAGACCATTACCGCCTCCGGCGTCTGAAAAGATTCTCCCGGATCCAGTTTCCAGTCAAACCATTCCGGATGAATACCCAGGAGGACGCGGGTGGTGTCATGGGTATCCACTTCCGCCTGAGCGATGAAGTTTCCGCTGTAAATCAGGGAAAATCCGATGACCTCGCCCTGATTTTCATCGGCTGAGGGACGTTTCAGGATCAGAAAAGGATTGTGCTCATGGGAGGAATGACCCCGCATGCTGCCCACCGACTGGATGCCCTGTTCCAGACGGCGCATCCTGGGATGGCGTTCCCTGGCCCATGCTCCGGAAAACTGAATCCAGTCATAGTCACAGTCCGGAAGATCCAGACAGAGACTCATGGCTTTCAAAAGATGTACGGTTTCGGTTCCCCCATTGACGAAACGGGCGCTTCTGGCAAGGATGCCGCCCCTGGAGAAGATGGTGTAGAAAAGTTCCAGTTCCACGCCTGTGATCGGATCCTGTAAAGTCAGGATCAACGTCTGCGCTTCGTCATCTTTTTCGGTGTAAGTAGCGGGAAGGCCTTCCAGTTTTGGTTTGCCGCCGATAATCCGGTGAGTCCGGTAGACAAAATCGCAGATACGGCTTCCGTTATCCTGCAGAATCTCCACAGCGGGGAGGCGGTAGTCAGAAGAACCGTACACACCGTATTCCTGTTTGATGTGTTCCAGTGATAATGTTCGCTCATTTTCAAATACATAAGAGGTCATAGATCGGGAGACCATTTCCAGAAGATAGGAATAGTCCTCTCTAAGATGAACTTTCTTCCCGAAATACAGCTGTCCCATCTGGCCGTTGGGAAGAATCATCATAATATAGCTGATTTTGTCGTTATAAAGATGAAAAGTGCCGGTGCTTTCGTAATATACAATACTCATATTCTGTCTCCTTTTCCTGCGGCAAAGGCGGGATGCCGCACATCGTCGGTTAATCTACAGAAACAGTATAAACACAGAAAATCAAGATAACAGGCACGGATGTTAAAACAGACAGTCAAAATGTTAACTCATCTGCTTACCCTCAGGGTCTGCTGCGGTAGCGGGAGGGGGTCTGTCCGGTTTTTGCTTTAAAAGCCTTGGAAAATACCAGGGGATCGCTGTATCCGCAGGAGAAAGCCACGCTCTCCACGGAAAGGTCCGTGACGATCAAAAGTTCGGAAGCCCTTGTGAGCCGGTAATTGGACAGGTATTCCTGCGGCGACATATGCAGTTCTTTGCGAAAAAGAGTGTATAGGTAGCTGCGGTTGATGCACACGTAATCTGCGATGTCTGTGACACGGATAGGGTTGGCGTAATTGGTCTGGATAAATTCCACAGCCTTACGCACGTAGAGACTGCCGTCCGATCGGCCGGAAACGGATACCACATCCAGATCCTCTGATAAGGCGCTGAAAAAAGCGTAAAGCAGACTTTCCAGCATGAACTGATTGGCGGTGGTGTAGGTGTTGTGCTTCAGCATATCGCGGACGATCCTGTACAGCTGGTTTCCTTTGCTGCTGCGGTAGGTGAGCTGGTTTTCTCCAAGCCCCAGGCCGGCCAGATACTCCGCCGTCCTGCTGCCGTCAAAACCGATCCACAGATAGGACCAGGGATCCGCCTCGTCGGCCTGGTAAAAGGTCTGGACATCCGGGCGGATGAGAAATCCCTGTCCCGCTTCCAGCGTATAGGAGGCGCCTTCCGCACGGTAAATTCCTTTCCCTTTCAGAATATAATGGATCACGTAGTTGGACCGGACCGCAGGCCCAAAGGCATATCCGGGCGCGCATTCCTGATAACCGCAGAAACAAAGATACAGTTCCGAGAACTGGCGCCCTCTGGCTTTTAAAATATACGAATTTTCCATAGCTAATTTCCTTTCCTGTCTTTGATATGTTCCTTACGGTACCGGGTGGGAGTACAGTTTTTTTTCTGGTGAAAAAGCCGGGAAAAATACATGGCGTCGTGGTACCCAACGGAGCGGGCGATGTCTCCCACCGGAAGGGAGGTCTCCCGCAGAAGGGTGCAGGCCCGGCGGATGCGGTAATCCAGCAGATATTCCTGGGGGGAGACGCCGGTGATATCCTTGAAAAGACGGTAGAGATACGTCCGTTCAATGTTCAGATAGTCGGCGATAACCTGGATATTGACAGAATCGGCGTAGTTGCTCTCCATATACCGCAGGGCTTCTTCCACATAGGAGATCTTCTTTTCCTGGATGGGGATGGTCTTGCGGGGGAATTTGCTGGCCAGCAGATAAAGATACTCGTACAGGATACTGTTCATCATCAGATCGCGGTTTTCCGGAAGATTGTAAGCTTCAAACATTTTTTCATGACACAGCCTTACCCGGTCGTCTTTGCCGTAGTGGAAGCATGGTTCTTCCAGAAGGGAGGTGCGGCGGAAATATTCGTCCATCTTAATGCCCTGAAAGCCGATCCAGGTGTAGGTCCAGGGGCGGTAGCGGTCCGCCTCGTAGTAGATCAAGGTGTTGGGGCGGATCAAAAAAGCGTCTCCTTCGGACAGATGATAGATATGTCCGTCTGTTTTGTAAATTCCTTTTCCGGACAGAATATAGTGGATCAGATAACCGCTGCGAACCACCGGCCCGTAGCTGTGGGAAGGAGCGCAGGTTTCATTTCCGCAGGTATAGATCATGGCGTCCAGATTCCTGGAAAAATCATTGGAAAATATATAGTCTTTCATTCTCTTTTTTCTCCCAACAAATCTTTATAGTTAAACAACATATGTCTATATTACTTTCATTATATTTCAGTATAATAATAATTACAAGGACAAAGCAAACAGCAGTTGTCCATACCGCGGTAAAAAAGAAAAGTTGCTGTGACAAAAGAATGTTATGAAACGGGAGGTAGCAAAAAATGGATGCTGAAAAAAAGCAGCGTTATGAGAAAATCGCCTCGGAAATCGTAAGACTTGCAGGGGGAAGAGACAATATCCTCGGTGTGGCCCACTGCGCTACGAGACTTAGGCTGGTACTGGAGGATAATGATAAGGCCGATACGGCGGCCATCGAACGTGTGGATCTGGTCAAAGGTGTGTTTGTAGCCGGCGATCAGCTGCAGATCATCTTTGGCGCAGGACTGGTCAACGATGTATGTCAGATTCTCGCCGAGTCCATCCACATGGACAGCATGAGTCTGGGGGATCTGAAAACGAAAGCAAATAAAAGGATGAATCCTCTTCAGCGAGCGGTAAAAGCGCTGTCGGATGTATTTATCGAAATCATGCCGGGTATACTGGCAGCAGCGCTGCTGACCGGCCTGTCCAGTGTGCTGGGAAATCTGGAGTTTGTGGAAAACAATGACACCCTGTATGGAATTTCGACTCTGATTAACATTGCCTCCGGAGCAATCTTTGGATTTCTGCCGCTGTGTGTGGCTTACAGTACGGTGAAACGGTTCGGCGGGCGGCCCATCATGGGAATCGTCATGGGCTGTATCATGCTTTCCGGCAGTCTGGCGGATGCCTATGCTGCGGCTCAGGGGACTGTGGATGTGACGGTGCTGCACATCTTCGGCCTTCCAGTGGAACTGGTCGGCTTCCAGGGCGGTATTATCGTCGCGCTGCTTATCGGCGTGGTGACAGCAAAGCTGGATATTTTCTTTGAAAAGAAGGTGCCGGAAGTGATTCGCCTTTTGGTATCCCCCCTTCTGACTACGCTGGTCAGCTCATTCCTGCTGTTTATAATTATCGGTCCAGTGGGAAGAGGACTGGCTTCCGGCATCACGGCGGCTCTGGTATGGATGACACAGAATCTTGGCGCTTTGGGTTACGCGGTATTTTCCGGAGTGCAGCAGCTGATCGTTATCACCGGGCTCCACCATGTGTTTGGCGCCATTGAATCCCAGCTTTTGGTGGATACGGGAAGAAACTTCCTTAACCCCCTGATGTCGGTGGCGATCATCGCCCAGGGCGGCGCAGTGCTGGGTTATCTGGCGGGTCATCTAAAAGATGCCAGAGCGAAAGAACTTTGTATTCCCAGCTTTATCTCTGTACTGTTTGGCATCACGGAACCGGCTTTATTCGGTGTAAACTTAAGATACCGTTATCCGCTGATCGGCGGTTGTATCGGAGGCGCTGTCGGAGGCGTGATTGTGTATATGACGAATCTGGCGGCTTTAGGCTTTGGCACTACGGTAGTTCCCGGCATTGCCCTGGCGGATCCGGCGCACAATGGATATCTTAATTACGTGATCGCCCATGTGGCAGCGGTGGTATCGGGATTTCTCTTTGCTTTTCTGCTGGGTATAGTTTTTCGCAGGAAGGCAGCTGTCGAAGAAGGAAATGCGGTATCGGCAGCGATTCCAGCGGCTCAGCCGGCTGCAAAGGAACCAGAGCCGGTTTTACAGACGGAAGAGGGAGGCGCAGAAGAGATTGCGGCCTTTGTAAAAGGTGACTACATCGGAATCGAAAAGGTCAACGATCTTACTTTTGCGCAGAATATCCTGGGAGAAGGCGTGGCGATCCTTCCCTCAGACAATAAAATCTACGCGCCGGCAGATGCGGTGGTGGAGATGGTCGCCGATACGAAGCATGCGGTTACGCTGCGCACGAAAGCCGGAAACGGCATTTTGCTTCATGTGGGAATCGATACGGTGCAGCTGGGCGGAAAATATTTCAGCGTGCATGTGGAAACGGGACAGGAAGTGAAAAAGGGCGACTGCATCATGGATGTGGATTTCGCCGGTGTGAAAAAAGAAGGATACGATACGGCCGTCTGCATGATTTTTGCGGAACTGGCGGATGGACGAAACGTTACAAGGGAACCGGAAAAAGCAGTGGAGCCGGGAGAGAGAATCGCTCTGCTGGGCAGGTAAAGGAGATCGTATGAAATATGGATTTTTGAAAGCGAGGGAGGAACTGGAAAGGATGAAAAGGACAGTGGAAAGTTGTCCTTTTCGTACCAGATATCATATTATGCCGCCGGTGGGCTGGATTAATGATCCCAATGGATTATGCCAGTTCCAGGGCGTGTTTCACGCATATTTTCAATATTCTCCCCTGAATGTGCACGGAGGCGGAGGATACTGGGGACATTGCACCAGCCGAGATCTTCTGCACTGGACCTACGGGGAGCCGGTTCTGACTGCCGATACCCCGGAGGATGAAAGCGGCGTTTATTCCGGCTCGGCGCTGATTGAGGATGGGAAGATGTATCTGTTTTATACAGGGAATGTCAAACTTCCGGGCGACTATGATTATATCGATGACGGCCGTATCTCCACGCAGCTGATGGTGGAATCAACCGATGGGTTTCACATGTCGGATAAGGAAAAGGTTCTGGGAATGGAGGACTATCCCCGGAACATGACTGCCCACGTGAGGGATCCCAAGGTGTGGAAAGAGCATAACCGGTATTACATGGTACTGGGAGCAAGGGCCCGCGGACAGGATGAAAAGGGCGGCAGGCAAGACAGGGGAGGCCTGCTGCTGTATACGTCTGAAGACAAAAAGAACTGGAAACTAAAGCGTGCCGTCGTGCCGGATCAGCCCTTTGGATATATGTGGGAATGTCCGGACATCTTTTCTCTGGACGGAAAAAAGGTGCTTTCTTTCTGCCCCCAGGGACTGGCGCAAGAAGAGGAACGGTTTCAGAACAGATATCAGTCCGGCTATTCCTTTTTGGAAGAAGGAAATGAGATAAAAGATACGTTCCGGGAATGGGATATGGGATTTGATTTCTATGCGCCCCAGACCTTTTTGGCAGAAGACGGCAGGAGGATTCTCATCGGATGGTGCGGCGTGCCGGATACGGAAACGACACACCGTAATCTGTCGGTGGAAAATGGCTGGCAGCACTGTCTGACGCTGCCTGCACAGCTTACTTTCCGGGAGGGAAAGATTTACCGTATGCCGGTAAAGGAGCTGGACAGCCTGGGGTGGGAAATGCAGCCCATTCCGAAGGGGAGATATTACTGGGGACAAAAGACAGTGAAGCTTTCCATCTCTGAAATCGGCGGAAAAGACCAGATCATCCGGATCGGAAGGGGATTAAATGCGCTGACGATTACCATAAGAGGAAACCGGACAGAGCTTTCTTTCCTGGGTGAAAAGGGGGAGCCCGCGCCCTGCGGCGGAGGAAGAGGCGTCCGTGTCGGACGGACCAGAAAGGACACGGATCAGCTGCTGCTGCTCATCGACAGTTCCATCGTGGAACTGTATCTGAACGAAGGAGAGACGGTGTTCACCACCAGAATCTATCTAAAAGAGCAGGAGCGGGAGCTGGAAATTTCCTCCGGCGGAAAAGTAAGGCTGGAGGTTTGCTGAAATAGGCAAAATCCTTCTCTTGACAAGGCGCAAGAAAATGATTTATCCTGCACTCAGAAGTATAAAATTTTAAGCGGGCGGGAGCGGGAAAAATGGAAAATAGATACGACGATGTCCTTTCATTTAAGGGGACATGGAGAAATTATCAAAAAAGAGTACTGGATCAGGCAGAAATGTACCTGCAGGACGGAAAAGTACACATCGTGGCGGCGCCCGGGGCTGGGAAAACCACTTTGGGGATCGAATTGATTCGCAGAATCGGAAAACCCTGTCTGATCCTGTCGCCGCGGATCGTCATCCGGCAGCAGTGGCTGGAAAGGATCCGGGAATCTTTTTTGCATAGGGAGGAAGAGGGGCTGCTGTCCCATGATATCCGAAGACCGGGCCTGATCACCTCTTTGACTTATCAGACGCTTTTTTTCGGTATGACCAGGGGAAGCGGTGTGGAGGAAGATGCGGACGGGGCCGATAAAGAGGAAGTGGATTTTTCTGATTTTCCCTTTGTTCAAAAGATAAAAGAGGCGGGAATCGGTACGGTCTGCCTGGATGAATGCCATCATCTGAAAAGCGAATGGTGGAAAGCCCTGGAAAATTTTATGAAAGAGATGGAAGGCGTGACGGTGGTCTCTCTCACCGCCACGCCTCCTTATGATTCCACACCGGCGCAGTGGGAACGGTATCTGGCCATGTGCGGACCTATCGATGCCGAGATTACCATACCGGAACTTGTCAAGGAGGGCAGTCTGTGTCCCCATCAGGATTACGTGTGGTTTAATTACCCCACGAGGGAAGAAGAAAAGGAAATCCGGGTCTTTCATCAGGCGGCAGAAGAGGCCTTTCTAAATCTGATGGAGGACGCAGGTTTCCAAATGGCGGCTGCCTCCCATAAAGCGCTGAACGATTATGAAAACAGCTGTGATTCCATGCTGGAAAACCCGGCCTATCTGTCGGCGCTTTTGATTTACTGCAAGGAGAAGGAGATTCCCTTTGACGGGCGGTGGATGAAAGTGCTGACGGTGAAAGAACTTCCGCCGATGTCAGAGCGATGGATGGGGATTTTGCTGCAGGGGTTTCTTTTTGAGGACAAAGAGGAGTATTCATGTTCCGGAACATACCGGGAAGATCTGGAACGCAGGCTGAAGGCGGCAGGGCTGATCCATCAAAGGAAAGTGAATTACCTGGTCAATGATAAGGTGGAAAAGCTGTTTATCAACAGCCGGGGAAAGCTGGAAAGTATCTGCAGAATTGCCGATGTGGAATACGGCGCCATGGGAGAAGATCTGCGGATGCTGATCCTTACGGACTATATCCGCAAAGAGTACCGTTCGTCCCTGGGGAATGAAAGCAGGGATATTCAGTCTATCGGAGTGCTGCCGGTTTTTGAACTTCTGCGCCGGCAGGAAAAACAATGGAAACTGGGCGTCATGTGCGGCAGTCTGATGGTGATCCCGGATACGGCGAAAGAAGCCTTCTGCCGGGAAGTGAAAAAAGAGTCGCCCTCCCTTAAAGCGTCGCTTCGTCCTCTGAAGGATGACGCCGGCAGGACGCTGGGATACAGCGAAGCAGTCATGGGAGGAAAACTGCAGATTTATACCAGGGTTATGACCAGATTATTTGAAGAAGGATGGTTCCAGATTCTGGTGGGGACAAAATCACTGCTGGGAGAAGGATGGGACGCTCCCTGTATCAATTCTCTTATTATGGCCAGCTTTGTCGGTTCCTTTGTGCTGGGCAATCAGATGCGCGGGCGCGCCATCCGCACCGATGATCAGACGCCGGACAAGGTAAGCAATATCTGGCATCTGGTCTGCCTGGCCGGTTCCCGGGAGAAAAAAGAAAAGCGCCTTCTCGGAGAAAAGAATCCGGAACTGACGGAAGATTTCCATACGCTACAGCGGCGGATGGAGGGAATTATGGGACTTTCCTACAGCGGACAGACCATAGAAAACGGAACAGACCGTCTGACCATCGTCAGACCGCCATGGAAGCGGCGTCATGTGGAGGAAATCAATGAAGAGATGGCAGTACGTGCGGCGAACCGGGGAAAAGTGGCTGCAGACTGGAAAAAAGCGGTCAGTCTTTATGAACAGATGGAAGATGCCGACCAGGTACAGGCCGACCGGGAGTATCTGAAGACAGGAGTGACGTTCCTTCATCTGCTGGCGCTGCAGCTTTTGCTCCTGTCAGGGGAGCTGATCAATGTGGCTGTCAGTCTGACACGTTCTGTCGGGACGGCTGAAAATATTGGATTCTATCTGGGTACCGTATTGTTTTTCCTGCTGTTTCTCTCGATCGCCAGGAAGATTTTGCGGATCTGCACGCCCATGCGTTTTTTCAGAACTGCCGCGAAGGGCGTGCATCGGGCGCTGCGGGAGGACGGACAGATTACCTCTGACAGCGAGGTGATGACGGAAGAGGGAGAGGGGATTTTCTTTGCTGCCTGGCTGAAGGGAGGAACAAAAAAAGAGAAAGCCTTATTTGCCGATGCGCTGGAGGAACTGCTCTCGCCGGTGGACAATCAGCGCTATCTGCTCTGTCAGGGAAGAAAGGGGAAATTTCCCAGACGATATTACTGCGTGCCGAAAGTTTTTGCGGGAAGCAGGGAAAAGGCAGAATTCTTTTTGCGTATCATGAAATCCTTTCTGGGAAACGCTTACCTTGTCTATACGCGTAATCCAAAAGGGAGAGAAATTCTTCTAAGAGCCAGGGCGAAAGCCTTTGCCAATCGCAACGAAAGAAGAATGCAGCGCAAACGAAAAATAAAAAGCGCGCTGGAGTAAAAAATTAAATTTTTATATATTGGTGGTTTTGGGAAAATTGTCAGTATACAGAAGGAGAAAAACAAAATAATTGTGCATTTATTACGATACAAAGGACTCTAATACTGGATAATCCGCCGGAAATGTGGTATGTTAGATACATCTGATGAATGATAATCTAAATGATAAGGAAGGTGAGCAATTGGAAAATTATACCAAGTTCAGGTTAAAAAAAGTCGATGAACTGACTTCCGTACTGGCGGATAAAGACAATCTGTTCATCATTGCCTGCAATAAGTGTTTCAAAGAATTTGAAACCGTTGACGAGCCGGAATGCGGCGAATTTGAAAAAATAGCCGGGGAGAACAAAAAAACGGTTGTCGGCAGCGCCAGGATTGATTTTCTGTGCAATAAGATTCAGACAGAAAAGAAGCTAAAAGATCTGATTCCTCAGGATACGGAAAATATTTTCGTAATTTCCTGCGGGCTGGGGATCCAGACCGTCGCGGATCTGGCGGAAAAACCCGTATATGCGGCCAGTAATTCTCTGAATTACAGAGGATTCCACGGAATGGCTCTGACACAGAAAAAGTGTGATGCCTGCGCCCAGTGTTTTCTGAATATAACAGGCGGTATCTGTCCGGTGGTTGACTGTTCCAAGAGTCTGGTGAACGGGCAGTGCGGCGGCGCTAAAGACGGAAAATGCGAAGTGGACAGCAGCAAGGATTGTGCATGGGAAAAGATATACCGCAGGCTGGAAAAGCAGGGACGGCTGGAAGAGTTTTTGAATCAGCCGGTGCAGCTTAGAGATTATTCCAAGGTAAATTATAAGGTAATCCATGACTATGTGAAGTCTGTCCGTGAGAACCGTCTGGACGGTTATTACGGCGGCGTGCATCCGTCGGAGCGCAAAGAATTCACAGAGCATCTGGCTCTGAAACGGTTCCCGGATCCCAAGGAAGTGGTGATCCCTCTTTCCATGCATGCAGGAGCGCCGGCCAATCCGACGGTGCAGGTGGGAGATACGGTGAAAGTGGGCCAGGTGATCGGCGAACCTGCAGCCTTTATCAGCGGGTTTGTACATTCCAGCGTCAGCGGAACGGTGACGGCCATTGAAAACCGTCCCCATGCCACGAGAGGAGAGTGTCTGTCTGTCATCATCCGTTCAGATGGAAAGAACACGCTCCATGAATCTGTGCAGCCCCGTGAAGATGCAGACAGTCTGACTCCTGACGAGATTGTGGAAATAATTAAAAATGCGGGAATCGTAGGCATGGGAGGCGCCGGATTCCCGACAGCGGTGAAATTAAAACCGGCAAAACCGGTGGATACGATTCTTTTAAACGGCTGTGAGTGTGAGCCTCTTTTGACGGCAGATCACCGGGTTCTTCTGGAGTATGCCGACGATGTGATTTTCGGTCTCAGGATGATTATCAAAGCGGTTGGCGCCAAAAAAGGCGTGATTGTCATTGAGGACAACAAACCGGATGCCATCGCCCTTATGCAGGAGAAGACGGCCGGCTGCAGCAATATGGAAGTGGTCGCGGCGAAAACGAAGTATCCCCAGGGCGCTGAGAAGATGCTGATCAAGCGTGTGACAGGCAGACAGGTTCCAAGGGGCGGACTGCCGGCGGATGTGGGATGTGTTGTCAGCAATATCAGCACCACGAAAGCCATCGCCGATGCCATTCAAAAAGGCATGCCACTGATAGAGCGTGTGGTAACGGTGACCGGGGAAAGACTGAAAAATCCGGGCAATTATATCGTAAAGATCGGTACCAACACAAAAGATCTGATCGATTACTGCGGCGGTGTGACAGGAGACGGCGAGGTTACGGTAAAGGCAGGAGGCCCGATGATGGGATTTGTCCTTTCCGATACCAATGTTCCCATCATGAAAGGGTCCAACGGCATCATTGTCGTCGATACGGATCATACGAAAGAGCAGCCCTGTATCAAATGCGGCCGATGCATGGATGTCTGTCCTATGGAGCTTTCTCCTTTGTATTTTGCTAAATTTGCCGATGAAAAGAACTGGCAGGGAATGAAAGAGAAAAACGTGATGGACTGTATCGAGTGCAGATGCTGTGAATATATCTGTTCCTCCAAGATTCCGCTGGTTGACAAAATCAAAGCCGGGAAAAATGAAGTAAGGGGGATGAAGTGATATGTTGATTACTGAATTGAAATCCAGAGAAACGATCGAATCACTGGCAGATGGACAAAAGGTGTTCATCATCAATTGCCTGGGGTGTAAAGAAGTTCATTTCCCGGAAAAAGAAGCAGTAAGCCTGCAAAAGGAACTGGCTGCAAAAGGAGAGGTGACCGGGATTCTCACCACCGATTACATATGTAATCCGGAAAACCTTGAGCTTCGTCTTTCAAAGCATAAAAAGGCGCTGGAAGAGGCCGATGTGATACTGGTATTTTCCTGCGGCGTAGGTGTGCAGACGGTGGCTGGATATCTGGAAGAGAAAAAGGTATATGCTGCCTGCGATACGTATCCGCTTCCGGGATTCCAGGGAGTGACGCCGCTGGAATATCAGTGCGATCAGTGCGGAGAGTGCTATCTGAACCTGACAGGGGGAATCTGCCCCATCACCGCCTGTTCCAAGAGTCTGGTAAACGGACCCTGCGGAGGTACCAAAAACGGCAGATGCGAAGTGGACAGCGATATGGAATGCGGCTGGGAACGCATCTACCGGCGTCTGGAACAGCTGGGACGTCTGGACGTCTTAAAAAGCCCTGTTCAGGTGCACAACTTTGCAACGGATGACGAAGTTTCTTAAAAATAGATAGGAGTAAGATAGAATGAAAATTACGGAATTATTTGAACGTGGTGAATTTGTTGTATCTGCGGAAGTTGGCCCGCCAAAGGGATTTCATGTGGAGCACCTGCTGGAAGAAGCCAAAACGTATTTGAGCGATATTACGGCTGTCAATGTGACAGATAATCAGTCTTCCGTTATGCGTCTGGGTTCCCTGGCAATGTGCAAAGCGCTGAAAGACGAAGGTCTGACACCGATCTATCAGCTGACCTGCCGTGACAGAAACCGGATTGCGCTGCAGTCGGATCTTTTAAGCGCGGCAATGTTTGGAATCGAGAACCTGCTTCTTCTGACCGGCGATCATACCAAGCTGGGCGATCATCCACAGGCCAAACCGGTGTTTGATCTGGATTCCGTTTCACTGATTCACGCGGTCACCAGACTGGAATCCGGCGTGGATCTGGGCGGAAATGAACTGGTTGGAGAACCGCCCAAATTTGCCAAAGGAGCCGTCGTATCGCCCTGCAGTGATTCGGTTGATGCGCAGCTGGCGAAAATGGAGCGTAAAGTACGCGCGGGCGCGGATTATTTCCAGACGCAGGCTGTCTTTGAGCCGGAGAAGTTCATTAAATTTATGGAAAAGGCAAAAGAGTTCGGCAAACCGGTTCAGGTGGGCATTATTATTCCCAAATCTGCCGGTATGGCGAAATTCATGAATAATAACGTTGCCGGTATCCATGTTCCCGATGAGATGATCGAGGAACTGGCGAAAGATAAGGAGAGAACCAAGGCGGGGATCACCGGTGTGGAGATTGCCGCACGGATTATCAAAGAATGCCGTCCCTACTGTCAGGGCGTCCATATCATGGCGCTTGGATGGGAATCCAAAGTACCGGAGCTTTTGAAACAGGCTGGAATCTGATATGGAAAATATATTGTTTATCAACGCCTGTGTCAGGCCGGAGTCACGGACATACCGGCTGGCACAGGAAGTACTGAAAAAGCTGAACGGGAAGAAAGAGGAAGTGTGCCTTTTTCAGGAAAATATTCCTGCGCTGGATCTGGAACTGCTGGAGAAAAGGAACCGGCTACTTCAGGAAAGAAATTTTTCCGATCCCATGTTCCGCTATGCCGGACAGTTTGCCGCAGCTGATGATATTGTCATTGCGGCGCCCTACTGGGATCTGGCTTTTCCATCAGTTCTGCGGATATATCTGGAACATGTGACCGTTACCGGGGTAACATTTCAATATACGCCTGAAGGAATTCCGGAGGGGCTGTGCCGTGCAAAACGCATTATCTATGTGACGACGGCGGGCGGACCGGTCGGGAATCAGAATCTCGGGTATGATTATGTGAAATCCCTTGCCGGCACTTTTTACGGGATACCGGACGTCCTGTGTTTCAAGGCGGAAAACCTGGATATTGTGGGAGCGGATGTGGACGGCATACTTCAGGATGCGGTCCGCGATATTCGTCTTGCATCTCTGTGAGGAAAAAAGTATGGATCAGAAAGAAATAAAGGATACGTATCAGCAGCTGGGAAAAGAATTGAGAGAGTTGGGAGCCGGAAAGGTGATACTTTTAAGTTCACGGACTGATCCTGGATCCGGCTGCATCAGACTGGAGATTGTCGCAGAAGGAATCCGCAAAAAAGAAGAAGTGCAAAAGCGGCTGCAGGACAGATGGCCGGATCTTCAGATACGGCTTCTGCGTATGGAAGACATAACCAGCGCCGGACAGATAGAGGAAATCGAAAATGATGGAATCAGAATCTGATAGATCAGAAGAAAAAGAGCCTGACTGAAAGGATTTTAACTTCCTTTCAATCAGGCTCTTTACCTACGTTCAGTGTTTGGCATGTTTCAGTTCCATCATGACGCTTCGGACATTGGGGATTTTCATCAGTACCGGATACAGAAGCAGGGAGATAGCCAGTCCGCTGACACCCTGTATGAGGTTGGGCAAAACGCTGGCCGCCGCTCCTGCAGGTCCGTAGAGAACGGCCTCACACAGAAAATACCCTCCGGCTACGAACAGAATGTCCACAATTCCTCCCAGGGCAACCGCGCTGTGATGCAGTCTGCCGTCCGGGGAGGCATGCCGGTAAATAAGGCCGCATACAAAAGCAATCATTCCTTTGACAGCAAAGGTAATCGGCACATAGATAAAGTAGCCGCCCAGCAGATCCGCCAGGGCGGAACCGATGCCTCCTGCCAGAAGTCCGTAAGCCGGGCCGAGGATGACGCCGGATAAAATGACGATGGCGTCGCCGGGATGAATATAGCCCTGGGTGCCCGGGGTGGGGATCCGGATGGACATGGTGGCCACACAGGCGAGAGCGGCAAGCAATGCTGTCATAATAATTTTTTTCAGTTTCAGATCCATAATCAGTCTCACTCCTTGTTCTGCTTATTTCTGAAGACAGTATATAACAGATGTGGCATGTTTTAAATGGCCAATTATGAAAAAAAGATACAGGCCAGATGAGAGAAAAAGATCCCGCTGTGAATATTTTTCACAACGGGATCTTTTCAATATTACTATTTCAGCAAATCTTTTTTCGCAGCTTCCATCAGTTTATTCACTTCTGCAGTGATTTCCGGTTTTACTTCCGGTATTTCATCGTTTTTGATCAGTTCCATTGCACGGTCTGCTGCGTGCTCGGTAAGCGGTGTCTCGCCCATCTTGATCCAGTCGGCCCATACGCTGTCGAAGCCGATGGAAGGCTGGAAGATTTCTCCTGAGTACAGATGATCGATGGTATGTTCCTGCTCGAGGAAGGTTTCATTGTCATTTACCACGTATCCCAGAGCTTCGATGCCCAGTTCCTCTTCATTGATGGTGAAAGGCTTCTGAGATTTGCGGATCATAGCCATCATCTCATTATCCAGAACAAGCTGGCTTAAGGAGCAGCACATAACGCTGGCGGTGCTTCCGAAACCGGTGATCAGTGTGGCGCCTGCCAGTCCGGGCAGAAGCGCATTGATCATCTTTTCGTAGCCGGCCTGTTCGTCCATTGCACAGCTGGTGCAGGACAAACCGTATACGTCGGACAGGAATCCGCAGTAATTTGCCAGCTGCACAGCCAATGCGCTGGAAATACCGGTCTCCGGAAGGCCCAGGATACTCTGGCTGTTCTTCATGTTGGCAAAGAATGTTCTGGAACCGTAGAACAGTACGCATTCCGGATTCATCAGGTAAGCTACGCAGGCAAAGGCCAGAATCTCAGCATGGGACTGGGCCACGGTACCGGCTACGGAAAGCGGCGAAGTCAGGCCTCCCATGGGAGCGGACAGGATACTGGTGGGAATACCGGCACGGATGATATATCCCATGGTATCGGTGATTTCCTTTGGCAGGAACAGAGGAGACTCCGGAGAGATGCCTACCATACCCATCGGATTGTGTGTCTGATCTTCTCCGCCGTAAATTTTAAACAGTTCGGCAATATATTTTGCATTGCTGGCGATAGAAATACCAGGGCCATAAATCGGTTTGTGAGAATACTGGAGCATAGTCGCCGTCTGCTGCAGCTGAGTAATCTCAGAGGGGACTTCACTGGGATAAATCAGAGCACAGGGAAGATCCAGTTCCGGGAGCTGATTCATGACACGAACGGTGTCTATCAGGTCGGACAGAAGACCGTTGCGTCTTTTTCCGGTTTTCATATCGGCGATCCAGGGAGCGCCGCCTGTGCTGTGGACAAAGGTTTTGCCAATTTCCATTTCTTTTTTCATGCCGGTGACGGGGGAGGTCATGGTGACCTTTCCCTTCTGGGCTTTCAGCATCTCTTCGATCAGTGAGTCGCTGAAATATACACGGTCGTCTTTTTGCGTACAGCCATGTTCACAGAGCATATCGCGTACGGCGGGATCTTCTACCCGCATACCCAGTTTTTTCAGAATGTCAACGCCATACTGATGGAGTTTGGCAATTTCTTCATTGCTTACATAATTTAATCGTGGAATGTAGCTCATAAAAAAACCTCCCATTCTTGTTGAAATCTTCTTGAAACATGTGTGGTTCGAAAAAAAATTTATGCAAAACAGCATTTTGTTGATTAGTCTCATCATAACGTGTATGGGCAGCTTTGTCAATAATGCGGTGAAAAAGGGAAAAATATTTTTATAATCATGAAAAATAGAAAAAGATTGTAAAAATTCAAAAGACAGGAAAAGTAATAGATTTACATTTGCGGTTTCTTTCGTTATAATGGAAAAAAAGACAAAAAAGGAAGGGGAGAATAAGGATTGGATAATCTGGATAAGATTGGTAGCAGTATTCGCAGCCTTCGAAAATCAAAGAAAATGACGCTGCAGCAGCTTGCGAAGGAAACAGGTCTTTCGACAGGGTATCTGAGCAATATTGAACGGAATATAACCAGCCCCACACTGATGAATATACAGAAAATATGCGATGTGTTTGACAGCTCTCTTAGTGATCTGCTGGAAAGAAACGCAGAAGAGCGTATCGTAATCCGCAGAGAGGACCGGGAAGTCATCTTGGATGAAGAGCAGGATATCCGGATGGAAACTATTGATTTTGGTATCGAAAATCTCTCCTTTATCTATACGGAACTGCCAAGACAATCTGAAACCAGTGAGGAATGGTGGACTCACGAGTTCGGAGAAGTGGGCACGGTTCTGGAGGGGGAGTTGACGGTAAACATAGGCGGAGAAATTTTTGAACTGAAAGCCGGAGACACCATCTATGTAAAACCCCACACACGTCACTGTTACTATAATAAAAGTGAAACATCAAAAAGCGTGTCCTTTTGGACCCGATTCTGGGAAAAGACGCAGGACGGGCAGGAAAACTGATATAATTCTGCGAGAAAAGAAAGCCGTGATTCGATTCACGGCTCTTTTTTTGCCCATGTTTGTCGTTGGGTGAATTCATGCATGTGATACAATCGATAAGATTATTTATATATGAAAAATCATTGTTAAATTTCATAAGAAAAAAAGGAGAGAGCTTATGATGATTTTTTGATCTGTGGTAAAATTGATCGGGGAAAGTGGTTGAAAAAAACAGATTAGTGTGATATTATAACAAAAAAGAATCATGTGTGTGAAAAAAATTGTTGAAATTTAATAAGGAGAGAAAATGAAGGAATTAAGAGAAAGACAGTTAAAAGCATGTGAAGCATTGAAAAATGCAGGAATCGACAAAGCCATCATCGGCGATCCCATGTCCATCAATTACCTGACAGGAATCCATATCATTCCTTATGAAAGATATTACGGCCTGGTGCTGGATGCCAAAACTCAGGAACTGATCATGGTGAACCCCAGTGTGGATACGGGCTGTATGAAAGGTACCGTTCCGGAGAGAACGTATCTGGATGAAAACGGCCCCGGCGACATCGTCCGTGAAGTGGTGGGAAGCTGCAAAAAACTGGCTGTGGAAAAGAAGTATTTCTCCATGAGCGTGGGAGAAATGTTCGCTTCTTTGGACTGTGAGATCGTGGATCTTGGCGACTGTATCGCGCGCCTTAGAATGTACAAGGATGAGGCGGAAGTGGAGACGATGCAGTTTGCCGCAAAGATTGTGGATGAGGCCATCGCCTATGTGTCTGACAAGATCAAACCGGGCATGACGGAAAAAGAACTGAACATGATGCTGTACAGTTATATGGCCGGCTATCAGGGATTCATCACCGATGAATTTATCATCCTGGTTCTGGCGGCGGCCAATTCCGCCAATCCCCACGGGGCCAGCGGTGATTACGCGTTCCAGGAGGGCGATATCGTGCTGATGGATTTCTGCGCGTACTACAATTATTACTGGTCAGATATTACCCGTTGTCTGTTTGTGGGCAAAGTGGGCAATCCCAAACTGGCTGAAATCTATGATATCGTACTGAAGGCAAACCTGACGGCCATTGCGGCTGTAAAACCGGGTGTGAAGGCAAAAGATATTGACAAGGCCGCCAGAGATGTGATCACGGAGGCGGGATATGGAGAACTGTTCCTGCACAGAACCGGTCACGGTCTGGGCTTGAGCGTTCATGAAGAGCCGTACATCACTTCCGTCAATGAACTGGTTCTGGAAGAGGGCATGACCTTTACCATCGAGCCGGGAATCTACATCGAAGGTGTGGGCGGCGTCAGAATCGAGGACGATATTCTGGTAACAAAAGACGGCTGCCGGATTCTGACTTCCAGATCCAAGAGGCTGGAGGATCAGATCGTAAAAATCTGATATGGAACCGGACGTATGAGAAAGGAGCTATAACATGGCTGTTGCAAAACAGGAAGGAAAACTGAAGAAAAATATAATAACACTATTGATTCTGATTATTTCAGGCGCGATGGTTTATGCATTGCCCTATTTCAGAAGCTACTATTACGATGCATTCGTGGAATGTTTCAATCTGACCGATACCCAGATGGGCGCGCTGGGAAGCGCATACGGAAGCTTTGCGGTGATCGCTTACTTCCTGGGCGGCTTCTGTGCAGACCGCTGGCCGGCTAAAAAGCTGCTGACCCTGTCTCTGGTATCCACCGGTGTCATGGGATTGATTCTGCTGCTTCGTCCACCTTACTGGGGACTGTTCGTCATTCACGCGCTGTGGGGCATTACCTCCATCCTGACCTTCTGGAACGCGCTGGTAAAAGCCCTTCGTTCCATCGCTTCTTCTTCCGAACAGGGCCGTGTGTTCGGTCTGTTTGAAGGAGGCCGCGGAATCACCAACATGGTGCAGTCAGCGCTGATCCTGGCCCTGTTCGGTGTGGTATCCAACAACGTGTCCACCAGTGCCGGACTGAATGCGGTTATCATCGCTTATTCCGTGGTAACCATCCTGCTGGGCCTTCTGGTATGGATCTTCTACAAAGAAGGAGAGTTCAAACGGGAAGTCAAAGCGCTGGTCAATGTACCGGAACTGAAACGTGTACTGAAGATGTCCACCACATGGCTTCACGTGCTGATCATCTTCTGCTCCTACGCAATGTGCTGCAGCTATTTCTATATCACACCTTATACCACAGAGGTATTCGGAGCGACAGCGGTAATCGGCGCCGCGATGGGTTACTTTTCACAGTATGCCCGTCCCATCGGCTGTTTTGTATCCGGTTTTGCCGCTGATAAGATCGGTTCTTCCAAAGTCTGCGCCATCGCTTACGTGATTATGATCATCGGTATGCTGGGCATCATCCTGACGCCGGGCAAAGCTTCCCTGATCTGGCTGCTGCTGGTGGCATGTGCCGCTGTGTATGCGTCCATGTATGCCTGCCAGTCCATGCATTTTGCCATCATGGAAGAGGGAGACTATCCGGAAGAAACCACAGGTACGGCTACCGCTATCCTGACTCCCCTTGGTTACAGTGTGGAAGCGATCGCTCCGCTGGTTGCAGGTATGTGTCTGGACAGATGGGCGGGAGCGCAAGGTTATAAAGTATTCTTCGTGATCCTGACGATCACAGCCTGTGTCGGTTTGGTGGCTACGCTGCTTTGGATGGCAAAAACCAAAGACAGACGCAAAGAAATACTTGCGAAGAAATAATACATATGATAAAAATAACATAAGAACACAAAGAGAAAAGGGATTGCTGCAAAAAATGCGGCAATTCCTTTTTGACGCAGTCCGATTCGAAAATGTGGGAGGGCAGGCGATGGACAGTTATAACAGAAGAGTGCTGGATCTGGCCATGGGCGCGGGAAAAATTCTGCTGCAAAGCGGCGCGGAGATATTCCGTGTGGAGGAAACCATCCGGCGGATCTCAAGACATTACGGGGTGGAGAACAGCAATGCTTTCGTGCTCAGCAACGGTATATTTCTGACAGGACAGGATCAGATGGGAGAGATGTATGCTTATGTAAAGCATATTCCCATCAGCGGGACACAGCTGAATAAAGTGGATGCGGTAAACCGGCTTTCCAGGGAGATCGAGCAGGGACTTGATCTGGAACTGGCGGAAAAGAAGCTGCGTCATATCAAAACGATGCCGGGAAAGAAGCCGCTGACCCTTGTGAATGCCTCGGCAGTGGGGGCCGGCGCTTTCTGCTATATCATCGGCGGAATGGCCGGCGACTGTCTGGCGGCGGTTCTGGCCGGCGGCATCGTCGGCTTATATCAGATCCTGATGGGGCGGAGAAAGAAAGCCACATCGAAACTGGCTTTGAATCTTGTGGGGGCTTTTCTGGCCACGGCGTTAAGTCTGTTGTTTTACCGTCTTCGGATTGGATTGGATTACCGGGCTATCACGGTAGGCGCCATCATGCCCATGCTTCCCGGCGTTTCTTTTGTCACTTCCATTCGGGAACTGGCCAACGGAGATTACATCGCCGGAACGATTCGTCTGCTGGACACACTGCTTGTGACAGCTGGCATCGCCATGGGCGTGGGTCTGTTTTATATACTCTATTATGAAATAACCGGAGGGTATATGTTATGATGGTAGATGCGCTGATTCAGTTTGTGGCGGCTTTTTTCGGCACCATTGCTTTTTCTGTGATCTTTTTTGTTCCCCGGGAGCACTATCTGGGCTGTGGAATGATCGGGGGACTGGGCTGGCTTTTTTACTGGTGCCTTACGGCTCATCTGGGGTTGTCCTATCTGGGCGGAACTTTTTTCGCAGCGGTTTTTGTGGTGCTGCTCTCCAGAATATGCGGCGTGGCGGTTAAGTGCCCCGCCACGGTGTTTCTGTCTCCCGGTATCTTCCCTTTGGTTCCCGGAGTCGGAATCTACTGGACCGTTTACTCCATGATTATCGGAGAGATGGAGCAAAGCTCCTCTTATGGACGGCAGACCATCGGAACTGCCATCGCCATCGTGCTTGCGATTATATTTGTGTTTGAGATCCCCCAGCCATGGATCGGAGCCATCGGCAGGAAAGTGGCGGTAAAAGAAAGAAAAAGAAAAGAAAAAGAACTTCCGGATGAAGAGGAATGATATCCTTCATCCGGATTTTTTCAGTATAAATAATTTGAATTAACGATAAAAAATTTCTATTAGTCATAATAGATTTTTCTTACCAATTTCGTCGAAAAAAATGTATAATGGGGGATGCCAAAATAAGTGAGAAAGAACGAAGGATAAAGATGACGGACATCATAAAAAATACAGAAAGCAAAAAAATACGAACAGTAGGGATAGATATCGGTTCCACCACCACAAAGATGGCGGTGCTGGATACGCAGAAGAACGAGGTGCAATACAGCGCTTACCGAAGGCATCACGCGGATCAGGCGGGCAGTGTTGTCCGTATGATGGAAGAACTGGAAAGTCAGTTTCCGAAAGAAGAGTTTTACTTCTCTTTGACAGGATCCGGAGCAAAACCCATCGCGGAAGCTTTAAAGATCCCATTTGTGCAGGAAGTAGCCGCCAATGCGGAAGCTTTAAAAAGCAGATACCGCAGAGTGGGAAGCGCCATCGAGCTGGGCGGACAGGATGCAAAAATGATTTTTTTCAGGACGGCCAGCGACGGCGCGCTGCAGGTGGCGGATATGCGCATGAACGGCAGCTGCGCCGGCGGGACGGGAGCCTTCATCGATGAGATTGCTTCCCTGCTGAAGGTCCCGGTACAGGACTTCAACGCGCTGGCAGAGCAGGGAACCTGCGTCTATGACATTTCCGGCCGCTGCGGCGTCTATGCCAAGACAGATATTCAGCCTCTGTTAAACCAGGGTGTGGCGAAAGCCGATCTGGCGCTTTCGGCCTTTCACGCCATAGCGAAACAGACCATAGGAGGACTGGCCCAGGGCCTTACCATTACCAAACCGGTGGCTTTTGAAGGGGGTCCCTTGACTTTTAATCCTGCTTTGATCCGTGTGTTTGCCCAGCGTCTGGAGCTGACGCAGGAGGAGATCCTGATCCCGCCCCATCCGGAACTGATGGTGGCCTACGGAGCGGCGGTGATGGCAGAGCGTATGTTTGAGGGAGAAAGCGTCCCCCTTTCGCCGGCTCTGGTCCGACAGGAAATAAGAGAAAGGAAAATCGGAGACAAAGATAGCGGCGGTAAGGATGCGAAGCCTTTTTTTGTGTCGGAAGAAGAAAAACGGGAATTTGAAATGCGTCACGGCAAATTGCCATTGCGGTGGAAAAAACCTGAGGCAGGGGAGGAGGTCTGCGCTTACCTTGGCATCGATTCCGGAAGTACGACGACAAAGTTTGTGTTGATGGATGACAGGGAAGAGATCCTGGGATCCTTTTACGCGCCCAACGAAGGGGAGCCGCTGCAGGTGGCGAAGAGGGCGCTGATAAAGATCCGCGACCAATATCGCCAGGCAGGCGCCAGACTTAAGATTCTGGCAGCAGGGACGACCGGTTACGGGGAGATGCTCTTTGCCAGGGCTTTTCAGGCCGAGTATCACACCGTGGAAACGGTGGCTCATGCCAGAGCGGCGGAAAAATACGTGAAGGATGTTTCTTTTATCCTGGATATCGGCGGACAGGACATGAAAGCCATGTGGCTGGATGGAGGGATTATCACCAACATCCTGGTGAACGAAGCATGTTCCTCCGGATGCGGATCTTTTCTGGAAAACTTTGCTTCATCACTGAATATTCCCACAGCAAAGATTGCAGAGGCTGCTTTTTCTTCAGCCCATCCTGCGGCGCTGGGCAGCCGGTGTACGGTGTTTATGAACAGCAGCATCATCACGGAGCAGCGGAACGGAAAAGGACCCCAGGATATCATGGCAGGACTTTGCCGGTCTATTATCGAAAACGTTTTCACCAAGGTGGTGCGCCTTTCCAACCTGGATTCCCTGGGGGAACGGATCGTGGTGCAGGGCGGAACTTTTGAGAACGATGCCGTACTGAGGGCTATGGAAGAGTATACGGGAAGAAAGGTGACCCGGGCTCCCTATCCGGGACTGATGGGAGCCATCGGGGCGGCGCTGCTTACCAGGGAGCAGTATCAGAAAAATCCGGGGAACCGGACATTTATGGATCTGAATGAGCTGGAGAGCTTTTCCTATCATCAGGAAGCCAACGCTCCCTGCCCCTTTTGTACCAATCACTGTAAGCGGACGATCCTGACATTTTCCAACGGGAATTCCTGGATTACCAATAACCGCTGCGAGCGGGGCGAAATCCTGGGAGATCCCAAAGACACAAAGGTGAAAAAGCAGCTGAAGGATACGGTGGCGCGGGCGACTTCCGTGCCGAATCTGTACCGGGTGAGAGAAAAGCTGCTGTTTCGGAAATACTCCTGTCCGGAACCGGCAAAGACAAGAGATATCACCATCGGGCTTCCCCGCGTGCTGGCATTCTGGGAGACGATGCCTTTCTGGCGGACGTTTCTTCGGGCGCTAGGTTTTCGGGTGATCGTCTCTGATGTCAGCACCAGGCGGATTTACGAAAGCGGCCTTTCCGCCGTCACTTCAGATACCGTATGTTTTCCGGCCAAGCTGGTACACGGACATATCCGCAACCTGGTGCAAAAAGGGGTGGACCGGATTTTTATGCCCTCTGTGACCACAGTGCCCTCGGAGAATCAGGAGAAGACAAGCCAGTCCATGTGCGCGGTGGTAAAAGGGTATCCTCTGGTGGTGGGCAATTCGGACCATCCCCAAAAACAGTGGGGAATCCCTTACGATGCGCCGCTGTTCCACTGGTACACGAAAGAGGATCAGGAACGTCAGCTGAAAGAATATATGAAAGCCAGATTTCAGATCCCGGAAGAAGAGACGGCAATTGCCGTCGCGGCCGGGAACCGGGCGCAGGAAGTATTCCGCAGAGAGCTTAAGGAGCGGGGCAGAAAAATTCTAAACGAGGTAAAGCGGGAAGGAAAATTTGCAGTGGTTCTGGCCTCCCGCCCCTATCAGAATGATACGCTGGTCAATCATGAACTTCCGGAAATTTTCACCGGCATGGGAATCCCTGTGCTGACGGCGGATTCTCTGCCGGAGGAGGAGAACGTGGACTTAAGCTGCAGCCGTTTGGATATCGTCAATAATTTCCACGCAAGGATGCTTTCTTCCGCCGTCCTGACAGCCAGGGAAAGCGCACTGGAATACGTTCAGATCGTCAGTTTTGGCTGCGGCCATGACGCCTACCTTTCCGATGAGATCGTACGGCTGATGCATGAGATATCAGGAAAGACGCCGCTGATTCTAAAGGTGGATGAAAGCGATATCCAGGGCCCTCTGCGTATCCGGATCCGTTCCTTTCTGGAGACGGTGTCCATGAGAAGGGAACGGGGCCAGAGCCTTTCGGTGAAAAGTCCGGGCGATCCGTATCCGGTCAAATTTGAAAAAGGGGACAGGCAGGATAAGATTGTTCTGGTTCCCAATACGTCCCATGCATTCTGCCGGCTGATGTCGGCGGCCATGGCGGGACAGGGGATCCGGACGGTGCCGCTGCCCGTCGGACGGCAGGAAGCCATCCGCATGGGAAAAAAATACGTGCACAATGATATCTGTTTTCCTGCACAGATCGTCATCGGAGAGATCCTCTCCACGCTGCGAAGCGGTCAGTATGATGTAAAACGTACGGCGGTGGCCATGGGAAAATATGTGGGCGACTGCCGTCTGACCCACTATGGGGCTCTTTTGCGCAAAGCTTTGGATGACGCCGGATTTTCCCAGGTTCCCATCCTCACCAATGACGATGAGGACAGCCATAGTCTGCATCCGGGATTTCATATGAATCTTTCTTCCAGCCTGAAGATTGCTTTCGGCCTGCCGATGATCGATGTGCTGGAAGAACTTCTGCGGAAGATCCGCCCTTATGAGACGAAGGAAGGCAGCGCGCAGAAAGCCTTTGACGCCGCCATGGATGATGTGATAACGGGGATAGAAAAGCATGGTATTTCCGGTGCGCTCAGAGGTTTTAAGAAAGCGGTAAAACGGATGGGACAGGTGTCTTACGACCGGTCTGCCCTGCGGCCGCGTGTTCTGATCGTGGGAGAATACCTTCTGAATTTTCATCCGGGGGCAAACCACGATATCGAAGAATATCTGGAAAAGAACGGATTTGAGATTATCGAAGCAAGGATGACGGACGTCATCCAGAAAACATACTTTTATCAGGATTGTCAGATCCGGGAATATCGCGTAGACAGACCGCTTTTTAAAAAAATCTGGTACCGGTCTGCGGATCTGGCGTTTCATCTGGCTCATATGCTGACGGACCGGATCGCGTCTGCCCATCCCCTGTATGAGAAGGCGGCGCGGATCGAGGAACTGGCAAAGGAAAGTGACCCGGTCATTCCCCATACCTTTGACGCGGGGGAAGGCATTCTCATTCCGGGGGAGATTCTCCATCACGCAGGAAAAGGATGCAGAACTTTCGTCATCCTTCAGCCCTTTGGCTGTCTGCCCAATCATGTGGTGGGGCGGGGAATCTCCAAAAAGATCAAGGAAATCTATCCGGACGCGCAGATCCTGCCGCTGGATTATGATCCGGACGTCAGCTTTGCCAATATCGAAAACAGATTGCAGATGCTGGTCATGAATATCAAAAAGTAAAAAGCACAGGAGGTATTTTGTCTATGAAATCATTTCGAAAAGAACTGCATTTTCATCTGCCCACCAGAAGGGGGCTGGTGAACATCACCGGTGACGTGCAGGAAGCGGTGACACAAAGCGGCGTAAAGGAAGGGCTGGTTTTAGTCAATGCCATGAACATTACAGCCAGCGTATTTATCAACGATGACGAAAGCGGACTGCATCAGGATTATGAAAAATGGCTGGAAGGTCTGGCTCCGGAAAAACCCTACAGTCAGTACCGCCACAACGGATATGAGGACAATGCGGACGCCCATCTGAAACGGACCGTTATGGGTCGGGAGACGGTGGTGGCCATCACCGGCGGACGGCTGGACTTTGGAACCTGGGAACAGATCTTTTATTATGAGTTTGACGGGAAGCGTGACAAAAGAGTTTTAATCAAGATTATAGGAGAATAGATGTATTCTATTCATCTTTAACCTGCCAATTTTTCATTGACAAAAAAAGTATATGTTGGTAGAATAATTGGCAGAGTATTTAACGCAGTAGCGAAAGAAAGCAGGAATTGTTTATGAAACGCAGGGTATTATCCATCTTAGTTGATAACACGTCAGGCGTACTCAGCCGTGTGGCCGGACTGTTCAGCCGCAGAGGCTACAATATCGACAGTATCACGGCAGGCATCACCACCAATCCGCAGATTACCCGGATGACCGTGGTATGCAGCGGGGACGATTTGGTGCTGGAGCAGATTACAAAACAGCTGGCCAAGCTGGTGGATGTGCGCCACATCAAGGTGCTCAAACCGGGCGAGAGCGTCAACCGGGAGCTGATGCTGATCAAGATCAAAGTGATGCCGGAACAGAGACAGAATATTACTTCTATCGCCCAGATTTTCCGGGCCAAGATCGTGGATGTGGGAAAAGAATCCATGGTCATCGAGGTAACGGGCGAGCAGAGAAAACTGGAAGCATTTCTGGATATCCTTGATGAATATGAGATCTTGGAGCTGGCCAGAACGGGTCTGGCAGGTCTGTCCAGAGGCGCGGACGACGTTCAGTATTTATAATTACGTTTGCTGGAGGAGTCATCCCCTAACATATAAAAACTATACAACCAGGAGGAAGAAAAATGGCAGCAAAAATTTATTATCAGGAAGACTGTAACCTTTCCATGCTGGAGGGAAAAACGATTGCGATTATCGGATACGGAAGCCAGGGCCATGCCCATGCGCTGAACGCGAAGGAATCCGGATGCAACGTTATCATCGGACTTTATGAAGGAAGCAGATCCTGGGCAAAAGCAGAAGCACAGGGATTTGAGGTTTATACAGCTGCAGAAGCTGCAAAACGTGCCGATATCATCATGATCCTGATCAATGATGAGAAACAGGCTCAGATGTATAAGGAATCCATTGAGCCCAATCTGGAAGAGGGCAACATGCTGATGTTCGCACATGGATTCAACATTCATTTCGGATGTATCGTACCGCCGAAGAATGTGGATGTGACCATGGTAGCGCCCAAAGGACCGGGCCATACCGTAAGAAGCGAATATCAGGCCGGAAAGGGTGTTCCCTGCCTGGTTGCAGTTGAGCAGGATGCCACCGGAAAAGCGCTGGATACCGCTCTGGCTTATGCGCTGGCCATCGGCGGCGCAAGAGCAGGCGTGCTGGAGACTACTTTCCGTACAGAGACAGAAACAGACCTGTTCGGTGAGCAGGCGGTTCTCTGCGGCGGCGTGTGCGCTCTGATGCAGGCTGGTTATGAGACGCTGGTGGAAGCCGGATACGACCCGAGAAACGCATACTTTGAGTGTATCCATGAGATGAAACTGATCGTCGATCTGATTTATCAGTCCGGTTTTGCCGGAATGAGATACTCCATCTCCAATACAGCGGAATACGGAGATTACATTACCGGACCGAAGATCATCACAGAGGACACCAAGAAAGCGATGAAGAAGATCCTGAGCGATATCCAGGATGGTACTTTCGCCAAAGACTTCCTGCTGGATATGTCTTCCGCAGGCGGACAGGTTCACTTCAAGGCTATGAGAAAACTGGCTGCCGAGCATCCGTCAGAGATCGTCGGCAAAGAAGTTCGCGAGCTGTACAGCTGGAGCGATGAAGACAAACTGATCAACAACTAAAGATCATACAGATCAACTAAGGGCTGCCGCATATGCGGCAGCCCTTAACTGATATCAGACAGCGGCGGTCAGGGAAAGAAATTCCTGTACCGCTTTGTTTTTTGCGGCTGTTTTCTGACAGGCAAAGCCAATCTGTCTTTTCTGTACCGGTATGTTCAAAGGGATTTCCACCAGTTCCCCGGTGGTCAGTTCTCGAGTGACAAACTGTTTGATGACGCAGGCGATCCCAAGGCCGATTTTTGCAAACTCGATCAGAAGATCCATGGTGGATACTTCCAGGGCGTTTTCTGTGGAAATATGGTTTAACGCCAGATAAGCGTCCATATACCGGCGGGTAATGTTTTCTTTGTCCAAAAGCATCAGATTGGCATTTCGGAACAGATCGTCTCCCCGCATACGCAGATTGTCCAGGTATGACCGGGAAGCGACAAGGATATCCTCGATCTCTCCCAGAGGCTGGAAATGAACATGATACAGATGTTCCGGACGGCCGATCAGCCCCAGATCAATTTCATTCTCTGTCAGAAGCTGCAGCGTACGGTTGCTGGACTGGCATTCGATGGTGATCCGGATGTGGGGATGGTTCCGGATGAATGTTTCCAGAAAAGGCAGGAGGGTAAACCGGCATAAGGTGGTGCTGACGCCGATGCGGATGTGGCCCATGTTCAGATCCTTATACCGTTTTACTTTTTCCTCGCCCAGCTGGATGGAAGAAAAGGCGCTTTTTATGTGATCATAGAGGATCTGGCCTTCCTCTGTGAGGGAGACGCCGCGGGAACTGCGAAGAAACAGGGTAGTATTCAAACTTTGCTCCAGTTTCTGAACCGCTTTGCTGACGGCGGGCTGACTGATAAACAGTTCCGATGCCGCTCTGGAGATGCTTCCGGTGTTGGCAACCATATAAAAGATCCGATACAGCGACAGATTTTGTTCCATAATCAGTCTCTCCTTCCATAGATATAATCATAAGTTATATTGAATATATTTTTTATGTATTTGTATTATATCTTCTCCTGTGATAAAATACAAGCAGATGAAAGAATCTCAAGGAGGAAAAAAACATGGGAATGACAATGACACAGAAGATTCTGGCAGCCCATGCAGGCCTGGACTGTGTGGAAGCGGGCCAGCTGATTGAGGCCGATCTGGATCTTGTGCTGGGAAATGATATTACGTCTCCGGTGGCCATCCACGAGATGGATAAGATGACAGTGGATACGGTTTTCGACAAGGATAAAGTGGCGCTGGTTATGGATCATTTTATCCCCAATAAAGATATTAAATCGGCGGAGCATTGTAAATGCGTGCGGGAATTTGCATGCAGACATGATATCACCAACTATTTTGATGTGGGACAGATGGGAATCGAGCATGCCCTGCTGCCGGAGAAAGGCCTTACGGTGGCGGGCGACGTGGTCATCGGCGCAGACTCTCATACCTGTACCTATGGGGCGCTGGGCGCTTTTTCCACCGGAGTGGGAAGTACGGATATGGCGGCCGGTATGGCAACCGGAAAGGCATGGTTCAAGGTGCCTTCTGCCATTAAATTTAATCTGACCGGGAAACCGTCCAAATGGGTCAGCGGAAAGGACGTGATCCTGCATATCATCGGCATGATCGGTGTGGACGGCGCGAGATATAAATCCATGGAGTTTGTGGGAGACGGCGTGGCCAAACTGTCCATGGACGACCGCTTTACCATTGCCAACATGGCTATCGAAGCGGGCGGCAAAAACGGCATTTTCCCGGTGGATGACAAAGCCATAGCATATATGAAAGAGCATTCCAAAAGGGAATACAAAGTATATGAAGCGGATGCAGACGCAGTGTATGACGAGGAATACACCATTGATCTGTCACAGTTAAAGCCCACCGTAGCGTTTCCCCACCTTCCGGAAAATACCAAGACGATCGACGAGATCACGCAGGATGTGGCGATCGATCAGTCTGTCATCGGCTCCTGCACCAACGGAAGAATCGATGATCTGCGTACAGCGGCTGCCATTTTGAAGGGCAGGAAAGTGAAAAAAGGCGTGCGCTGTATCGTGATTCCGGCCACCCAGGCCATCTATCTGCAGGCCATGGAGGAAGGCCTGCTGAAAATCTTCATAGAGGCGGGCGCCGTAGTCAGCACACCTACCTGCGGTCCCTGCCTGGGCGGCTATATGGGTATCCTGGCGGAGGGAGAACGCTGTATCTCCACCACAAACAGAAACTTTGTGGGAAGAATGGGCCATGTGAAATCAGAAGTATACCTGGCGAGTCCGGCGGTGGCGGCAGCCAGTGCGGTAACCGGAAAAATTTGCGCACCGTCAGAGTTAGGTTTATAGGAGGACAGAATATATGAAAGCGAATGGAACAGTATTCAAATATGGAGACAACGTGGATACGGACGTTATCATTCCGGCGCGTTATCTCAATTCTTCTGATCCGGCGGAGCTGGCGACGCACTGCATGGAAGATATCGACAAGGATTTTGTCAAAAAAGTGAAAAAGGGAGATATCATCGTGGCGGACAAAAACTTTGGCTGCGGCTCTTCCAGAGAGCATGCTCCCCTGGCGATCAAGGCGGCCGGCGTCAGCTGTGTCATCGCCGATACCTTTGCCCGTATCTTTTACCGGAACGCCATCAATATCGGACTTCCCATCATCGAATGTCCGGAGGCATCCAGAGGCATCGAAAACGGAGACGAGGTGGAAGTGGATTTTGACAGCGGCGTGATCACCAATAAGACAAAGGGAACTTCTTTTAAGGGACAGCCTTTCCCGGAGTTTATGCAGAAGCTGATTTCCAGCGGCGGCCTGGTGAACTATATCAATGAAAAATATCAGTAATTTATAAAAGAACAGCGGCAGATCCTGTAAAAGGGTTTGCCGCTGTTCTTTGCTTCAGCCGGGGAAATCCAGTATATATTTTTCGTAGGCGTTGATGATTTTCGTATCGCTGTAGAAAGCTTCCCGGGAATATTCCAGGCCATAGTTGAGATGGGTATGGCCGTGGATCATCAGGCGGGGATGGTAAACATCCAAAAGACGGCGAAAGGCAGTAAAGCCCTGGTGAGGAAGATCCCGTCCGTCGTTTATCCCGAATGCCGGGGCGTGGGTGAGCAGAATGTCGAATCCCCGGTTTTTTAAGAGCGAGGGAAAGAGCCGTCTCACCCGGCGGTTCATCTCCGACTGCGTGTACTGGTGAAGACCGTCCCGATACCGGACAGATCCGCCCAGGCCCAGGATACGGATTCCCTGAAAACGGCAGATTCTGTTTTCAATGCAAAAACAGCCGTCCGGAGGCGTTTCCTGATAGCGGTCATCGTGATTTCCGTGCACATAGAGAACCGGAGCATGGGTGAAGGTGGCGATAAAGGAAAGATATTCCGGACGAAGGTCCCCGCAGGAGAGGATCAGATCGATATCTTCCAGCCGCTTGGGATTTTCACTGTCCCACAGATAGTTGGATTCTTTATCAGACAGTACCAGCAGTCTCATACCTGTTTTACCCCCTGGATGCGGACCAGCGCCTGGGCTTCCGGTATGAGATCGCGCAGGGAGGGCAGTTCGCCGATGACATTGTCTGCCAGCCAGTCCATGGTGATGATTTCATGTGCGGTGATGGGATGATCCGTGTAGTCGAAGGTGCGTCCATCCTGGGTATGGATCACTGTGGAGAAGGGGGACAGGGATCCGGAGCAGATGGCGTTTTGCAGGATGGAAACCAGCTGTCTCGTACCTTCCGGAAGACTGCTGGAGCAGATCAGATCGATGACGCCGGCATCCATTCCCCACCAGTAACTGACGGCCCTGGAATCGGGGGCGTCGTTTTTCCATCCGCCGTTCAGGTAGTTGCGTACGATCCGTTCATAGAGCCGTCCCCAGCGCCATACACAAAGAGCGGTGTTGGAAAGGGAACTGCCGTCGCTGCGGTACAGTCCCACATACCGCGAGATGGAACTGCCGGCGGCGATGGCATCCTGATCGGAGATGTAGGATATCCCGTTGCGGCTCAGCTGTTCCCGGCCGTCACCGGAAACAGTCTTTGACCAGCCAAGATAAATCCGTGCCTCCGGGTTGACCATTTTAGCGCCCAGGGCAAAGGCATTAATATTGGCGGTGCAGCCGTAGATGGGATAGTCGGCGATGTATCCGATTTTATTATCCGGCGTCAGACATCCGGCGATGACACCCATCAGAAATTTCCCCTCGTACATCCGTGCATAGTAAGTGCGGATGGTGGGATGGGACGTATTCAAAGAACAGTTTAGAATCTTGATTTCCGGATGGGACAGCGCGGCTTTTAAGCTGGCATTCAGCAGACGGGGGGAGGTGGTAAAAATCAGATCCGGTTTCTCGCTGATCAGAGTTTCCAAAGACTGATCCGCCCTTTCCTCCGTATCGGCTCCGTCCAAACACAGCGTCACCAGCTGTTCATCAAAAGCGGCTTCCAGATCCCTTCTTCCCAGCTCATGGGTAAAAACCCAGCTGGAGGTGGAGGCGGTCTTATCGTGGAGAAATCCGATGCGAAGAGGAGCACCGGAAGGCAGCCACCAGAAAAGTGATTTATAATCAGGCGGTGAAAGGATCAGATGGATGTCCGCATTTTGACTTTTATTATGAAATTCATCCCGCAGACGGCTGATTTCCGTGCGCAGCTGGGGTACGGTTTTTTCCACCGAGGATTCGTAATCATAGATGTCCAGATAAACCAGCAGGGCTTCATCGGTGGACAGATCATTTTCAAACTCCCGTTTCTCGTGGTATACGTGGTAAAAGGAAGTGTAAAAAGCGCGGAATCGCCGGCGTTCCTCCTCAGTCCAGATATCGCTGGAAGATTTGCGCACGGCACGAAGCAGGGCGGCGTAATCGCTGGCCTTGCGGAACCACAGATAATTAATCCCTGTCAGACGGTAAAAATAAAGAAACGCAGCATACTGACGGTCTTCCGGAGAACTGCCAAGGGCAGGGATCATACGGATCACAAAGCCGCGCACGGAAAGCGCGCCGAAATAGCGCAGCACGCTGACCCGCTTATGACCTTCCATCACATAGTAGTGTCCTCTGTATTCGTAAGCCTTGATGGGATCGTGGATACCCTCCAAAAGATGGGACTGACACAGACGGATCCATTTCTGGGCAAATTCGCTTTCCTCCGGCATAAGCGGATAAAATCCGTTGGAAAAGGTTGGCTGGCGTCCGGAAGCGTAGGTGCCGATGACGCGCTCCAGAGGGATTTCCACGACGCCCAGGGTCTCCTGCGTCTTGATATCGGCATGCTCCAGAATCCGTTCCAGAGCCGGCAGATAGGGGGATTCCCCTGCGGCCAGCCGTTCCCGGCTGATTTTTCTTCCTGCTTTTAATGCTTTTCGATAGATTTCAACGGACATAATGTCACCTCATTTTGTATGATCCAAATTCTTCATTAATTAATTCCATAGTATCACAGCTGAAAAAAAGGCGCAACGAAGGAGAACGGAATTGGCGGAAATATCAGATAATTACAGTTGGCATCAGAAAGATACGGTTGTGATAAGAGAGAAATCAGGTTATACTTTTAACAGATGTTATGTATTGGGAGGAAAAAAATATGGCAAGTATTTCATTTCAGCATGTTAATAAAACGTATCCGGGCGGCGTGGAGGTTGTGCCCGATCTGAATCTGGAGATCAAAGATAAGGAATTTGTCATCCTGGTAGGGCCTTCCGGATGCGGAAAATCCACCACACTGCGTATGATTGCAGGGCTGGAGGATATCACCAGCGGTGAACTTCGCATCGGCGACCGTGTGGTAAACGATATTGCCCCCAAAGACAGAGATATCGCGATGGTATTTCAGAACTACGCGCTGTATCCCCATATGAGCGTATATAAAAATATTGCTTTCGGTCTGCAGCTTCGCAAGACTCCGAAGGATGAGATCGACCGGAAAGTTCATGAAGCAGCTAAGATCCTGGATCTGGAGCATCTTCTTGACCGGAAACCGAAGGCACTGTCTGGCGGCCAGCGTCAGCGTGTGGCTCTGGGACGTGCCATGGTGCGTAACCCTGCGGTATTCCTTCTGGACGAGCCGTTGTCAAACCTGGATGCCAAACTGCGTACCTCCATGCGTTCTGAGATCAGCAAACTTCACAAACGTCTGGACACCACCTTCGTATACGTAACCCATGACCAGACGGAAGCTATGACCATGGGCGACCGGATCTGTGTGATGAAGGACGGCGTGATTCAGCAGTTTGATGTACCCCAGACACTGTACGATTTCCCGTGCAATCTGTTCGTGGCTGGATTTATCGGATCGCCGCAGATGAACTTTATCACCGCAGCGATCGTCGGAAATGGGAACAGCGTAAGCGCTCAGTTCGGAGAATTTTCTCTCCCGCTGAATGCACAGAAGTCCAAAGCGCTGAAGGATTATATCGGAAAAGATGTGATCATCGGTATTCGTCCGGAAGACTTTGAAGTGGCAGACGGCAGGACAGAAGGCGTACTTTCAGCCGAAGTTGAGCTGGCAGAGCTGATGGGTGCGGAGAATAACCTGTATCTGGACTGCGTGGGCAACAAGCTGATCGCGAGGATGCCTTCCAGCGTACGGCCTAAGGAACATTCTGTTTACAAGGTGGCTGTGAAACTGGACAAGATCCACGTATTTGACAAAGAGACGGAAAAGGCAATCTGCCACTGACGGATTTTATGCAATTATTGATTAATAACTCAATCCCATTTAAATATTACACTCCCATGGCAGCTCACAATCTTCGGATTCGTGAGCTGCTCTGGGTTTCCGGGCACATCGGTTTTTCCATGAAAAAGGATGAAGAAGGAGTCTGTCAGGCGCAGCGGCGGGAAGTAGTAGCCCTGACGGTGAAAAAGGGCGGCTTGTCTGTGCGCATTCAGGATCGCCCGATGCAGCTTGCGCAGGGAAGAGGGGTTTTGATCCATCCAAACTGCGGCGGCTGCAGTTTTCTGGCGACAGAGGATTTTGAAGGAATCGCGCTGGCGCTGGAAGGGACGCTGGTAGAGCAGGTGCTGGGAGAGAATTTCCGAAAAAGGAGAATTTTTTGCTCTAATATTCTTCCGGAAGTTCTGGGTATGGTAAGATTGTTGGAAAACGAACCGGGCAGGGAATATGACTATTCCGTCGCGGCGTATCGCTTCCTGCTCCAGTTGGATGACGCGGCCAAAATCTATCGGGAGGAAACCGGGTATCCTCTGCTGGTGCAGGCTGCCATCGGCGTTCTGGAAGAAGAATTTGCCTATCTGGACGGTATAGCGGAGGTGGCGGAGCGGCTGGGCGTTACGGAAAGCCATCTGATCCGTGTCTTTTCTTCCTCCGTGGGGATTCCGCCGGGGAAATATCTGAAACGGTGCCGTATCGAGCATGCCAAGTCTTTGCTGGTGCAGCCGGAAATGACGGTGGCGCTGGCGGCTTCCATGGCTGGATTTTCCAGCGCCGACTATTTTTCCAAGTCCTTTCGCCGGGAGACCGGAATGTCGCCCGGCGAGTTCATCCGCTCTCACACAGGGGAGAAAAAGAGCAGTAAAAAATCCCGTACTTTGATCAATGAGGCTTATCTGTAAGGAGAGAAAAATGGGAAAACAAGATAAATTGCACACAGGAGAAATATATTTTTATAATGATCCCGAACTTTTGCAGGAGCAAAAGGAACGGATGAAGCTTTTGTATGAATATAATCAGACGGCCCCCTGGGAAGAGGAGAAGCGTGCGCTCCTGCTGAGGCAGATGCTGGCTGAAGCGGGGGAGGGGTGCTGCATTGAACCGCCCTTTCACGCCAACTGGGCAGGGAAGTTTATTCATTTTGGAAAACGTGTATATGCAAATTTTAATCTGACGGCGGTGGACGATACGCACATTTACGTGGGAGACGATACCATGTTCGGCCCCAATGTGACCTTGGATACCGGCACCCACCCCGTCGATCCAAAGCTTCGGCGAAAAGGCGGTCAGTACAATCTTCCGATTCATATCGGAGAAAACTGCTGGATTGGAGCCGGATCCATCATCCTTCCCGGTGTGACCATCGGTGATCACACAGTGATCGGAGCGGGAAGCGTGGTGATAAAAGATATTCCGGATCATGTGGTGGCGGTGGGAACACCCTGCCGGGTGATCCGCTCAGTTGGCGATGAAACGATAAAAAATGAGACTGTCTGAAGACGGTCTCATTTTTTATCGCTGCTTTTTATATATTGACGGTATTCACTGGGACTGGTGCCAAACCGCTGTTTGAAGCTTTTGGAGAAAGCCAGGGAATCGGGGTATCCCACTTCAGCGGCGATATCCGTGACAGATTTCCCTGTATTTTCCAGTAGGAACTGAGCCTGATCCATGCGCAAAGAAATCAGATATTCCTGGGGGGAAACGTGGTACTGTTCCCGGAAACTTTTAGTCAGATAACTGCGATCCACACCGATATAGTCAGCCAGGTCGGAGATCTTGATCCGGCGGGGATAGTTGCTGGTCAGGTAGCGCATGGCAACTTCCGCGTAAGTGGTTTTGGAGTATTCATATTGGGTCTCTCTGGCATTGGGGCTGTGATCCATCACATAGGAAAACAGCTGCAGCAGTTCGGCTGTCCGCTTCAGTTCGTTTCCATAGGTGATTTTATGAAGTTCCAGCATATTATGGATAGACTGACGCAGAGGTTCCAGATAATTTACGTAAACCACGTGATTGTCCCGGGAGAACCCCATATAGGAAAGGATGGTTTCCGAGTGATATCCGCTGAATCCCACCCAGCCGTAACTCCAGGGATCCTTTTCGTCTGCCTGATAAACAGTGGAAACGCCGGGATAGATCAGAAAAAGCTGTCCTGCGCTTAAATGGTAGGTGGTACCTTCCGTCCGGTATGTTCCCTTGCCGCTGAAAATAATGTGAATCAAATAAGAAGTCCTGGTGTGCGGTCCAAAGCAATATCCGGGGGCGCAGGATTCATATCCGCAGTAATTCAGGTGATAAGGCGCCGGGCCGGAATAGGTGGACTGAAGATCCGTAGGGATATCTTCGTTGGGAGCTTCTACCTGAAGGTTTGAGTCCTGGAAAAACAGTTCCAGAACGGTGCCGCTTTGATTTTTTCTTTTTTTTGCGTCCACGACAAGACTCCTTTCTGTGATGGGAAAAAGATCTGACCACAGGATACTGTTTTGGCAAATTTGTCTTTGATTCGTGGCAATTATACTATGGAAATTTCCAAAATACAAATTTTCCAGTAAAATTTTACAAGTAAAAATGTGGAAAAAAATAACTGAAAAATTTTATTAAAATCAAAAGTAGAACAATAGCATCAAAAAACATCCGGCAAAATAGACAAACACATCCGGAACTGATTTGTATAAATTATTTAAAACGGAAAAATAAGTAAAATAAATGTAAAAAATAAATAAAAAAATAAACACATTTTTCCATGCTGCCCACGCATATGTCTATAGTGGAGTAAAGTGTAAATTGTTATAATTTATACAGACTTCAGCAAAGAAGGAATAAAAGAAAGGAGAAAAAACATATGAAATTGAGACGTGTGTTAGCAACAATATTGGCAGCGGCCTTGGTGGTACCGGTTCTGGCAGGTTGCGGAGGCGGCAAAGAAGCCTCCTCTGAGGGCGGCGGGTCCGATTCCGGCGTGCTGGATGTAAAGATCTGGGATGCGACCCAGCAGGAGGGCATCCAGACCATCTGCGACGAATGGTCGGAGACCTCCGGCATCGAAGCAAAAGTAGAAGTGGTAACCTGGGACGACTACTGGACACTGTTGGAAGCAGGTGCCTCAGGCGGAACCATGCCGGACGTATTCTGGATGCATTCCAACAATATTCAGAAGTACATGGATGCCGGTCTTCTTCTCAACCTGAATGATTACATTGAAGGCGATGAGAACATTGACATGGCAAACTACTACGAAGATATCGTGGAACTGTATACCAATGACGACGGCATCCACTATGCAATCCCCAAGGATTACGATACGGTTGCCCTGTGGTACAACAAGACCATCTTCGATGAAGCCGGCATGGAATATCCCACCAACGACTGGACCTGGGAAGACATGTATGATGCTGCTGTGAAACTGACCAAGGATGACGGTTCTCAGTACGGTATGGCAGAAAACACCGACAGAAACCAGGAGTTCTTCTACAATATCATTTACAGCTACGGCGGAAATGTCATCAGCGAGGATCACACCAAATCCGGAATGGATGATCCTAAGACCATCGAAGCTATGGAAATGGTGGGCAAGATGGTAAAAGACTGTATGCCGGCTCAGTCCATCATGGCAGAGAGCGGTGAGACAGACCTGTTTACCTCCGGCGTATGCGCCATGAGACTGTTCGGTTCCTGGCGTGTAGCTGCATTCCAGGAATACGACAACGCTTCCGAATGGGGCGTAGCGGAAATCCCGTACCATGATGCCAACGGCAACGGTCAGTGTGATGAAGGCGAACGTGTTTCCATTTATAATGGCCTTGGCTGGTCCGCATCGAAAGACTGCTCCAATCCCGATGCCGCTTATTCTTTGATTTCCTACCTTGGTTCCGAGAAAGGCCAGAAGAGACAGGCTGAACTGGGTGTGACCATGAGCGCTTACAAGGGTACTTCCGATGCATGGGTTAACTGTACCGATCTGTGGGATCTGAATCCTTATCTGGACGTAGCAAACGGCGACGCCACACTGGTTATCATGCCTTACTCCAGATCTGCTGTATGGGCGGAGAACATGAAAGAACAGCTGGTTCCCGCATGGAACGATCCTTCCACCATGGCGGATACCTGTAAGACAATCGCCGCGAGCATGAACGAGGCGCTGGCACAGGAACAGCAGTAACCTGATCATTACATAAAAATGTATATGCAAAAACGTGTAATGGGAGGGAGGGAAAACCTTGAAGCAAAAAGTAAAAAAGAAAATGACCAGGGCGCAGAAAAATGAGGCCGTATGGGGACTTTGCTTTGTTGCTCCGGCGATCATCGGACTGATTATCCTGAACTTCTACCCGATTATCAATACCATCTGGCAGTCCTTCCACAAAACGGGAGACTTCGGTCTGGGAAATACCTTCGTGGGACTGGCCAATTATACCAGCGTACTGACAAGCGGTGAGTTCTGGCAGTCCTTGCTGAATACCATCAAATATGCGATCATCGAGGTGCCGTTCTCCATCGTCATCGCGCTGGTACTGGCGGTATTCCTGAACCGGAAGATGCGGTTCCGTTCCGGATACCGTACCATCTTCTTCCTGCCCATGGTTGCGGCTCCGGCTGCAGTAGCCATGGTATGGAAATGGCTGTATAACCAGCAGTATGGTCTGCTGAATCATATCTTCGGAACCCAGACAGCCTGGATCTCTGATCCGGCCATCGCCTGGATTTCCGTAGCAGTGATCGGCGTATGGTCCATCATTGGTTACAATATGGTGCTGTTCCTTGGAGGCCTTCAGGAAATTCCTCATGATTACTATGAGGCGGCTGAGATCGACGGGGCGACCGGCATCCGTCAGTTCTTCAACATTACGGTGCCGTTGCTGAGCCCGACGACCTTCTTCATCGTGCAGACACGTATCATCGCCGCGCTGCAGATCTTCGATATTATCTATATGGTAATGGATAAGACCAACGTGGCCATGAGCAAGGTGGAATCTCTGGTGTGCGTATTCTACGATTACACATTTACCTTTGATAACAAAGGCTACGGTTCCACGATGGTGGTAATGCTCCTGATCTTCATTATGATCATTACGGTCATTCTGCAAAGAGCGGAGAAGAAATTTGTATTCTATAACTAAAGGAGGATTATGATGGACAGTGTACGTACAAGGGACAGAATCGTCCGAATCGTGATACATGTGATTCTCATTGTCATGTCGATCATCATGATCGTTCCTTTCCTGTGGATGGCGCTGACAGCGTTCAAGACGGTACAGGAGTCTACCTCCATCGATCCGTTTGTAATTCTGCCCGCCGACTGGAAATTTGAGAATTTTACCGAAGTGTGGAAAAATTATAACTTCCTGCTTCTCTACAAAAATACGCTGCTGATGATCTTCTTCCGCGTGGTATGCGCGGTTTTGACAGCAACGATGGCAGGTTACGCCTTCGGCCGCCTGCGTTTCCCGGGGAAAAACTTCCTGTTTTCCCTGGTGTTGATTCAGATGATGGTTCCGCCGCAGATTTTCCTGCTGCCCCAGTATCTGATGATTTCCAAACTGGGTATGCTGAATACCACCTTTGCGCTGGTGTTCCCCGGTCTGGTTTCCGCTTTTGGTACTTACCTGCTAAAAACATCTTTCCAGGGCCTGCCGAAGGATCTGGAGGAGGCGGCCGAGATCGACGGATGCAATATCGGCCAGCGGTTCCTGATGATTATGGCGCCGCTGACCCGTTCCGGTATGGTGTCGCTGGGTATCTTTACCGCAGTGTTCGCCTTTAAAGATCTGATGTGGCCGATGATCGCCTGCACCAGCATTGAGACCACGTCTCTGTCTGCTGCCCTGGCGAAGATGCAGGGTCAGTTTGCGGCCAACTATCCACAGCTGATGGCTGCCGCGCTGATGGCATGTATCCCGATGATTGTGATTTACCTGATTTTCCAGAAACAGTTCGTGGAAGGTATTGCAACATCCGGCGGAAAGCTGTAAATTAAAACTAAATATTACTGGCAGAAAAGGAGAGTGGCACCGTGAAATGGTTGGAACAGGAGAAAAGGAAGCTGGAAGGACTGTCGGCGAGGAAAAAGCGCGAGTACGTCTGGCAGTATTACAAACTGTGGATCATCGGCGGCGTCGCTCTCATTTTGTTTATTATTTACTTCGCGGTGCATCTGATCAATGCAAACCGTGACACCCACCTCTATGTGGGATTTGTCAATACCTATGCTCAGGTGGAGAATGGATCGGATTTCTGGGAAGGGTATGTAAAGGATGCGGGAGTGGATACCGGAAAGGTCAATGTGATCTTTGACAAAGAGATCTATTTCGATATGACCCAGGGCGACGTCACCGGCAATCATTATTATGAAAAGCTGGTAGTGCTGGTGGACAGTGAGACGTTGGATGCGGTAGTCATGGAACCGGACAATCTGAAAGAGCTGGGAGCCAACGGACGGCTGATGGATCTGGAGGATGAACGGACCAGGGGGCTGTATGAAAAATACAGCGACAGGATTATCACCACCGTCACAGAGGAAGAGGACGGAACAAAAAGGGAAGTTCCGGTGGGAATCGATATCAGCGACAGCATTCTGATGACGGAAGAAAACAGCTATGTGAAGGGCTGCGCATTGGGGATTTCTTCCCATGTACAGCACGTGGATGCAGTAGAAGAGTTTTTGGATTATGTGTTACAGGAGTGATCGCAATGAGATTAGCTTTTTTAAATAATGACAGTACCTTTGGCAAAATCTGTACTTTTATCGGAACCGTTATTCTGGTGAATCTGATGTTCGTACTGACGCTGATTCCGCTGATCACGGCGGGTGCGGGCTTTTGCGCCATGTATTTCAGTATGCTGAAGCTGGTGCGTTATAAGGAGATCAATCCCTTTGAGGAATTTTACCACGGTTTTAAGGATAATTTTAAGAAAGCGACGCTCTCCTGGATTGGAATCCTTGCTCTGGCAATTTTTTTCTTTGTGGATCTTCGGATCTGCTCTTACATGGACGGAGTGCTGAAAAACTGTGTTTTCGTGGTATGGGCGGGTATCATTGCCCTTGCGGTTATTGCCATGTATCTTTTTCCTGTCATGGCAAGCTTTGAAGGAAAAATCCGTACCTGTATCAAAAATAGTGTTTTCTTCATCGGCAGCAATCTGCTGTACATGATTGTGATCGCCTTTCTCAATGTGGCGCCCATGGCGCTGACTTACCTGAATCTGGGAATCCTGCCCTTGTCGGCTTTCATCTGGTGCGTATGCGGTTTTGCGATGATTGCATTTGTGAATTCCATGTTTTTAATGCGGTTATTCAGTAAGTATCTTGATCCGCTGGATGAAGAGGAAGAACGAAACAACGAGCGAAAGATTCTGGAGGATATGCGTAAGCTGGAAGGCTGACGCAGGGGGATAATGTATGAGTATATATTTTGAAGAAAAAAGCCGTACATTTCATCTGACCAATGGAATGATCAGCTATATCATAAAAGTGTTAAGAAACGATCATCTGGGACAGCTGTATTTTGGAAAAGCGGTTGATCACAGAGAAGATTTTGATTATCTTGTGGAGATCGTGCAGCGTTCTATGACGATTTATGCCTATCCGGGCGACATGAAATTTGCCATAGAGCATCTGAAACAGGAATACCCCGCTTATGGAAGCGGAGATTACCGGCAGCCTGCCGTGCGTGTAATTCAGAAGAATGGCAGCGCTGTCACAGATTTTATTTATGAGTCCCATCGGGTTATAGACGGTAAGCCGAAGCTGGAGGGGCTTCCGGCTACTTACTGTGAATCCGACGAGGAAGCGCAGACGCTGATTCTCACAGTGAGAGACAGCCTGACGGGCGTAAAAATCGAACTGCTGTATACGCTGTTTGCGGACAGACCGGTACTGGCCCGTTCCGCCCGGTTTGTCAATGAGGGAGCGGATGACGTCTATCTGGATGAGGCCATGAGCCTTTCACTGGATCTGCCGGACTGTGATTATGAGTTTATGCAGCTGTCGGGCGCATGGTGCAGGGAACGGTATATCTATTCCACCCATCTGCGGCCGGGGATTCAGAGTGTGGAGAGCACCAGGGGAGCTTCCTCCCATAACCATAATCCCTTTGTGGTGCTGAAACGTCCCCACACGACAGAAGACGCAGGAGAGGCCATCGGTTTCAGCCTGGTCTATTCAGGAAACTTTATCGCCAGGGCAGAAGTGGACCATTACGATGTGACCAGGGTGACGATGGGAATCAATCCATTGAATTTCAGCTGGAAGCTGGAGCCCGGGGAGAGCTTCCAGACGCCGGAGGCAGTGATGGTATATTCTGCAAACGGTTTGAATGCCATGAGCCAGGTTTATCATAAATTGTATCAGAAACGTCTGGCCAGGGGCTACTGGAGAGACCGGCCCCGTCCCATTTTGATCAATAACTGGGAAGCTACCTACTTTGACTTTACGGAAGAGAAGCTGCTTTCCATTGCCAGAACAGCAAAAGATCAGGGAATCGAAATGTTTGTGCTGGATGATGGCTGGTATGGAAACCGGATCAATGACAAGTCCGGACTGGGAGACTGGTATCCTAATCTGAACCGTCTGGAAAACGGCATAGTCGGCCTGGCGGAACGGATCGAGGAGCTGGGAATGAAATTCGGTCTTTGGATCGAGCCGGAGATGGTGAATTTTGATTCGGATCTATACCGGGCGCATCCGGATTGGGTGATTCAGACTCCGGGACGAAGGATGAGTCACGGAAGGAACCAGTACGTGCTGGATTACGGACGCAAAGAGGTGGTGGACTGCATTTACGAGATGCTGGAGAAGCTGCTTTCTGAGGCGAAGATATCCTATATTAAATGGGATATGAACCGTAGCATCTCCGAGGCCTTTTCCGGCGTGCTTGCGGCGGACCGGCAGGGAGAAGTGATGCATCGTTACATTCTGGGAGTTTATGACCTGTATGAGCGGCTGACTTCGGCCTTCCCGCAGGTACTGTTCGAGTCCTGCGCTTCCGGCGGCGGCCGGTTTGATCCCGGCATTCTCTATTATGCGCCCCAGGGATGGGTCAGCGACGACACCGATGCCTGTGAACGATTAAAGATCCAGTACGGCACCACCATGTGTTATCCTATCAGCTGTATGGGAAGCCATGTGTCTATATCGCCCAATCACCAGGTTCGCCGGGCTACACCCATGAAAACGCGGGCGAATGTGGCTTATTTTGGCACCTTTGGCTATGAGCTGGATCTCAATGCGCTGCCGCAGGAAGAACTTGATATGGTAAAAGATCAGGTGGCGTTTATGAAGGAATACCGGGAAGTCATTCAATACGGAACCTTCTACCGGCTGGCCAGCCCCTTTGAGGGAAATATCGTCTGCTGGATGTGTGTCAGCGAAGATCAGAACGTGGCCGTTGTGGGATGGTATAAGATCTTAAACGGCGTCAATATGCCCTTTAGCCGCGTTCGTCTCCAGGGACTGGATGAGAAGAAATCCTACTGCATCGACGGAGGAGAAAGTTATTCCGGCAGCGAGCTGATGCATATCGGTCTGATTACTTCGGACGGATCAGCCGGCGAACTGGTGGACGGAGTGATTCCAAGCTGCGATTTTGATTCCAGGCTGTACATCCTGAAAGTAGACGTTGATTTGCCAGAAGGAAGATGACGGGAAGGAAGTTTGAAAATACTGGGAATATAAGTTGTATTTTGTTCACCGTTATATTATAATTTATATAAAGAAGAAGGACGAAGGAGTCCACAGGAATTCTGTGACTCTTCGTTCTTTTTTTGCTTATGTCCTGGTTTGGCCAGAGCAGTTTTTATCAGGACAAGGGAGGTGTGCTATGGGAGCGTTTGATAAAGTAAAGAGTGGATTTCCGGGGATGGACGAACTTTTAAATTCTATCCGGATAGGTGACAATGTGGTCTGGAGTGTGTCAGACCTGGAAGATTTTAAATTTTTTGCCCTGCCTTTTGCGGCGCAGGCTGTCCGGGACGGACGGAATCTGATCTATATGCGTTTTGCCGGACACGAACCGATTCTTCCGCCGATGCCCGGACTTAAGATTTTCGAGTTTGATCCGGATAAAGGGTTCGAAGCGTTCACAGTTGCAATATATAACAGGATTACGGAAGAAGGAAGAAATGCCTTTTATGTATTCGACAGCCTTTCTTCACTTCAGTCAGTCTGGTATACCGATCTGATGATGGGAAATTTCTTCCGTCTGACCTGTCCTTATCTGTTCCGTCTGGATACGGTAGCATATTTTCCGCTGCTGCGGGGAAGGCATTCTTTTGACGCCGTGGCACGGATCCGGGATACGACGCAGCTTTTACTGGACGTGTATCACGGGGACAGAATATACCTTCATCCGCTGAAGGTCTGGAACAGGTATTCCAATCGGATGTTTCTCCCGCACGCCTGTGATTTTTATCAGACAAAAAGGGAAGCTGTTCCGGCGGAAACACTTCTTACCTTATCGGAAAAATGCAGATTTTTCGCTGTGGATGGCGGAGTTGCCATGAGCAGGTACTATCAGCTTGTGGAAGAAGAGGAGGAAAAGAACCAGGATCAGAATTATGACAGTCACGACCGCTTTTTTGCACTGGCAAAGATGGAGTACCAAAGGGGCGAATTCCGTGAGGAGACAGAGATTCAGATAATCGAGAGTACGATGACAAAAGACAGGCGGCTGAGTGACAGGATCCGAAAATATTTTCATCCAAAAGATTATTTTCAGCTCAGAGATCGTATGATCGGAAGCGGATCTGTGGGCGGGAAGGCATGCGGGATGCTCCTGGCAAGAAAAATTATTTATCAGGAACTGCCGCAGTACAGACATCGGCTGGAGCCTCATGATTCTTATTATATTGGATCAGACGTATTTTATACCTATATTGTGTCAAACAACTGCTGGGAGACAAGAATCGCGCAGAGAACGGACGAGGGATATTTCGCAAAGGCGGAGGCGCTCAAAGAAGCGCTTCTCTCCGGAAGTTTTCCGCCGGATATCCGGGAGAAATTCCGGTCTGTTCTGGAATATTATGGACAAAGTCCGATTATCGTGCGCTCGTCCAGTTTCCTTGAGGATGGGTTTGGCAATGCATTTGCCGGAAAATATGAATCCGTATTCTGTGTGAACCAAGGTAGTCCGACGGAGCGGCTGGAAGCATTTGAGTCTGCGATCCGCAGAGTCTATGCAAGCACCATGGATCTGTCTGCGCTGGAGTACAGAAAGCAAAGAGGATTGCAGCACAAAGATGAACAGATGGCCATTCTTGTGCAGCGGGTTTCCGGATCGTATCATGGGGATCTGTTCTTTCCGGCAGCAGCAGGTGTGGGCTACAGTTACAGCTCTTACCGGTGGAATAAGGATATGGATCCCTCTGCCGGACTTTTACGGATCGTGGCAGGCCTGGGGACCAGGGCAGTGGACCGGCCGGATCATGATTATCCCAGACTGGCTAATCTGGACCGGCCAGCCGTCTCGCTGCATGCCAGTATGGCGGAGCGGCACCGGTTTTCCCAGCGTGTGATGGATGTCCTGGATACGAAAGAAAATAAATTAAAGAGCGTCGAGGTGCGTACGCTCGCCGAAGAACTTCCGCTCTGGTTTAAAAAGGCAGTCATGGAGCGGGATTATGAGGCAGAGAATGCTCTGCTGCGGATGAACCGGCGGCGACAGGTCTGGTTTACCACCTGTCAGGGACTTTTGGAGAATCGGGAGTTTACCGGTATGATGCAGGAGATATTAAAAGCATTGGATTGTGCCTATGGTAATCCAGTGGATATAGAATATACGGTGAACCTGGACGAAACGGGCCAGTTTGTGGTCAGCCTGCTGCAGTGCCGACCGCTTTATACGGGAGCCAGAGGTTCCGTCACGCAGATTCCTGATCTTCCGAAAGAGGATATCTTCTTTCAGATGAAGGATTCTGTCGTAGGCAGTTCTGAAAAAAAGAAAATTGATGTGGTAGTGCAGATTGATGCGAAGGCTTATTACGAATATCCCTATGCGCAAAAGCCGCAGGTGGCGCAGGCAGTGGGAAAGGTAAATGCCTGGTACAGGGGAAAGGGCAAAAAGCTTTTGCTTATGACGCCCGGCAGAGTCGGAACATCCTCGCCGGAACTGGGCGTGCCGGTCAGTTTTGCACAGATTTCCGGATTCAGCGGGATATGTGAAGTGTCCGACAGCAGGGCGGGATATATGCCTGAACTGAGTTTTGGAAGCCATATGTTCCAGGATCTGGTGGAAGCAGGCATTTTCTATTGCGCACTTTGGGGGGACAGACGAACCATATCCTACAATGAGAAAATCACACAAGGGCTTAAGAATCATTTTACGGAAATTTGTCCCGATCAGCCGGAACTTGCCGGCATGTTCCTGGTTACAGAGCCGGAACATCTGTGGTACTGGAATGACGAGCAGACAGGAGAAACCTTGTGCGGTTTTCAGAGAAAGTGAAAAAAATCCTGCGGCTGTTCGGAAAGTCTGTCCGAACAACCGCAGGCACCGTAAAAATAACATGCGGAGGTTCATTTTTGGTTCCTTAAAAATATGGGAGTCCAGGAGAACCAGAACTGCACTACGATCACCCTGCGAATGTAACACAGAAGAATGCGATGGTCAGAAAGTGGGGCGAATAACATGGCGAAAGCCCTGTACCGGAAAGAGAACAGGGAACTGATCGATACGATTGAACGATATACGGATGGACTGATATTCACTATGGAGATGGAAGAAAATATCCAAACCCTGAGTGCGGCAAAAGCACCAAAAAAGGATGGGAAAGGGAATCCGTATGCAGAGACCATCACACATCATATGCCGCTCCTGGATGCAATGCGGACAGCATCAAGAAAAGCCTTTGAAAGAGCCTTCTGCTAAAAAGGGATAAAAAGTGATTGGAAGAAATCCAGGAGGAATTATCCGAAAATAAAAACAATAGACTGATATCAATAAATAAGAAAAATTGCCAACGATTACTTGACACATACGTTTCACAAAAAACACTTGCAGTTATATAACATTTGTGATAAAATGAATTTCGGTTCTAAATACAGGCCGGCGTGTCGGAATGGCAGACGAGGCAGACTCAAAATCTGTTGTGGGCAACCACGTGCGGGTTCAAGTCCCGCTGCCGGCAGTTTAAAAACCTGAATACCGTACTTTGCGGTATTCAGGTTTTTTTGTGGATGAGCGGCCTTTTTTGTATAATTATCTTTGAAAAAAGTTTGCTTTTGACAGAAAATCAGATTATAATGTGTGAAAAAAAACAGGAGAGAAATGATGCTTACAATAGAAGGATTAACGAAACGATACGGTACAAAAACAGCGGTAGATCATCTGTCGCTGCACATAAAGCCGGGAGAGATTTACGGCTTTATCGGGCACAATGGAGCTGGAAAGACGACCACAATTAAATCCTGCTGCGGCATTCTTAATTTTGATGAAGGGGAAATTCTGGTAAAAGGGATGTCCATGAAAAAGCAGCCCCTGGACTGTAAAAAAATCATGGCTTATATTCCGGATAATCCGGATCTTTATGAATTCATGAGAGGAATCGGCTATCTGAATTTTATCGCCGATATATACGGTGTAGGCCAGGAGGAGCGAAAGGAGAGAATCCGCCGGTACGGTCAGATGTTTGAGATCGCAGATGATCTGGGAGAACTGATCAGCGCTTACTCCCACGGTATGAAGCAGAAGCTGGCGCTGATGTCGGCTCTGATCCATGAACCGCAGCTGCTGATTATGGACGAGCCTTTTGTGGGGCTGGATCCAAAAGCCACCCACCAGGTAAAAACTCTGATGAGGGATATCTGCAGTCAGGGCGGAGCCATCTTTTTTTCCACCCATGTGCTGGAAGTGGCGGAAAAACTGTGTGATGAAATCGCCATTATCAAACAGGGAAAACTGATCAAAAGCGGTCCCACCGATGAAGTGATCGGCGATGAATCGCTGGAGACAGTATTTCTGGAACTGGAGGGAGATCATGTTTAAGGCGCTGGTTCTGTCACAAATTCGTATTATATTTTCTTCGCTGTTCCGATCTTCCAATAAAAAGCGAATGAACGCTGCGTTAAAGGTGGGGATCGGCCTGCTTGCCGTTTATGTACTGGGCTGCCTTTTCATGTTGTTTGGCATGATCTCTGCAGCCACCTGTCTGCCGCTGCACCAGGCAGGACTGGACTGGTTTTATTTTTCCCTGATGGGAGGGATCAGCATCCTGTTGAATATCGTTGGAGGAATTTTTGCATCCAAGGCGGTGCTTTTTGATGCCCGGGACAATGAGCTGCTTTTGTCCATGCCCATACCCCCTTTTCTGATTTTAGCGGGAAGGATGCTGTCGCTTTTATTTCTGGCGTATGTCTGGCAGTTATTTGTGCTGCTTCCAGCCTGCGTGGTATACGGCTGGATGATTGGTTTTTCTCTGGCTGGCGCTGTTTCCATGGCGGTCGTTTTTCTGCTGCTGCCTCTGATCAGCATGACCATCAACGCGTTCCTTGGATGGATTCTGGCGATGATCAGTGAGAAACTTCCCTTCAAACATCTGTTTACGCTTTTGCTCTATGTGGGATTTTTTGGCCTTTATTTTTACGGATACAGCAAGATAACCTCCTACATGCAGTGGATGATGGAAAACGGAAGTTCCATAGCAAATACGGTGAAGCAGACGCTCTTTCCCCTTTACCATATGGGCATGGCGGTGGGAGGAGGGAATTTTACAAGTCTGATTCTCTTTGCAGTCTGCGCGCTGGCGCCTTTTGGAATTTTGATGGGGATTTTATCCAGAAGCTTCTTCTACCTGACGGCTGACCATAAGGGAAGAAGCAAAAGAACGTATAAAGAGCGGGATCTGACGTCCAGCGGTGTCAATGCAGCGTTGTTGAAAAAGGAACTGCGCCGTCTGGGAAGTAGTTCCATGTATATGATCAATGCGGCTACCGGAACGGTATTCATGCTGATCCTGATGGTCTTTGCCGTGATCCGGCATGATATGCTGATGACGTATCTGGAGATGCTGCCATCCCGGTTTACTCCTTATGTGGGCGGCGCTGCGGCTCTGGCGGTGGCATGTCTTGCTTCCTTTAATATTATGTCAGCGCCCAGCATCTCTTTGGAGGGAAAGAATCTGTGGATTGCAAAAAGTCTTCCGGTAAAGCCGGTGCGGATCCTGATGGCGAAAGTCAACATGCATATCGTGACCGGCAGCGTGCCGGTTTGTGTCACGGCTTTAGTGCTGAATATCCTATTGCCTATGGGAACTGCGGCGCGGATTTTAACCTTTTTGCTGCCGCTTTGCTTTAATGCGGCAGTGGGATTTCTGGGAGTTATCATGAATCTGCGTTTTCCCAGACTGGACTGGACGAACGAAGCCGCTGCGGTGAAGCAGGGAATGGCGCCATTTTTGACGCTGTTTCTGGCAATGTTTTTGATCGGGGCGCCCACAGCCGGCTACATCTTTCTGGCGCTGGCCGGATTGCCCTGGGAGTTTTTGATGTTTGTCCACTGCATCATCCTGCTGGCTTCCTCCGCAGGTATGTACTGTTACCTGAAAGAAGGAGGAAGCCGCCGGTTCATGGAGTTATAGGAGAAATTATTCTCCCATAACCTGGAATACGATCTCCCGGTGCCGATCCCGGGTGTCGCATTCCACCAGAGTCAGATTCTGCCAGGGGCCGATGGTGAGTTTTCCATCCACAAAAGGAATGGTGATAAAGGGGGAGAGAATCGCGGATTTAATATGACTGGATCCGTTGTCATCATGCCAGGTGTCGTGATGTTTATAATGGATCACCCGTCCTTTTTCGTCCCGGTAGGGAGAAAATACGTCCATGGCTTCCTTTAAATCCTTCGTCACCATGCCGGGCTCGAATTCCAGAGTGGTCAAAGCGGCGACACCGCCGGTGGTAAAGCCGGTGATGATTCCGGCAGAAATGTGATGTTTTTCACAGGCCTGTGTGACGGCGTCCTGAAAATCACCGGTGACGTCGATCATGCCCATGTGCGCTTTTGTGTGATAATCTTTTACTTTTGTATATACTGCCATAGAAAAGCACCTCCAAATTTTAATATAAGATTACGAGGAAAGTATACCACAGAAAGGGCAAAAAGCAAAAGAAGGAGGAGGAAAATTGTGATAAAAGACAGGTTGGACTCGCTGCGGCGGGTCATGAAAGAAAAGAAAATCGATTATTATCTGGTGCCGACGGAGGATCCCCATGGATCGGAGTATGTGGGAGAATACTATAAATGCAGAGAGTATCTCACCGGTTTTACAGGCTCTGCCGGCACGGCGCTGATCTGGCAGGAAGGGGCCGGACTGTGGACGGACGCCAGGTATCATATCCAGGCAGACCGCCAGCTTTGCGGAAGCGGCGTCACGCTGTTCAAGGAGGGTGAGGAAAAGGTACCTAGCCTTTACCAGTTTTTGGAAAAAAATTTGCAGGAAGGGCAATGTCTGGCGGCGGACGGTTCACTTATCAGCGCAGAGGCGGCGCAAAGGCTGCAGGAAATTGCCGCTGCAAAGGGAGCTTTGCTGAAAAGCTGCGATGATCTGACAAAAGAGATCTGGACAGACCGGCCGGACAGATCCGCCGAAGCGATCACCCTTCTCTCACCAGAGAGTTCCGGAAAGAGCACAGGAGAAAAGCTGACGGTGATCCGCAGGAGAATGGAAGAAAAGGGTGCGGATCTGCTTCTTCTTTCTTCCCTGGATGAGATCGGCTGGCTTTTTAATATCCGCGGCAAAGATATCCCCATGTCTTTGCTGGCGCTGGCTTATGGTGTAGTGGAAAGGGAGAGCGCGGTTCTCTATCTGCAAAAAAGGATCTGGAATGAACAGCTGCTTGCCTGGGCTGCAAAAAATCAGATTGAGGTTGACGATTATGATATGATCTATCTTGATTTGTCCCGCAGGGCACAGGGGAAACGCGTCTGGGCCGACCGGGAGCGGGTGAACTGGAAACTTTTCACCCTACTGCAAAAGGCAGAAGGGGTCATCGATGAGATTTCGCCGGTGGAGATGGAAAAAGCGATAAAAAATGAAACGGAACAGAAGAATTTCCGCAGAGCCCATGAAAAAGACGCTGCGGCAGTGATCCGTTTTCTGTTCTGGCTGAAAACCCACGTGGGAAAAGAAGATATCACGGAGATCCGTGCGGCGCAAAAGCTGGAGGAGTTTCGCCGGGAATGGGACAGCTACCTGCTGCCAAGCTTTGAGCCGATTGTGGCTTATGGAGAGCATGCAGCCATCGTTCACTACAGCGCCGATACCAGCAGCGACTGTCTGCTGAGACCGGAAGGTTTCCTTTTGATGGACACCGGAGGACAGTACCGGGAAGGAACGACGGATATTACCAGAACGGTCGCTCTGGGGCCTTTGACGAGACGGCAGAAAGAAGGTTACACCAGAGTGCTGATGGGGAATTTAAGGCTGGCCGGTCTTACCTTTCCTTACGGCTGCAGCGGGGAAAATCTGGATCTGGCCGCCCGCAGCGCCCTTTGGGAGGAAGGACTTGACTTTTTCCACGGCACCGGCCACGGCGTCGGTTATCTGATGAATGTACATGAAGGACCCCAGGCCATCCGCTGGCGTCACAGAAAAGGAAGTTTTGTGACGGCTCTGGAGCCGGGGATGGTGATATCCGATGAGCCTGGCCTTTACCTGGAAGGAGAGTACGGGATCCGGCTGGAGAATCTGCTGCTTTGCCGGGAAAAGGAAAAAACTTCTTTTGGACGATTTCTTGCCTGGGAGGTGTTGACACTGGTTCCCTTTGATCGAGAAGCGATCCTGCCGGAGATTATGGAAAAAAGAGATGTCCGACTGCTGAATGATTATCATAGTACAGTGAGAAGGAAAATGCTTCCTTTGATGAAAACAAAAGCAGAAAAAGACTGGCTTTTGGAAGCGACTGAGCCGCTTTGAGGGATAAGAAACTGAACGGATGAGACTGCGCGCCGATAGGCGCGGCAGCCTCATCCGTTTTTTAATCCGTCAGGAAAAGGACGCCCAGTGTATTGGGGCCGCAGTGGGCGGAGATAGTACAGCTGGCTTTGGTGATATGGATTTCAGAAAAATCGCCGTTTTCCAGGATCGTATTTCGCACATCTTCGATCAATGACGGATCGATACCGGAATGAGTGATGAAGATATGATCTTTGCGGATATGGTCGTATTTTTCCAGCTGATCTTTCGTATAACGCACCAGAACGCGGGACAGCTTTCCGCGGTATTTTTTGCCCACGCTCATGGCGCCGGTGCGGTTGTCCACTTCGATACAGGGTTTCAGACTGAGGATGCCGGCTCCAAGAGCCACGACGGAGGAACACCGCCCTCCTGCATGCATGAAATCCAGGGTATCCAGGATAAAGCTGGCATGGCAGCGGGTGCGCAGTTCTTTGATGTGGGTGACGATCTCCAGGGCAGAACAGCCGCGCTCGATCATATCTGCCGCGGCGATGACCTGTAGAGCAATGCCTGTGGAAAGATTCTGACTGTCGATGGGATAGACCCCTTTCAGTTCCCGGGCCGCCAGAAGACAGTTCTGGTGAGCGCTGGAAAGAGCGCCGCCCAGATTCAGATGGATCACTTCATATCCCTGATCGGTAAACTGGCGGAAATACTCCACATATTCCGCCGCGTTGATGGCGGCAGTCTGAGGGAGAGAATGGTCTTTATAGTAGGCGCGGTAGATTTCCTCCGTGGAAATATCCACGTTGTCCTGATATTCCTTTCCATTGAGGATAATGTGAAACGGGTAATAATGGACCTGGTATCTGCTTTTTAGTTCCTCGCCCAGATCACAGGTGCTGTCGGCGCTGAGAATGATTTTACTGTTTGGCATAGGATACTTCCTTCTTTCTATATACTTTTTCTGTCATCTTATGTCCAGTATAACATGAGAAATATTTGTTGACAAACACGGAATCAGAGGGTATGGTAATCATAGGTTTGAAGCGGAAGAAGGAGAGGTGAGGTACATTGAAGGAAAAAATTATACGGCTTCTGGAAGAAAAAAAACTGGGAGAGCTGCGGGAGGAGCTGCAGCGGATTAATCCAGCCGACCTGGCGATTCTGCTGGAAGACCTGGACGAAAAGGAGAGACTGCTGGTGTACCGGCTGCTGCCAAAGGAACTGGCGGCGGATACGTTTTCTTTTATGGACAGCGATATGCAGGAGGGCCTGATCAATGGCTTTACGGACCGTGAACTTCGGGAAGTCCTGGATCAGACCTTCGTGGATGATACCGTCGATATGATTGAAGAGATGCCTGCCAATGTGATCAGCCGTATTCTGCGCAGTGCGGATGCGGAGACACGGGAAGCGATCAATCAGATTTTAAATTATCCCAAAGACAGCGCCGGCAGCATTATGACTATCGAGTATGTCAAGCTGTCCCGTTATCTGTCTGTGGCCGACGCCATTTCACGGATCCGTCGTGTCGGTATGGATAAGGAGACGATTTACACCTGCTATGTGACAGAGTACCGTAAGCTGATCGGTCTGGTCACGGTGAAGGATCTTCTTCTGGCAGAGGACGATCAGCTGGTGGGCGATATCATGGAGACAAACGTCATCATGGTTCATACCCATGACGATAAAGAAGATGTGGCGAAACAGATGAGTAAGTATGATTTCATGGCCATGCCGGTGGTGGACGATGAAAACCGGCTGGTTGGGATCGTCACTTTCGACGATGCCATCGATGTCCTGCAGGACGAGACTACGGAGGACTTCTCCAAACTGGCCGCTGTGGCGCCCAACGAGGATTCTTATTTTAAGACTTCTGTACTGAAGCATGCCAGAAGCCGTATCGGCTGGCTGCTGGTGCTGATGCTTTCCGCCACCGTGTCCGGAGCGGTGCTCAGCTATTACGAGGCGGCTTTTCAGGCGGTTCCTCTTTTGGTATCGTTTATTCCTATGCTGATGGGTATCGGCGGCAACTGCGGCTCCCAGACTTCCACGCTGGTGATTCGCGGATTGGCGCTGGATGAGATACACATCCGGGATTTCTTCCGGATTATATGGAAAGAATTTCGCATCGCGCTGATTGTCAGTCTGGCGCTGGCCGTTGTGAACGGTCTGCGGATTCAGTTGACGTACCATGATCTGACCATCTCGCTGGTTGTGGCATTTTCCATGATTGGAATCGTGATTCTGGGCAAACTGGTAGGAGGGATGCTCCCCATCATTGCTAAAAGTCTGAAGCTGGACCCGGCTTTGATGGCCACACCGCTGATTACCACCATTTTGGACACCTGCTCGATCCTGATTTATTTCGGGATTGCCACCCACATGCTTTCCCTGGCGTAGGAGGATTGAAAATATATGAATTGTCAAAAAGCACAGGACTGTATGCGGCAGTATCTGGACGGCAGCATATCGGACCATGACCTGGAAGAGTTTATAAAACATATCAAAAGCTGTCCGGCGTGCTACGGAGATCTGGAAATCTATTACGTCATGGATATGGCGCAGAATTATTTAAAAGATGAAAGCGAAGAATCCTACAATATCTGTCAGCTCCTGGAAACGGATATGCAAAACAAGCTGGTCAAAATGCATCGGAAAAGACGGCTGCGCCATGTACTGCTGGGGGCCTTCATAATCTTTGCAGGAGTGATCGGCTGGACGATATTTTTGCTGGCAGGATATCTGTGATATATGACGACAGGAAAGGAGAAAAAGATGGAGAAGACGGTTCTGATAGACGGACACAGCATCATTCACCGGGCTTTCTACGGCATTCCCGATCTGACTAACTCAGAGGGGCTGCACACCAACGCCGTATACGGTTTTTTAAATATCTTATTCAAAGTCCTGGAGGAAGAACAGCCGGATTATCTGACGGTGGCTTTTGACCTGGCTGCGCCCACATTCCGCCATCTTCAGTATGAAGCCTATAAAGGTACGAGAAAGCCCATGCCCCAGGAGTTAAGAGAGCAGGTTCCTCTGCTGCAAGAAGTACTGGATGCCATGGGGATCCTCATGGTATCAAAGGAAGGCTACGAGGCGGACGATATGCTGGGGACAACGGCGAGGATTGCCCGGGAACGGGGGATGGAAGTGACCATCGTATCGGGGGACCGGGATCTGTTGCAGCTGGCGGAGGATCATGTCAAAATCCGGATACCGAAAACAAAAGGCGGAAAAACCATTACAGAAGATTATTATGCAGCGGACGTTATGGAAAAATATCAGGTGACTCCGCTGCAGTTTATTGATGTCAAAGGCCTGATGGGAGACGCTTCGGATAACATTCCAGGCCTTCCCGGGGTGGGAGAAAAAACAGCTACCAGGCTGATCAAAGAGTATGGGAGCATAGAAAATGCTCACGATCATCTGGAAGAGATCAAACCGAACAAAGCCAGAGAAGCGCTGCGGGAATATTACGATCAGGCGCTTATGAGCAGGGAGCTGGCCGCCATAAAGACGGACTGTCCCCTGGAATATGATTGGGAGAAAGCAAAGATCGGGGATTTGTTCAATGAAAAAGCCAGACAGCTGTTTTTGCGTCTGGAATTTAAAAATCTTCTGGCGCGCTTTTTCGCCCAATCTCCGGCTCCAGCCGTAGAGGAATTTTTTTTCTGCGTGGAGGACATGCAAGGGGCGAGGAGGATCTGTCAGGAAGCGGCAAGCGCTGAAAGCTGCGGGCTGTCTGTGGTGGAGCAGCAGGGAGAGATTTTCGGCCTGTCGGTAGCCTGGTCGGATAAGGAGATCTACTACCTGCCGGCTGGGGGACAGCTTTCGGATTCTTATCTGAGAGAGTGGATCCGGCAGCTGATGGAAGAAAGCAGGGCGGTATCTGTCCTGAACCTGAAATCCATCCTCTCTGTGGTTGAGACAGAAAAAAAGAGCGGCATTTTTGATGTGCAGATTGCCGCCTACCTGGATAATCCGCTGAAATCATCTTATCCCTATGAAGATATTGCCAGGGAGTATCTGTCCCAGACCTTCCCCTCACAGGCGGAACTGTTGGGGAAGACGGGAATTGCAAAGGCGGCAGAGGAGCAGGCGGAACAGCTGACGCGTATGGCCTGTTATATGAGTTATACGGCGTATGCCGCGCGCGGGCCGCTGCTTTTGGTACTGGAAGAAAAGCAGATGCGGCAGCTGTATGAGGATATCGAATTGCCGCTGGTTTATGTGCTCCATGATATGGAAAAAGAAGGGATCCGGGTAAAAAGGGAAGAACTGGCACGGTATGGAGAAAAGCTGCAGGTGCGGATCGAGGAACTGGAAAAAATCATCTATGACCGGGCGGGAGAGAAGTTTAATATCAATTCTCCCAAGCAGCTGGGCGTTATCCTTTTTGAAAAAATGGGACTTCCCGGCGGAAAAAAGACGAAAACGGGATATTCTACCGCGGCGGATGTACTGGAAAAGCTGGCGCCGGATCATGCGATCGTATCCGACATTCTGGAATACCGTCAGCTGACTAAGCTGAAATCCACCTATGCGGACGGACTGGCCGGCTATATCGGCGAGGACGGAAGGATCCATTCCAGCTTCAATCAGACCATCACAGCTACGGGGAGGATCAGCAGTACGGAGCCAAATCTGCAGAATATTCCCATCCGCATGGAACTGGGAAGGCTGATCCGCAAGGTGTTTGTGCCGGAGGAGGGCTGTGTATTTCTGGACGCGGACTATTCCCAGATCGAGCTTAGAGTGCTGGCGCACTGCTCCGGGGATGAGCGTTTGATCCAGGCTTACCGGGAGGAAAAAGACATCCACCGCATTACGGCTTCCCAGGTGTTCCATATTCCCTTTGATCAGGTGACGGATCTGCAGAGGAGAAATGCCAAGGCGGTAAACTTCGGCATCGTCTACGGCATCAGTTCCTTTGGATTGAGCCAGGATCTTAGCATCACCAGAAAAGAAGCTGCGGACTATATTGAAAGATATTTTGAAACGTATCCCGGTGTGAAACAGTTTCTGGACGGTCTGGTGTCGGACGCGAAGGAAAAGGGATATGCCAAAACACTCTTTGGCCGCCGCCGTCCTATGCCGGAGCTTTCTTCCGGAAACTTTATGCAGCGATCCTTTGGGGAACGGGTGGCCATGAACGCTCCCATCCAGGGAACGGCGGCGGACATTATCAAAATTGCCATGATCCGCGTTCATGACCGTCTGGAAAAAGAACAGATGAAGTCCCGGCTGATCCTGCAGGTACACGATGAACTGCTGGTGGAAGCCAGGAAAGAAGAGGCAGAAAAAGCGGCGGCCATCCTGCGGGAGGAAATGATGCATGCGGCGGAGCTGTCCGTGCCGCTGGAGGTGGATATGCACCAGGGAGAAAGCTGGTACGAGGCGAAATAGATGATGAAGATTATTGGAATTACTGGAGGAGTCGGATCGGGGAAAAGCGAGGTGATCCGGTTCCTGGAAAAAAGAGACAGGGTACAGGTGCTGCTGGCAGACGAGGTTGGGCATCTTTTGATGCGAAAGGGAAACCGCTGTTATCAGCCGGTGCTGGAGCTGTTCGGTGAACAGGTTCTGGATCGGGAAGGACAGCTGAACCGCAGTGCCATCGCGGATCTTGTCTACCGTGACAAGGATCTGCTGAAAAAGCTGAACGCCATCATCCATCCGGCGGTCAGGGATTATATAGAAGAACAGATTCAAAAGGCAAAAGAGTCGGGAAAGGAGTTTTTTTTCCTGGAAGCGGCTCTTTTGCTGGAAGAACATTATGATGAAATCTGTCAGGAAGTATGGTATATTTATGCCAGAGAGGAAGTGCGCCGTCAAAGACTGGAAAAAAGCAGAGGATATACCCGGGAAAAGATAACGCAGATTATGGCCAGTCAGTTGTCGGAGCAGGAGTTTGCCGCGCGCTGTGATGTGATCATCGACAACAGCGGGGATTTTGAAGAAACGAAACGAGAAATTGAGAACAGGATGTCAGTATTATGAAATTATGCAGTATAGCCAGCGGAAGCAGCGGAAATTGCATTTTTGCAGGAAGCGATAAGACCAGTCTTCTTGTGGATGCGGGGATCAGCGGGAAGCGGATCGAGTTTGGGCTAAATGAAATTGACCGCACGACGGCGGATATCGACGCCATACTGATCACCCATGAACATTCGGATCACATCAAGGGATTGGGCGTGGTGGCCAGGAAATATAAAATCCCCATCTATGCCACGGCAGGCACCATTGATGCGCTGCTGGCCATGAATTCTCTGGGAAAGATGCCGGAGGGTATTTTTCATGAGATCCGGGAGGATGAACCCTGCGTGATCCGGGATATCGCCGTGCATCCCTTTTCCATATCCCACGACGCGGCGCAGCCGGTGGGATACCGCCTGGAAAACGGCGGAAAAAGGATCGGCATCGCTACGGATATGGGACAGTATGACGATTACATCATCGAAAATCTGTCAGAACTTGACGGACTGCTGCTGGAATCCAATCATGATGTGAACATGCTGCAGGTTGGCCGGTATCCTTATTATCTGAAACAGAGGATACTGGGAAGCCGCGGTCATCTGTCCAATGAGACGGCGGGGCAGCTGCTGTGCCGCCTTCTTCATGACGGGATGGAAAAAATTCTTCTGGGACATCTGAGCAGGGAAAATAATTATGAAGCGCTGGCCTTTGAGACGGTCTGTGCGGAAATTACCATGGGAGACGTACCTTACCGTGCCGCGGATTTTGACATTTGCGTGGCAGGAAGGGACACCATCTCCTGTCTGGCAGAAATCTGATACATAGAAAAGTACAGGGAGGATACGTATGCAGAAAACAATTATTACGGTAGTGGGCAAAGACACAGTGGGAATCATCGCCAGGGTCTGTACCTATCTGGCAAAGGAACAGATCAATATCCTGGATATTTCCCAGACGATCGTGGACGGATATTTCAACATGATGATGGTGACCGACACATCCGCATGCGCGAAAGATATGAAAAAGCTGTCGGAGGAAATGAAAGCCCTGGGTGAGGAGATCGGCGTGGTGATCCGTTGTCAGCACGAAGATATTTTTCAGATGATGCACCGGATTTGATGCGAAGGAGAACAAAAGACCATGATTAATATTTTTGAAGTCAGTGAAACAAACCAGATGATCGAGCAGGAAAATCTGGATGTCCGTACCATTACCATGGGGATCAGTCTTCTGGACTGTATCAGTGACGACCTGGAAACGGTGAGAAAAGGGATTTATGATAAAATTACCAGGATGGCGGCAGATCTGGTGAAAACGGGCGAGGATATCTCGGCGGAGTACGGCATCCCCATCGTAAACAAGCGGATTTCCGTTACCCCTATGGCGCTGGTGGGAGGCGCCTGCTGTAAAAAAACGGAGGATTTTGTATGTTTGGCACGGACGCTGGATGAGGTGGCTAAAGAAGTGGGGGTCAACTTCATCGGCGGTTATTCCGCGCTGGTATCCAAGGGAATGACAAGAGCAGATGAACTGCTGATCCATTCCATACCGGAAGCGCTGTCGGTGACAGAACGGGTCTGCAGTTCCATCAATCTTGGTTCCACAAAGACCGGCATCAATATGGATGCGGTACGGCTGATGGGAGACATCGTGCTGGAAACGGCCAGGAAAACGAAAGACGCCGATTCCCTGGGCTGCGCCAAGCTGGTGGTATTTTGCAATGCACCCGACGATAATCCTTTCATGGCCGGCGCATTTCACGGTGTGACGGAAGCCGACGCCATCATCAATGTGGGCGTCAGCGGGCCAGGCGTGGTAAAACATGCGCTGACACAGGTGAGAAACGCCGATTTTGAGGTACTCTGTGAGACGATCAAGAAGACGGCCTTTAAAATCACAAGAGTAGGGCAGCTGGTGGCTAAAGAAGCGGCAAAAAGACTGGGAATTCCCTTTGGCATCATCGATCTGTCTTTGGCGCCCACTCCGGCAGTGGGCGACAGCGTGGCGGAAATTCTGCAGGAGATCGGGCTGGAGATGGCCGGCGCCCCCGGAACCACGGCGGCTCTGGCTATGCTTAATGATCAGGTGAAAAAGGGCGGCATCATGGCGTCCTCCTATGTGGGGGGATTAAGCGGCGCCTTTATCCCGGTCAGCGAAGATCAGGGGATGATCGACGCGGTCAATGCCGGTGCGCTGACACTGGAAAAGCTGGAGGCCATGACCTGCGTCTGCTCGGTGGGACTGGATATGATAGCCATTCCGGGAGACACGAAGCCGGAGACCATTGCCGGACTGATCGCCGATGAGATGGCCATCGGTATGGTCAATCAGAAAACCACGGCAGTGCGGGTGATTCCCGTCATCGGAAAAGGCGTGGGAGAAACGGTGGAATTTGGCGGACTGCTGGGTTATGCCCCTATTATGCCGGTAAATACCTTTGGCTGTGAGCGGTTCGTGAACCGGGGGGGACGGATCCCGGCGCCGGTTCACAGTTTTAAAAATTAAACAGTTACAGGATAACCGGCGCTCTGGACGCTTCGTGGCGGAAAGAGCGCCGGTTTTTTATGGCCAGCACGCTTTCGTACAGATTGCCGCAGCGGATATCTTCGGAAAGGAGGGTGCGGCCGTGGGCACAGAGTTTTTTTTCCTCGGCCGCCGGCCTGGATACCAGGGGAATCACGCTCCTTTTTTTGATTTCATGAAGAAGGGGAGAAGCTTCTTTTCGAAATCCCAGGATCCTGGCATAGGGCGCCGTTTCCGCGGCATTACCCCCAATGGAAAAGCGGGGAAGATCAAGAAGTATATGAAATAAAGACCGGCAGATACGGCTGTAGGTCATCTGACGGGTTTTCAGATGAAAAGAAAAATCTTCCAGTGTATTCAAAGAATTTAACTGTGCCAGGATACGGTTGGCCAGGTCAGGGGATACATCCTGGAAGCGGATGAGGGTATCGGCGGTTTCGGACAGAAGTTTATATTTCATCAGCAGAGAGTAGTCATCGGAGCAGGCTGTTTCTCGGCTTTTTACTGCTTCTTGCAGCAGAGAAAAGGCAGCGGATGGAATCTGGGAAGAAAGTTTGGAAAGCTCTCCCCTTTGCAGACTGCGGCGCAGGGCGGTGGCGGAGCTGAAGGTTTCGCTTAGTTCCTGCTGGTGATAGGAGGATTCCATCCTCCGTATGGTGACAGGCTTTATGGCCGAGCGAAAGCGCAGCAGGGCTTTGCCGTACTCAATACCCAGAATATTATTGGGCGAAGATAAAATCCGCTGAATGTTCTTTGGCTGATCGGGAAAAGACGACAAAAGCGCCTGTTCCCTGGCGGCAGGAAAAGGAAGGCCTTCGGCGGATTTTTTCTTCAGGGTTTCGCGAAATATTTCAGGTTCTCTAAGGAGGAGAGAGGAAAGATTCATAAGACAGGAAACATCTCCTTGTTCACTTCCAAAAGAGAGAGTATCCACAGCTCCCAGACAATCTAAAAGGGCGACGCCGCCGGCTGCGAAAAATTCGGCGCTGCCAAGAGCGTAACGCACCGGAAGCTCCAGCACCAGATCAGCGCCGCAGGAAAGAGCCATCCGGGCTCTGGTGAATTTATCCAGGAGCGCGGGCGCTCCCCGCTGTACGAAATCACCGCTCATCACCACTACGATAAAATCCGCGCCGGTGATCTGTCTGGAACGGCGGATGTGATAGCGATGTCCGTTGTGAAAAGGGTTGTATTCTGCGATAAGGCCGGTAACTTTCATTATAACCTCCGGTGGGCGCCGCATGGCTGCGGCGTCTCAGATTTTTCTATGATTCTACCATCGAAATGCTTGAAATACAAGTGTGCAGGGGTTATAATGAACACAGCGAGTAAAATTACGAAAGGAGTCAAAGATCATGGGATTTATTGACACAATCAAAGAAAGAGCAAAAGCTGACAAAAAAACAATCGTTCTTCCGGAGACAGAGGACAGAAGAACGTATGAAGCCGTTGAGAAAATTCTGAAAGAAAATATCGCAAACGTAATTCTGGTCGGCAGCGAGGAAGCTGTGAAAAAAGGAAGCGAAGGTCTGGATATCACAGGTGCAGTGGTAGTGGATCCTGCCAAATCTGACAAGACCCAGTCCTATATTGATAAACTGGTGGAACTTCGTGGAAAGAAAGGCATGACTCCGGAAAAAGCAGAAGAGATCATGCTGAATCAGTATCTGTACTACGGCGTTATGATGGTAAAAATGGGAGATGCGGACGGTATGGTATCCGGCGCATGCCACTCCACAGCCGATACATTAAGACCCTGTCTGCAGATTCTGAAAACAAAACCGGGTACAAAACTGGTTTCCGCTTTCTTCCTGATGTCTGTTCCGGACTGTGAATACGGCGCAAACGGTACCTTCGTATTCGCTGACTGCGGTCTGAATCAGAATCCGAATCCGGAAGAACTGGCTGCTATCGCAGAATCTTCCGCAGAATCCTTCAAACTGCTGGTTGGAGAAGAGCCGAAGATCGCATTCCTTTCCCACTCCACCATGGGCAGTGCAAAACATGCTGATATCGACAAAGTAACCGAGGCTGTAAAGATTGCAAAAGAATCCTATCCGGATCTGAAACTGGACGGCGAACTGCAGCTGGATGCCGCTATCGTTCCCAGCGTAGGCGCTTCCAAAGCTCCCGGAAGCCCCGTGGCAGGACAGGCCAACGTGCTGATCTTCCCGGATCTGGATGCGGGAAATATCGGTTACAAACTGGTTCAAAGACTGGGCAAAGCGGAAGCGTACGGACCTGTTACCCAGGGTATTGCCGCTCCCGTTAACGATCTTTCCAGAGGATGCTCTGCTGACGATATCGTAGGTGTGGTTGCGATCACAGCCGTACAGTGCCAGCAGTAAATATCCTGCATAAACGGTACGCAGATACCGTACTTTCAAGAACATAGAGAAAGGGATCGAAAAAAATGAATGTATTAGTAATTAACTGCGGAAGCTCTTCTTTGAAATTCCAGCTGATCAATTCCGACACAGAGGACGTACTGGCAAAGGGTCTGTGCGAGCGTATCGGAATCGACGGCAGACTGGTGTACCAGCCGGCAGGCGGCGAAAAAGAAAAAACAGAGGCAGATATGCCCACCCACAAACAGGCGATTCAGATGGTGCTGGATGCGCTGATGAATCCCAAGACAGGCGTGATCAAGAGTCTGGATGAAGTGGATGCAGTGGGACATCGCGTGGTACACGGCGGAGAAAAATTTGCTTCCTCTGTTGTGATCAATGACGAAGTGATGGCGGCAATCGAAGAGTGCAACGATCTGGCGCCTCTGCACAATCCGGCTAACCTGATCGGCATCCGTGCCTGCCAGGAACTGATGCCGAAAGCTCCCATGGTTGCCGTATTTGATACTGCTTTCCATCAGACCATGCCGAAGAAAGCTTATCTGTACGGACTTCCTTATGAATATTATGAGAAATACAAAGTGAGAAGATACGGTTTTCACGGAACCTCTCACAGCTTTGTCTCCAAACATGCGGCTGATTTCCTGGGACTGGATCTTAACAACTCTAAGATCATCGTGGCTCATCTTGGAAACGGAGCTTCCATCAGCGCAGTATTAAACGGAAAATGCGTGGACACTTCCATGGGTCTGACTCCTCTGGAAGGTCTGGTGATGGGAACCCGTTCCGGCGATATCGATCCGGCTATCATGGAGTTCATCGCCAAGAAAGAAAACCTGGATATCGCAGGCGTGATGAACGTGCTGAACAAAAAATCCGGCGTGGAAGGACTTTCCCGTGTTTCCAGCGACTTCCGTGACCTGGAAGAAGCTATGGACAATGGAAACGAACTGGCAGAGAACGCCATCGAAGTATTCTCCTACCGCGTAGCAAAATACATTGGTTCCTATGTAGCAGCCATGAACGGTGTGGATGCCATCGCCTTCACCGCAGGTATCGGTGAGAACGCTCCGCTGATCCGTGAAAAAGTAGCGGGCTATCTGGGATACCTGGGTATTAAACTGGATGAGGCAGCAAACGCAGGAAGAGGAGAAGATATGGTGATCTCCACTCCTGATTCCAAAGTAAAAGTTGCCGTAATCCCCACCAACGAAGAACTGGCAATCTGCCGCGAGACAGTAGCGCTGGTAAAATAAAAAGAATTGATGTTTGAGAATTAAGGGAATCCCCGCAGGACAGATGAAAAGGATTTGCACTGTGGGGATTTTTCTGTAAAAGGTGCCAGGAAGCTTTTGTCTCTTATATCAACCGATAGAACGTTCAGGGCACAGGAAGTTTCAGCGCTGTTTCGACGACAAAGACAGTATCGTTTTTGGGATGAAAGAGGATGGTACTGTCATATTTTTCTGCAATTTTTCTCATCTGGCGGCAGCCGAAACCGTGGGAGAGGGTATCCTCCTTTGTGGTCATCAGATTGCCGTCTTTGTCTTTTTTCCATATTCCATCAAAAGAATTTTCACATTTAACCGCCAGATATTGATTGACCATTTTGATCTGAATATGGAGATGACGACTGTGTTCAGGGGAAACCTTGGCTGCGCCTTCCAGAGCATTGTCCAGCATGTTCAACAGCAGCGTGCACAGATCCTGATCCGGAATGGGCAGTTCTTCCGGGGTGAAGGCAGAAGCCCGGAAGGAAAGATTTAGCTGCTTTGCCCGGGCGGCGGCATCCTGCAAAATCGTATTAATGGTGTGATTTTTCGTAAAGAAAACGGGCGTTTGATCCGCTTGTTCCTGCATCATCCGCGTCAGAAGCTGGCGCATGCCTTCCATATCATCTTTCTGGCAAAGGCAGTCCATGGCGGTAAGCTGATGGCAAAATTCATGACGTAAAGCAGCTGTTTCCGCCATTTTTTCTTCCAGAAAGCGGTAATTTTCCGAGATCCGTTTGTTTTTCAGCCTGAGACTGTGAGCCTGCGTCTGCTGATCAATAAATGTGACTGCCATTCCAAAGGCCGAGATCACAGCAGCAGTAAAAGCAAGCCAGAGAGTGAGCCAGTAAACGGTTATATTGGCAAATCTGCCTCCCAAAAGAAGTGAAACCAGAAAGCAAAGGCCAAAGACAAAAGCGCTGGCGGCTGCGGCGGTTCCAAAGTACATCCAAAAACGGCGACGGCGGTTCATAGCCAGATATAAAAGAAGCGCTGCCAAAATGAAAGACCGATCCGCGGATGCCCAAGAAGGTGGGAGACAGGCTCCGGAAGAAAATAATATCCCTGTTCCTGGATGAGACGGAAGGAGATCAGTCCAAGGAGGGCAGCCAGGAGGGGGAGAAGACTGAAATCTGGCTTTTTCTGCAGCAGCCCCAGCAGGAAAAGACCGAAAACCAGGACGAAGGAAAGCGCCGCCGCTCCCGCCGGGAAAGCCAGCCGGTTGGCAAAAGCGGTATCCTGAATAGTTTCCAGCGCAGTTGGAAGAAACCGGATCAGCGGCAGAGGGATGGAAGCCTGGGCCAGATCAGCATTTTCCAAGGGAGAAGATAAATGGGAATTCCAGATCTCATTGCCGTTGAGGGTGAGGAAAATCTCCAGGCCGCTGGTTTCAAAGAGCAAAGAACCGGAGGGAAGATTTTCCGGGAGTGTCCCTGTAAAAAGGATAAGGGAGCGGTTCCGTGTGGAACCGCTCCCTCGCTGTAAATCAGAAAAACTGTGTGAATGTCTTTAGTTGTGTTCCAGCTTCCCGATCAGTTCCCGGATGACTGCTTCCTCCTGTGCCAGGTCTTCGGCGATTTCTGAAACGGTTTTTCCTTTTTTTAATTCGCGTTTGGTCAGTTGGATCAGGAGAGATTCCCGTCCTTCCTGAAATCCTTCCTCCCAGCTTTCCTCCTTTTCCTGCCGGATATGTTTTTCTGCATCGTATTCGTAGATGCTCACATGCACCACCTCCGATCGGTTCTCTCTTAAAAATTCCTCCAGGATCCCTTCCCGGATGCATTCGGTTACGGCGCGCTCCACCGCCTGGTTCAGTGGCATCTCTTCCGCGTAGTCCCGCACCCGCTGGGTATACCGGGCGTAGTCGGCCAGGGTCTTGCAGGCGTCCATCAGTTCCCGGTTGCAGCCCACGTTGATGTTAAGGATGGTGGCTTCCAGTTCCAGTTCAAAGGGGGGCTTCCCCCTTGTGGTACAGTTCGGACAGCTTTACCGTCATACGGTCCGGCATCTTCTGTCTCCCGTTGTAGAAGACCAGGAACCTGGGCTGGGGGATGGAGATCCGCTTCGTCCCGTAGAGGTTGGCGTCGCGGGTGAGGGAGGAGTACAGATCCGTGACGTAGAAGAGGAAGCGCAGGGGCATGTTGGGGTTGAGGGTGGATTGGTGTTCATACAGATACATCCGGGAATCGATGAGGAACGACAGGTCGTTTTGCATCCCCAGGTAGATGGCGTTCTCCAGGGTATTGACTTCCAGCAGATCAGGGTCGGTGTAATGGGTGCCGTTCAGGGCATTGTAGAGTTCTAACAGCCGCTTTTTCTCCTGAAAGAGCATGGCAAAGATCGTGGACTTGTACTGCCGGTTTGCAATGGCCGGGGGCTGGCCGTTCATCAGGTGCATCATAAGGGTACCTCCTTTTTGTAAGGCGCAGGAGATTTCCCGGTGTTCCTGTGCTGCCAGCGGGGACCTGCATCGTAACCTTTTGAAATCTCGCTGCTGAATCAATGGGATCAAAAAGCATTGAGATTTCGAAACGACAGGATATCAAAAGATATCCCAAAAGAAATGGGGTTACAGAAAAGAGTCCAAAGATGTTCTGTATGAAATGCC
>DWVJ01000036.1 GCA_019120315.1 Candidatus Ruminococcus avistercoris
AACTGGATCGAATCAAAAAAGAGAAGCAGGAGCGAAAGGGGAAGGTGAATATGTGTAAAGCGATCGATGATATGCTGGCGGATGCCAGAGAAGAAGGGCGAAAGGAAACGATGAACGGTTTGCAGGAAATGCTGGCGGATGCCAGAGAGGAAGGGCGAAAGGAAACGATGAACGGTTTGCAGGAAATGATAGCGGATGCCAGAGAGGAAGGGCGAAAGGAAACGATGAACGGTTTGCAGGAAATGCTGGCGGATGCCAGAGAGGAAGGGCGAAAGGAAACGATGAACGGTTTGCAGGAAATGATAGCAGACGCCAGAGAAGAAGGAAGAGAGAAAGGAAGAAGTGAGATAATGAACGAACTGCAGAAGATGATAGTGGACGCAAGAGCAGAAGAAAGGCAATGAGTGAAATGGTAATACAGCGCCTTGCAGCGGATTATCTGGAAAACGGATATTCAAAAGAAACGATTTATCAGAAGCTGCAGAATATTTTTCTGCTGGATCAAGAGACATTGATGGAATATACAGGACAAATTTTTGAAGGATAACATGCAGATAAAATCTGCTCAGATGTGAAGACCGGAAGAAAACCACGCCACGGCAGCGCGAGGATTTTCTTCCGGTTTTACAGTTTAAAGGCGCGTCAGTTTATTCGCTGATCCGGTAATGGCCGGTAAGATCATCCCGCTGTTTCAGGATATCCTGCTCGTAAGCTTTCTGCCATGGATCATTATGGTGGATGACGTAGGGTACACCGTTTTTATTGCGTCGGTCGGAGATAACGCCGATATGTTTCCGGAAAATAACAATATCTCCGCCCTGCCATTCTTCTATAGCGGAAATATCGGTGGTAAGGCGGATGGCGGTGTGAGAAAAAAAGACGCTCAGGTTTTTGACTCGCCGGAAGTCGATGTTCGGATCTGGTTTGTCAATATGATAATCCTGGGGATTTTCTGCAATATCTTCCTGGATCAGTGTCATCAGATCGTAACCGGAGTTTTTCAGAGCATTTGCCACCACATCGGTGCACACGCCGCAGGAATCGTCAGGGTAACCGCCCTGGTAATATTTGCTTTTATACCTAGGCCCGGCTGCAACATAATTCAGAGCGCTCTGTAAAATGTCCGTCTGGTCATTGATCCCGTCGTGATCTTTGTCGTTTCTGCTCTGTATCTGGGGAATTGAGCCGGCGTATTGGTCCGGCGGCCGCCGGGCTGAAGTATTCTGATAGCGCAGCCCAAGATAAAGGAGCGTGCAGAACAGAATTCCTGATATTATAAAGGTGACAATTCGGGTTTGGCTTTTCATAAAAAAATTTCCTTTCGTTGTTCAACAGTATCATATCAGGTTACAAAGGGCAAAACAATTCTTCTTTTGGAGTTTATGGGAAGTTTTCTTGCGTATTTTCTCACCGGGCGTTATGCTGTATATGGCATCACTGCAAAATACGTAAAATGAAAGAGGGAGGAATAGCGATGGAACATCAGGAAAGATCATGTATTGACTGTGCGGTAAGAAACTGTGATAAAATGGATAAAATATATCCGGATTTCTGCCTGACAACACAGATGAACCAGGAAGTACTTGAGGAAGCAATGACCTGTTATCAGGACGAAGAAGTACATCGGGTGACAGTTGCCGCTGCGGAAGTGGAATACGAGCATTATTGCAAGTATACGCGAGTAGAAGAAATTATAGAATTCGCGCGGAAAATCGGAGCAAAAAAGCTGGGAATTGCCACCTGTGTCGGCCTGTTAAAGGAAAGCCGCATTCTGGCAGATATTCTGAGAAAACACGGTTTTCAGGTGTATGGCGTTGCCTGCAAAACGGGGGCGCAGAAGAAAACTTCTGTGGGAATTCCGGAAAAATGTAATGAGATTGGAGAAAACATGTGTAATCCCATCCTTCAGGCAAAACTGCTGAACAGAAAAAAGACGGACTTGAATATCGTTATGGGGCTCTGTGTGGGGCATGACAGCCTTTTCTACCGGTATTCAGACGCGTTAGTTACGACAGCGGTAACCAAAGACAGAGTTTTGGGCCATAATCCGGCGGCAGCGCTGTATACGGCGGATTCTTATTATGCGAAGATAAAGGGATGAGGAGCATATCATACAAAAAATGTATTTAAACCGGAAGAAAGCCATGCCATAATAGCATAGTAGGATTTTAACCAATCAATGAAACAAAAGGTTAGAAGGGGGGGTAAATAACAAGCCGAGAAAAATGGAGCAGGAAAATGAAAAGCAATGAAATGTTCAAGGCAAGCAGCAGGCGTTTCTAAAAGCTATACTCCCAAATACAAACTCTTTATGGTATGATTATACCATTCTGCGACCGGGATTTCCGGTTTCGAAAGGCGTTCGGCCGATAAAATCCATGATAAACAATTGAAAATTGCTTTTGAAATTTATGAGAAGTTTTCTTGCGTATTTTCTCACCGGGCGTTATGCTGTATATAGCGTTACTGTAAAACTCGGGAAACGGGACAGGGAGGAATGGCGATGGAACATCAGGAAAGATCATGTATTGACGGTGCGGTAAGAAACTCTGATAAAAATGCGGCAGTTAAGCGGAGGACAAAGTGATGAGAAAACAAAATACCAGACGCAGGGTTTTGATCCCGGCAGTTATCATGGCGGCGGCAGTGGTGATCCTGGCAGTGATCCTGGTGGTGATTCTGATCCGCAAAGGCGAAGACAGACCGGGAGAACTGCTGAAAACCTATATGGGCTGCATCGAAAAGGGCGATTATGATCAGATGTACGATATGTTGGACGGGATCAGTTCTTCCAGGATTTCACGGGAGGACTTTATCGAAAGAAACCGGAATATCTATGAAGGAATCGAGGCTTCGGATATCCAGGTGGATGTAACGGATACCCGTAAAGAAGGAAATGAGCAGATCGTATCCTATACTTTTCGCTGTAATACCCAGGCGGGAAAGATGTCCTTTGAAAACGAAGCGTCCTTTGTGACGGAAAAGGGAAGGGGATATTGTCTGTTCTGGGATGACAGTCTGATCTTTCCTCTTCTGGAAAGTTCGGACAAGGTCCGGGTGATTACGGAGACGGCTTCGCGGGGCAGTATTTTAGACCGAAACGGGCAGATGCTGGCTGGAGAGGGAGTCGCTTCTTCTGTCGGTCTGGTTCCCGGGAAAATGAGCGAGTCGCCGGAAGGGGATCTCTATACGCTGGCAGCGCTGCTGGAGATGGAAGTGAAGGATATCCAGGAAGCGCTCCGGGCTTCCTGGGTGACAGAGGAGTCCTTTGTGCCGCTGAAAGATCTTCCCAGGGGACAGAACCTGGAATCCGGCGTCACTCAGGATGAGGAACTGACGGATCAGCTGCTGGAGATCCCGGGGGTGATGATTTCCAATACGGAAGTGAGATATTATCCGTTGGGTGAGAAAGCGGCACATCTGGTGGGATATATACAGGATGTGACAGAAGAAGATCTGAAAGAACACGCAGGGGAAGGCTATACCAGTGACAGCCAGATCGGGCGCAGCGGAGCGGAGGCTCTTTATGAAAAGGAGCTGCGGGGACAGAACGGATGCAAAATATATGTAGAGGATAAGGATGGAAAAGAAAAAGTGGTTCTGGCCTATACCCCTAAAGAAGACGGCCAGGATATCCGGCTGACCATCGATTCGCAGCTGCAGGCGAGACTGTACGACGAGTATAGTGAGGATAAGAGCTGCTCGGTGGCTATGAATCCTTATACGGGAGAAGTGCTGGCTCTGGTGAGTACTCCCTCTTATAACAGCAATGATTTTATTCTGGGCATGTCCCAGGAGCAGTGGAACAGTCTGAATGAAGACGAGGATCGGCCGCTTTATAATCGATTCCGGCAGACCTTTGCTCCCGGATCGTCCATCAAGCCGCTGGTGGCCGCCATCGGGTTGTCCACGGGCGCTTTTACGGCGGAAGAAAATTTCGGCGATCTGGGTACCAGCTGGCAGAAGGATTCCACCTGGGGCGATTATTATGTGACGACGCTCCATGAAAGTCCCACAGCCAATCTGGAAAACGCCATGATATATTCGGACAATATCTATTTTGCCCAGGCGGCATTAAAGATCGGATCGGAAAAATTCATGGATTCACTGAATCAGCTGGGATTTAACGAACAGATTCCCTTTGAAATTTCACTGGCCAAGTCTCAGTATGCCAACGAAGACGCCATCGATACGGAAGTGCAGCTGGCGGACAGCGGATACGGGCAGGGAGAAACGATGGTTAATCCGGTCCATCTGGCCAGTCTGTATACGGCTTTTGTCAATGAAGGAAATGTAATACAGCCCACGCTTCTTTATCAAGAACAGGCCAAGGGAACCGTCTGGATTCCGGAAGCATTTTCTGCGGATGTGGCAGAGACGGTTCTGGATGATATGGTTCAAGTGCTGAACACCCCCCAGGGGACAGGGTACGGCATGCACCGGGATGATTTGACGCTGGCAGGGAAAACAGGAACGGCGGAAATCAAAGACAGTCAGGAAGACGAAGATGGAACGGAACTGGGCTGGCTGGGGGTGATGACCACCAATGAGAATCTGGAATATCCCATTTTGATGATGACCATGGTGGAAGATGTAAAGGAGCGGGGCGGCAGCAGTTATGTGGTGGAACACGACCGGGCCGTGCTTGACTGGTATCTGGAAGAATACGGGACAGAAAGGATGGAAACGGAAATGACACAGGATCAGGGTGAAGGGGAAACGGCGCAGAATTTTACTTCATCGGAGATTGACGATACGCTGTTTCAGCGAATGAACGGGAAATCTTATGTGGAAAATCCGGATATTTCTCTGGACGAACTGCGGTATCTGCAGGTAGCATATTACGATTTCGATCATCAGGTTCAAACCGGCGAACTGGTGGTTCATCAGGCGCTGGCACAGGATGTCCTGTACGTGTTTGAAAAACTGTATGAAGAGGAATATGAAATCCAGTCGGTGCGTCTGATCGATGAATTCTGGGCCGGCGATGGACTAAGTACCGACGAGGCATCCATGGCTGCTAATAATTCCTCAGCATTCTGTTATCGGAAGATTGCCGGAAGCGACCGGCTGTCCAATCATGCGAAGGGCTGTGCCGTGGATATCAATCCGCTGCAGAATCCCTATATCCGGTTCCGGGACGGGAAGCCGGCGGAAATATCGGAAGGGGCCAAAGAGTATGTGGACCGCAGTGTAGTGAAAGATCATATGATCACCCATGAGGATCTGTGCTATCAGCTTTTTACAGAACGGGGCTTTACCTGGGGCGGCGACTGGGAGTCGCCAAAAGATTACCAGCATTTTGAAAAGCAGATATAAAAAACGAAAGGAACGGCAGAAAAATCCGCCGTTCCTTTTTAAAACTCAGTGATTATTTATTTCTGTTTTTTTCCGCTTCCGCCATCTTCATGGCACGTACCTTCAGGGGCAGTCCGAACAGAGTGATGAATCCGGACGCATCGTGGTGATCATAGAGATCGCCTGTGGTGAAGGAAGCCAGAGACTCACTGTACAGGCTGTAGGGAGAAGTGGTTCCCGCTTTGATAATGTTGCCTTTGTACAGTTTGAATTTCACTTCGCCGGTCACGTACTGCTGTGTCACGTCCACGAAGGCCTGGATCGCTTCCCGCAGGGGGGTGAACCATTTTCCTTCATATACTATCTGAGCGAATTTATTGCCCATATCTTTCTTTACTTCCATGGTGGCACGATCCAGAACCAGCTCTTCCAGCTGTTCATGGGCAGCCATGAGGATCGTTCCGCCCGGGGTTTCATAGACGCCGCGGGATTTCATACCTACCACACGGTTTTCTACGATATCAATGATGCCGATACCGTGCTTTCCGCCCAGTCTGTTCAGTTCGGTGATGATTTCAGAAACTTTCATCTCCTTGCCGTTTAAGCTTGTGGGGATACCGGCTTCAAAGGTCATGGTTACGTATTCGTCTTCGTCGGGCGCTTTTTCCGGGGTGACGCCCAGCACCAGAAGATGATCGTAGTTGGGTTCATTGGCAGGATCTTCCAGTTCCAGTCCCTCGTGGCTGATATGCCACAGGTTCCGGTCACGGCTGTAGCTGTTGTCAGCGGAGAAAGGCAGGTCGATACCGTGCTGACGGCAGTATTCGATCTCATCTTCCCGGGACTGCATGGTCCATACGTCGGTCATTCTCCAGGGAGCGATGATCTTCAGATCGGGAGCCAAAGCCTTGATGGCCAGTTCAAAACGGATTTGGTCATTACCCTTTCCGGTGGCTCCGTGGCAGATTGCGGAAGCGCCCTCTTTTCTGGCGATTTCCACCAGTTTTTTTGCGATAACCGGACGTGCCATGGAAGTTCCCAAGAGATATTTGTTTTCATAGACGGCGCCTGCTTTTACGCAGGGCATGATGTAATCGTCACAGAATTCGTCGATAATGTTTTCTATATATAATTTGGAAGCGCCGGATTTGGCGGCTCTTTCATTCAGACCGTCCAGCTCGTTTCCCTGTCCGCAGTCGATGCAGCAGCAGATAACTTCGTAGTCAAAATTTTCTTTCAGCCATGGGATAATAGCTGTGGTGTCCAGACCGCCTGAATACGCCAGTACAACTTTTTCTTTCATAACAGTATCCTCCATTTTTTCTTGTAACTCTGGAGAATAATATACAGTATTTCCAGGGGATATGCAAGGGGAAAATCGGTAAAAACGAAAAAAACTTGAATAATATACATATATAGTGTATAATTATGCAACATGGAAAAAGGAGGAGGACAAAAAGGCCGAAAGAAGGCTTTACGAACGTCTTTCCTTGGTATATACTTAATCAGGATTAAAAAGCGGAGGAGAGGAAGAAATGATAAAAGCGGGTATCATCGGTTCCACCGGTTATGCCGGTTCGGAGCTGGTCAGGCTATTGATGGGACATAAAGATGTGGAAATCGTCTGGTACGGATCAAAGAGTTATACAGACAAAAAGTATTATCAGGTGTATCAGAATATGTTCCGGATTGTGGACAATGTATGCAGAGACGACAATATGGAAGAACTTTCCCGGGAAGCGGATGTGATTTTTACGGCTACGCCCCAGGGGCTGTGCGCGTCTCTGGTCAGCGAGGAGATCCTTTCCCGCTGCAAAATCATAGATTTGAGCGCGGATTTTCGCATTAAAGATGTGAAGACCTATGAAGAGTGGTATCACCTGAAACATCCGGCGGCCCAGTATCTGCCGGAAGCAGTTTACGGGCTGTGTGAAATTAACCGGGAACAGGTAAAACAGGCCAGACTGGTGGCGAATCCGGGCTGCTATCCCACCTGCAGCACCCTTTCCATATACCCTCTGCTGAAAGAAGGACTTATCGATGGAAATACGGTGATTATCGACGCCAAGTCAGGGACATCCGGCGCGGGCAGAGGAGCCAAGGTGGATAACCTCTACTGCGAGGTCAATGAAAATATTAAAGCCTACGGCGTGGCGACCCATCGTCATACGCCGGAGATCGAGGAGCAGTTAGGTTACGCGGCAGGTTATCCTGTCACCATCAATTTTACGCCCCATCTGGTGCCCATGAACAGGGGAATACTGGTGACGGCGTACGCTTCTTTGAAAAAACAGGCGACGGAAGAAGAAATCAGGGATATCTATCACCATTATTATGATAAAGAACAGTTTGTCCGGGTGCTGGATCCGGAATTTTGTCCCCAGACCAAATGGGTGGAGGGCAGCAACTATGTGGATGTGAACGTGAAACTGGATCCCAGGACAGGACGTGTGATTATGATGGGAGCCATGGATAACCTGGTGAAGGGAGCAGCCGGCCAGGCGGTGCAGAATATGAATCTGATGTTTGGTCTGGAAGAAAATACCGGGCTGTGCCAGGTACCGATGTTCCCGTAAGAAAAGGAGATGTGAAGGATGCAAAGAGTCGAAGGAGGCGTGACAGCGGCCAGAGGTTTTTATGCGGCGGCCGCTGCGGCGGGAATCAAAAAAGAAAACCGGAAAGATATGGCTATGCTGTACAGTGAAGTCCCATGTGCGGCGGCCGGCACGTTTACGACCAATCTGGTCAAGGCAGCGCCGGTGAAATGGGATCAGAAGCAGGTCTATGAAAAACCCTGTGCCCAGGCTGTGATCTGCAACAGCGGAATTGCCAATGCCTGTACAGGGGAAGAGGGTATGGCCTGCTGTGCCATGACGGCGGAGGTGGCCGCCGGCGCACTGAATATTCCGGAAGACCGTGTGCTGGTGGCATCCACCGGCGTCATCGGACAGCAGCTACCCATGACGGCCATCGCTGAAGGCATCCGCAGGATGGCGCCCCTTCTGTCGGATACGCTGGAGAGCGGAACCATGGCGGCCCAGGCGATCATGACCACGGATACGGTAAAGAAAGAAGTCGCCGTTACTTTTGAACTGGATGGCAAAAAGGTTACCGTCGGCGGCATGTGCAAAGGCTCCGGGATGATCCATCCCAATATGTGTACCATGCTGGGGTTTGTGACCACCGATGTGAAGATTTCCAAGGAACTTTTGCAGGAGGCGCTCTCACAGAGCATTCAGGATACCTTCAATATGGTGTCTGTGGATGGCGATACCTCCACCAACGATACGGTGCTGCTGCTGGCCAACGGCATGGCGGGAAATGAAGAGATCACGGAAAAGAATGAATCCTATAGGCTGTTCTGTCAGGCGCTGAACGAAGTGAATACTTTCCTGGCAAAGGCCATCGCCGCTGACGGCGAGGGGGCAACGGCGCTTTTTGAAGTAAAAGTTATCCATGCCAAGGACAAGGAGCAGGCGGTGACGCTGTCCAAATCGGTGATCACCTCTTCTTTGACCAAGGCGGCCATCTTCGGCCACGATGCCAACTGGGGAAGAATTCTCTGTGCCATGGGATATTCCGGCGCGCAGTTTGATCCGGAGAAAGTGGATCTGTATTTTGAAAGCGCCGCCGGAAAACTTAAAATCATCGAAGACGGTGTGGCGGTGGATTACAGCGAGGAAGAAGCTACCAGGATACTGTCGGAAAAGGAAGTGACCGCCCTGATCGATGTGAAAATGGGGGATGCAGAAGCGACGGCCTGGGGCTGTGACCTGACCTATGATTATGTGAAAATCAATGCGGATTACCGCTCATAACAGGAGGATGACATGGTAAATCATAAATATCTGGAAAAGGCGGAGGTGCTGATCGAGGCGCTCCCTTATATACAGCGGTTCAACCGGAAGATTGTCGTGGTAAAGTACGGCGGAAGCGCCATGGTGGATGAAGAGCTGAAGGAAAATGTGATCAAGGATGTGGTGCTTTTGAAGCTGGTGGGATTTAAACCGATCATCGTCCACGGCGGCGGCAAGGAGATCAGCCGCTGGGTGGGCAAAGTCGGTATGGAGCCCCGTTTTATCAACGGGCTGCGTGTGACGGACGAGGCCACCATGGAGGTGGCGGAAATGGTTCTTGGCAAGGTGAATAAAGAGCTGGTCACCTTCGTACAGTCGCTGGGGATAAAAGCCGTGGGCATCAGCGGAAAAGACGGAGGACTGCTGCAGGTGGAGAAAAAATGTCCCGATGGTCAGGATATCGGTTTTGTGGGAGAGATCACCCGGGTCAATCCGAAAATTCTTTTTGACCTGCTGGAAAAAGATTTCCTGCCCATTGTCTGCCCGGTAGGACTGGATGAGAATTTCCGTACATATAATATCAATGCGGATGATGCGGCGTGCAAGATCGCGGAGGCGGTCAAGGCGGAGAAGCTGGCTTTTCTGACGGACATCGAGGGAGTTTACCGGGATCCTTCGGATCCGGAGAGCCTGATTTCCGAATTGCATGTGCAGGAAGCGCAGTCTTTGATTGACAATGGAAACGTAGGCGGCGGGATGATTCCCAAACTGAAAAACTGTATCGACGCCATCCGGGAAGGGGTAAACCGCGTCCATATCCTGGACGGACGGATTCCCCACAGTATTCTTTTGGAGATCTTTACCAATAAAGGTATCGGTACTGCAATTCTGAGGGAAGATGAGGAGAAATACTACCATGAAGATGAATGAGATGATGGAAACGTCAGAAGAATATATTCTGCATACTTATAACCGTTTTCCGGTGGTTTTGGAGAGGGGCGAGGGCGCATATCTCTATGATACGGATGGAAAGCAGTATCTGGATTTCGCAGCCGGCATAGCCGTCTGTGCGCTGGGACACTCCAATCCGGAATACCTGGATGCGCTGAAAAATCAGATGGACCGGCTGATGCATGTATCCAACCTGTATTACAACCGTCCTATGATGGAAGCAGGAGAAAAAGTAATCGCTGTCAGCGGCATGGATAAGGTGTTTTTCACCAACAGCGGTACGGAAGCCATCGAAGGAGCGCTCAAAGCGGCTAAAAAATATGCGTTTGAGCGGGACGGGCACAGCGGCCATGAAATCATCGCCATGGAGCACTCTTTCCACGGAAGAAGCGTGGGAGCCCTGTCTGTGACTGGCAATGCCCATTACAGAGAGCCTTTTGAGCCGCTGATGGGCGGCGTGAAGTTCGCCGGATATAATGATCTGGAAAGCGTAAAAGAACAGATTACCGATAAGACATGCGCTATCATACTGGAAACTGTTCAGGGTGAGGGCGGTATCTATCCGGCGGACGGGGAATTCTTAAAGGGCGTGCGCCGTCTGTGTGACGAACATGATATTGTGATGATTCTGGACGAGATTCAGTGCGGTATGGGAAGATGCGGCGATTATTTCGCATGGCAGGGGTACGGCGTGCAGCCCGATGTGATGACCTGTGCCAAAGCCCTCGGCGGAGGCGTGCCGGTGGGAGCTTTTGTGATGAATCAAAAGGTCGCCAAGGCATCCCTGAAACCGGGCGATCACGGCGCCACTTACGGCGGTAATCCCTTCGTCTGCGCGGCGGTATCCAAAGTATTCGATCTTTTTGAAAAGTATGAATTGATTTCCCATGTAAGGGAACTGACACCTTACCTGGAGCAGCGGCTGGATGAGATCGTGGATCAATACGACTGCGTGACACAGCGAAGAGGAAAAGGGTTCATGCAGGGGCTGGTGATCACAGGGCGTCCCGTAGGGGAGGTCATCAACAGGGCGCTGGAAAACGGTCTGCTGGTGATCTCCGCCGGAACGGATGTGCTGCGTCTTGTGCCGCCGCTGATCATTACCAGGGAGCAGATCGACGAGATGACAGAGAAATTAAAAGACAGCCTTAACCAGGTTGATCTGTAAAGTTTTGCTCAAAGGCGCGAAATTCCCGACAGACGGTTTCGGCGATAAGCTGTGCTCCGCCGCAGTCGGGATGGACGCCGTCCAGGGTGAAGAACTGCTCCTGGACCAAGAGCGCTTCGTGGATGTCAATGAGGGGAATGTCCCTTTCCTCTGCGATATCTTTTAAAAGGGCAATCTCCAGATTCAGATATTCCCGGTGCATGGCAAAGCGTATGGCGCCGTCTTTTTCCAGAGAGAAGAGGGGCGGAGGCGTCAGGATATAAAGTCTGGGAGAAGAGGGCAGGGCAAGATAGAAATCGATCAGCTTTTCATAGTCCCGGCAAAAAGAATCGATATCCTTCCAGTTTCCTTTTTTCGTGTCGTTGGTGCCCAGCATGAGGAAAACCACATCGGGGGAGAAGACGGCGCTGCGCTCAAAAGCGGGCTGTTCCCGGTATGGTTTGTCGCCGGAGGATTGCACCGTGGCGGAGTTGACGCCGAAATTTTTTACCAGATAAGAGTTTCCAAGAAGTTGCTGCAGGCGGGCAGGATAGCACTCCCGGCTGCGGTTTTTCAGGTAAGCGCCCCAGGTGATGCTGTCTCCCACACAGGCGATGCGGACCGCTTTGGGACGGAAAAAAACGATGGAAAAAACAGCCGCCGCGCAGGCGGCGCCAAGACAGGCCGCGGCAAAAAAAGTTCTTTTTTTCATAGACAAACCTCGATTCTATAAAGGTCAGAAACAGGGAGAGAGATTCTCCCTGCTTATATTGTAAAGTGATGAATAAGATTTGTACAGAACAAAAAAGCAGAGACTATCTTTTTGATAATTATAAGGCGCTTCTCATTTTTTTGGTGGTGCTGGGCCATTTTGCGGAGGCGGGAAAGGGCAATGAGATCCTTCATTGCCTGAAATGGCTGATTTTCAGCTTCCATATGCCGGCGTTTATCTTTATTTCCGGTTATTTTTCCAAGAAAAAAACGTCCTTTATCCAGCTGGTCCGCAAGCTGGCGGTTCCCTATCTGGTGTTTGAGGTGCTGTATTATCTGCTCTATATCTTTATCCTGCACAAAGAAACCAGACTGTATCTTTTATACCCGAAATTTACACTCTGGTATCTGATGGCCTTGTTTGTGTGGAAACTGGCGACGCCGCTGGTGATGAAGATTCCTTTCCATCTGATCTTTGCCGTGGCGGCAGGTCTCTGGGTGGGAAGTTCCGGGCTGGATGACAATTTCCTGAGCATTCCCCGTATCCTGGCCTTTTATCCCTTCTTTTTGCTGGGAGTTCACACAAAAAGGGAACAGGTGGCAAAGCTGCGGGAGAAACTGCCGCAAAAAGCTGCTGCCGCCATACTGGCGGTGATTGGCGCAGGGCTAAGCGTGATTGCGGTGAAGAAAATTTTGGTACCGCAGGTTTTTTATGGAAGATTTGATTATCATTACCTGCAGGAAGGGGTATTGGAGGGGATTCTGATCCGGGCGGCCTGCTATGGGATTTCTCTGGCGATTACCGTTCTTTTGCTGGCGCTGCTTCCCGCAGGGCGGACACGGTTTTGTCTGCTGGGGGAACGGACGATGGCGGTTTATCTTTTTCACGGACTGATCTGTGTCTGTGTGAAAGCGGGATGGCATCAGCTGCCGCCGATGAACACCGTTCTGGAGGCGGCGCTGCTGATCGGGATCAGTGCGGCGCTGACTTATGTGCTGTCCCGGAAATGTTTTACGGATGTTCTGAATAAAATAACCCGGATCGGGCAATCCTGAAAGAAAAAGGAAACGGGGGATTATTTCATGCCGGGTATTTTTACAGCGCTGCTTTCCGGCGCGTTGATGAGCATTCAGGGTGTGTTTAATACAGAAGTGACGAAACAGGCGGGTTTGTGGGTATCTACGGGGTGGGTACAGCTGACCGCCTTTCTTGTATGCGCAGCTGCCTGGGCATTTACCGGCCGGCCGCAGATCGGCGCGCTTTTTGCGGCGGAGCATAAATATACCTTGCTGGGCGGGGTGATCGGAGCTTTTATCACGGTGACGGTGATCCGGAGTATGGCGGATCTGGGGCCGGCAAGGTCTGTCATGCTGATTGTAATCGCGCAGCTGGCGGTAGCCTATCTCATCGAACTGCTGGGGATTTTCGGAGTGGAAAAGCAGCCTTTCCAGTGGCGCAGGCTGATCGGTATGGCTGTCGCCATTGCGGGAATTGTGATTTTTAAATGGGAAAAATAACTTGTATTCGGAATGGGAATTCGTTACAATGAGGGTAACGCGAAAGCGTTGGCTGTGTAAAAATCTGCGGGACTTTACGGGAAACTGCGTAAAGAGGTGACGGCAGATGAAAATAATAAGAAAAATGTGCGGCGCGCTGTTTTTGCTGGCAGTACTTCTGTGGGGCTGCGGCGACGAAGTCGTCTACCAGTTAAAGGAAGATGCCGGAAAACAGCAAGATGTGCCGGCCGCGCAGGCGGAAGGAGATGCCGGCGCGGTATCGGATGGGGAGACGGCGGAGGAACCGGAAAAATCAACCATTGTGGTTCATGTCTGCGGAGCGGTGGCGCGCCCCGGCGTCTATGAGCTGGCGGCGGGAAGCCGGGCGGAAGCGGCGGTGAAGGCGGCGGGAGGATTGACCGGGGATGCCCTGGAGGAGAGCCTGAATCAGGCCAGGATTTTAACAGACGGGGAGCAGATCCGGGTTCTCACGAAAGAGGAAGCACAGAATGCGGCTGCGGCTGGGCAGGAAGGAGTTTCCGGCGGTAAGATCGACATCAACACGGCGGATATCTCCGGATTGGTCACGCTAAATGGAATCGGAGAGACGAAAGCGGAGGCGATTATCGCTTATCGGGAAGCGCATGGTGGGTTTAAGAAAATCGAGGATATCTGTGAAGTGGATGGAATCGGTGAAAAAACATTTGAGAAGATAAAAGACAGTATTACTGTAAGTTGAGGAGCGAAAAAATGAGCAAGAGAGTACTGGTTGTGGATGATGAGAAACTGATTGTAAAGGGGATCCGTTTTTCCCTGGAGCAGGACGGAATGGAAGTGGAATGCGCTTATGACGGTGAAGAAGCTCTGGAGAAGGTCAAAGAAAACAAGTACGATATTATTCTGCTGGATCTGATGCTTCCCAAGATCAGCGGTCTGGAGGTATGTCAGCAGATCCGGGAATTTTCCCAAGTGCCCATCGTCATGCTGACAGCGAAGGGGGAGGATATGGATAAGATCCTCGGGCTGGAGTACGGCGCGGATGATTATATTACAAAACCGTTCAATATTCTGGAGGTAAAGGCCAGGATCAAGGCGATCATGCGCAGAACTTCCCGAACGGAAAAGACGGAACGGGAGAGGATCATCGAGGTTCAGGATATGAAGATCGACTGCGAGAGCAGAAGGGTTTATATCAAAGGGGAAGAGGTCAATTTGACGGCCAAAGAGTTTGATCTTTTGGAACTTCTGGTTCATAATCCCAACAAAGTCTACAGCCGGGAGAACCTTCTTAAAATTATCTGGGGCTACGAATACCTGGGAGATGTCCGGACTGTGGACGTCCATATCCGCAGACTGAGGGAAAAGATCGAAAGTAATCCCAGCGATCCCAAATATGTACATACGAAGTGGGGAGTGGGTTACTATTTCCAGGCATAATGTGAAAGGGCGGTTTAAGTTTTTCAGAAGCCTGCGATTTCGTATCATGATCATTCTGGTGATTATCGGGATTGTTCCCAGCGTGGTGGTGGAAAAAGGAATCGTGAGCAGTTATGAGGACCGCGCAGTCTCTCTGCGCGGATTCAACGTAAAGAGTCAGTGCGATATTCTATGTAATCTGCTGGTTTCGGAAAATTATTTTGAGGATCCCGGTTCCACGTCTGTGGAGGGGGAGCTCTCTTTGTTTTCCAATATTTACAGCGGGAGAATCCTGATTGTAAATCAGGATTTTGAGATTATATTTGACACTTACGATCTGGATCAGGGAAAGATATTTATCTCGGAAGAGGTGGTGCAGTGTTTCCAGGGGAAAGAAATCAGCCAGTATGATGAGAAGAACCGTTATATTGAAATCGCTGCGCCCATACAGAACACAGACGGGAGCGCCAGAACCACTCTGGGCGTCATGCTGGTCAGCTGCTCTACGGATGAGATCGCTGCCAGCATTGATATCCTGGAGCAAAAAGGGATGCTGCTTCTGGTCATCATCACTATCCTGGTGCTGGTGTTCGGTTATGTGCTTTCCAGCATCCTGATGAAGCCTTTCGGACGTGTCTCAAAAGCCATAGAAGACATCACGGACGGGTATCTGGATGAAAATATTTCCGTGCCGGATTACACGGAGACGGAACTGATCACCGATGCGTTCAATAAGATGCTGGCCAGGGTGAAGACGTTGGATGAGTCTCGCCAGGAGTTTGTTTCCAACGTATCCCATGAATTAAAGACGCCTCTGGCTTCCATCAAGGTGCTGGCGGATTCGCTGAATATGCAGGAGAACGCTCCGCTGGAGATGTATCAGGAATTCATGCAGGATATTACACAGGAAATTGACCGGGAGAATAAAATCATTACGGATCTTCTGTCTTTGGTGAAGCTGGACAAGAAAGCGGCGGATTTGAATATCGAACTGATTAATATCAATGATTTGCTGGAATTGATCTTAAAGAGGTTAAAGCCCATCGCGTCCAAACGGCAGATCGAACTGATCCTGGACAGCTTCCGGCCGGTCAATGCGGAAGTGGATGAGGTGAAAGTGACGCTGGCCTTTTCCAATCTGGTGGAAAACGCCATCAAATACAATGTGGACGGCGGCTGGGTCCGCGTGTCCTTGAATGCAGATCATAAGTATTTTTATGTCACTGTGGCGGATTCCGGTATCGGCATACCGGAGGACAGTCTGGATCATGTGTTTGAACGGTTTTACCGGGTGGACAAGTCTCATTCCCGGGAGATCGGCGGTACCGGCCTGGGGCTGTCCATCACCAGGAGCGCGATTTTGATCCATCACGGAGCGATTAAAGTGTACAGTAAGGAGAATGAGGGGACGACGTTCTCTGTCCGTATCCCGCTTACGTACATTGATTAGAGGAGAAGCATGAGAAAACGGGCATTGTATCTCTGCCTGTTTCTGCTGATGATTCTGCTGACGGGATGTACCGTTTCAGGGGAAGAAGAACAGACGGAGGGATATCAGTTATATTATGTAAACGCGGAAAAGACAAAAGTGATCAGCGAACCGGTGCAGCTGGATGAAACGAAGGATCTCACGGAGCAGATGGCGGATAGGCTGCTGAAACAGCCATTGGGAGAAGGACAGGTTATGCTGCTGCCGGAACAGGTGACCTTTTTGGACTATGAGATGGCAGACGGCGTTCTGAAACTGAATTTCAGCGCGGCATATCAGGAGCTGAAGCGGATGGAGGAAGTTTTGATCCGGGCCAGCATCGTGAAAACCTTCGTTCAGATTCCGGAGGTTTCTTCCGTGGAGATTCTGGTGGAGGGAAGTCCGCTGCTGGATTCCTACGGGGAGGCTGTGGCGCCTATGACGGGGGAATCTTTTGTGGAGAATTCCGGTAAGGAGATCAACGCCTATCAGCATGTCCATCTGACGCTGTATTTTGCCAATGAGAGCGGGAATAAACTGGTGCGTGAGGAGAGAAGCATCTATTACAGTACCAGTATGCCGCTGGAAAGAGTGATTGTGGAACAGCTGCTGAAAGGGCCGCGGGATGAAAGTCATTATCCCACTATTCCGGCGGAAACCAAGATCCTGGGAGTGACAGTGGCGGACGGCGTGTGTTATGTCAATCTGGATCAGACTTTTTCGGATATGGCGCTGAATCAGCAGGAGGAAATTCCGATTTATTCCATTACCAATTCTCTGGTGGAATCCGGTTCTGTGACTCAGGTGCAGATTTCCATTAACGGAGAAACCAAAAAGCCGTACCGGGAGCATGTCAGTCTGGATCAGCTGTTTCATGCGAGAATGGATTTGGTAGAAGAAGGGGGAGCGGATGAATAAAAGACCACTGTGTTGGGTCTTGCTTTGTTTCGCTGCCTTTTTGGGGCTGCTGGAGCTGCTGGGGATCACCCACGGGGGCGATCCCCGCGGGAATCCTCGTCTGGAGGAACTGGCAGCCAGGGAAGCGTATGGGGAGGCTTCCGGTCTGGCAGAGCGTTATGAGACAAAACAAGACGTATCTTATCTTTATATAAAATCAGCAAGTCTGGCCGTTTCGGCCGAAACATTTTCCAATTTGACAATCAGAATAAGAATGGAGCAGGGGAAGTATCCGGGGATCGGCAGCCGGATCAAGGTGAAAGGGCCCCTCTATGCCATGGCAAAGGCTTCCAATCCGGGACAGTTTGATACGAAATTTTATTATCAGACGGAAGGGATCGATCTGTTCATGAAAGGAGAGAGCTGTCAGGTGATTGCCTGCAGGAGATTTTCCATCGGCGACTGGCTCTGGCGCTTTCGGGAACGATTAAAAAAGGTACTAAAAGAGCTGGCGCCGGGGGAAGCGGGTGAACTTTCCGCCATGCTTTTGGGAGAAAAGAGTCTGTTGGAGGAAAAAACCAAGAAAATATATAAGCTGTTGGGTATCTATCATATTCTGGCCATCTCGGGGACTCATCTGACGGTGATCGGCATGGGAGTGACGAAAGCGCTGGAAAAAGCGGGGGCAGGCCTGAAGCTTTCTTCGGCGGCTGCGGGGGCGGTGATGATTTTCTATGGCGCGTTTACCGGCAACAGCGTTTCCACACTCCGGGCGGTGATCATGTTTTTGCTGTATGCGGGTGCGAGGATCATAGGGAGAACCTATGATATGCTTTCTGCGCTGGCACTTTCGGGCATCCTGATTCTTTTGGACAATCCGGGATATCTGTATCACAGCGGTTTCCTTCTTTCCTACCTGGCGGTGGCGGGAATCGGCATTCTGACGCCTGTATTGTCGGAGCGGAAAAGAGAAGGAAAGGCAAAAAAAGTCCGGGAGGGGCTGACGGGAGGTATGGCTGTCTTTCTGGCACAGCTTCCTGTGCTGGAGTATTTCTTCTATGAGATTCCCTTGTTTTCGCTGGCGGTTAATCTGCTGGTCATCCCGCTGCTGCCTCTGGTGCTGGCCAGCGGATTTTTGGGAGCGACGATTGGTTTGTGGGCGCCGATGGCCGGGAGAGTGATTTTACTGGGCGCATGTCTGCCGCTGCGCTTGTACGAAGAAATTGGTCTGGCAGTTCAAAGGATGCCCTTTTCTTCACTGGTTACCGGACAGCCGGATCTTTGGCAGGCCGGCGTTTATTATCTTTTGCTGGCTGCGGCGGTCATAGGGAAACGTCGTGGGGCCAGGATATTCTTTGTGGCGGGTATCATGGCGGCAGTTCTGATGCTTGGCTGGCGTCCGGGACCGCAGTTTCGTCTTACCATGCTGGATGTGGGGCAGGGGGACTGCCTGGCCTTGGAGACGGTATCTGGAAATTGTTATCTGATTGACGGGGGAAGCAGCAGCGTGCAGCAGGTAGGGGACTATCGGATTCTGCCTTATATCAAACAGAGAGGCAGGAGTATAATTGAAGGAGTTTTTGTCACCCATCCCGATCAGGATCATATCAGCGGAATTCTGGAAATTCTGGAGGAAATGACAAGGGGCGGCAGTGTAAAAGTAAAGCGTCTCTTTCTGCCTTTGTGGATGAGAGAGCAGGAAGATCAAAGCATACAGGAGGCGGCTCAAAAAGCCGGCGTTCCCGTCCGTTATCTGCGAAAAGGAGATGTGATGCTGGATGGAGAAACCCGGTTTCGGATTTTGTATCCGGATGAAGAAGAAAAGGGAAGCGATGCCAACAGCGGCTCCCTTACGATGATGGCAGAGTACGGGAAGCTGAAGGTGCTGCTTACCGGGGATCTCACTGGAGAGGGGGAGGAAAAGGTGACAGAAGAAGCGATTGGATGCCAGATCCTGAAGGTGGCCCATCACGGCAGCGCTTCCTCCACGGGGGATGGGTTTCTGGATCGTGCCGCCCCTTCCTTTGCGCTGATTTCCTGCGGTCAAAATAACCGATACGGCCATCCGTCCCCCCAGCTGGAAAGACGGCTGGAGGAGCGGGGATCCTCGTGTTTGATACCCGCCTGAACGGCGCGGTCAGTTTTATCTGTCAAAATCAGGATGAACTGAAAATAGAGACATTTCATTGACAAATATTTCAAAAACGGGTATCGTTAACCGTATGAAAAGTATAATCGAAGATATAAAAAATCAGGAATTTAAACACGTCTATCTGTTTTGCGGGGAGGAAGATTATCTGAAAAAGCAGTATCGGGACAAGCTGTGCGCGGCCTGGGGCGCAGGGGAGGATACTATGAATTTCTCTGCGTTTCGCGGAAAAGGACAGCAGCCGGGAGAGATTATTGACCTGGGGGAGACGATGCCTTTTTTAAGCGACAGAAGAGTGATTCTGCTGGAGGATACCGGCTTTTTCAAAGGGCAGTGTGAGAAACTCCCAGAATACCTGGCCGCATTGCCGGACTATCTTTATCTGCTGTTTGTGGAATCGGAGGTGGATAAACGCAGCCGGATGTATAAGGCGGTGAAAAATACCGGCCGGATCGTGGAGTTTTCCACCCAGAATGAAGCGACGCTGATGAAATGGATACTTGGTATTCTGAAAAGGGAGAATAAGCAGATTACCCGGGCGGATATGGAATTCTTTCTGGCCGGGACCGGGACGGACATGAATCTGATCAGCCGGGAACTGGATAAACTGCTGTCTTATACCATGGGAAGGGATGTGATTACCAGGCAGGATATCGAGGATATCTGCTGCGTTCAGGTGATTAATCGGATTTTCGATATGGTCCGGGCCGTCGCTTTAAGGGATCAGAAACAGGCGCTGGCTCTTTACTATGATCTTCTGGCGCTAAAAGAACCGCCCATGCGCATTCTCTTCCTGCTGGCCCGGCAGTTTCGCTATCTGAGGCAGGTGAAAGAACTGGCCGGCGAGGGGATCGGTCAAAAAGAGATCGCCGCAAAAACAGGGCTGCAGGGGTTTGTGGTGAAAAATTATCTGGGATATGCCAGAGCCTATACGAAAAAACAGCTGGAAGAGGCGGTCTCTGATTTCCTTCAGGCGGAAGAAGATGTGAAGACGGGGCGGTTGTCGGACACGCTCAGCGTGGAACTGATGATTCTCAAGTACAGCAAAAAAGACAGTCATTGAGGGCTGATGACTGTCTTTTTCTATGCCGTTAACAATAAATTTTATTCAAATCAATCGATAGAGTTCACTGCTTTTGTCAGGCGGGAAACTTTTCTTGCGGAATTGTTTTTGTGATATACGCCTTTGGATGCAGCTTTGTCAATGGTAGAGATAGCGGCCAGCAGAGCGCTGTTTGCAGCTTCTTTATCTTTATTGGCAACTGCAGCTTCTACTTTTTTGATAGAAGTTTTCACAGCGGATTTGATAGATTTGTTTCTGGCTGCTTTCGTTCTGTTTACCAGGATTCTCTTCTTTGCAGATTTAATGTTTGCCAATTTGTACACCTCCGATATGCGATCGTTATCATTTTTATTATTATTCTATCCTACATTAGAGAGACACGAGATCTAATGTAAACATGCTTAATTATTCTAAGATATTTCCCGGGGTTTGTCAATACATATTTCCATGGGAATTGCGAAAAATAGAAAAAGAACAGAAGACAGATATAGGGAGTGAAGGAATGATGACGAAATACGCAGTGCGAACCGATCTTGCCGTGGAAAGCAAAGAAAAATTCGAAAAAGACCAGGTGGAGATCGAGGGCGTTGTGATTCATGAGACTTATGACCGTCAAAGAGATATCCGGACTACAGTGGTGTCGGTGGAGTCGGAAAAAGGAGCGCGGATCATGGAAAAACCAAGGGGTCACTACATTACGATTGAAGCTCCGGGTCTTACGCAGACGGAGCAGTCCTATCATCAGGAAATAGCCGGTGAGCTGGCAAACCATCTGCAGAAAATCATGGGACTGGATCAAAGAAAAAGGATTCTGGTGGCTGGATTGGGAAACATGGACATCACGCCAGACGCCCTTGGACCGGCGGTAGTACGGCATCTGGTAGTGAACCGTCATGTGATCCGGGAATATGGCGCGGATGAATCGGGAAACAGCCGCGTCCATGAGATCAGCACCATCATCCCCGGCGTGATGGCCAGAACCGGTATGGAAACGCTGGAAATCTTAAGGGGCGTGGTGCAGGAGACAAAGCCGGACATGGTAGTCGCTGTGGACGCGCTGGCGGCCAGAAGCACAAGGAGACTGAACTGTACCATACAGATCACAGATACGGGAATCAACCCCGGTTCCGGTGTGATGAACCACAGAAATCGAATCAACAGGGAGTCTTTGGGCGTGCCGGTTATCGCGATCGGCGTACCGACCGTGGTGGATGCGGCTACTATCGTACATGATGCCGTGGAGCACCTGTTGGAAGCTCTTGACGAGGCGGAGATAGAAGAGTTTCTGGCCGAACTGATTGCGCCCGGCCTGTCTTCCATGTTCGTGACGCCAAAGGATGTGGATGAAACCTTGAAGCAGCTGAGCATGACCATCTCCCAGGGGCTGAATCTGGCATTTTCCTGTGTATAAGTTATGACAAAGATTCATATATAAATACAGGTGATGTCTTTGAGAAAGAGAAAAAAGATGGGAGGACTGCTGGTCTTGGCGCTGGCGGGGCTGTGCTTCTATAATGTGTATCAGGCGGCGCTGACGCTGCAGCGGGACGGACAAAATGGGGCGCATCTGCTTTCCAGGATCGGGATGCAGGTGATGCAGAATGCGGTTTCCGTTTACGTACCGGGTCTTCTTTATGCGGAGGAGACCGAAACTTCGCAGGAGATTCTGGAGGATGAATCTACCTGTGAGAGCATCCTGGAAATGAATGGCAGGACATTGGCGGAGCGGCTTTTGGAAGAAAACCAGGAAGATGCGGTTTCGCAGGAAAACGAGGCGGCGCAGGAGGCGCAGCAGCAAGATGGGCAGGAAGAAGCGGCGGCGCAGACGGTAACGCCCCAGTTTGATATTTCGCTGGAACGGCTGCGGGATTTTGAGTATCTGCTGAATCATTTTTTTGTGGTAGATCCTAACACGACGATTGACGCGGCGGGGCTCAATATCGATGAACTGATGGGACATGACCTGACTATGAAGCAGGACAGCCAGGCACCCCAGATTTTGATTTACCATACCCATTCCCAGGAAATGTTTGCTGATTCCGATCCAAAAGACGTAAATACCAGCGTGATCGGAGTGGGGGAACATCTGGCTCAGATCCTCCGGGACCAGTATGGTTATCACGTTCTTCATGATATTCAGACCTACGATATCATGCCGGATGGGAGCGAGGATCGCAGTAAGGCTTATAACCAGGCAAGAGACGGGGTGGAACAGATCCTGGCGGAAAATCCCACGATTGAGGTTATCATCGACCTCCATCGGGACGGAGTCTCAGAGGATACCCATCTGGTAACGGAAATAGACGGAAAGCCCACGGCTCAGATCATGTATTTCAACGGTTTATCCTATACCAACGAAAACGGTCCGCTGACCTACCTGCCCAATGAGAATATGAGCGCAAATCTGGCCTTTTCCTTTCGGCTGGAATATGTGGCGGCCAGCTACTATCCCATGCTGACCAGATGCGTATATCTGAAAGGATATCGTTATAATCTGGATCTGCGGCCGAAATCTGTTTTGCTGGAGGTGGGGGCTCAGACGAATACGGTGGAAGAGGCGATGAATGCCATGGCGCCTTTTGCGGTGATTCTGGATAAAGTCCTAAAAGGTGAATGACAAATGACCGGTTGTTATGCTATAATACAGGATTAGTAGAAAATGAGTTGCAGTTTAGGAGGAAAATACGTGGCTTTGGATCAAAGTAAAATCCGGAATTTCTGTATTATAGCACATATTGACCATGGGAAATCCACGCTGGCGGATCGGATTATCGAAAAAACAGGTCTTTTGACGGAGCGGGAAATGCAGTCCCAGGTTTTGGACAACATGGATCTGGAAAGAGAGAGGGGGATCACCATCAAGGCTCAGGCGGTGCGGATCGTCTATAAAGCTAAGGATGGAGAAGAGTACATTTTTAATCTGATTGACACTCCAGGACATGTGGATTTCAACTATGAGGTGTCCCGAAGTCTGGCGGCCTGCGACGGGGCCATACTGATCGTGGATGCGGCGCAGGGCGTGGAGGCGCAGACGCTGGCCAATGTTTATCTGGCGCTGGATCACGATCTGGACGTCATGCCGGTGATTAACAAGATTGATCTGCCCAGCGCAGATCCAGAGCGGGTGATTCAGGAGATCGAGGACGTGATCGGCATAGAGGCCGAGGATGCGCCCAGGATTTCCGCCAAGCTGGGCACCAATGTGGACGAAGTACTGGAGCAGATCGTGGAAAAGATTCCGGCGCCCCAGGGAGATCCCGGCGCGCCGCTGCAGGCGTTGATTTTCGATTCTCTTTACGATTCTTACAAGGGAGTCATTGTATTTTGCAGGATCAAAGAGGGTACGGTGAAAAAAGGAACTCTGATCAGGATGATGGCGACGGGAGCAGAGGAAGAAGTGGTGGAAGTGGGCTACTTCGGAGCTGGACAGTTTATCCCCTGCGACGAACTGTCGGCAGGTATGGTTGGATATATTACGGCCAGTATCAAAAATGTCAAAGACACCCGGGTGGGCGATACCATCACCGATGCCAGAAGACCCTGCGAGGAACCGCTGCCGGGCTACAAAAAAGTAAATCCCATGGTATTTTGCGGCCTTTATCCGGCGGACGGCGCCAAGTACCAGGATCTTAGGGACGCGCTGGAAAAGCTCCAGTTAAACGACGCTTCTTTGTTTTACGAACCGGAGACTTCTGTCGCCCTTGGATTCGGCTTTCGCTGCGGCTTTCTGGGGCTGCTCCATCTGGAGATTATTCAGGAGCGGCTGGAAAGAGAGTATAATCTGGATCTGGTGACGACAGCGCCCGGCGTAGTGTATAAGGTGCATAAAACCAACGGCGAGGTGGTGGATCTGACGAATCCTTCCAACCTGCCGGATCCTTCGGAGATCGATTATATGGAAGAACCCATGGTAAAAGCCGAGATCATGGTGACCACCGAGTTTATCGGACCGATTATGGATCTGTGCCAGGAACGCCGCGGACAGTATCAGGGGATGGAATATCTGGAAACCACCAGAGCGCTGCTGCGGTATCATCTGCCGCTCAATGAGATTATCTATGACTTTTTTGATGCGCTGAAGTCCCGCTCCAGAGGGTATGCTTCCTTTGATTACGAGATGCTGGGATATGAAAGAAGCGAACTGGTGAAACTGGATATTCTGGTGAATCACGAAGAAGTGGACGCTTTGTCCTTTATCGTGTTTGCGGATTCCGCCTATGACAGGGGAAGGAAAATGTGTGAAAAGCTGAAGCAGGAGATTCCGCGGCAGCTCTTTGAGATCCCGATCCAGGCTGCCATCGGCAGCAAGATCATCGCCAGGGAGACGGTGAAGGCCATGCGCAAGGATGTGCTGGCTAAATGTTACGGGGGCGACATCTCCAGAAAACGGAAACTTCTGGAAAAGCAGAAGGAAGGCAAGAAACGAATGCGTCAGGTGGGCAATGTGGAGATTCCGCAGAAAGCCTTTATGAGCGTATTGAAACTGGATGATAAATAAGATGAAAAAATGGCGGGATGGGACAACGGCGTTGTTTCATCCCTTTCGTCATGGAGCGAGGCGATATGAAAAACAGCATGGAATTCTATCTGCATATTCCCTTTTGTGTAAAAAAGTGCGGCTACTGTGATTTCCTGTCGGGAAGAGCCAGCGTACAGGAGCAGAACCGTTACTGTGAAGCGCTGCTTCTGGAACTGTCCCGGTGCGAGATCCCTGCCGGAACTTCTGTCTCCACGGTGTTCATCGGCGGCGGCACGCCTTCTGTCATCGACAGTGAATGGATCATCTGTTTTCTGGACAGAATACGGGACAGGTTTTCCCTGGAAGACCGCGCAGAGATTACCCTGGAGGCCAATCCGGGTACCCTGACCAGGGAAAAGCTGAGCGATTACAAAAAAGCGGGCGTCAACCGGCTCAGCATCGGATTGCAGTCGGCCGACGACAGGGAGCTGGCGCTGTTGGGGAGGATACATACTTATGAAGAATTTTTGCAGACTTACCGGGCGGCCAGGGAAGCAGGATTTGATAATATCAATGTGGATCTGATGATGGCGATTCCGGGGCAGCGGGAGGCGTCGCTTAGAAAGACGCTTTCCACTGTGGCGGCGCTGCGGCCGGAGCATCTGTCCTTATACAGTCTGATCATCGAACCAGGCACCCCCTTTGCCCGGAAAGATCCCGTTTTGCTGGATCTGCCAAAAGAGGAAGAGGAACGCCGGATGTATCGGGAGTCGATTGATTATCTGCAGGAGTGGGGCTATGTGCAGTATGAAATTTCCAATTTCGCCCTGCCGGGGCGGGAATGCCGACATAATATCGGGTACTGGCAGCGGGTTCCTTACCGGGGGTTCGGTCTGGGCGCGGCCTCGCTGACCGGGGAAACCCGGTTTTCCAACACGCCGGATATGGAGGAGTATCTTCGGGATTGCAGGTCGCCGCAGCTTCTGATGCGGGACAGAGAACCGCTGAACCGTCAGGCGCAGATGGAGGAATTCATGTTTTTGGGACTGCGGCTGCGAAAGGGCGTGTCCGCGGAAGCGTTTCGCGAGCGGTTCGGAATCTCCCTTGAGGAGGCGTATGGTCAGGTCATAGAGCGTTACTGCCGGATGGGATTGATGGGAGAAGAGGAGGGGCGGGTATTTCTGACGCTGGATGGAATTTCCGTCAGCAACGGTATTCTGTCAGATTTCCTGCTGTGATGAGACGAACAAATGTTTGCGCATGATCCATTCCTGTGATAGAATCAGAAGGAATAACGGAGGAAAAAGCGATATGACGATACAGAATAAAGAAAAACAGTATATTAAAATACGGGGGGCAAGGGAAAATAATCTGAAAAGCCTCAACGTGGATATTCCCAGAAATGAATTTGTGGTCTTGACGGGGCTTTCCGGTTCCGGGAAAAGCTCCCTGGCCTTTGACACCATTTATGCGGAAGGACAGCGGCGTTATATGGAAAGTCTGTCCTCTTATGCCCGGCAGTTTCTGGGGCAGATGGAGAAACCGGATGTGGACAGTATCGAAGGATTGTCCCCGGCCATATCCATCGATCAGAAATCCACCAACCGAAATCCCCGCTCCACGGTGGGGACGGTGACGGAGATCTATGATTATTTCCGGCTTCTCTATGCGAGGATCGGAATCCCCCACTGTCCCAAATGCGGGAAGGTGATTTCCCGCCAGACGGTGGATCAGATGGTGGATCATATCATGGAACTGCCGGAGAGAACCCGGATCCAGCTTTTGGCTCCGGTGGTGCGCGGCAGAAAGGGGCGCCATGAGAAAATCCTTGTCCAGGCACGTAAAAGCGGCTATGTGCGCGTAATGATCGACGGAAATCTTTACGAACTGTCGGAGGAAATCCAGCTGGATAAAAATCTGAAGCATAACATTGAAATCGTGGTGGACCGTCTGGTGATAAAAGAGGGGATACAAAAACGCCTGGCAGATTCCATTGAGAGCGTCCTGGCTTTATCAGACGGATTGCTGGTGGTGGATGTGATCGGACAGGAGTCCCTGCAGTTTTCCCAGAGTTTTTCCTGTCCGGACTGCGGCATCAGCATCGAAGAAATCGAACCGAGGAGCTTTTCCTTTAACAACCCCTTTGGAGCCTGCCCTGCCTGTGCCGGACTGGGATACCGGATGGAATTTGATGTGGATCTGATGATTCCGGATATGTCCAAAAGTATTTCCCAGGGAGCTATCACGGTGATGGGCTGGCAGTCCTGTACCGATGAAAAAAGCTTTACCAACGCCATCCTGAAAGCTCTGGCCCAGGCTTATGATTTCAGCCTGGATACTCCCTTTGAGGATTATCCGCAGAAGATCCGGGATATTCTGATCCATGGCACCGGCGGCAGAGAGGTGAAAGTTCATTACAAAGGACAGAGGGGCGAAGGCGTTTATGATGTGGCCTTTGAAGGGCTGATCAAAAATGTGGAGCGCCGGTACCGGGAGACGGGGTCGGAGAGTATGAAAGCGGAGTATGAAGCGTTCATGCGCATCACCCCCTGCCCGCAGTGTAAGGGGCAGCGGCTGAAGCCGACCTCCCTGGCGGTGACGGTGGGAGAAAAGAACATTTTTGAAGTGACGGATATGTCCATCCGCAGTCTGCAGAAATTTATGGAAGATCTGCACCTTGGCCAGATGCAGCAGATGATCGGCGCCCAGATTCTCAAAGAGATCCGTTCCAGAGTGGGATTTCTGGTGGATGTGGGACTGGAATACCTGACTCTTTCCCGTGCTACCGGGACGCTGTCCGGAGGCGAGGCGCAGAGGATCCGTCTGGCGACGCAGATCGGCTCCGGCCTGGTGGGGGTGGCATATATTCTGGATGAACCCAGCATCGGACTGCACCAAAGAGACAATGACAAACTGCTGAAAACGTTGTATCACCTGCGGGATCTTGGCAATACTCTGATTGTGGTGGAACATGATGAGGACACCATGCGGGCGGCGGACTGTGTGGTGGACATCGGACCGGGAGCGGGGGAACACGGCGGCGAACTGGTGGCCATCGGGACGGCAGAAGAACTGATGAAAAATCCGGATTCCGTTACCGGAGCCTATCTGAGCGGAAAACTGAAAATTCCTGTTCCGGCACAGAGGAAAGAACCCAGCGGATACCTGACGGTACGGGGAGCGGCGGAAAACAACCTGAAGAATATCGACGTGACCTTTCCCCTGGGTGTGATGACCTGTGTGACCGGCGTGTCCGGTTCCGGAAAAAGCTCTCTGGTCAATGAGATCCTTTACAAGGCGCTGGCCAGAAAACTGAACCGGGCCCATGTGATTGCGGGAAAACATAAAAAAATAGAAGGAGTGGAGCAGCTGGACAAGGTGATCAATATCGACCAGTCGCCCATAGGAAGGACGCCCCGCTCCAATCCGGCTACCTATACCGGAGTTTTTGACCTGATCCGGGATCTGTTTGCGGCCACGGCGGACGCCAAAGCCAGAGGATACAAAAAAGGAAGATTCAGTTTCAATGTCAAGGGAGGCAGGTGCGAGGCCTGCAGCGGCGATGGCATCCTGAAAATCGAGATGCATTTCCTGCCGGACGTATACGTGCCCTGCGAGGTATGCCATGGACAGCGGTATAACAGAGAAACGCTGGAAGTGAAATATAAAGGAAAGAGTATTTATGATGTTCTCAATATGACGGTGGAAGAGGCGATGAAGTTTTTTGAAAACGTTCCATCCGTCAGAAGGAAAATCGAAACTCTGTATGATGTGGGTCTTTCCTACATCCGTCTGGGACAGCCCTCCACCACTCTGTCCGGAGGCGAGGCTCAGAGAATCAAACTGGCGACGGAACTGAGCAGACGCAGTACGGGCAGGACGATCTATATTCTGGACGAGCCGACCACCGGACTTCATTTCGCTGATGTCCATAAGCTGATCGATATTCTGAAACGGCTGGCAGAAGGCGGCAACACCGTGGTGGTGATCGAGCACAATCTGGATGTGATCAAAACGGCAGACTATATTATAGATATCGGACCGGAAGGCGGAGACCGGGGAGGGACGGTGATCGCCTGCGGAACGCCGGAGGAAGTGGCCGCCTGCAAAGGCTCCTATACGGGACAGTACGTCAGAAAATATCTCTAAAAAACGCTTTCTATTTAGAAGGCAATTGTATATAATGAGTGTGTGGCTTTTCCGGAAAGGAAAAGCATGGAAAGGGGAATAATATGGCAGCGGTGGATATCGGAATTGATCTGGGAACTACAAGTATTCTGGTATATGCTAAGGGGAAAGGAATCGTTTTGAAGGAGCCGTCGGTGGTGGCATACGATAAAGACGCTGACAGAATCAGGGCGATCGGCGAGGAAGCACGCCAGATGATCGGGCGGACGCCGGGGAATATCACGGCTATCCGTCCTCTGCGCCAGGGAGTGATTTCCGACTATCTGATCACGGAACGGATGCTGAAATATTTTATACAAAAAGCGATGGGGCGCCGCGCTTTTCGAAAGCCGAGGATCAATATCTGTATACCAAGCGGTGTGACGGAGGTGGAGAAAAAGGCGGTGGAGGAAGCCACTTATCAGGCGGGAGCCAAGGAAGTGACTTTGATCGAAGAGCCGGTGGCGGCCGCCATCGGAGCAGGCATTGACATTACGCTGCCTTTTGGGAACCTGATCGTGGATATCGGCGGGGGGACGACGGATATCGCAGTGATTTCGCTGGGAGATACGGTGGTATCTTCCTCCCTCAAAGTCGCGGGCAATGATTTCGACCAGGCGATCATCCGTTACGTTCGCCGGGTGCACAATCTTTTCATCGGCGAACAGACGGCGGAAGCAGTAAAAATCCGTATCGGAGGGGCTTATCCCAGGCCGCAGACGGATACCATGGAAGTAAAGGGGCGTAATGTGATTACGGGACTTCCAAAGACGGTGACGCTGACTTCGGAGGAGGTGCGTGAGGCGCTGAAAGAGACCACGGCGCAGATCGTGGAGGCTATTCACGGCGTGCTGGAGACGACTCCGCCGGAGCTGGCAGCGGATATTGCGGAACGGGGCATCATCCTCACCGGAGGCGGCTCTTTGCTGGAAGGTCTGGAAGAACTGATTGAGGAGACGACGGGAATCAATACGATGACAGCGGAAAATCCTGCTCACGCGGTGGCGGAGGGCACGGGACGTTATAATGAAATCATGGAGAAACTGGGGAAAATCTGATTCATGAGACAGGAAAGTGCAGAAGAGGTAGAAGGGTATGTGGAGCATATCGTTTTCCGCAATGAGGAAAACGGTTATACGGTACTGAGTTTGAAAACAGGGGGCAGATCGTTGACCTGCACCGGGGTCTTTGGCAGCATTTCGGAAGGGGAAAGTCTGGCGCTCAAAGGGAGTTATACGGAACATGCCCTGTACGGCAGACAGTTCCGGGCAGACAGCTATGAGATAAGAGTGCCCCAGGATGCGGCGGCTATCGAACGGTACTTAAGTTCCGGTGTGATCCGGGGCATCAAATCGGCGCTGGCAGCCAGGATTGTGAAAAAATTTGGGGCGGATACGCTGAAAATCATGGAAGAGGAGCCGGAACGTCTGGCGGAAATCAAAGGAATCAGTGAAAAAAAAGCACGGGAGATTGCGGTGCAGATGCAGGAAAAAGCAGAGCAAAGAAGCGCGATGCTCTTTCTTGCCGAGTACGGAATCTCCATTTCTCTGGGAGTGAAAATTTATCAGCATTATGGAGAACGCCTTTACGGCGTGATCCGGGAAAATCCGTACCGGATGGCGGAGGAAGTGCCGGGCGTGGGTTTTAAAACAGCTGATGAGATTGCCAGGAAAGCAGGGATTCAGGCGGATGATGATTTTCGGATTCGCAGCGGCCTGCTTTATATCCTTGCACAGGCATCGGCGGAAGGCCATTGCTTTCTTCCCAAGGAACAGCTGTTTTCCAGAGCGTTTGCCCTTCTGGGAGTCGGAGACGTCGATATGGACCGGCTTCTCACGGATCTGGCAGTGGAGCGCAAGGTAGTCTTGAAGGAACTGGATGCGCAGGTCAATCCGCTGACGCAGGAAAAGGAATGCCACACGGCCGTTTACAGCGCGCCGGTTTATTATCTGGAATTGAATACGGCCAGGATGCTCTACGAATTGAATGTCAAAAGCGAATCCTCTGACAGGGAAATCGGCAGGAGAATCGAACGGATTGAGAAAAATTCAGAATATTCCCTGGAGGAACGCCAGCGCCAGGCTGTGGCCGAGGCGGTAAAAAACGGTCTGCTGATCATCACCGGAGGCCCGGGAACCGGCAAGACCACCACCATCAACGCCATCATCCGGCTGTTTGCTTCCGAGGGACTGGAAATCCGCCTGGCGGCGCCCACGGGAAGAGCCGCCAAACGGATGACGGAGGCCACGGGTTATGAGGCACAGACCATTCACCGCCTGCTGGAACTGTCCGGAATGGCGGAGGATTCCTCGGCCAACGTTCACTTTGAACGGAATGAGGAAAATCCCATCGAGGCGGATGTGGTGATCATCGACGAGATGTCCATGGTGGATATTTATCTGATGCACGCCCTTCTTTCGGCGTTGACGGTGGGCACCCGTCTGATTCTGGTGGGGGATATGAATCAGCTGCCCAGTGTGGGCCCTGGAAGCGTGCTCAAGGATATGATCCGTTCCCGGCAGTTCTGTGTGGTGGAGCTGAACAAGATTTTCCGGCAGGCTTCCAAGAGCGATATCGTGGTGAATGCCCATAAAATCAATCGCGGAGAAGAAGTTGTCATCGACAATCACAGCGAGGATTTCTTTTTCCTGAAACGGTATGACGCGGACATTATTATCCGGGTGATGATCGCGCTGATTCAGGAAAAGCTGCCGCCTTACGTGGAAGCCAGACCGTCGGATATACAGGTGCTTACGCCGATGCGGAAAGGCCTGCTCGGCGTGGAGAGACTGAACGCGATCCTGCAAAGATATCTGAATCCGCCGTCGCCGCAGAAGAGGGAAAAAGAATCCGGCGACGGACTGTTCCGCGAGGGGGATAAGGTGATGCAGATCCGCAATAATTACCAGCTGGAGTGGGAGATACGGGGAAAGAACGGGATCGCTGTCCAGCGGGGGATCGGCGTATTCAACGGAGACCTGGGGATCGTCAGGGAAATCAATACCTTCGGTGAACTGGTGACGGTGGAATTTGAGGAGGGCAAATTTGCGGAGTATACGTTTAAACAGCTGGATGAACTGGAGCTTGCCTATGCCATAACCATTCACAAGTCCCAGGGAAGCGAGTATCCGGCTGTGATCCTGCCGCTGCTGGCGGGACCGAAGATGCTGCTGAACCGGAATCTGCTTTACACAGCGGTGACGCGGGCACGCAGATGCGTGACTGTGGTGGGCAGTGATCAGACATTTCGTGAGATGATACATAATGAGACGGAACAGAAGCGATATACATCCCTGGACAGACGGATCAGAGAAATGAATGAGATAAACGGTCTGTCCGGATGAGAGAAGAGAGTGGGGGGAGAAAGGATCTGGCATGAAATGGTATCAGTGGATACTGGACTGTATATATCCCAGACGATGTCCGGTGTGCGACCAGGTTCTCCCGCTCGGGGGAACCATGGTGTGTCCCGGCTGTCTGGAAAAGCTGCAGGTGAGGGAAGGGTTTCACTGTAAAAAATGCGGCAAATTTATTTTGAAGGAGGAAAAAGAATTCTGTGATGACTGTTTGCATACCCGTCACAGTTTTGAAGAGGGATACGGGATTTTCCCTTACAGCGGCTGGGCGCAGCGCTCGATGGTCCGCTTTAAATTTCACGGACGCGCGGAGTACGGCGCTTTTTACGGGAAAATGATGGCGTACGCGGCGCAAAGAACTCTGACCCGGTGGGATCCGCAGGTGATCCTTCCCGTTCCCATGTATCGGAAGAAGGAGAAAAAACGGGGATATAACCAGGCGGCAATCCTGGCCCGCGAGACGGGAAAATGTCTGCATATCCCGGTGCGGGGGGATCTGGTGCGGAGAATACGGGATACGAAACCGCAAAAAGATATGACGCTGCAGATGAGAAGAAAAAACCTGAAGGGCGCCTTTGCGGTATCACCGGAGGCGGCGGGATATGAGAGAATTCTGCTGATAGACGATATCTATACGACGGGCAGCACGGTAGATGCAATAGCGAAAATTTTAAAACAGAGGGGCGCAGAAAAAATCTATTTTCTGACAGCCTGTACCGGTATCGGGTTTTGAAAAATTACTTTTCATGGAACTTTATCTATGCTACAATGAAAAAGAAAATAATTTAAAGGCAGTTGAGGTAAGTTATGTTAGATGAAAAGAAAATTTGCCTGATGACAAAACTGGCCCGATTTGAAAGCAGAACCGGCAAGGAGTCTTTGCGTATTATCCGGCATCACCGCGGGGATTACATTGGCATGGGACTGCTGCGGAATTTTTTTGAGACCACGCTGGGTTATCTTCTGGTGTGGGGTGTGATTATCGCTTACAATATGGATTATCTGCTGGATAATCTCCATAAAGTGAAGATATTTGTGGTGGTTGTGGAATTTATCGTCGGCTATCTGATCTTTTTGATCCTGTATTCTGTTATTACCTGGATCAAAAGACGCCGGCAGTATGAACAGGCCCGTGAGGAAGTGGAACAGTATTATAACGGGCTGGAGGAGCTGTCCCGAAGGTATTACGGAGCAGGCGGAAAAGAAAAAACCGGGAAGACTGCAGGAGGTAAGCGGACATGACGGCTCTTTTAGAATGGAAGGAAAAACTAAAGGCGTTTTATGGGAAATTCAGCATGTATCTGAATCCTGTTCTGAAATTTATTCTGGCACTGGCGGTTTTTATCCATATCAATACGATGCTGGGTTTTCTGACCCTTCTGAATAACGTGTTTGTCGTGTTGATACTGGCGCTTCTGTGCGCGATTCTGCCCTTGTCAGCCATCGTTGTGTTTGGCTGTCTTCTCATAATGGGCCATTGTTATGCGGTTGGCATTGAAGTGGCGGCTTTTGCAGCCGTGCTGATCCTGCTTTTGCTGCTTTTATATCTGCGGTTTGCGCCGAAGGATTCCCTGGCGCTGGTTTTGACGCCGCTGTCTTTCGGGCTGCATATTCCCTGTGCGGTTCCCATCGGTTTTGGACTGGTAAGCAATGCCGGTTCGGCGGTCTCTGCTGCCTGCGGCGTAATCCTTTATTACTTTATGAAACTGGTAGGGGAAAAAGCGGTTATGCTGCAAAGCGGAGAAGTTGCAGAACTGTCTCAAAGGCTGACGGCGCTGCTGGACGGTCTGGTGCAGAATCCGCGGATGTGGCTGGATCTGATTGCTTTTGTGGCTGTGGTTCTGGTTGTGTACTGTATCCGCAGAGCGTCCATGGATCATGCCTGGACGGCGGCTATCACAACGGGCGGACTTCTTTACATGATATTGCAGGTGGCGGGCAGTTTCCTGACGGACGCCGATGTTCCGGTGCTGTCTGTGATTGCGGGCGCGGCAGGAGCGATCGTGCTGATGCTGGTGCTGGAATTCTTCTTATTTAACGTAGATTATACCAGAGCGGAATATCTGCAGTATGAGGATGACGATTACTATTATTATGTGAAAGCTGTGCCGAAGATTAAGATGACGCAGTCCAGCCGTTCGGTAAAGACGATAGAGACGGAAGAGGTTCCCGGTGAGAATGTGCAGGAAAAGGAATCTGCGGCGGTTTCCGAAAGAAAAGATCCGGATCCGGCAGTGGAGGATCTGGAGGAAAAACTGGAGGAGTCGTTGAAAAATCTGGATTTTCATTCCTGATAAGGGCGGATGCGGCTGTGGAAAGGAAGTGAGTGGGTGGAAAAATATATCGAATTGTTGAAACGGTACTGGATGAACTTGTCCCTTCCGGACCGCATCGGAGTCATAGATTTCATAGAAATATTTTTGATTGCAGTATTCGTCTACTATATTATTCTGTGGGTGAAAAGTACCAGAGCGTATACGCTGCTGAAGGGGCTGCTTTTGATATTGCTCTTTTTGTTTCTGGCTTATGTGCTGAAGATGGATACGATCCTTTTTATTGCGCGGAATGTGGGCGTGGTGGCCATTACGGCTCTGGTTATTATCCTGCAGCCGGAGCTGCGGCGTGCGCTGGAGCAGCTGGGCGAGAAAAACCGGCTGGGTACGCTGATTCGCTTTGATACCGGACGTACGGTGGAATGGAAGATCAGCGATAAGACCATAAATGAACTGATCCGGGCTGTATACGATATGGGAGAGGTGAAAACAGGAGCGTTGATCGTGGTGGAGAACAACGTGATCCTGAAGGAATATGAGAAAACAGGTATTCCGCTGGATTCGGTTCTGACCAGCCAGCTTCTGATCAACATATTTGAACATAATACCCCTCTGCACGACGGCGCGGTAATCGTCCGGCACAACAGAGTGGTGGCGGCGACCTGCTATCTGCCCCTCTCGGATAATATGGATCTTAATAAAAATCTGGGAACGAGGCACCGGGCAGGAGTGGGGATCAGCGAAGTCAGCGACGCGCTGACGATCATTGTATCCGAGGAGACGGGCAACGTGTCCTATACGCTGGGAGGAAAGATTTATACGGCGGTGGCGCCAAACGAACTGCGGGAGGAACTGTACAAACTGCAGAGGGGCGACCAGCCGGAGGAAGGTGACAAAGACAAAAAGAGGATATGGAGGAGAAAGAATGATAAAAAAGAAACTCACGAATAATCTGCTCCTGAAAATTTTGTCTCTTGCCATTGCACTTGCCATCTGGCTTTTGGTAGCCAATATTAACGATCCCGTGGTGGTGACCAGTTACGATGTGCCGGTTACCATACAAAACAGCGCTTACCTGGAGAGCGGGGGCAAGACATACCAGGTGCTGGAACAGCAGCAGATGGTGACGGTGATCCTGCGGGGCAACAGCTCTGTGGTGGAAAACCGGACGGGCGATATTCAGGCAGTGGCGGATCTGACCCAGATCGTGGATATGGATACCACTCCGGTCATGGTGCCGGTGACGGCAACCTGCGACCGGGTGGCGGCGGAAGATATATCCGTGGTGCCGGCGGCCATAGGAATCGAAATCGAGGATATGGTCAGCAAAGATTTCACCATCACCGTGACGGCGGGGGATACCACACCCAGCGCGGATTATGAAGTGGGCACCATGGAGGCGAATCCGGAGAAGGTAACGATCACTGGTCCGGAATCGCTGATTGATAAAATCGACCGGGTGATGGCGGAAGTGAATACCACTCCGATGAACGAAGATACCACGATTACCAGCCGCCTGATCATCTATGATAAAAATCAGGACACGCTGGATGAAACGGAAATGAATTATCTGAAATTCGATATTGGCCAGCCGGTGGTGGATATCCATGTGGATCTGTGGAGAGTACGGGGCAATATTCAGCTGGCGGTGAACTACAGCGGCAGTCCCGCGCCGGGCTATCAGGTCGGCGATGTGACGATCACACCCTCCACCATATCCGTGGCAGGCACCGATGAGGCTCTGGCGCAGCTGGCGATTGCAGGAAATACCATCGAAATTCCGGCGGACGCCGTCGTGCTGGAGGGACAGGACAGTGATGTGGAGACCAGGCTTACCCTGTCGGAATATATGCCGGATGATCTGGTGGTCGCCAATAATGTGGAGACGGCCATCGTCAATGTGAGTATTATCCCGGAAGGCAGTCAGGAATTCCGGGTGGCGACAAGAGATATCGCCATAGAGAATCTGGATGATAAATTGAGACTGGTATTTGATACGGACAGCGTAACCGTTCGGGTGAGAGAAACGGGCGGACAGATAAATGACCTTACGGCTGATGAGATCTCCCTCTCTGCGGACATGAAGGACAGAGGGGCCGGAGATTATGAGATACAGCTGGAAGCTGATTTGCCGGACGGTTATGAACTGTTGGTGCCTGTGAAAACGCTGGTACATGTTTCAGAACTGGAATAAAAGAAACTGAGGTGAGGAAGGAAATGGTCAGTAAAAAATTAGTTGTTAACAATCCCTCCGGACTGCATTTAAAACCGGCGGGGCTCCTCTGTAATATGGCAATCCAGTACAAATCGCTGATTACCTTTACCCATGGAGATGGAACCGCCAACGCAAAAAGCGTGTTGAGCGTATTGGGAGCCTGTGTGAAATGCGGCGATGAGATCGAACTGGTCTGTGAAGGACCGGATGAGGAGAAAGCGCTCAAGGAGATCACAGAGGCGATCGAAAGCGGTTTGGGAGAACCAAGGAAGACCAGCTGAAAAATCGGACAGGGAAGAACACTTCCCTGTCCGCTGCGATACTGCCCGGCAAAAGCCGGGCAGTATTTTTCTTCTTGGAAACTTAGATCAGATAAGAAAGATAGGAAGGATCAAAGGCAGCCAGTTCCTTTACCGTATCAAATTCCCGGATCACATTGTTCCTGTATTTTTTGATGTATAGAGTAAGTTCGTCCAGATGTTCCATGTAAATGTTTTCCCACATACGGTTCAGCGTTTCCGGTCGGTTATATTCCCGTTCCAGGATGTGAAGAAAGGAGGAAGAAAATCTCTGGTCGAAAAGCACATGCCCCAGCATATACCAGGAATCGGATCCGCCGATGGTGACATCGGTGATTCGGCCGCTGCTGTCGGTGGTCAGACAGTATTCCTCTGTGGGTCCGTCGGCATACAGCGCGGAATAGTATGGACGCTTTGCGGCGGCGGTGAAGAGATTTTCCGTAAAATAATTGTCAGAACTGCAGATGTAAGTGTTGGCCAGGACATCCCTGGCGGCCCAGACGGATGAATGGTTGTTCCGCACCTGATATTCCTTGTTTTCGATCAGGGAGACGCCGGCCCTCTCTCTTAAATAATCAAACTGTTGGCCAAGATATCCGGTGACTACATAGATATCGCGGATACCGGCCTCCTGAAGCTGCCGGATCTGACGCTCGATCAGGATCTCTCCCTTTACTTTCAGCAGCGCTTTTGGCGTATGCAAAGACAGGGGGGCGAAACGGGAGGAGAATCCGGCTGCCAGTATGACGGCGTTGTCAATTTTGAATTTTTTATGTTCCATTCTGATATTCCTCCTGCTGATGATTTATATTCTAGGAAATCAGGGAAAATCTGTCAAGACCGCAGGTTATTGCAATACATTGGTTAATATGCTATGATAAAAAAGCATATTTTAGAACAAGGAGAAAAAAATGTGTAAAAGAAATGTAAAAATCAGCGTCATTGTACCGGTTTATAATGTGGAACGTTATCTGTCGGCCTGTATGGACAGTCTGGTGAATCAGACGATGGAGGATATCGAAATCATTGCAGTCAATGATGGGAGTCCGGATAACAGTCTGGCCATATTGGAGGATTATCAGGAGCGATATCCGCAGAAAGTGCAGGTGCTGTCTATCGAGAACCATGGCGTCAGCTATGCCAGAAATTATGGGGCCGACCATGCGTCCGGGGAGTATCTGCTTTTTGTCGACAGCGATGATTATGTGGACGTCCGGATGTGCGAACTCATGTACCGCAAGGCGAAAAAAGATCACAATGATGTGGTCATCTGCAATAAAAACAGCCTTTATGAAAGTAATCTGGATAACGATGTCGTAGGAGCCAGAGATCTGATGACAGCCAGCCAGAACTTTTCCATCAGCCAGTATCCCTTCGAAATGTGCTGGATTTCTCCTTTCCCATGGGACAAACTGGTCAGGAGGGAATTGTTTCTGAAGGTCCGCTTTCCGGAAAAAATTCGTTTTGAAGACCTGGCCTATGTGCTGAAACTGGTCTGCCTGGCAGAAAATATTGGTATCGTTCCCGAGGCGCTTTATTATTACCGGCGCACGGGCGGCTTTTTAAGCACTTTTTCGGCGGCGACGCTGGATATCATAGCGGCTTTTGAAAATATTATGGCGTTCATGCGGGAGAATGGCTATGAAGAGCAGTACCGCGATGAGCTTGCCTATATCTGCGCCAGACATTTCTTCTTCCGTTATCCGGCGCTTTTTGAAAATTCCGGAGCCGATTTGGCCCTGAAAAAGGAAATGATTCGGGAAACCCACCGGTTTTTGGATGATAATTTTCCGAACTGGAGAGAAAACCATTATCTGAAATATTCCTGTTCTCCCGGAATCAAGAGAAACGGAAAGCTTTACTTCAGCGAAAGAAAGATGCTGACTGCGGTGACGCTGTTTCAGTATCTGCCGCCAAAGGTTTGGTGGTGGCTGGGAAAGGCCCGGGGCAGGACACGCAAGCTTGCCAGAGTCATCCGGCGGCCCAGAAAAAAGGCCATCCTGAAAAATTTCAAATTTTTAAGGCTGTTTAAAATGCCGGACAGCTACAAATATACGAAGGCCTATGAGAAATATCCGGTGGATAAAAAACTGATTCTGCTGGAGTCAAAGCATGGCGACGATCTGGCGGGAAACATCTTTAATTTTCTTCGCATTCTCCAGGAAGACGCTTATAAGGAATACAGGGTAATGGTGACCATGACGGAAGGGCTGCAGTCAAGATTTTTCCAGCTGGCGAAGGCATACCGTCTGGAGCGGGCAGAGCCGGTGATGCTGCGAAGCAAGGCATATTTTAAGGCGTTATCCACCGCGGGATATCTGATTACAGATACCAGTTTTCCTACATATTATATTAAAAAGGATGAGCAGGTGTATCTGAATACCTGGCATGGAACGCCGCTGAAGGGCATGGGACGTACCGTTCCCGGAAGGGAGTACGGCCAGGGAAATGTCCAGAGAAATTTCCTGATCGCCGATTATCTTCTTTATCAGAATGAGTTTTCCAGAGACATTTTTCTGGATGATTATATGATACGGAACATTTTCCCGGGAGATATTATGCTTTCCGGTTATCCCAGAAACAGCGCGCTGTTTCAAGACGGTATGTCCAGGGAAATCAGAAAAAAACACGGCCTGGAAAATATGCAGTTGATTGCCTATATGCCTACCTGGCGCGGTACGCTGCAGAAAAAAGATTTTGACGCTCAGCTGAAGCAGATTTACCAGTATCTGTCTGAAATCGATCAGCGCCTGACAGACCGGCAGATTTTCTTTACCAAACTGCATCCTTTTGTGGGAGCGGAAATCGATTTTTCTGTATTTCATCATGTGCGGCCGTTTATCGGCGAATATGAAACTTATGATTTCCTCAATGCAGTGGATATGCTGGTGACCGATTATTCCAGCATTATGTTTGATTTTGCTGTTACCGGCAGGAAGATCATACTGTTTACCTATGATCGGGAAGACTACCTGAGAGATCGCGGCATGTATCTGGATCTGAACAGCCTGGAGTTCCCCATCGCGGATACGGTGGAAGAACTGATATCGGAAATCAACGGAGAAAACAGAGGCTATCCGAAATTCCAGGCGGAATTTTGCTGTTATGACAGTGCACAGACGGCACGCAACGTACTGGACACCTGCCTGGGGCGCGGCGAGCTGGTTCCCTGTGAGAAGGCAGCGCGCCCGGAAGGGAAAAATATTCTGATCTATGCAGATGAGATTGGAGACAGGAAGAAATTCGAAAAGATCGTACAGGATGTCAACGAACTTGCTGTGGGAGAAGACCACTATTATCTGGCATTTCAGGCGCGGGCTGCACAGAAAAACACCACGGTGCTTCGGAAACTGGATCGTTCGGTGGGATACTTTTCGCTGCTTTCCGGAATCGACGGCCTGTTAAGAGAGTACCTGATCCGATGGCTGTATCTGAAGATGGGCTGGCATACAAAATATGCAGAGAAAAAACTGAAATCCCTGTGTGAGAGAGAACTGAAAAAATGCTTTGGAACCGTTAAATTTGATAAGGTGATTTATTATTACGGAAGCGGTCTGATGAATCTGAAGAAGCTGAGTTATTTCAGAGGGGAAAAGATCTGCAGTCTGATCGATTTTGACAGAACAAAATTCGACAAAAAGTACGGGTATCAGACGAGAATCCGCAATATGGTTACAAAGGGCGTTGACTTTGACGTGTTCTGCGTCAATGAAGAATTTACAAAAACGCAGCTGTATCAGAAGACGAAAGACCGGGTACGCTACGAAGTGATGGATCAAAATCGTATGAACATTCATGGATTGATGGAGGTAGGAGATTGAAAACCGGAATAGTAACATTTCACAGCGCCCATAATTACGGAGCGAGCCTGCAGACCTGGGCGCTGCAGAAAACGCTTCAGAATATGGGGATTACACCGGTAGTGATCAATTACCGGCCGGCGGTCATAGACAGACTGTACCACCCGCTTTATGGGTATCGGGGCGTAAAGAAACAGATAGTAAGAATGGGAAAAGCGCTGAAGGGCAATCATGCGCAGAAGCGCAGCAGGAAGTATGACGCCTTTATCGAAAAGAATTTTAATCTGACAAAAGAATGCCATACCTTTGAGGAATTAAAAAAAGAGGATTTCCAATTGGATGCCTGTATCGTGGGAAGCGATCAGGTGTGGAATGTACAGCATACGGGGGGAGATCCTGCCTATATGCTGGAATTCCTAAAAGAAGGGGTACGGAAGATTTCTTATGCGGCCAGCGTGGGGACGGATTATCTCCTGCCGGAATATCAGACGGAATTTGAGAGAGGATTAAAGGATTTTTCCTGCATTTCAGTCCGTGAAGAAAGCGCCAGACCTCTGATACAGAATCTGACAGAACTTCCAGTGGAGACGACGCTGGATCCCACCCTTTTGCTGGATGAGAAGGATTATGAACAGCTGCGGACGCCGCTGCCGCACAAGGAGAAGTATATTTTTGTCTATATGATGGAAAAGAATAAAGAGGTCATTGAATTCACAAATTATATTTCCAGACTGACCGGTCTTCCTGTCATACAGAGGCGCCCCACCCGGTTTTTCCAGAATGAATTGGAGTCCTGCTTTATGGAGACGCCGGATGGTTTTCTGGATTATATCAAGGAAGCGGAATATGTGATCACCAACTCTTTCCATGGAACGGTTTTTTCCATTATTTACGGAAAGCCCTTTGTATCCATGCTCCATTCCGATACGGGAAGCCGGACGAAAGATCTGCTGCGGCTGCTGCAGCTGGAGGATCATCTGCTGCAGGGCGGCGACAGGTTTCTGTTTGAACGTTTTTTTATAAAAGATCCGGATCAGACCAGGGGACTGATTCAGACGTATCGTAAGTCTTCGCTGGATTTTCTGGAGAGAGCTTTGAAATCATAGCGGGGCAAAAGACCGGGAGGTGAAACAGATGGAATTGGTAAAAGATCCGGGGAAATGCTGCGGCTGCGGAGCCTGTGAGCAGGTCTGCCCCAAATCAGCGATTACCATGCAGGAAGACGAACACGGTTTTCTGTATCCGCAGATTGATGGCGCGAAATGCGTGGACTGCGGCCTTTGCCTGAAAACCTGCGCTTTTCAGAGCGGATATCCCACAAGAAAAGAGTATGATCCGCCCTTTGGATACGCGGCCCGCCATAAAGATCCTGAGATTTTGATGAACAGCCGGTCGGGGGGAGCGTTTACTGCGATTTCCGATCAGATTCTGAAAATGGGCGGCGTCATTTACGGCGTCGGTTATGAAGGGCGCGGTTATCGGAAGGTGGTTCACAAGCGTGCGCAGACGGCGCGGGAGCGGGATGAATTTTGCGGCTCCAAATACGTACAGAGCGATATGCGCCAGGTTTACCGTCAGGTGAAACAAGATTTGCAGGATGGGTGCTGGGTGCTTTTTACCGGGACGGGATGCCAGACCGGTGCGCTGCATAAATTTCTGGGAAAGGAATATGACCGACTGCTGACCATGGATCTGGTCTGCTACGGCGTACCGTCGCCGAAAGTGTGGAGAGATTTTCTTGACATGCGGGAGCGGGAAGAGCGGTGCCGCATCAGCGCTGTGGATTTCAGGGATAAGAAAAAATTTGGCTGGAAGACCCATCGGGAAACGATTACCGTAGGGAAAAAGAAGATTTCCTCCAGGCTGTATACCAAAATTTTTATCAAGGCGCTGGCCACCAGGCCATCCTGTTTTGAGTGTGTTTATGTGAATCAGAACAGAGTGGGAGATATTACCATCGCAGATTTCTGGGGCCATGAGGAAGCGGTGCCGGGATTTGCCCAGGACGACAGGGGAGTTTCTCTGGTGATGGTCAACACAGAAAAAGGGAAACAGATCTGGGAGATGGCAAGGGATGATCTGGATGTTGAGGAGTGTACCGGATATCCTTACCGTCATTCCCGGATGCAGACGCCGACTGCAAAGCCGAAGCAGTATGATGAATTCTGGCAGGACTACCGGGATCGGGGATTTGACTATATCATGAAAAAGTACTGCGGTTACGATGTGATTCTGCCCGAGGACTGGAAGAAAAAGGTGCGAAAACTGGCGGGAAAATGCAAAAGAAAACTGAAAAAGGTGCTGAAAAAGATACTGAAATGACAACAGGTTGACGGTTGATTTTTTGGGGCAAATGGTGTAAATTTATAGTGAGCTGGTTGATAAGACAAGCTGACGAAATAACCATGTTGTTTTTGGATAAAGGAGAGGAAACGTATGGTACGAAAAAAATGGAGAGTACTTCTGGCCGGTCTTGGGCTGAGTCTGATCATGACCACAGGCGTCTGGGCCGCATCAGAGACTCCGGAGGGAAACAAAAACATCGTACAGGAGAACGTGACAGATCCGACGGTGCAGGACGACACGCTTGCGACGACACCGGAACCGACGGAAAGTCCGGAAGAAGGAACTCCGGAAGAGACAGAAGAACAGACAGGCGAGGAGATTCCGGAGGTATTTGTGACGCCGGAAGTGAGCGCGGAACCGACGGCAGAGCCCAGTACGACTCCGACGGCGACACCTGCTCCCACACCGGAAGTACCGGAAGCCACAGAGCCGGGCTGGCAGGAGACAGAACAGGGAATCCGATATTTTGAGGCGGATGCTGCCGGAACGCTGAAGGAAGTAACCGGCTGGCAGGATATCGACGGTAAGACATATTACTTTGATGAAGAAGGTTATCTGCAGACCGGATGGAAGCAGATGACCAAATACGCTTTTTATTTTGAAGAAGAAGGCGCACTGGGCGAGAAGGGCGCGATGGCTCTTGGATGGAAAGATATTGATGGAAAGACCTTTTATTTCAAGAAGACCGGCGCTTATGAAATCAAAGGCGCGCTGCTGACCGGAATTCAGAATGTGGGCACAAAAACGTATTACTTTGCCAAAGATGGTGATCTGGGAACCAAAGGGCAGATGCTGACGGGCTGGCAGGATATCGACGGCAAGACCTATTTCCTGAAACGTACCGGAGAGCGCGGCGTGAAGGGTATGATGCTGACGGGCTGGCAGAATATTGACAGCAAGCGCTATTACTTCAAGGCGACCGGAGCTCGCGGCGTGAAAGGCGTGACCCTTACCGGCATCCAGAATATCGGTTCCAGAACCTATATGTTTGAGCCGGACGGCGGCCATGGAGAAAAGGGCGAGATGCTGCTGGGATGGCAGGACTACAAAGGAAAGACCTATTATCTCAAACAGACCGGCGAGACGGGCATCAAAGGCGCGATGCTGACCGGATTCCAGAATATCGGAAAGAAGACGTATTTCTTCAAACGTACCGGAGCTCGCGGCGTGAAGGGCGTGATGCTGACCGGATTCCAGAATATCGACAGCAAGACATTTTTCTTTAAACGTACCGGGGAACGCGGCGTGAAGGGCATGATGCTGACAGGCTGGCAGAATATTGACGACAAGTGGTATTACTTCAAGGCGACCGGAGCCCGGGGCGTGAAGGGATATATGTTCAAGGGACTGAGCAGTATCTCCGGAAAGAAATATTACTTCAACACCAAAGGCGCAAGACAGTCCGGCTGGCAGAAGATCAACGGTTACTGGTATTACTTTAACGCAAAGGCCAACAGCGCCATGGTAACCGGCTGGCAGGATATCAGTATTGACAAGGATAAATATTATACGGCTTATTCGTCCTACCGTTTCTATTTCGGTTCCAACGGCAGACTGGTGCAGGATGTGACCAGTATAATCGGCAAGCAGAAAGCGTACCGGGCGGAAATCAGCCGTACCAGCTGTGTGGTTACGATCTATGCCAAGGACACCAGCGGAAAATGGAGAATCCCGGTGAAGGCCATGACATGTTCGGTAGGTCTTCCGGCGACGCCTACGCCGAAGAGTACCTACACATATCCTTTTAATACAATTGAAAGGATTCGTTGGGGAACTCTGATGGGTCCCTCCTATGGACAGTACTGTACCAGAATCGTGGCAGGTATCCTGTTCCACTCTGTGGCGGGCAGCGCTCCCAATCCCTATGCTCTGCCGGCAGGCGAGTACAACAGGCTGGGTTCACCGGCTTCCCACGGCTGCGTCAGACTGTGCGTAAGGGATGCCAAGTGGATCTATGACAATTGTCCGCTGGGTATGCAGGTTATCATCAATGATAATATGTATCTGCCCTTTGACAAGCCGGCAACCATCAAGATTCCGGCGAGTCAGAACTGGGATCCCACCGACCCGAATATCTGATTTGTATCATTGACAGAAGGAAAGAAGGACGCTGCAAAGTTTTGCAGCGTCCTTTTAAAGTGGAGAGAATCATGACGGAAATCATAAAGAAACTCTGGCGAAAATATCGATCGGTTATTCTGTATCTTTTTTTCGGAGGATGCACTACGCTGGTTAATCTGCTGGCGTACTTTCTGTGCGCCTATCCCGGACATATGGGCACGGGAGCCAGCACGGCAGCGGCCTGGTTTACGGCGGTTCTGTTTGCCTATATTACCAATAAGCTGTTTGTTTTTGAGAGCAGATCCTCTCAGAAAAAGGAACTGATCCGGGAAGCTCTGTCTTTCTTCCTCTGCCGGGCGGGGACGGGACTGCTGGATCTGGCGGTGATGGTTGTCTGTGTGGAAAAACTGGGCTGGTTTGATCTGCCGGTGAAGGTTCTTTCCAACCTCCTTGTGATTATCCTGAACTATGCAGCCAGCAGGTGGCTGATCTTTTCTTGACGGGGAAAGAAAAATTGATTACAATAGCGCCATGTTCAACAGGCGGATAAAGGAGAGGGTAAGGTGAAACATATCATACATACAGCGGTGATACTGGCGGCGGGAGAAAACAGAAATTTTCCCTGCCCGGAAGGGCTGCTCAAGCTTACGGATATCAATGTGATGGATCGGATTCTGAAAATACTGCAGAAAAACGGCATCGATCATATCGTGATGGTGGTGGGCGGAAAAGAGGAGCAGTATCGCCGGTATTATGAAAACAGAAATCTGATCCTGGTTTCCAACCCCCGCTATAAGTGGAGCGGCACCATGACCTCGCTGGCTCTGGCGGCGCCATACGTAAAGGAAGACTTCCTTCTGGTGGAGAGTAATCAGGTCTTTGAGGAAGCTGCTGTCACAGAGGTATTGGGTTCATCCTGTGACAACGGTATGCTGGTCACCGTTCCCAGCGGGTCAAGGGATGAGGCTTATGTGGAATTGGCAAAGGACGGAACTATTTTTCGGATTTCCAAGGATATCCGCCAGATGAATCACATCGACGGCGAAGCGGTCGGCATCAGCAAAATTACGCAGGATCTGTATAAACAGATGCTGGAATACTTTCAGAGCAACACGAACCCTATGCTGAATTACGAATACGTGCTGGAAGGGATCGGGCGGCCCCATGGAATGACCGGTATCCGGGTCAATGATCTGGTATGGACGGTGATTGAGGACGAACAGCATTATCAGATGGTGAAAAACCGGCTGTATCCGAAGATTCTGCGCCGGGAACGCAGAGCCAGAGAACAGAAGGCAAAAGAAATACTGGCCAGATGTCTGCGGATAGATGAAAAGGAAGTGCAGGAGGTCCGGGCGGGCGGCGGTATGACCAATTCCAATTTTGTCGTGAAATGCCGGCGGGAATGGTTTATATTACGGATACCGGGAGCCTGTACGAAAGAGATGGTGGATCGGAAAAGAGAAGAGCATAACAGTCTGGAAGGCTTTCATCTGGGGCTGAATCCGGAAAATGTCTATTTCGATTCGGATACCGGGATCAAGATTACCCGCTATATCACAGACGGCGTCACGCTGAACGGCAAGACGGCCAGACTGGAGAACAGCATACGAAAAACCACGAATCTGCTGCGCAGGCTGCACGATTCGGCTGTCTGTATGCAGGGAGAGTTTTCTGTCCGGGAAGAATATGAGAAATATAAAAGGATGATCGGAAAAAGGAATGTGACCTGTTATGAAGGGTTCGAACAGGCAGACCGGCTGTTTTACCGTCTTATAAATCGTCTGGAACAATTGGGAACCGACAGAAAGCCCTGCCATAATGATCTGGTGCCGGAAAATTTTGTGATGTCGGGGGAAGGGCGGATGTATCTGATCGACTGGGAATATTCCGGTTACAATGATCCCATGTGGGATCTGGCTTCCCATCTGCTGGAAAGCGGATTTGACGAGGACGAAGAGGAACTGTTTTTCCAGTATTATTTCCAGCGGGAAATCACCCAGCAGGAAAAAGAGAAAATCCGTATTTATGAGATTTGTCAGGACATACTCTGGAGCGCCTGGACGGTATTAAAGGAGCATGACGGTGAAGATTTCGGGACATATGGGACGGACCGGCTGGCGAGGGCTTTGGAGATGGGAAAACGATACAGTAAGTCTTATGAGCATACAGATTGAAATGAACGGCGATCTATGTTAAGATAGTCTACGCAAATTGCGGTTAACGAGAGAAACGCAGAGAGATTCTGCAATAGGAGGAAACACAAAATGGCGGAAATCATAAAAGCCGGAATCGGGCTGGTTTTAGAGTTTGTCGTTTTTTTCTGTTTGGGAAATCTTTTGATGCGAAAACTGAAGATGCGGGAAGAGGCGTCATTGTCCCTGGTTCTGGGGTATATACTGTATTTTTCTCTGTTTGAGATTGCGGCGGTTCCGATGGTCCTTTCCTGGGCGCCGCTGCATGTTCTGAGCGCGGTCTGGGCCGTTTTGCTGGCGGCGCTTATTGTCTTTTCTGTGATTGCTTTTCGGAAACAGTGGCTTTGGCAGATAAAGGAAATGGGAAGCGCTGTCAAGGCTCACGGCCTGCTTTTCTTTCTTGTGGCTTTGGTGATTCTGATTCAGTGTCTGATCGTGGTATGTTATCAGGATACGACAGTGGACGCCGCTTATTATGTCGGAATGGTGAGCACATCTTTGTATACGGATACACTGGGCAGATACAATCCCTATACCGGCCTGATTTATGAGACGTTTCAGGCAAGGTACGTATTTTCTACTTATCCAATGCATAATGCGGTGTGGTGCCAGATCCTGGGAATGCATCCCATCGTTCAGGCCAAGATTGTAATGCCGGTATTTAATGTGCTGGTATCCAATCTGATCATTTACCATATTGGAAAGCGGCTTTTTCACGGGGGAAGAAAACAGGCCGATCTGATGGTCTGCTTTGTCTGCCTGATGCAGCTGTTTACTTATACGGTATATACGCCGGGCTTCTTTTTTTTCACCAGAAATTATGAGGGCAAATCGATCCTGGCAAACATTGTTTTTCCGCTGATACTGTACTGCAGTATCTGGTTCTGGCAGCGGCCAAAAGATAAAAATGTATGGATCGTTCTTCTGCTGATATCTCTTGGAGGCGTGGCGATTTCAGGTTCATCCATCATTTTGCCGGTGGCGGTCAGCGCGGGCATCCTTCCGGTTCTTGCTGCGAGGAAACAGGCGAAAGCTTTGGGATTTTGGATACTTTGCATGCTGCCCTCGCTTTTGTATGCCGGAATCTATTTTGCGGAAAAGATGGGATGGGTTACTTTCATGGCGTCATAGGAGGAAACATGGGCGGAGTATCAATCGAAGAATCCGGGTTAGGATTTGTATGGGTTTGTCTGCAGAAATATTGGGGGACTTGTCTTCTTCCGGCGCTGTTTCTGGCAGGGATTCTCTGGAGCCTTTTAAGGCACAGAAATCGGGAAGCGGGGATTTTTCTGTTTTATACGATCTTTCTGCTGTTGACGGCCTATAATCCTCTTTTGGTAAACTACATTGTGCCGAAGGTGAATTTTGAAAATGAATATTATCGCTTTTTCTGGATGCTCCCGGTGGTGCCGGGAGTGGCTTATTATGCCGTTCGTCTGATTTTCTATGCGAAAAAGCTGTGGAAAAGGGTGGTTCTTGGCCTGGTATCTGCGGGAGTCATGATTATGGTCGGCGTTCCGCTGCAGGGAGTGGTGGAGAATTTTACCATGATCGAAAACGTATATAAAGTACCGGATGATCTGCGGACCATCTGTGAGCTGATCCATCAGGACAGCGATAAAAAAGAGCCGCGGGTGGTTTTCGACCGGGATTTAAATACGATGGCCAGACAGTATGACCCTTCTTTGCGTCTTGTGCTGCACCGTGACGCGGTGCTGTACCGCGCAGGCAGCACCATCACTGCCCGTATGAATGAAGACAGTCCGTGGTATCAAAGACAGAAGATTATTATGGATCTGCTCTATTACGGCGAACCGGTGAAGTTGGAGACGTTCAGAAACGCTCTGATTCAGACGGAGACGGAATATCTGGCGGTTCCAAAAGAGAAAGCGGACGAATCCTATCTGGAGGAGGCAGGCTGCGTGCTGCTGGCCCGTACAGAGAATTATATCTTATACCGGTTTCAGGAGACGGAGGAAGAGCCTTCCTGAAAAGGCTTTTGGATGGCAGCTGTTTTGCACAAAAGCATCATATGTGATATAATAACCCAAATATGCATGCCGCATATATTATGAGGGGAGTTTCAATAATTTGCAGGAGTGTAAAGTCTGATTTGTCCGGACTTGAAAAAGTTATGAAAAATATTCATGGAGTTCGTTTGTGGGTGCAGGGAATATTTTGCGCAGCGGCCGTGTTTTTTCTTTGCTCCCCCGTGGAATGTCTGGCAGATCTGAAATCTTCGGATGCGTTTCGAAACACAGAATGGACTCTGCTGACAGAATATGAAATCGGAAACAATACGGCGAATCTGCAGTCGGTCTGCAGCACAGACACATATATTGTCTGTCTTATCAATTCTTCCAATGAGGAGATGCTTCCGGACAAACTGGTGGCGTTTTATAAAGGCGGATCGGATGCACAGGGGAATCCTGTGACGCCTTACAGCGTCGCTCTGGAAGTTGAGGAAAAGGATTATGAACATGGAAACGGCATGGCTTATAATCCCGGTACCCATGAGATCATCATAGCAGGAGGCAAAAACCTGGATCCGGCCAATAAGGGCTGCCTGTTCATTGTGGACGCGGATACTCTGAAGTTCAAGAGAAAAGTGAAAATATCGGATCAGTGGAATGTACACGCCATTGATTACAGTGTGAATGATGATACTTATCTGATTCAGAAAGGCGGCGCCGGCGGTTACGATTTTATTGAAACGGATGCGGATTTTAATACCATTCGTGAAATTGACAATATGGTTGAGGTCGGGGCAGGCGGTACCTTCCAGGATCTTTGCGTCTGCGGAGACGATCTTGTCACGCTGCCCTATGACGGAGATAAGGAGTATAACGGGAATATTCAGATTTATTCCAGAAAGGAACAGAAACTTCTGGGAGAATACCAGATGAACATTTCCTCAGATTCGGAAGTGGTGGAAGCGGAATCGATTTCTGAACTTTCGCCCGGGAGTTTTGTACTGGGCTGCGCCATACGAAATCCCAGAAGGATTGCGCTGTATGGAGCCACGCTGCCCATGGCTTATAACGTCCATACTTCCATTGATAACGGGAAAATCACCAAATCCATTGAGGGAGCAGACTTAGGATCGGACTGTGAGATTACTTATCAGCCTGAAGAAAACTATGAAGTAAAGGAAATTACGGTGGACGGGGAGAATATCTCCGTCGAGGAAAACGAGGCGGGGTATACATTCCGCAGTATCACCCAGGATCATACGATTCATGTGAAATGTACGGAGATTCCTTTGTTTGAGATATCTGCGGAGGCGAAAAACGGTGTTGTTGAGCAGTCGCAGATGATCCGAAGAGACAAAGATGTGACGGTATATTTTGAGCCGGATGAGCATTACGAGCTGGATTATGTGCTGGTGGACGGCGAACCGGTCAGCCCGGATGAAGAGGGAAATTCAGTAACGCTGAAAAATATTCAGCAGGCACATCATATCCAGGTTTTTTTCTCTGAGATTCCGGCTTTTATGATCACGGCAGAGGTAAAAAACGGCGAGATATCCGATAAAGTATGCCGCGTTTACCGGGATGAAAACTGCACGGTCACCTTTAAGGGTGATAAGGATTATGAACTGTACCGGGTTTATGTGGACGGAAAAGAGCTGGAGCAGCTTCCAGAAAGCGAAAGCTATACTTTTGAACAGGTGCAGACGCACCACGATATTCAGGTATATTATCGATGGAAATACAGTAATCTTTTCTGGTTTGCGGCCGGAGGGCTTCTAAGCCTGCTGGTATGGTATCTTCTGATGGTATGGAAACGCCGCAGGCGTATGAGGATGGCACAGGTAGAGAGAAATATCTGGAAGGACGAAATGAAGGAAGTACGGGGAGAAGACGAAGAATGATGGGAGTATCACAGATAATGATGGCGTTGATATGGTTTGGACTGATACCGGTGATGCTGGGGATGCTTTATACCAAGTTTTCACAGCAAAACAGAGATTCTCTGATGTTGAATTACTGTTCCGGACTTATCATCATGCTTGGCCTTTGCCAGTTGGTGACCGTACCTTACGTATTAAACCGAGGAAGCTTTACTTTTGTTTCCAATCTGTATACGGGAATCGTCATAGGACTTTGTATCCTGTCTCTTATACTGAATTTTACTTTTTACGGCCGGATGATAAAAAAGATTGCGCAGAAGTTCAAAGGGTGTCCATGGACGGTATGGGCTGCGGTGGGTCTGATTGCCATACAGACTCTGACGCCTGTGGCCGGCCGCCATGTCGATGATGACGACGCTTTTTATGTCGGAGCTGCGGTGGCTGCTCAGGAGACGGATGAAATGTATACGGTAGACCCCTATACGGGGGAAGCATACGATGAACTTCCGGCAAGGTATATTCTTTCTCCCTTTCCGGTCTTTACGGCTTCTTCGGCAAAGAACACAGGTATTCACGCTGCGATCCTGGCGCATACGGTCATGCCGCTGTTTTTCGTTCCTTTTGCCTATATGGTATATGCGCTTCTGGGGAAGCGGCTCTTTCGGAAAGAAAAAAGATTGTTTGGCTTTTTTTTGATACTGGTGTGCCTTTTTCAGATTTTTTCCGGTTATTCTGTGTATACGCAGGGAACCTTCCTGCTGGTGCGAATCTGGCAGGGGAAGGCGCTTTTGGCGGCGGCCCTGATTCCGGCCGTATATTATTACTGTCTGCGGACGGCACAGGAAAAAAAGGGACTGGTGATCAACAGCGTGATGCTTTTGTTTCTGATGCTGGCCTGCTGTCTGGTGTCTTCCATGGGGATCATGCTGGGAGCCATTGCCATGGGTATGGCAGGCATTGGCTGTGCGCTGGTATATCGAAGACCGGTGCTTTTGCTTTGCGGCGCATTAAGCTGCATACCAAATCTGATTTATGCATCCATATACCTTATGATAAGGTAAAGAGGAGTGAAAGATATGGCGAAAACCTGGGATACGGTTATTTCAATGACAGAAAAATATGTGGGAGACAGCTGGTATCTTTATCTGCTGGGGGCCGCCTTTCTGGCGCTTCTTTTTCTCGGATGGAAGCGAAAGGAGAGCAGATTCTGGCTGGTTCTTACCGGCGTCTTTGCCTTTCTCTATCTCTGTCCGGTTACGGCCGGGATCGTTATAAAATATTTCATTGGCCGGTCTGTATACTGGCGGATGATGTGGCTGCTTCCGACGGCGGCGATGTTCGCTTACGCGGGAGCGTCTTTCCTTGGCTTGTTCCGGAAGCGGTGGCTTCAAAATGTGTTCGGGGCCGTTCTGGCGGCGGTGATCATTGCAGGCGGGACCTGCATGTATTTTCAGGGAAATTATTCTGCGGCGGATAATCTGTATAAGCTGCCTGCCGCTACCGTGCCGGTCTGTGACATGATAAAAAAAGATGCCGGGGAAAGCGGTGTGGAGCAGGTAAAAGTCCTGGTTCCCAATGAACTGCTCTGTTCCGTCCGTCAGTATGAGGCCTCTTTTTTGATGCCCTACGGGAGGAATGCATTTAAATATGAAAATCTGACACAGAATCAGGCGGGGCTCTTTTCTCAGATGAGCAGCGACGAGGCGGATTCGGAAACCCTGAACATGCTGCTGAAAGAGGAAAAGTGCAATTATTTTGTATGGGATCGTACGGATGAAGAAAGAAGGGCGGCATTTGACCGCCTGGGATATGTGACGGTAGGCGATGTGAACGAATATCGAGTATACCGGATTGAGGAATGATCGGTTATGGCGAAAATAAAGAATATACTTCTTGGTTTGGTGAATCAAAATCCGGCCATAAGGCGTCCGGTGAAATATACCGTGCGCTTCCTGTGGAGGCTGCGGTATTTTCTGGTGCGTGCCGTCAGCAGGACGGACGATCATCTTTGTGTCTTTGAGGCGTACCAGGGACGCCAGTACACCTGCAGTCCGCGGGCTGTTTATGAGGAAATGCTGAAAAAGGAAGCGAAAGAGGGCTACCGGTTTATCTGGGTGTTTCGGGAACCGCAAAGCTACCGGCAGCTGGAAAATAATCCGGGCACCACATTGGTAAAGCTGGGAAGCGCCGCTTATTACAGAGCATTTGCCAGGGCAAAGTACTGGGTGGTGAATTCCCGTACCCGCCACTGCCTTGTTCCGGGAAAAGATCAGTGCTTTCTTCAGACCTGGCATGGGACGCCGCTGAAGCGTCTGGGATGCGACATCGACGTGGAAGGCAATAACGTGGTATCTTTAAAGGAAATGAAAGCAGATTACGTGAAAGAGGGAAAGCGGGTCAGCTATTTCCTCTCCCCCTCTTCTTTTTATTCGGATAAAATAGCGTCTGCTTTCGGGCTGAGTGAAGAGGAAAAGAGAAAGAAACTCATTGAGCTGGGGTATCCCAGAAATGACGGACTTTTCGGAGATTTGGAAGAAAAGAAAAACATGGCATGTAAAAAGCTGGGCCTTCCCCGGGGGAAAAAGGTCATCCTCTATGCGCCTACGTTCCGGGATAATCAGCATACCAGGAACGGCTGCGGATTCACTTTGGGCTTTGATCTGGATTATTTCGTAAAAGAGTTTGGCAAAGAGTATGTGATGCTGTTTCGTACTCATTATTTTGTAACCGAGCAGATTGATCTTACGCCGTTTGCAGGTACTGTTTTCGATGTGACAGACTGGGATGACATCAATGAACTGTATCTGGCCAGCGATGTTTTGCTTACGGATTATTCCAGCGTATTTTTTGATTTTGCAAATCTGAAAAGACCGATTCTGTTTTTCATGTATGATATGGAGGAATACCGGAATCATATACGGAATTTTTATCTGGATTTGGAAGAACTGCCAGGTCCGGTTATCCGTACGAAGGAAGAGTTATACGACGCGCTTTGCAGTCTTGATGGGAAGGCGTCCTACGATGAAAAATACCGCAGGTTCCATGAAACGTATAATTATCTGGACGGCCCCCATACCAGCAGAAAAGTGGTAAACTGGATGCTGCAGCAAAGGACAAAAGGATGAATAGAAAAAAAGTACTGTTGGTCACCCATGTGGGCGATTTTATTCCGCAGTTTGAGATGGATAATGTAAAGTTTCTGCAGCAGCAGGGATGTGAAATCCATTACGCAGCCAATTTCCATCTTTCCTCCTATGGGAGAAAAGGGGAGCTGTTGAAAAATTCAGGCATAATCTGCCATCAGATTCCTTTTCAGCGATCGCCTTTCAGAAAGGAAAATTTACAGGCTTATAAGATGCTGAAAAAGATTTTTGAAGATGAGAAATTTGCCATGGTACACTGTCATACGCCCATAGGCGGGGCGCTGGCAAGGCTGGCAGGCAGAAAATTTCGTAAAGAGGGTTTAAAGGTGGTGTATACAGCCCATGGTTTTCATTTCTGTTCGGGCGCGCCCCGGTTGAACTGGCTCCTCTACTACCCGGCGGAATACCTTCTGTCCTGGCTTACGGATGTACAGATCACGATCAATCAGGAAGATTACGATCGTGCCGCCCGTTTCTTCCATGCCGGGAAAGTGGTGCGTATCCCGGGAGTGGGAATCGATTCCAGGCAGCTGGAGAAAAGAATATTGGAAGACAGGAAGAGATTTCGGGCTTCCCTGGGGGTGGGGGAACAGGATTTCTGCCTGCTGTCTGTGGGGGAGCTTGACGCCAATAAGAACCATGAAACGGTGCTGCGGGCGTTACAGGAGATGGACAGAAGACAGATCCGTTATCTGATCTGCGGAAAAGGCGAGCTGGAGCAGGAGCTTCAAATGAAAATTCTGGAATACGGCCTGGAAGATACCGTTAAGCTGCTGGGCTATCGAAACGATGCCCCGGCTGTTTATGAAGCCGCAGATGTTTTCGTTTTTCCATCCCACAGAGAAGGCTTGTCGGTGGCTTTGATGGAAGCGATGGCAAAAGGGCTGCCGGCGGTGGCTTCCCGGATCCGGGGCAATGTGGATCTGATCGTCGATGAAAAAGGCGGTCTGCTGGCAAATTCCCACAGTGCGCCGGAATTTGCCCGGGCGATTCTGCGGCTGCAAAAAGATCCCGGCCTTTGCAAAAGGATGGGAGAATATAACAGAAAACGGGTACGGCTTTTCGACCGCGCAAAGGTGCGTTCGGTAATGGAGAAAGTTTATCAAGAGGTTTTGCGATGAAGAAAAAACTGGCATCCTTTTTAAAATACTGTAAACCGCTGTATATGCTTTATTATTATTTCGGCACCTGCTTTTTAAATCTCATCCGTATTTTCCTGCGTACGGACAGAAAACTGATCTTGTTCAACAGTTTTGGCGGGAAATTTTTTAACGACAGTCCCAGGGCGATTTACGAACAGATGATACGGGATCCCCGGTTTGACGGCTGCCGGATCGTCTGGGCATTTCAGCACCCGGAGGATTATCAGCTTCCCCGGGGGGAGAAGATCAGGACGGATACCCTGCGTTATTTCGTGACGGCCATGAAAGCCAGGTGCTGGGTGACGAATTCTTCTCTGGAGAGGGGACTGGGGCTGCGGGGAAAACATACGTATTTTGTCAATACCTGGCACGGTACGCCTCTGAAAAAGATGGGGACGGATATCGGGGATGGAAATACTTCCTTTCGCAGCAAAAACAGCTGGAATATGGATCTTTTGACCACCCAGTCTGCTTATGAGGCGGATATTTTTACCCGGGTGTTTCAGTTAAACCTGGGTATCTGTCAGATCACAGGTCTGCCAAGAAACGATGAACTCTGTCGGGTATCCAAAGAACGCTGGGCGCAGATTCGCAGCCGTTTGGGGCTGCGGGAAAAAGACAGAGTACTGCTCTATGCCCCTACTTTCCGGGAATATGAAAAAAACAGCGCCAGAGAATGTATTTTTGCTCCGCCGGTGTCCTGGGCAAGGTGGCAGGAAGCGCTGGGAGAGGATACGGTGATTCTGGTGCGGGCCCATTACGAAGCGCTGCAGGCCATGAACCTGGAAGGGGAAGAGCGTGTGCGGGATGTTTCCGCTTATCCATCGCTCAATGAACTGATGATTGCTTCCGATATCCTGATATCAGACTATTCCAGCGTGTTCTTCGACTATTCCATCCTGGAAAAACCCATGATCTGCTTTGCCTATGATTATGATCAGTACCAGAAAGAACGGGGGATGTATTTCGATATCCGGCGGTGGCTGGACTGGGGAGCAGATCAGGAGGCGGTGCTGGAACTGATACAAAAGCTTTTGGACAGGGAATTTCTGGAAAAATCTGTGGAAAAAACCAGGGCTTTTAAAGCGCGCTTTGTGGAAAGCTGCGGCCATGGCACGGAAGCGGTGCTGGAGAGGATTCATAAAAATTTCTTTTATTGACATACTGTATGTAGTATAATGAAGCAGAACTTCAGTGATGATGAACGGGATAAAGTATATGAACCAAAGAAAAAATTTTGAACAGTACAAACGAATATTGAGATTTCTGGCCGCTATGTTTCTGGTGGCGGCTCAGACGGTGGTTTTTGCCTTCTGCTGGTACAGTTACTTTAATCAGGAACTGCGAAAGCCATACGAAAACAAGGGAAATCTGTTGATGATCGCCGTGTATGTGGTGCTTTTGCTGGTATTTCTGGCCGCTTTTGGCGGGCTGAAAATCGGTTACATGAAGAAGGGGAATATCATTCTTTCCCAGATCCTTTCCATCGTGGCCATGCATGTCATTGTCCTGACGCTGATCCTTCTGATATCGGGTAAGCTTTACCGGCTGACGCGTCTGGCGACGGTGACCTTTGCCATGACGCTGGCGGATATTGTCCTGGCGGTGGTGTTCATCCATATATTTCATGTCCTGTACTACCGGCTCTTTCCTCCGAGAAAAATGCTGCTGGTCTACCAGGACCGGCCGCCGGAACCGCTGATGCAGAAGATGTATGCCCGGAGAGACAAATATAATATCTGTGAGCATGTCAATATTGAACTGGGGATGGACAAAATCCGGGAACTGATCCTGAAGTATGACGGGGTCATTCTCTGCGACATCCATGCGCGCAAGCGAAACAACCTGCTGAAGTTCTGTTATCAGTACGGGATCCGGGCTTATACGACGCCGAAAATCTCGGATATTATCTTAAAAAGTGCAGAGATTCTGCCTTTGTTTGATACGCCGCTTTTCCTTTCGCGGAACCAGGGGCTTAGTTTCGAACAAAAGCTGATCAAACGGGTGATGGATGTGGTGATCTCCGCAGTCTTGCTGGTGATTGCCAGTCCCTTTATGCTGCTCACTGCCATTGCGGTGAAGGCCTGTGACGGCGGGCCTGTGATATTCAGTCAGGAGCGGGTGACGGTGGATGGACGCAGATTCCGGGTATATAAGTTTCGCAGTATGATCGTCAACGCGGAGAAGGACGGAGTGGCGGTGCTGGCGTCCCAGCATGACAGCCGGATTACTCCGGTGGGAAAGGTGATCCGCGCCACGCGGCTGGATGAGCTGCCCCAGCTTTATAACATTCTAAGGGGCGATATGAGTCTGGTGGGTCCCCGGCCGGAACGTCCGGAGATCATGAAAAAGTATGAGGAGTCTATCCCGGAGTTTTCTTACCGGCTGAAGGTCAAGGCCGGTCTGACCGGCTATGCCCAGGTTTATGGAAAGTACAATACGACGGCCTATGATAAGCTGAAGATGGATCTGATGTATATCGAGAATTATTCTCTTTTGATGGATCTGAAACTGCTTTTTATGACGGTCAAGGTAATGTTTATGAAAGAAAGTACCGAGGGACTGAGCAAGGAGCAGTTGGATGAACTGATATCGAAAGAACACGTGAAATGATGAAATTTCTTTGTTTTTTCTTGCCAATGGAAGAAAAAAGTGATATATTGGCGCAGTAGACGCAGTCGGAGAAGCGTTTTTTGGCGCGTCAGATTAAAAATAAGGATGAGAGAAAGATGAGATTTTTCAGTGATACCGCAAAATATGCGGGCTACGTTGTGCGGGCCGCGAAATCGCAGCTGAAGGCGGAGGTGGCAAACTCCTACCTGAACTGGGTCTGGTGGATTCTGGATCCTTTATGCTTTATGCTGATTTACGCCTTCATTTTCGGCGTTGTGTTCGATGGAAGGGAACCCTATTTTGCAGCGTTTATTTTCGTAGGGTTGACGGCATGGAATTTTTTTAATAAATGTTCCATCAGCAGTGTCAAGATGGTGAAAAGGAATAAGGCGATTATCGACAAAGTATATATTCCCAAATATGTCCTGGCTTATACCAGGATGGGAGTGGACGGTTTTAAGATGATGATTTCCTTTGCCATTATCGTCTGCATGATGGCGGTATACCGGGTTCATCTTACCTGGAACGTGGTTCTGGTGATCCCGATTCTGGCATTGCTTTTGATCATAACCTTTGCAGCCATGACGATCCTGATGCATCTGGGTGTATTTGTGGAGGATATGAGCAATATCGTTACGATTTTATTCCGTCTTTTGTTTTATGTCACCGGTATTTTCTATTCGGTATACAAAAGGCTGCCGGCGCCTTACGGCGAATGGGCTCTGCGGCTGAATCCCATGGCCTTTATCCTGGACGGCCTTCGCAAGTGCCTGCTGTACGGGGAGACCCCGGATATGCGGATTTTTGCCGTATGGATGGTGATCGGCCTTTTGGTGGCGGCGCTGGGCGTGAAAATTATCTACCGTTATGAAAACGGGTATGCAAAGGTGGTTTAGTGGGAGATGGAAAATCAGAAATATGCAATTGAAGTTAAGGATCTTCATATCAGTTACCGATGCCTGAAATCCTTTTCCGTTAAGAAGAGTTTTTTTAAACTGAAAAAAACCAAGCCGGAGATTTATGAAGCAGTGCGCGGAGTCTCTTTCAAAGTAAAAAAAGGGGATATTCTGGGAATCGTAGGGAAAAACGGAAGCGGAAAGTCCACGCTGCTGCGGGCGCTGGCGGGCGTCTTCTCGCCGGATTCCGGTGAAATCGATCTTCACGGTTACACCATATCGCTGCTGGCCATCGGCGTGGGATTTCAAAAGGCTTTAAGCGGCCGGGAGAATATTTATCTGTCCGGAATGCTGCTGGGATTTTCCGAGGATCAGATCAGGGAAAAGATTGATGAAATCATCTCTTTTGCGGGGCTGGGGAAATTTATCGACATGCCGGTGCAGACCTATTCCAGCGGCATGTATTCCAAACTGGCTTTTTCCATCACGGCCATTCTGGAGACGGATATCATGCTGATCGACGAGGTGCTCAGCGTGGGGGACGCCAAGTTCAAGAAGAAAAGCTATAAGAAAATGAAGGAACTGATCATGGATGAGAATCGTACCGTTATTATCGTCTCCCATAATTCCGATACGATCCGCAATCTTTGCACCAGCGTACTCTGGCTTCATGAGGGAGAGGTCCGGATGATGGGAAATACGGATGAAGTTATGGATGCTTATGATGAGTTTATGCAGTAAAAAGGGGAAGCAGCATGAAAAGAGTGATTACTTACGGAACGTTTGATTTACTTCATTATGGTCATATCAATATTTTAAGAAGGGCAAAGCAGCTGGGCGATTACCTGATCGTGGCTCTGTCCACGGATGAATTCAACTGGAATATGAAGCAGAAGAAATGTTATTTTTCTTATGAAGAGAGAAAACAGCTGCTGGAAGCCATCCGTTACGTGGATCTGGTTATTCCGGAAGAAAACTGGGAACAGAAAGTACAGGATGTGAAAGAGTATCATATCGACACCTTTGTCATGGGGGATGACTGGGAAGGAAAATTTGATTTCCTAAAGGAGTACTGTGAAGTGGTTTACCTGCCCAGAACTCCGGAAATTTCAACGACACAGATCAAGCAGGATCTGAATCATAAAGAATGAGAGACTGTCATGGTTAAGGTATCGGTGATCGTTCCCGCATACAATGTGGAACAGTATCTGGAGAAATGTCTTCGTTCAGTGGCGGAGCAGACTCTGGCGGAAATAGAAATTATTGTGATCGATGACGGCAGCACGGACAGGACGAAAGAGATTGCCTGCCGCCTGCAGGAGGAATATCCTCATAAATTAATAGTAAAAACGACAGAAAATCAGGGCGCGGCGGCAGCCAGGAACGAGGGGCTGGCGCTGGCGCAGGGAGAGTACATCGGGTTTGTGGACGGTGACGATACCGTCTGCCCGTCCATGTTTGAGCGGATGTACGATGAGGCGAAAGTGGCACAGGCTGATATCGTGTGCTGCGGTTATCTGCGGGCAGACGGAGCAGACCTCCAGAACCGGGGAGTGGATGACGGACTGCGCCGTCTGTATGGGAAAAGCATCTATGCGCAGCCCCGTCTGCTGACAGAATCCACACCCTACCTGTGGAATAAGATTTTCCGTCGTTCCATGATTGAAAAACGGCGGATCGTATTTCAGGATTTTCGGATATATGAAGATCTTGTATTTACGTATCAGTCGTTTTTGTATGCAGAAAAAATTGCGTACGTTCCGCTGCCTCTGTACCAGTACAGGGTATCCCGGAAGCAGGCCCTGACTTCGTCTTTTTCGGCGAAACGATTCGATCTTTTTTTGGCCTTCGACTGTCTTTATTCCTGCTATGCGAAGGAAGGGGCGGCAAAACAGTTTACAGATGAATTATTTTTCATCTTGATCAAGCACGTTTATGTGGTCTGTGAGGAAACGTCCGGGCCGGGCAATATAAAGGACAAGTTTCGATTTATCCGGGAGAGCTACGAATATCTGAGAAAAAGATATCCCGGACTGAAAGATTATACGTACTATTATCAGGTTTACGGAAACCGCAAATCGTGGTACGAAAAGAAAAGTTACTGGTATCTGCGTACGGTGTTTCCCTGGGTTGGGGAGATTCGGCGAAGGCTTGGGAAGATAAAGCGGGCGGCCGGTTTGGGTTCTTCGCCGCATAATATACACGATGAATTGCCAAAGGGGAATCAAAAAAAGCCGGACGCCCCGGCCGTTTTGCTCCTGTGGGATCCGCTGCTTAGCCCGGAGAAATACGATAAACTGCGAGAAGAGATCCGCCTGCTGCAGGAAAAGGGGACACCTTGTCTGTATCTTTACGAGCGGGACCGGGTGCTGGGACGCCAGGAGATGGTGACGCGTCTGGCAAAAAGCCTTCCCTGCCGGGAGTGGATCTCTCCTTTTTCTTCCCTGCGCCGCTGGGAGAGGATTCTGATGGCGTTTATGGAATACCATCCCTGGCTCTATGCCCTTCTGAGATGGAAGGGGGCCGAGATGATGAAGCGGGAATTTCAGCGGATTCTTCCGGATACCCTTCTGTCCGGCGCTGTTGTGGCGGGCGATATCCGTCTGCGAAGCCGCGCCCTGCTGCGGGCGGCCGGTGTGGAACGATACTTTTACTTGTAAAATGAAGGAATTCTGTGTATAGTAGAAAATAGCAGATGAGGAGCTGTTCATGTTACGGAAGATAAAATTAACGTGCAGTGTGTTGGCGATGGCGGCTGTGGCTCTGTGTATTATTTTCTGGGCGGAGAGCAGAAAGGATCTGGAAAAAACAGAAGGGCCGGTCCGGATCCATTATATCGGACTTCACGGCTCCACCGACGCCATACTGCTGGAGGACAACGGACATTTTGCACTGGTGGATTCCGGTGAAGACTGGGATTATCCCCAGGGGAATCATCTGGAATATCCTTACCGGTCCGGAGTGATCATCAACCAGGGGTTTGAAGAACAGGTAATTTACTATATGAAATCGGTGGGAGTGACGGAGGAGAACCTGGATTTTTATATCGGGACACACGCCCACAGCGACCATATCGGCAGTGCAGACGAGGTGATCCGTACTTTTCACCCAAAAGTTATTTATCTGAAACGGTACTCTGACGGAAATGTGACCAGCCGCGACAACTGGTGGGACAATCTTTATGTATATCGTATGCTGCTGATGGAGGCAAAAAAGGAGGGCATCCCGGTGGTGCAGGATCTGACAGAGGGGATGGAACTGACCCTGGGGAGCCATACCAGGCTGCGGCTGTACAACACAAAGGTGGAAAGCGCAGTGAAGGATGAAAATGCCAATTCTCTGGTGATTCTGGGAAAGATGTGGAACAATACGGTGCTTCTCACCGGAGATATGGAACCGAAGACGGCCAGAAACCTGCTGAAAGAAGGAGTCGTTGGCCGGGTGGATATCCTGAAGCTGCCTCATCACGGTTATCTGTCTAACAATCCGGCGGATATCCTGGAAAAATTTTCACCGAAGACAGCGGTGGTGACGGGGCCTTTGTCCAATCTGGATGAGGAGACGCTGGAATTGTTCCAAGAGATGGGGACGGATCTTCGGACTGTTCATCTAAGCCATGCGGCGCTGGTGAATGAGTTTTCGGCGGAAGGTTACGCCACATCGGCCGGCAGAGTGCAAAGCGGATGGTTCCAGTGGGAGGGCAGCCGGTATTTCATGGATGAAAACGGACAGCCTTTTACCGGGGAAGTGTGGATAAAGGGTGAAAAATATATCTTTGACAAAAGAGGAAGGATGCAAAAATAAAACCAAAGGTGAACAGATATGAAAAAAGGAAAGAAACGGATGATAATCGGGATTTTGCTTCTTAGCTTCCTGATGGGGCAGCCGGTATGGGCCGCCGTACAAAACGGTGAAAAATATGATATCGCCACAAATGAAATTTCCGGATGGCCGAAAGGACCGGAGATTTACTCTGAGACAGGCGTGCTGATGGAAGCGGAAACGGGAACGGTTCTCTACGACAGCGGAAAGGACGAGACCCGCTATCCAGCCAGTATCACCAAGGTGATGACCACGCTGCTGGCGCTGGAGAACAGCAGCCTGGATGAAGAGGTGACGTTTACGCAGACCGGGCTGGAGCGGATCTATGAAGGAACCAACATCAATATGCAGGTGGGCGAAGTACTCACCATGGAGCAGTGCCTTTACGCGGTGATGATCAAATCGGCCAATGAGGTGGCGGCCCAGGTGGCGGAGCATGTGGGAGGAACTCAGGAGAAATTCGTGGAGATGATGAATGAGCGCGCCCAGGAACTGGGGTGTACCAATACGAATTTCGCCAATCCCAGCGGCCTGCCGGATGAAAATCACTGGACGACGGCCAATGACATGGCGTTGATTTTCCGGGAAGCGCTGAAAAATGAAGAGTTTGTGAAAATCATCGGTACTCTGTCCTATACCATTGAACCCACCAACATGAATCCGGAACCCCGCACGCTCACCAGCCATCATGCCCTTCTGGTACCCAGCGCACCGGAACATTACGACGGCTGTATCGGCGGAAAGACGGGGGTGACGGAAGCGGCGAAAAATACGCTGGTGACAGCTGCAAAACGGGATGGAATGACGCTGATCGCCGTGGTGATGCGGGCTGATCCGGGGCAGGTATGCGCGGATACCACAGCGCTTTTTGACTACGGTTTTTCCCAGTTTGAGATGACGCCTGTGGAAGGCGGAGAAGTGCCAGTTCCAAAGGGCGCCACAGAGGACGATCTGGATGTGACGGAAGTGGAAGGAGAGGGCGGCATGATGCGCACCTATTCCTTCGGCGATTATACGGTGGGTATGACGGCTGTGTCGGCGGAGGAGCTCAAGCAGCAGGAGGAAGAAAAACAGAGACAGGACCAGGAAGAGAAGGAGGCTCGCGCCCAGGCCGAGCAGGAACAAAAAGACGCTGCCAAAACAGCGAAGGAGCAGGAGATGACAGATCATTACCGGACGATTATCCGCGTGATGGGCGTCCTGATCCTTGTCCTTTTGATTGTAATCGTGATCCGGGCCATCTATAACGGTGTGCGCAGAAAGAAAAGACGGAGAAGAAAAAAGAGGTAAGATATGAATGTGGCGTTGATTCTGGCCGGCGGAAGCGGCCAGCGGATGCATCAGGATATTCCCAAGCAATTTATTCCGATCCATGACAAACCGGTGATTATCTATACGCTGGAAGCGTTTCAGAACCATGAGAAGATAGACGCCATCGAGGTGGTCTGTCTGGACGGATGGCATGATATGCTTAGGGCTTACGCAAAACAGTTTAATATCTCCAAATTAAAATGGATTGTTTCCGGCGGTGCTACCGGTCAGGAATCCATCCGCAGCGGAGTGGTGAATCTGAGGGGACATTGCCGGGCGGATGATATCGTCATCATTCATGACGGTATCCGTCCGCTGGTGGATGTCAGTGTGCTGACGGATGTGATCGAGACCTGTGAAGTTTACGGCAATGCGGTTACAGCCATGCCTTACAATGAACAGATTTTCAGGATCCGGGATGAACATACGACCTGCGAATACATCCCCCGGGAACAGATCCGCCGGGTGGCCACGCCCCAGGCGTACACCTTCGGGAAGCTGGACTGGGCTTATGAAAAGGCCTTTTCGGAAAAGATCGGTATCTACGGATCTTCCTATGCCAATACACTGATGGTGGATCTGGGAGAAGTCCTCCATTTTTCCAGAGGCTCTGACCGTAATATCAAACTGACCACCAGGGACGATCTGGAACTGTTTAAGGCTTATCTGCAGCTGGGGAAGGACAGCTGGCTGAAATAGGGGATGCAGGGAAATGATAATGAAATCCAAACAGTATCAACAGGATGTTGAAATGACTGCGCAGCTGCCTCTGGACTGGGGGAAGCTGCGCAGAACCAGTATATTGCTGACCGGAGCCTGCGGTCTGATCGGCAGTTTTCTCATCGATGTGCTGATGTGCCGGAACCGGCTGGCGGGAGAGAAGATAACAGTCTGCGGTGTAACGAGAAATGAAAAGAAGGCCAGGGAAAGATTTGCCCCTTATCTTGGGGAGGGACTTTCTTTCCTGGAGTGGGACGTAACGAAGCCATGTCCAAAAGAAGGGGCGGCCTTTGACTATATCATCCACGGAGCCAGCAATACCCATCCGCTGGCTTATGCATCCGATCCGGTGGGAACGATCGGAGGCAATATTCTTGGGCTGTGGCATCTGATGGAACTGGCGGTAAGCCATCTGCCAAGAAGACTGCTGCTTTTGTCCAGCGTGGAGATTTACGGGGAGAACCGCAGCGGGAAGGATTCCTTTTCCGAAGAAGATCTGGGATATCTTAACTGCAACACGGTGCGCGCCGGCTATCCGGAGAGCAAACGATTGTCGGAGAGTCTGTGTCAGGCGTTTTACGACCAGTATGGAGTGGAGTTTGTGACGGCACGCCTTTCCAGAGTATACGGCCCCACCATGCGCATGGAGGACAGCAAGGCGCTGTCGCAGTTTATCAAAAACGCAGTCAGAGGGGAAGATGTCGTACTGAAAAGTGAAGGAAATCAGTATTATTCCTATACTTATGTGGCGGATGCCGTCTATGCGCTGCTGCTGATTCTGCTGAAGGGGGAGAGCGCAGAGGCTTACAATGTGGCGGATGAAGGATCGGATATCACGCTGAGAGACCTGGCTGGCCTGTTGGCCGGACAGGCCGGTACGCAGGTGGTGTTCCAGGTCCCGGATAGCGGGGAAAAGAAGGGATATTCCACCGCCACCAGGGCGATCCTGGATGCAGGCCGCCTGAAGGAACTGGGATACCGGTCTCTCTATCCCATCGGGACGGGGATTGCCCATACGGTGTCCATTTTAAGAGAGATAGGTTTACGATAGAGGGTTTATAAAGGGGAGGCATTATGAGAGAGTATACGCAGGAAGAATTAAGAAAAATCCAGGCGCTGGGTATGGAGACATTAAGGGAATTTATCCGGATATGTGAGAAGTACGGCCTGGATTATTTTGCTATTTCCGGAACTGCCATCGGGGCGGTGCGTCACAAGGGCTTCATCCCCTGGGACGACGATATGGATGTGGGGATGCTGCGGGAGGATTACGATCGTTTCCTTGAGGTGGCGCCAGGGGAACTGAAAGGACGGTACGAGCTTTACAGCGCTTCCCTGCAAAAACAGGTGCAGGGTTTTTATCTGCAGATGTTTCCGGCGGGTTCCGTGTTTATGACCCGCAGAAATGCCAGATGGCCCCTTCACCCGGGGATCAAACTGGATATCTTCCCCTATGACAGGGTTCCTGCAGACGGGAAACGCCGGGCGCGGCTGTACCGCAGGCTGCGGTTCTGGAACCGGCTGTATATTATAAAAAATACAAAAGTACCAAAGCTTGAGGGAAATGGGTTGAAAACCATAGTGATCCGGGCAATCTGCCGTGTCAGCTATGAATTGCTGAAAGCAGGTCCGTCTGTGGATACCATCGTGAAAAAATATGAAGGATTGATGAAAAGTGTAAAGGAGTCCTCCGGATATTATACGATTCTGGACGATATGAATCCGGACTGGTGGGTGATCCGCAGATCAGAGCTGTATCCCATGGAGGAGGCGCCCTTTGGTCCCCTGACAATTCGGCTGCCTGCGAAAAACGATGAGATGCTGCGCCGGCAGTATGGAGATTATATGCAATATCCGCCCGAGGAGGAACGGGGCGGCCATGATATCGTGAAGCTGGTTTTTCCGGCCGGATGGGAGTGAGAACGTATGATATATCAGGAATATGACCCGGAAACATTAAAAAAACTTCAGGAGACAGAGCTTTCCATCCTGCAGGATTTTCATCGGTTCTGTCAGGAGAGAAAGATCGAGTACTTCGGCTGCGGCGGTACGCTTCTGGGAGCGGTACGCCATAAAGGGTTTATCCCCTGGGATGACGATCTGGATGTGGGGATGACAAGGGAACATTACGAACGGTTTCTGGAAGCGGCTGCGGCGGAGAAAGACGGACCTTATGCGCTGCTTAACGCTAAGACCGACCCCTCTTTTCCGGTGATGATCACCAAATGGTACAAAAAGGGGACGGTTTTTCGAGACGAGGATGCCGTAACCTGCGGCTATCACTGCGGAATCGGCGTGGATATTTTCTGTTTTGACAATGTGGCGGATGAGGAAAGCAAACTGCGCCGGCAGGCCATGAAAGCATGGTGTTTCGGCAAGCTTTTGATTCTGCGGCAGATCTGCCGCCCCACCATTTATGAACGGGGATGGAAAGGCCGGCTGGCATTTGCCGCATCCGGCGCTGCCAGCCGGATCTTGCAGGCGCTGCATGTTTCTCCGAAGTATCTGTACCGGCAGGCGGAGGAAGCCGTCACCCGCTATCGGCATATTCCGACAAAAAGAGTGGCTTTTCTTTTTGATCCGACGCCTTACACCAGCATGCTGAAGCGAAGCGATATCTATCCCACCAGGGAGCTGGAGTTTGAAGGGATAAAAATAAAGTTTCCCCATCATCCCCGCGTTTATCTGAGGACGCGGTACGGGAAAGATTATATGAAACTTCCGCCGGAGGAAAACAGACATAACCATCCGCCGGCGCAGCTGTCCTTTCAGACAGAGGAGTAAGCGATGATCAGAAAGATTTTCATGCCAGAGGGCGGAGGGGAACTGAAAAAAACCTATCTGTGGACGGTGTTGGCCGGCCTGCTCTATGCCGGCAGTTCGTTTCTCATGTCCATGGCGGTTTCCAATATCCTGGGAGCCCGCCAGGCCGGTATCTTTGCCATCGCCATGACGGTCGGCAACCAGCTGGTCACCATAGGCTACTACAATATGCGCACTTTCCAGGCGTCCGATGTGACAGAAAAGTACAGCTTTGCCGACTACTGCGGTTTCCGGGCTGTGACCGTGACGGTGATGGCGGCTGCAGGGATCGTGTGGATTGCGGCGGGCGGATATGAAAGAGAAAAAGCGATAGCCGTCGGCTGGATGACGCTGTTTAAAATCTTCGAAGCCGTTTCCGATCTGCTGGAGGGAAGATATCAGCAAAAAGGGCGATATGACGTTTCCTGCCGGGGAGTGTTTGTGAAAACGGCTCTTTATCTGATCTGTTTTGTGGCGGTTCTGCTGCTGACAGGAAATTTGCAGGTATCTCTTGCTTTTATGGGAATTGTGTATGGAGTCTGCATTTTGATCATTGATGGAAGTCTGATACCGTATTTTGGCGGGATTCGTATCCGCTTTTACGCAGCGGCGCAAAAGTCGCTGTTGATAAGCTGTATGCCCCTGTTTATCAATTCCTTTTTCATGACATATATTGTCAACGCGGCGAAATATTCCATGGAGCGATATTACAGCGACGATTACCTGGGAATTTTCAATGCCCTTTATATGATGGCTTTTGTGGTTAACCTGTTTTCCAGTTTTGTATTTAAGCCGCTGATCGAGCCTCTCTCGGTAAAATTCAACGGCGGTGATCTAAAAGGGTTTACCGCAGTGGTGAAAAGGCAGGCGCTGATTATCGTCTGCATCACGGCGGTATGTGTGACGGGAGCTTACTTCCTTGGGATACCGGTCCTGACCTGGCTGTTTGGCATCAATCTTGACGGATATCGCAGCGCGCTCTGTGTGATTCTGGCGGGCGGCGCTTTTACGGCGCTCTATCAGCTTTTACAGTATGGTATCGTCATTATGCGTCATCAGGCAGGATGTCTGGCCGGCTGTATGGTGACGGCGGTTCTTACTTTTTTGTTCACCCCGCTTCTGGTACGCCGGTTTGCTGTTTTTGGCGGGGCGGTCAGTTACTTTTGCTCCATGGCATTGATGTCGGCGGTATTGCTGATCTTTTTCCTTTATGATCTGAAAGTGGAGAAAAAAGCGGCGCAGGAGGAAGCAGAATATGAAAAAGAGTAGAAAGATTGCCATCTTCTGTTCTCATTATTATCCCTATCTGGGAGGGGTGGAGAACTATACGGCTCATCTGGCAGGTGAATTGAAAAAAAGGGGAGATCGTGTGGTGATCGTCACTTCCAATGATATGCATCTTCAGACGCTGGAGTGGATGGAGGGGATTCCTGTGGTACGGATGCCCTGTTTTAATCTGCTGGCGGGAAGATTTCCCGTATCCAGGCCGGATGGACTTTTCTGGCGGATCCATCGCAGGCTGAAAAAGATTTCTTTTGATCTGGTGGTGATTCAGACGAGATTCTATCCCCATTCCCTTTACGCAGCCTGGCTTGCCAAAAAGCAGGGGAGCCGCTGTATCGTGATCGATCACGGAACCAGTCATATGACGGTGGGAAGCCCTTTCTGGGATCGTCTGGGCGCATGGTATGAACACGGGATTACCGCGCTGCTGAAAAGAAAAGCGGATGGATTTTACGGCGTGTCCCAGGCCTGCTGCAGATGGCTGACCCATTTTCGTATTCAGCCCGCCGGCGTCCTGTATAATGGGATCGACCCGCGGGAGATGGAGGAAATGACCGCTCATCCGGTTCGGGATTTTGGCCGGGAACTGGGGATCTCTTCCGATACGCTGGTGATCACTTACACCGGGAGACTGGTGAAGGAAAAGGGAGTGCGCGCTCTGGCGGAGGCATTTTTAAATCTGCCAAAGGAATACAGCGCCGTGCTCTGTATCGCGGGAGACGGGGAGGAGATGGACTGGCTTGAGAAAACGCAGGATGAGAAAATCTTCCTCCTGGGACGGATTTCTCTGCCGGAAGTGGCATCGCTTCTGGCCAGGACGGATATCTACTGTCTGCCCACCGGTTATCCCGAGGGATTTCCCACAGCGGTTTTAGAAGCCGCGGCCGCCGGCTGCTATATAGTTACCACAGATAAAGGGGGCAGTCGGGAACTGATCCTGGATGACAGCTACGGTACGGTCATGGAAGATAACTATCCGGAGACGATCCGTCAGGCTCTTATGCGGGCTGCGGCGGATGAAACGGAAAGAAAAGAAGCGGCGAAAAAGGCGAAGAAGAGGCTGCTGCGCTGCTTTACCTGGGATAAAACCGCAGGACAGGTCCACGATCTGGCAGCGGGAAAACACAACGGGGGAGAATATGAAAAAACTGATTATCATTCCTGCTTTTAATGAGAGCGCATCCATCGTCAGAACGGTGGAAGAGATCCGCGCTCAGGCGCCGGAATTTGATTACATTGTCATCAATGACTGTTCCACCGACGGTACGGGGAAATTGTGCCATCAGCGGGGATTTCATGTGATCGATCTGCCGCTGAACCTGGGGATCGGCGGAGCGGTTCAGACCGGATACCGCTATGCCAGAGACAGAGGATACGATATGGCGGTTCAGGTGGACGGCGACGGGCAGCATGATCCGATGTTTCTGCGGGAGATGGCCCGGGAACTGGAGCGTGACCAGGCCGACATGGTGATCGGATCACGTTTCCTGGAAAAGAAAGGGTTTCAGTCCTCGGCGATCCGGCGGGTGGGGATCCGCTATTTCACCCGGCTGATCCGCCTGGCGACGGGACAGACCATCACAGACCCCACTTCCGGACTGCGGATGGTGGGAAAAAGAGCAATTGCTCTTTTTGCCGTTCACTATCCAGAGGATTATCCGGAGCCGGAAAGCGTGACTGCCGTTTTGAAAAAAGGCTGGAAAGTAAAAGAAATTCCGGTGATCATGCGGGAACGCAAAGGAGGAGTTTCTTCCATCTCCGCAAAGCGGTCTGTCTATTATATGATCAAAGTGACGCTGGCGATTCTGATTGAATGGATTCGAAAGGAGGATGAGGATGAATATTAGGACTCAGATCATGGTGGCCGTTTTCGCGGCGGCGGCTCTCTTCCTGCTGATTTATATGATACGCGGCAACAGACTGAAGCTGAAATATGCGCTGTCCTGGTTTGTACTGGCGGTGGGAATCCTGATTTTTGGCTGCTTCCCGTCTCTGACTTCCCTGCTGGCGGATTTTCTGGGGATTGAGACACCGGTAAACGTCCTTTTCTTTGCCGGATTTTGTTTCTCTTTGATTATTATTTTTTCTTTGACTGTGGCGGTTTCCCGGCTGTCGGTCAGCCTGAAAAGACTGGCTCAGGAGACGGCGCTTTTAAAAAAAGAGCTGGAGGAGGTAAGAAAAGAACGTCATGAGGATGCAGGTGAGTAAAAAAAGAAGATTTGTCATTGCGTTTTTGGCGCAGCTTTGTCTGGTGCTGGCAACGGGCGCGGCGACAGAATTTCTGTATAACCTTCCTCTGAAAAAAGAACAGGATTATCAGTATCTGGAAGAATCACAGATTCAGACGGACGGTTTTAAACTGACAGACGGCGTGTACGTCAGCGAAGAGGGAGGCGCCAGCCTGACACTTACCTTTCCCAAGCAGTATGTGGACAAGCTGTACTATGAATTTGATTATGAAGGGCAGCTGTATGCCACCGTTTATGTTGGAGATTACAGCAAAGAGGATTCTTCGCCGGATCGGAAAATTGAGGATCATAACAATCATCTGTCCAATTCTTCCACGGTAAATATCCGCTGTAAAACGGATCGTATTACGATTCGCATGCCCCAGGAAGCAGAACACGTAAATATCAGAGCAGTGGCTTTGAACAATACGGGAAATTATTCCCTGGGGCGGTTCCTTTTCGCCTGCGCTGCGGCGGGAGCCGTGCTGCTTTTGTTCCATCTGTTTCATAACAGCCGCTTCTGGAAGCCGGAGCGGATCTTTCTGGCGGCGGCCGCGACGGCAGGGCTGCTGATGATCCTGACGCTGCCGCCCCATAAAGTGGGGATGGATGAAGAGATTCACTTCGGCCGTGCCTGGTATCTTTTCGACACCCTGGCGGGGAAAGAGACGGTGACCGTTCATCCGGTGATGAATGATCTGATCACGGCCAGTATGAACAACTGGCCGGAGAGTATTCCCCAGTCGGAGGAGGAGAGAAAGGAGGAGGAACAGTTCTGGAATGATAATCTTTCCTGGGATATTTCAGCGCCTTCCGATGCGTATCAGCAGGAGAATTATCAGGTGAAACTGTATACCTTCAGCTATCTTCCCCAGGCGCTGATGATTCAGCTGGGCCGATTTTTACATCTTCCCTTTACCTGGATTTATCAGCTGGGAAGACTGGGCAATTTGATCCTTTACTGCGGGGTGATTTTTCTGGCTATCCGGAAAATACCTTTCGGCAAACGGATCATGATGGTGCTGGCCCTGATGCCCACGGCGATGTTTTCGGCCGTGACATACACGTACGATACGACGGTGACAGCTTTTACTTTTCTGGGGCTGGCCTATCTTCTGCCGGAGCTAAGGGACGACGGAGGAAAACTGTCCAGGAAAAACTGTGTGGTATTCACACTGTCCTTCGTTATTGCCAGCCTGCCAAAACCGGTTTATATCCCCATGCTGCTGCTGGCTTTGTTTATCCCCGCTTCCCGGTTTTCCGGGAAAAAGAATTACCGGCTCTTTCAGGCGGGAATCGGAGCGGTATTTCTGCTGATGCTTTCCACTTTCGCTCTGGAACCTCTTTTGAATGCCAATCAGGCGGGAGACGCCAGAGGCGGCGATACCAGCGTGGGACGTCAGCTGCGGTATGTGTTTTCCCATCCGCTGGCATACAGCCGTCTGCTGCTGTCCAGCCTCTGGGAGAAATTCTTCCCCTTTACCTTTGGATTCCAAGGCCTGGGGCAGATGGGCCATCTGGCAGGAAATGAAAAAATGGTTTCTGCGGCCATGCTGACGGCGGGGGTGGTGCTGACAGACTATGACGGCGGGGAGGGACGGGAACTGTCGGCGCTGCAAAGAGGAGCGGCGCTGCTGCTTGGTTTTGCCACTCTGTGCCTTGTCTGGACGGCGCTGTACTTAAGCTTTACGCCGGTGGGAGCAGATGTGATCCGGGGCGTGCAGGGCAGATATTACCTTCCTGTTACCATGATGGGTCTGCTGGCGGTACGGACAATAGCGCTGCGAAACTGTCTGCCGCGGCGGATCGACCTGACCGTGGTGACGGCGCTGTCTGTTTTTCTGCTGCTTTGCGCCATGTATACCGGAGTAATCTGCAATACCTTCTGACCCCAGCCTTGAATAATAGACAGCAAAATGGTATACTTACCATAAATTGACGAAGAAAATCTGGAGGACAAACGGATGAGAACATATCTGGTAACCGGAGGCGCCGGCTTTATCGGTTCAAATTATATTCACTACATGTTTAAAAAATACGGCGATACGATCCGCATTATCAATGTGGATAAGCTGACCTACGCGGGAAATCTGGAGAATCTGGAAGACATCAAAGACCGTGAAAACTACACATTTATCCGGGCGGATATCTGCGACAGCGAAGCGATTCAGAAAATATTTGATGAAAATGATATTGACCGGGTGGTTCACTTTGCAGCGGAGAGCCATGTGGACCGCAGTATCCGCAACCCGGAAGTATTTGTAAAAACCAACGTGCTGGGTACCCTGGTGATGCTCAACGCGGCCAAAGCGGCATGGGAGCTTCCGGACGGAACTTTTAAGGAGGATAAGAAATTTCTCCATGTATCCACTGATGAGGTGTACGGCTCCCTGGAAAAAGAAGGAGAGTACTTCTATGAGACGACTCCCTACGATCCTCACAGTCCCTACTCCGCCAGCAAGGCTTCTTCCGATATGCTGGTGAAATCTTATATGGACACCTATGGTTTCCCGGCCAACATCACCAACTGCAGCAATAATTACGGGCCCTATCAGTTCCCGGAAAAGCTGATTCCGCTGATTATCAACAACGCCCTTCACGGAAAGAACCTTCCGGTATACGGCGATGGCAAAAATGTCCGCGACTGGCTGTACGTGGAAGATCATGCCAAGGGGATCGATATGGTTCAGGAAAAGGGACGTCTCTTTGAAACCTATAATATCGGCGGCCATAATGAAAAGCAGAATATTCAGATCATCCATATCATCCTGGATACCCTGCAGGAGATGCTCCCCGAGGGCGATCCAAGAAAAGAGCTGGTCAGCGAAAAGCTGATTACCTATGTGACAGACCGCAAAGGCCATGACCGCCGTTATGCCATCGCGCCGGACAAGATCAAAGAAGAGGTGGGCTGGTATCCGGAAACCATGTTTGAAGAGGGCATCCGCAAAACCATCCAGTGGTATTTTGAGCATGAGGACTGGATGGCTCATGTGACCAGCGGCGATTACCAAAAATACTATCAGGAGATGTATCAATAAAGACCCATTGAGGCAAAGAAGGGTTATCCCAGGATAAGCCTTCTTTTGCCATGGGCAAAAATGATCTTTTACAGGAGGACAAAAGGATGAAAGGTATTATTTTGGCAGGCGGTTCGGGAACCAGGCTGTATCCGCTGACAAAGGCGATTTCCAAGCAGATCATGCCGGTGTATGACAAGCCTATGATCTATTATCCCCTTTCCACACTGATGCTGGCAGGGATTCGGGAGATTCTCATCATCTCCACACCGCGGGATCTGCCGGTGTTCGAGGAGCTTTTCGGGACGGGCGAACAGCTGGGACTGTCCATGAGCTATGCGGTGCAGGAGCATCCCAACGGCCTGGCGGAGGCTTTTCTGATCGGAGAGAAATTCATCGGCAGCGACCGTGTGGCGTTGGTGCTGGGGGACAATATTTTCTATGGGCAAAGCTTCTCGAAAGTACTGGAGCGTGCGGCAGCCCGGGAGAAGGGGGCCACTATTTTCGGCTATTATGTCAGAGATCCCCGGGAATACGGAGTGGTGGAATTCGACGGGGAAGGCAGAGCGCTTTCCATCGAGGAAAAGCCAAGGGAACCGAAATCGAACTATGCCGTTCCGGGACTGTATTTCTATGACAACGATGTGGTGGAAATTGCAAAAAATGTGCAGCCTTCCGCCAGAGGAGAGCTGGAGATCACCAGTGTAAATAATGAATATCTGCAGCGGGGGACGCTCAGGGTGGAGACGCTGGGCAGAGGATTTGCCTGGCTGGATACGGGAAGCCATGATATGCTGCTGGATGCGGCGGATTTCGTTTCCGCGTTTCAGAAACGTCAGGGTCTGTATATTTCCTGCATCGAAGAGATTGCCTATAAAAAGGGATTTATCACCCGCGATCAGCTGATTGAACTGGCTCAGCCGCTTTTGAAGACGGCTTACGGCCGGTATCTGCTGGAAGTGGCGGAAGGACTGTAGAAAAGAGACGGACAAACAGGAAAGAGAGAAGAGACAATGGGAAAAATTACAGTAGAAACATGCGAAATCGAAGGATTAAAGGTGATTACGCCGGCGGTGTTCGGCGACGAGCGCGGATACTTTATGGAAACCTATAATTATAACGATTACAAAGCGGCCGGGATCGATATGGAGTTTGTCCAGGACAATCAGTCCAGTTCCAAAAAAGGCGTGCTGCGGGGGCTGCATTTTCAGATCAATTTCCCCCAGGACAAACTGGTGCGGGTAGTCAGCGGAGAAGTGTTCGATGTGGCGGTGGATCTGCGGCCGGGATCAGCTACTTATGGAAAATGGCACGGGGTCATCCTGTCGGCGGAAAATAAAAAGCAGTTTTTCATTCCCAAGAATTTTGCCCACGGTTTCGTGGTGCTTTCCGATTCGGCGGAGTTTGCTTACAAATGTACGGATTTTTACCATCCAAACGATGAAGGCGGACTGATGTGGAACGATCCGGATATCGGTATCGACTGGCCGATTCCGGAGGGAATGGAACTGACCATTTCTGAAAAAGACCAGAAATGGGGAAGTTTTCGCGAGTACCGCGGTAACCGTCAGGAGTGACAGATGTTGAAGAAAGTATTTTCTCTGCCGGTGGAGCTGTATCAGAACAGGCGTCTGATACTCACACTGGCTAAAAATGATTTTAAGACAAAATACGCCGGCTCCTATCTTGGCATCGTGTGGGCGTTTATCCAGCCCATCGTGACCGTTCTGGTGTATTGGTTTGTGTTTGGACTGGCCCTGCGGGCCGGCGGGAACCGTACGGTGCCCTTCATCCTCTGGCTGGTGGCCGGACTGGTGCCCTGGTTTTTTGTCCAGGACGGTCTGATCAACGGAACCAATGCCTTAATCGAGTATAATTATCTGGTGAAAAAGGTCGTATTTAAAATCAGCATTCTGCCCATGGTGAAGATCATTTCGGCTTTGTTCGTCCATCTTTTCTTTATCGTGGTGGTGCTGGTTTTATATGCGTGCCATGGATATTTCCCCGATCTTTACGTACTGCAGCTGATTTATTACAGCTTCAGCGTATTTGTACTGATTCTGGGAATTTCTTATCTGACCAGCGCTGTGGTGGTGTTCTTCCGCGATCTGTCGCAGATTATTAATATTGCCCTTCAGGTGGGCGTGTGGATGACGCCGATCATGTGGAGCTTTCAGGATCTGGGGCTTGCGGCGGACGGAACCATAGCCACCATCTTGAAACTGAATCCGATTTACTATATCGTAAGCGGGTATCGGGATGCTCTGATTGATAAAGTCTGGTTCTGGGAACATCCCACGCTGACTCTTTACTACTGGATTTTTACAGTTGTGATTTTCTTTTTGGGAGCGCGGCTGTTTAAAAAGCTGAAAATCCATTTCGCAGACGTATTATAAGGACGGAGAAGACAGATGAAGGATATTGCCATCCGTGTGGATCATTTAAGCAAAGTATATAAACTGTATCATAAGCCTTCTGACCGGCTGAAGGAGACGCTGGGTATGAAGGTCCCCGTGAGGGAGCATTATGCCCTTGACGATGTCAGCTTCGATGTATACCGAGGGGAGACGGTGGGAATCATCGGAACCAATGGATCCGGAAAGTCCACCATCTTAAAGATTATTACCGGTGTGCTGAATCCCTCCGGCGGAAAGGTGACGGTAAACGGGAGGATTTCCGCGCTGCTGGAGCTGGGAGCCGGCTTCAATATGGAGTATTCTGGGCTGGAGAACGTATATCTGAACGGCACCATGATCGGTTTTTCCAGGGAGGAAATCGACGCCCGCCTGGATGCCATCCTAAGCTTCGCCGATATCGGCGACTTTATTTATCAGCCGGTGAAGACTTATTCCAGCGGTATGTTTGTGCGTCTGGCTTTTGCGGTGGCCATCAACATCGAGCCGGAAATCCTGATCGTGGATGAAGCGCTGTCGGTGGGGGATGTCTTCTTTCAGGCAAAATGCTACCGGAAATTTGAAGATTTCAAGAAAATGGGAAAAACCATTCTGTTTGTCAGCCATGATCTGGGCAGTATCAGCAAATACTGTGACCGTGTCGTGCTGCTGAACCAGGGAGTGAAAATGGACGAGGGAGCGCCAAAGGCCATGGTAGATCTTTATAAAAGACTGCTGGTTCATCAGGAAGAAGAAGCCCAGGCGCAGGCCCAGGAATCTGACGAGAAAGAATCAGCGTCCGCCCAAGCGGATCTTCAGGTTCAGGGAGGCGTCTGGAAAGATTCCCTGGCGACCAATCCGGAAGTGTTGGAATATGGAGAAAAGCAGGCTGAGGTAGTGGATTTTGCCGTGCTGGATCAAAGCGGACGGATTACCAATACGGTGGAAAAAGGATCAGAATTTACCATCCGTATGAAAGTGGCTTTCCGGGAGACAGTGGAGGATCCTATTTTTGCCTATACGCTCAAGGATCTGAAAGGGACGGAGATCACCGGCACCAACACCATGTTTGAAAAAGTGAGCGTGGATACCCAGAATCCGGGAGATGTAAGAGAGATTTCCTTCGTGCAGAAAATGGATCTGCAGGGCGGGGAGTATCTGCTGTCTTTCGGCTGTACCGGATACCGGGACGGAGAGTTCCATGTATATCACCGGCTGTATGACGCATGCAACATCACGGTGGTATCGGTGAAGAACACGGTGGGATTTTACGATATGAATTCAAAAGTTACGGTGGAATAGGGGTGAGACGATGCAGGAGATAATTGGAAATATTACGCTGGATTACACGTATTATGCAGGGGAAGATCTGTACAGCGACGGGGCGGTGGAAGATCATCTGCTGAAAATCGCCATGGACTGTAAGGAAAACCTTTACAATGATGTAATTGCCCGGGAAAAAAGCTGGCCGGTGCTGTACCACTTTTCCCATATCCGGCAGAACATTGCGCAGTGGCTTCCCATATCAAAGGCGGACCAGGTGCTGGAGATCGGTTCCGGATGCGGAGCGGTGACGGGAATCCTGGCGAAAAAAGCAGGCGTGGTCCGCTGCATTGAATTGTCCAAAAAGAGGAGTTATATCAACGCATACCGCAACAGGAAAGAAAATAATATCCGCATCGATGTGGGTAATTTCCAGGATATCGAACAGAATCTGACGGAAAAATACGACTACATCACGCTGATCGGTGTTTTTGAATATTCAGAGGGGTATATCGGCGGGAAAGATCCCTATGTCAATATGCTGAAGAAAATTTCCACCCATCTGAAACCGGGCGGACGCATCGTCATTGCCATCGAGAACCGGCTGGGGCTGAAATACTGGGCAGGCTGCCGGGAGGATCACGTGGGAGAGTTTTTTGAAGGGCTGGAAGGATATTCCCACACCAGCGGAGTGAAGACCTTTTCCCGTGGAGAACTGGAGAAGGTGATCCGTGCTGCCGGTGATTTCCAGATGGATTTTTATTATCCCTACCCGGATTATAAATTCCCCATGACCATTTATTCTGACCGGAGGCTGCCGGGAGTCGGGGAGTTGAACAGCAATATGTGCAACTATGACCGGAATAGGCTGCAGGTGTTTGATGAGACGAAGGTGTACGATACGCTGGCCCAAAATCAGCTGTTTCCCCAGTTTTCCAATTCTTTCCTTGTGATCCTGACTGTGCCGGGAGAGAAGCAGGATACCGGGAAAACCATTTACACCAAATATTCCAATGAGCGTGCCATGCAGCTGGCCATCCGCACAGATATCGTGGAAAAGCCGGACGGACAGCGTTTTGTGCAAAAAAGCGCATGCCGGGAGGAAGGACGGGATCATATCCAGGCCATATCCCGGTGCGGCGGACTGCTGGAGGAGCAGTATGCGGGGTCGGATATTCATATCAACCGCTGCAAGGTATCTGAAAACGGAGTGGAACTGGAATATCTGACAGGGATTACCCTGGAGGAGCAGATGGATGACCTTCTTCGGGAAAAACAGTATGATCAGGCCCGGGAATTGCTGCTTGATTATCTGGATACGGTGAAAGATACCGGAGATCAGACGGATTTTCATATGACGGAGGAATTCTGCAGAATCTTCGGAAGTCCCCGCCTTCCCAGAGGGCTGAAATCCCTGGCTGTGACGGACATTGACATGGTGCTGGCAAATGTGATCGTTGACAATGGATGGAATCTGATCGATTATGAATGGACCTTTGAATTTCCAATTCCTCTTTCCTTTGTGCTGTTTCGGATTATCCACTACTATATGGAAACCGGCGAGATCCGAAGCTGTGTGAAGGAGTGGAACCTTTATGGGGAAATGGGCATCTCACAGGAGGAAGTGGAAGTTTATCAGCAGATGGAGAAGCATTTTCAGGAGTATATCCTGGGCAGCCATGTCCCCATGAGGGAAATGTACGGCAAGATCTCTCCCGGTGTTATGAATGTGTACCGCATGGCCAAAAAAGAGCAGGAGAATGCAGCGGCGGCGAGACTGCAGGTGTTTTACGCTCCGGAGGGAGAGTTTCGGGAGGAAGATTCCGTTTACTATCCCCTGGCGGAAGGGGAGATACGCATCAGCCTGTCTGTACCGGAGTGTATCGGCAGGATCCGGCTGGACCCCGGTTCCCGCGCCGGCGTGCTGACCATAAAGGAACTGAAATTTAAACTGACGGGGGGCGGGGAAGAAAAGGTGCAGTTTGTCACCAACGGCTTTGTGATGGACAAAGACAGAGTCGTCTTTGACACGGAAGATCCCCAGATCCTCATACTGGATATCCCCGAGGGTGCGGCTATACTGGAGGTGGATTTCAGGATGGACTGTGCCTCTCCCAAAATCGGCGCGTTTTTAAGAGAGCTGGAACGTCTGCCGCGGCAGCAGGAGGAGGAACTGAATCGTCTGAGGGAACAGCTGGAACAGCGGGAGCGGCTCATCTGGGAAATGGAAAATACGAAGGTCTGGAAAACGTATCAGAAACTGAAAAAAATGACCGGAAAGGGCAGATAACCGATGGGAAAAATACTCTGGAGCGTGGATTTTGAGGAGATCCACTGCGAAAACGGGATTCGATACGAAACCGGCGGATGGGCTGTGGGAGAAACGGGAAAGCCGGTGAGGCAAAAGCTTCTGGCTGACGGAAAAGAGATTCCCTTTCAGCAGATATGTGAGGAGCGGCCGGATGTACAGCAGGCTATCTCTGATGTAACTGGCCGTACGGATATCGGTTTCCGTATCTGTGTGGAAAATGCACCGGCGCTGTGGGAGACTTATCAGAAGATTACGCTCTGGCTGACGGACGGGCAGTCCCAGGAGAAGATCCTGGAGCGGGATACGAAAGATATCCGGGAATTATATTATGATAAGACCATCACCTGGAAAATCGATGTGGTGGAGCAGACGGAAGGGCTGATGACGATCCAGGGCTGGGTGATCGGCATGTTTCACGATGAAACCATTTCGGTGGAAGATGAAAATGGGAAGCAGATCCCCCATGAGATGATGCGGATGATCCGTACCGATGTGAACAAAGCCTACGCGGTGGGCAAGGAAGCGGAAAATGATCAGTGCGGTTTTCAAATCCGTCTGCGCCGTAAGGAACTGCGATGCCGCCGGATTCATCTGAAGTTTTCCAACCGGCTGACCAGCAAGGAGTTCGTGCTGGATCTGAAGAAGTTTGATTATGAACACTCCAAACGGGGCATTCTAAAAGAAGTGCTGGCCTGGAAAAACAGGAGAGAGAATCTGGCCTATATCCGGGAACACGGGATGGGTGATTTCGTTCGTTATGTCAACCGTCAGCTGGAACCGGTTTATGGAGATTACAATAGCTGGATGAAGGAACACCGGACGCCAAAGCGTGAACTGAGACGCCAAAGAGCGTACAGCTTTGCCTTTCGTCCGCTGATCAGTATCGTGATCCCGCTGTACAATACGCCCAGGGAATTCCTGAAGGTGATGCTGGATTCTTTGTTGAATCAGACTTACGATAATTTTGAGATATGTTTGGCCGACGGGAGCACTTCCCAGGAGCCCGGCGAGTTTGTAAAAAAGCAGTATGGGAAGGAAAAAAGAATCCATTACCGGAAACTGAAAGAAAACAAAGGGATCTCCGGGAATACCAACGCCGCGTTATCCATGGCCAGGGGAGATTACATCATGCTGGCGGATCATGACGATATCGTAGCGCCGGATGCGCTCTATGAGATGGTCCGGCTGCTCAATGAGCAGCCGGATCTGGATATCGTATATACGGATGAGGATAAGGTCAGCATGGACGGCAGAAAGTTCTACGGACCGAATTTCAAATCAGACTTTAACATGGATCTGCTGCGCAGCGTCAATTATATCTGTCATATCTTTCTTGTAAAAAGTAAGATCGCAAAAAAAGCAGGAGGTTTTCGCAGTGAGTTTGACGGAGCGCAGGATTATGATTTTATCCTCCGCTGTGTGGAGCAGACCAGCCGGATCGGCCATGTCCCCAAAGCGCTGTATCACTGGAGGGCCCATCCGGATTCCACGGCGGGCAATCCCGCCAGCAAACAATATGCAGTGGATGCAGGAAGGAAAGCGCTAAAGGAGCATTACCGCAGACTGCATATCGATGCGGCGGTGGAAAGCACAGAGATTTTCGGCGTTTACCGTACCGTTTACCGGGTACAGGATAAACCGCTGGTGTCGGTGATTATCCTCAATAAAGATCACCGGGAGGATCTGGAAAAATGTGTGACTTCCATCGTGGAAAAGACCACATATGATCATTATGAGATTCTTATCATAGAGAATAATTCTAAGGAAGAGGAAACCTTTCAGTGTTATGAAGAACTGAAAAACCGTTACGATGCGGTGAGGGTGCTTACCTGGACGGGAAGCTTCAACTATGCCGCCATCAACAATTACGGCGCGGAGTATGCCAGGGGAGAGTATCTGATTTTGCTGAATAATGACATCGAAGTCATTTCACCGGGCTGGATGGAGGAAATGCTGGGCTGCTGTCAGCGCAGTGATGTGGGTATTGTGGGCGCCAAGCTTTTTTATCCTGACGATACCATCCAGCATGCGGGAGTGGTGATCGGCATGGGGGGCATCGCCGGCCATATCCTGTGCAAAGCGGACGGCAAAGAATACGGATACAATGCCCGGCTGGTGACCATGCAGGATATCAGCGCAGTGACGGCTGCCTGCCTGATGATTTCCAGAAAAGACTATCAGGCTGTCGGCGGGTTTGACGAAAGGTACACGGTGGCTTTCAATGATATCGATCTTTGCCTGAAGGTGCGAAAGGCCGGCCTGCTGGTGGTATTTAACCCTTATGCGACGCTGTACCATTATGAATCGAAGTCCCGCGGTCTGGAGGATACGCCCCAGAAGCTGGAGCGGTTTCGAAAAGAAGTGGAATATTTCCAGAGCAAATGGGCGGATCTGCTCAAGAAGGGCGATCCCTATTACAATGTGAATCTGACCCTGACGGAAGGAGACTGCAGTCTTCGCAGAGCGACGGAGAAATTTGGAGGATAAACAGGTGCAAAGAGAATTATTTGAAGTGAAAAGAGAACGGTTCCACCTGCTGGATCCGGATATCTACATTCTGCAGGGCAGCTGGCCCAAAGACTATGAGCCGGACGTCTGGCTGGACAATGAGCCGGTGGTGGAAGTGACGCTGGAGGACTGGGAAAATACCAGCGCTCTGGAGCGGTTTACGGATCTGGATATGATGCGGGGGAAAAAGGTGACGATGTCCTTGCGTCTGCCTCCTTTGAAAAACAGAAAAAAGCTGAAAATATTCGCCGTAAACGGCGATGAAAGGATTCTCTGGTTTTCTATTTCGGCAGCCGATCTGCAAAAGCGGCAGGGAAAACCTTTTTACTATATCGAGGAAGAAAAAGCCAGTCCTTCTTCCCAGACGCTGAAGGTAAGGGGCTGGGTCGCCTGGAAAGAACCGGCGGTCATACGGGTCTATGACGAAAACGGGAAAAGAATTCCCTGTGAGATTCAAAGAAATAACCGGGTGGATGTGGCGGAGATGTTCCGGGAAACACAGATCGATCCCAAATGCGGATTTTATCTGGAACTGTCCGATGTGAAGACGAAGGTGGTCTATCTGGTATTTCGCGCCACCGATACCAAGGCGGTTTATCCCGTCAATATGCAGCGCAGCATGATCCTGGCCCGCAAGGCGGGCAGGCTGCTGAAAAAGGGCAGGAGGTATATGGCTTCCCACGGCGTAAAGGCGCTGGTGGTGAAGACGGCCGGGAAGATCGCCGGGCTTCGAAAAGCTCCGGTTTCCTATGATAAGTGGCTGCCCAAACACCTTCCCACGGCAGCGCAGCTGGCGCGCCAGCGGGAGATGGAATTTGCGGTACATCCAAAGATCAGTATCGTGGTGCCGCTGTACCGTACGCCAAAGCCCTATCTGGCACAGCTGATCCAGTCGGTGAAAGATCAGACCTATACCAACTGGGAGCTCTGCCTTTCCGACGGCAGCGGCGGGGATTCTCCTTTGAAGGAGACACTGCAGCGGTACCAGAAGGAGGATGAACGTATCCGCGTGGTATTTCACCAGGAGAGTTTGAAAATTGCGGAGAATACCAATGCGGCCATAGAGGCGGCCACGGGAGAGTGGATCGCTTTTGCCGACCATGACGATGTGCTGACGCCGGACGCGCTGTTTTGCTGTGTAAAGGAACTGAATGAACAGCCGCAGACGGAGATCATCTATTCTGACGAAGATAAAATGTCCATGGACGGAAATAAGTTCTTTCAGCCCCATTTTAAGCCGGATTACAATCCGGATCTTCTGTGCACGGTGAATTACATCTGTCATCTGCTGGTGGTGAAACGGTCTGTCATCGAAAGGGCAGGCATGATGCGGCCGGAGTACGACGGGGCTCAGGACTATGATTTTATTTTCCGCTGTGTGGAAACCAGTCAGAATATCCGCCATATTCCGCGGATCCTTTATCATTGGAGGAGCCATGAGTCCTCCACTTCGGAGAATCCGGAGAGCAAGCTGTACGCCTTCGATGCGGGGGCGCGGGCTGTGCAGGCTCATTATGACCGGCTGGGGATCCGGGCGGAAGTGACCAAGGGGGAATATCTGGGGCTTTACCGGACCCGGTTTATCCGGGATTACGATCCCCTGATCTCCATTATCATTCCCAATAAGGATCATACCGACGATCTGAACCGGTGTATCCGTTCCATTGAAGAGAAGTCCACCTACCGGAATTACGAATATATTATCGTGGAGAACAACAGCACAGAGGAAAAGACCTTCGCCTATTACAAGGAACTGGAATTGAGCAATCCGAAAGTCCGGGTGGTGTACTGGGACGGAATCTTTAATTATTCCGCCATCAATAATTTCGGCGCCACATACGCCAAAGGGGAATACTTCCTTTTGCTGAACAACGATACGGAGATTATCAATGATGACTGTCTGGAACAGCTGCTGGGATACTGTATGCGGGATGATGTGGGCGCGGTGGGCGCCCGTCTGTATTACGAGGACGACACTATCCAGCATGCGGGGGTGGTGATCGGTTTCGGCGGAATCGCCGGACACTGTTTTGTGATGCAGCCAAGGGGTTATACGGGGTATTGCCACCGGATTATCTGCGCCCAGGACTACAGCGCGGTGACGGCCGCCTGTATGATGGTAAAGCGCAGCGTTTTTGAGGAAGTGGGCGGATTGTCCGAAGAACTGCAGGTGGCTTTTAACGACATTGATTTCTGTATGAAGATCCGTCAGACAGGAAAACTGATCGTGTACAATCCCTACGCGGAACTGTATCACTACGAATCGAAATCCAGAGGTCTGGAGGATACGCCGGAGAAGGTGGCCCGGTTTAACCGGGAAATCGCCATATTTGAGAAAAAGTGGCCGGATATTTTCCGGACGGGGGATCCTTATTACAATCCTAATCTGACGCTGGACAGTCAGGATTTTTCACTTAAGAGACTTTGAGTAGGAGGGAAAGAAAGATGCGGGTACTGGTAACAGGAGTAAAAGGCCAGCTGGGCCATGATGTGATGAATGAACTGGCGCTGCGCGGTTACGAAGGCGTGGGTGTCGATGTGGAGGAAATGGACATTACGGATGAAGAAGCAGTCGATCGTGTGATCCGTCAGTCCAAAGTGGATCAGGTGGTGCACTGTGCGGCCTGGACGGCCGTGGATGCGGCGGAGGATCAGGAAGAACTGTGCCGGAAAGTCAACGCGCTGGGTACGGAACATATCGCCAGAGTCTGCCGGGAACTGGAGCTGCCCATGATTTATCTCAGTACGGATTATGTGTTTGACGGCCAGGGGGAAAGGCCCTGGGAACCGGATGATCCTGTGGTGAAGCCGCTGAACGTATACGGACAGACCAAGTATGAAGGAGAACAGGCGGTGCAAAAGTATCTGGACAAGTACTATATTGTCCGCATTGCCTGGGTCTTTGGACTGAACGGCAAGAATTTTATCAAGACCATGCTGAATCTGGGAAAGACCCACGATACCCTGACGGTGGTTGACGATCAGATCGGAACGCCCACCTATACGTATGATCTGGCCAGACTGCTGGTGGATATGCTGGAAAAACAGGAATACGGTATCTATCACGCCACCAACGAGGGCGGCTATATCTCCTGGTACGACTTCGCAAAGGAAATTTTCCGTCAGGCAGGCATGGATGTGACGGTAAAACCGGTGACCAGCGCAGAATATCCGGCGAAAGCAAAAAGGCCCTTTAACAGCCGTCTGGAGAAGAAAAAATTGACAGAGCATGGATTTAAAAGGCTGCCGGACTGGCAGGATGCGCTGTCCCATTATCTGAAAGAATTGGAAAAGAAGAATGAAAAGTAAGATGAAACCGATGCTGCCGGAACTTCTGTTTCTGGCAGCGATCTTTGTTTTTCTCTTTCTGTGGGCTGCGGTACAGCCCTTTGATACGTCCCCCGATGAACGGATGCGTTATGATATCGTAAAGTATCTTGTGGAGTATGGGAAACTCCCCCATGGCGGTGATCCGGCCATACGGGATGCCAACTGGGGAATTTCCTATGCATTTAACCCCATTTTGGCTTATATGATCATGGCGGTATTTGTGAAAGCAGCCGGCTTTTTCACTGACCAGCTGCAGACGCTGGTGATGGCTGCCCGCCTGGTGAATATTCTTCTGGGCTGCGCAACGGCCTTTTTGCTGCTTCGTATGGGCGGCTATCTTTTCCGAAGGAGGGGGCAGCGGTGGCTGTTTGCGGCGCTGTCCATGCTATTGCCGGTAACGCTGTTTATATTTTCTTATGTGAACAGCGACGGGCTGGCTCTTTTTTCTACGGTTCTGATCTTGTTGTTCTGGGTAAGGGCTATGAAAGGAAGCTGGACCTGGAAGAATTGTGCCGGGCTGGCGGTCGGGATTTCCATCTGCGCCCTTTCTTATTACAATGCCTACGGCGTAATCCTGGCCAGCGTTTTTTTCTTTGGACTGGACATTCTGGTTTTTCGCGGAAGACAGTATCAGAAGGGAGAAAAAAAATCTTCCCGGGCAGTCTTTCTTTTCCAGAGAGGGCTGGTGATCGCAGCCATTGCGGCGGCGCTGGCCGGATGGTGGTTCCTGCGCAGCTATGTGATCTATGACGGCGATATCCTTGGTATGAAAACTTCCGCCATGTATTCGCAGATGTATGCTGTGGAGGAATTAAAGCCTTCCAACCGGTATATTATCGCCGACACAGGGATGACCGTTCGCGATATGCTTTTCTTCGTGCCCGGGAACTGGGAGCATAACTGGCTGCTGACGGTGGCGGTCAGCTTTGTGGGAACCTTCGGATACATGGATGTGTTTATGCCTTACTGGCTCAGCAAATGCTATTTTCTGGTGTTCGGCCTGGGTCTGGCGGGAGTTTTGTTCACATTTAGACGGACTTTCTTTCCATACATCCGGACATCCTGGACCATGAAAAAGCAGATAGGAGACCAGACGCTGAAAATCCGCTGTACACAGAGTCAAAAGGAGTTCCGGGTGAAAAGCCTTTTTCACATCTGTCTGGCGCTTACGGCAGTCATCCCCATGGGGCTGTTGATTTACTATGCGTATTACAGTGATTTCCAGGCACAGGGACGCTATCTGCTGCCGGGGCTGCCGGCGCTGATGTATTTTGTGACGTTGGGACTGGGAAATCTTCTGGAAAAAATCGTGAAAAAAGAAAGAACCAGACAGTGGGTCTGTCTGGCTCTGTGCGTGCTGCTTGCCGGAGCGGCTGTGTTCACCTATGGGACCGTCGTCTGGCCCCACTATGCTCCGCTTTTATAAAACGGGATAGGAGGGCATCCGGTTTGGATACAGCAGTTCCTTTCCCTGAAAATCTTTGATGCTCATGGCATCAAAGATTTTTTTTGTCACATTGTCGATGTAGGCGCGGTTTTTTCCGGTGATAAAATACCGGGCCATGTAAGGATTTGGCCCGTGGGCAACCACAGGTTCTCCTTCCTTATAAAAAATCTGAGATTCCACCACTTCCGGCCATTCGGCGATATCGTAGGCCGCCTGCTGATTGGCGATCATTCCCGGTTTGCCGTGGAAGTAAAGTACGGCGCTGTGATTTTTCATAAAAGGAGAATGGTGTTCCAGCGTTTCTTTTAAAGCGTTTTCGTCGAACAGATAATCCAGCAGCAGTTTCTCGATGGACAGACCGCTGCTGTATTCGATCAGTTCGTGTTCATACCCCAGGAAGCGGCCGGCGATCTCGCAGACTTCCAGTTCCCGGCCGGGAGCCCAGAAGAACTGCATGGAGAGCGCGCCATTTTTCTGGCCGGTGGCGCCGATGTAAGATTCCAGTATCTTTTTGGCCGGCTCGAAAACCTGGCTGATCATCCGGGAGGGATAGATGTTGCGGGTGCTGATGGGGATGTCCCTGGCGCCGATGGAGGTTTTTTCCCGGTCGGCAATGCCGAGAATGTAAACTTTTCCCTCCAGAACCCAGGCCATCAGATTGAATTCGTACCCGTCGTTATACTCTTCCACCAGAATTTTTTTCTGCCGGGAAAAGGAGCTGGCTTTTCCAAAATAGCGGCGGACTTCCTGAGGACTGTTCAGTACGTATAAGCCGCGGGAGCCATACATATCTACAGGCTTGGTCACAACCGGGAACCGCAGTCCTTCCAGCTGCTGATCGGAAAATCCCCGGCTTAAACATACGTGACGGGGCGTGGGAATTCCCAGCCGGTCCAACAGCTGTTTCATGACGGTTTTGTCCCGGTAGTAGGGCAGCTGTTCCGGTTTCAGATAGCATTTCAGACCGGCCAGGTCGGCCGCCTTTACCATGTTTTCAAACAGCAGATCGGAAAAAGAGGTGATGATGGCGTCCACATGTTCCTGGCGGCAGTATCTGGCCAGGGACGGAGCCTCGCGGACATCCACATCGTAAGCACGGTCGGCGATCTTTTTTGCGGGACCGTTGGGGTAACCGTCGCTTACGATGACGGTACAGCCCCTGTCCTTTGCCATGGCTGTCAGGCGGACGAACTCCTGCAGCGATCCCAGTATCATAAGTTTTTTCTTCATGTTTTTCACTCCCCTGATCAGACTTCCATCTGCTGCATGACAGTCAAAACCGCGTCTGCCAGATGCTCCATTTCCCACTGGCTGTAACGCTGATCACAGGGCAGCGGCAAAATGTTGGCGGCATAATCGTGCTCCGCAGAGCCTTTCGGCATCTGTTCAATCACATTGCTCCAATAGGTGGGAATATAGATATCCATGGAAGCCAGTTCTTTTCGCACGGCCGGGCCGTCTGCCACGTAAAGAGGAAAGACAAAGGGGCCGTCCGGCGTATGCTGATTCATCACATTGCGCTGATCAAAGCGCTCGCAAAGATAACGATAATTTTGGTTTCTGATGCGCCGCACCTTTTCATAATCGATGGCCCCCAGGATATTTCTGGTAAGGGGCGACATCTTTTTTACCGGTTCTTTTTCGAAGGAATGGGCGTTGTCCAGCATTTCCCGGTAATGGAGGCTGGCCTTTTCCTCAAACCGTCCCAGCAGATGGCTCATGCGGCCGTGGGACTGATCCGTCAGGGAAATGGGCGGCAGGTCAAGATCACAGGACAGGTAAGCGCCGTCGCTGACGCCGAAAAACTTCCGGCAGGAGTAAAGGGTGGGAATCCCCTTCAGAGGCTTTTGAAAAAAGGCATGGGTGTGATCCACGATGATATTGCCGTAAGCGCTCTGAAAAGCCAGGATCTGTTCATCGGTGAGCTGTCCGTAATAATTGACCAGATAAAGATACTCGTCCTTTCCCGGCGTGCGGGGAAGAAGAGGAGCCAGATTCTCATCGATGCGATAGTACTCCAGAGAAAAACCGGCTTTCCGGCAGGCCTCTGTCACCGATTCGCAGAGAAAATAAGGGACGAAAAGCCGCCGGCAGGAAAGGGCGCCCAGCAGATAAGTCAGGGCGGTGCGCCCCAGATTCAGTTCGTAAAGCCCGCGGTAAAAGGGGCGGGCGGTAAAGTGTTCCAGTTCAAAGTAGCCGCCGATTTCCATAAGCCGTTAATCCTCCGTATCCTGCTGCCGGATGACATAGTGGGGCATTTTTTTAGCCTCGTTTAAAATGTTCATCAGATACATGCCGATGATGCCAAGAGAAAATAAAGTGATACTGAATCCGCACAGGGTAATCAGCATCAGGGAAGTCCATCCCTCCACCGCAGCGCCGCAGGCGAAATAGCGGATCAGGTAGTAAAAGGCCAAAAACAGTGTGACCACAAATCCAAAAAGTCCGATGTTGCGCACCACCAGCAGCGGAAAGGCCGAGTGGGAAGTGATATCGTAAATGAGATCCTTTACCAGACGGTCGAAGGAATACCCGCTTTTTCCGTAGGCGCGGGCGTCGTGATGCACGGTGACATTGATGATGCGGTTGGAGGTCATCACCAGCAGGTTGCCGATCTGGGGCAGATGGGTGCTGGTCTGCACGATGGCGTCCACAATAAAACGCCGCATAAGCCGAAAGCTGGTGATCTCCAGATCGGGATCCTTACCCAGCATCTTGGAGGTGGCCCAGACCGACAGACGGGTTCCCGCCCTCCGGATGATATTGTGCTTGCGGCCTTCGTATCTGGCAAGAATGACGTCCACGTCCGGACGTTCGTTCATCACCGTGATCATCTTTGGCAGTTCCTCCGGCGGGTGCTGCAGGTCGTCGTCCATGGTGATGACGAAATCCCCTTTTACATAATGAAACCCGCACAGAAGGGCGGGATGCTGGCCGAAATTTCTGGCCATCTGGATGATGCGGACCCGCCTGTCCAGGCGGCGCAGTTTTTGCATAACCTGAAAAGAACTGTCCCGGGAGCTGTCGTCCACCAGGATCAATTCAAACTCTTCATGGAGGGTTTCCTCGAATACCCGTTTCAGTCTGGTATACAAATCTTCCAGGGTGTGTTCCGAATTGTAGACGGGAACAACCACAGAATATAAACTCATCGTTTTTCTCCTTTATTATCGGTGTCCGGATTTTATGTTCCTATCATACCATCATCAGAGGGTCATTTCAACCCGATACTTGGGGGAAAAGGCCGATTCACCACTTGTACCCGATGGGGAATCATGATATAATCAATTAGTTTCAGGGAGGATTTTGATATGGAAAAGGCGAAGAAATATATACAGCTGCATTTAAATATTCTGCTGTTCTCCCTGACCGGAATTTTTTCAAAACTGGCAGGCATGCAGTATAATCAGTCAGGGATTGATTCCCCCTGGCTGTATGTGTTTTTGGGACTGATGATCTTAGACTGCGGCATATACGCTCTGGCATGGCAGAAGGTGATAAAGAAATTCGAACTGTCCACGGCCTATGCCAATAAGAGTGTGTACCTGATCTGGTCGCAGCTTTGGGCTGTTTTGATTTTCCATGAAAATCTTTCCGCGCGGAATATAGTCGGCATGCTGGTGGTGTTTGTGGGAGTGATGGTGGTGCAGAAATATGAATAGCTATATGCTTTTGATGTTTGCGGGGACTTTTTTTACGGCGGTTTCCCAGATCCTGCTGAAAATCAGCGCGGGAAAAACGTACCGCCATCCCATATTTGAATATCTGAACTGGAGAGTGATTACCGCTTACGGTATATTTTTCGGCGTACTGCTGCTGAACACCTATGCCTATACGCGGGTGGATATGAAATACGGTCCGGTGATCGATTCCTTTGCCTATGTTTTCATTCTGATTCTTTCTTCTTTGATACTGGGAGAGAAAATTACCAGGAGGAAACTGGCGGGAAATCTGATCATCATTGCGGGTATTCTGATCTATACGTTGTGATGAGAAAAGTGCTTTCGATATCAGGGGCACGGACGGGGGAAAAGGATGATTGAGTTTAACAGAGCTCCCTTTGTGGGGAGCGAGATGAAATATATACAAAAAGCGATAGAGAATGGAAAGCTGTGCGGGGACGGCCCGTTTACCAAGGAGTGTTCCCGATGGATTAAGGAACGGTATCATTCCAAGGAAGTTCTGCTGACCACTTCTTGCACCCATGCGCTGGAGATGGCGGCTTTTCTGGCGGATATCCGTCCCGGGGATGAGGTGATCATGCCTTCCTATACCTTTGTATCTACTGCGGACGCCTTCGTGCTGCGGGGAGCGAAAATTGTCTTCGTGGATATCCGGCCGGATACCATGAATATAGACGAGACGAAGATTGAAGAGGCGATCACTGACCGGACGAAGGCGGTGGTGCCGGTTCACTATGCCGGCGTAGGCTGCGCCATGGACGAGATCATGGAGCTGGCCGGGAAATATCATCTGAAAGTAATCGAGGACGCCGCCCAGGGCGTTCATGCAGCTTACAAGGGCCGGGCGCTGGGCACGATCGGTGATTTTGGTTGCTACAGTTTCCATGAGACGAAAAACTATACCATGGGAGAAGGAGGAGCGCTGCTGTTCCAGGACAGCGCTTACCTGGAACAGGCGGAGATCCTGCGGGAAAAGGGAACCAACCGCAGCAAATTTTTCCGCGGCCAGATCGACAAATACACCTGGGTGGGATACGGTTCTTCCTATCTGCCCAGCGATATGAATGCGGCCTATCTATATGGACAGCTTAAGGAGGCGGACGAGATCAACCATAAGCGCCATGCGATCTGGAACTGCTACCACGAAAATCTGGAGGAGCTGGAAAGAAAAGGCTGTCTTACCCGGCCTTTCGTGCCGGACTATGACGTTCACAACGCTCATATGTATTACATCAAAGTGGAAAACGAATCTGTAAGAAGCGCGTTGATCCAGTATATGAAGGAGCAGGGAATTCTGTGCGTCTTTCATTACGTTCCTTTACATTCCTCTCCGGCGGGGAGTAAGTTTGGCAGATTCTGCGGCGAGGATGTTTATACGACCAGAGAGAGCGAGCGGCTGGTGCGGCTGCCCATGTTTTATAATCTGCCGCTGGATGATGCCTGGAAGGTGACCAGGGCCATCGAAAATTTTTTTAAACAGAGGTAACGGGTATGGCTCAGTGGCTGAATTATCTGAAAAAAATACGGCCTTATAATATACAGAAGGGGTTTCGCTATCTAAAGCATTACGGACTGCGGGAATTTCTGGTGCGGCTGTCGGAGCGGATGGAACCGGAAGAGGTGCCTTACGGCCCCTGGTTTGAAAAGCATAAAGCCAGCCGGGAACAGTTGGAAAAGCAGCACGCAAGGAAATGGGATAGGACGCCCCTTCTTAGCATCGTAGTTCCGGCCTACCGGACGCCGGAGGAGTTCCTGGAGCAGATGATGGATTCCCTGCTGGCACAGTCCTATGAAAACTGGGAGCTTTGCATAGCCAACGGAAGCCCCGAGGATGACAGGATGCAAAAGGTCCTGCGGGAGTATACAAAAAAAGATAGCCGGATCAGGGTGAAGAATCTGGAAGAGAATCTTGGAATCGCGGGCAATACCAATGCGGCGCTGGCCATGGCTTCTGGAGAATTTGTGGGCCTTCTGGATCATGATGATCTGCTGGCGCCAAACGCCCTGTATGAAGTGGCGGACCGGATCGTGGCCGATGAGCAGACAGATGTGCTGTACACGGACGAGGATAAAGTGACGACCGATCTGAAGGAACACTTTCAGCCTCATTTCAAACCGGACTTCAGCATTGATCTGCTGCGTTCCAACAACTATATCTGTCATTTTTTTGTGGTGAGGAGGACGCTGCTGGAAAAGACGGGAGGATTTCGCCGGGAGTTTGACGGAGCTCAGGATTATGATTTTATCTTCCGCTGTACGGAAGCGGCAGAAAAGATCGTTCATATACCGGAGGTGCTGTATCACTGGAGAACGCACAAAGAGTCCACGGCGGATAACCCGGTCAGCAAGATGTATGCCTTTGAAGCCGGGAAACGGGCCATCGAAAGTCATCTGGAGCGCTGCCGGGAACAGGGTGTGGTCAGCCACACGAAGGATATGGGATTTTACCGGGTGGATTATCCGGTACAGGGAAGTCCGCTGGTATCGGTGGTTATTCCCAATAAAGATCACAGCGACATGCTGATGCGCTGCGTGAATTCTATAAAAGAAAAAACAACATGGAAGAATTATGAGATTATAATTGCAGAGAATAACAGTGTGCAGAAGGAGACTTTCGACTGCTACCAAAAGCTGCAGGAGGACTCCAGGATCCGGGTGATCACCTGGGAGAGAGAGTTTAATTATTCCGCCATCAACAATTTTGCCGTCCGGGAAGCCAGAGGAGAGTATCTGCTGTTTTTGAATAACGATGTGGAAGTGATCAGCGAAGGCTGGATGACATTTATGCTGGGAAACTGCCAGCGAGAGGAAGTGGGGATCGTGGGAGCAAAGCTTTATTATCCCGACGATACCATTCAGCATGCCGGCACTATCATCGGGATCGGCGGGATCGCCGGCCATGCGTTTTTGAACATGCCCCGCTCCAGAACGGGATATCTGCATAAGGCGTCCATCCAGCTGAATGTAAGCGCGGTGACGGCAGCCTGCATGATGATGAAACGGTCGGTTTTTGAATCGCTTCAGGGGTTTGAAGAGCGGTTAAGCGTCGCCTTTAATGATGTGGATCTGTGTCTGCGGACGGTTCAGGCGGGATATCTGGTGGTTTATCTGCCCTGGGCGCAGCTGTACCATTATGAATCCCGGTCGCGGGGAGCGGAGGACAGCGAGGAGAAAATCCGCAGGTTTCAAGGCGAGATCGAGTTTATGCGAAGCCGCTGGATCGGCCTGTTAAAGTCCGGAGATCCATACTATAATAAAAACCTGACGCTGAGCAAATGGAATTATTCTCTGCGTCCGTGAGAAAATACAGGAGAGCATTTGAATGAAGGAAGTATCGGTGGTGATTCCCAACTATAACGGAATCGGGTATATCAGGCCCTGCCTGGACAGCCTCATGACCCAGACTGTCTCAGATTTTGAGATCCTGGTGGTGGATAACGGCTCCGGGGACGGAAGCAGGGAGACGGTGGAGCGGGAATATCCCGGCGTCCGGGTGATCGCCCTGGAGGACAATACCGGATTTTGTCACGCGGTGAATGTGGGAATCCAGGCGACAGATACGCCCTACATTATTCTTTTGAACAATGACACCACTGTTTTGAAGGATTTTGTGGAAAAGATGCTCGATGGAATCCGAAAAAGGCCGCGGGCCTTTTCCTGCGGAGCCAAAATGCTGCAGATGCACAGTCCGGAGAAAATGGATGACGCCGGGGATTACTACAGCGCGCTGGGCTGGGCCTTCGCCCGGGGAAAGGGGAAAGAGCAGAAGCGATACAGTTCTGCCTGTCAGATTTTCACAGCCTGCGCCGGCGCGGCCATTTACAGAAGGAAGCTGCTGGAGGAGACCGGGCTGTTTGACGAAGAACATTTTGCCTATCTGGAGGATATGGATCTGGGGTACCGGGCTAAGATTTTGGGGTATGAAAACTGGTTTTTGCCGGAGGCGGTGGTTTACCATGCGGGCAGCGGAACCAGCGGTTCCCGGTACAATCTTTTCAAGGTTCGCTATTCTTCCCGCAATAATATATATATGATTTACAAGAATATGCCCTGGCTGCAGATTCTTATTAATCTGCCGTTTTTGACGGCGGGATTTCTGATCAAGCTGATTTTCTTTGCCGCAAAAGGATTTGGCAGAGAGTATGCCGCCGGGATAAAAAACGGAGTTTCTCTGGCTTTTAAAGGGAGCAGAAATGGAAAGAAGATGCGGTTTTCATGGAAACATCTGAAAAACTACGGGAAGATTCAGCTGCAGCTTTGGGCGAATATTGTGCGCCGGATTACGGGATAAAAATAGGATATTGCCTTATTATGTAACTTAGTGTATATTAATAGAATAGCGTGGAAAGGTATAACAGGTGATCTCAAGTGATAAAAGATAACCAGAAGTACTTTAACCGGCTGCATATACTGATTGACGCCGCGGTCATCGCCGCATCTTACTGGTTCGCCTGGTTCCTGAAGTTTGAGACAGGAATCTTCGAATCGGTGAGGTCGCTGTCCTTCCAGTATTACATGACAGCGCTGCTGCTCATTGTGCCGATGTATCTGATCCTGTATTCTGCGTTTAATCTGTATACGCCAAAGAGAGTGCAGGGCAGGCGGCTGGAACTGGCCAATATCGTGAAGGCCAATACGCTGGGGCTTTTTATACTGATTGGTATCCTGTATCTGCTAAAGATTATTGACTTCTCCAGGAGTATGCTGGTGATTTTCTTCTTCGTTAATATTGCTGCGGAAGAAACGGTGCGGATGATGATCCGCATTGTCCTGCGGGATATGCGAAGGAAAGGGCTGAATCAGAAGCATATCGTACTGGTGGGATACAGCAGGGCGGCGGAGGAGTATATCGACCGGATTCTGGCCAATCCCCAGTGGGGCTATACGGTGCGGGGGATTCTCGATGATTCTGTGGAGGCCGGGACGGATTACAGAGGGATTAAAGTACTGGGAAGAATAGACAATCTGATGATTATACTGCCGCAAAACAGGCTGGATGAAATCGCCATCACCCTGGGTCTGAACGATTACAGCCGCCTGGAAGAGATCGTGGCTCTCTGTGAAAAGTCCGGCGTGCATACTAAATTTATACCAGATTATAATAATATCATTCCCACAAAACCGTATACAGAAGATCTTCTGGGACTGCCGGTGATCAATATCCGGTATGTGCCTTTGAGCAATACGTTCCCCTCCCTGGTGAAAAGAACGATGGATATCTTTGGTTCCATAGCGGCTATTGTGCTGTTTTCGCCGGTGATGCTGCTGTGCGCGGCTCTGGTGAAGCTTACTTCGCCGGGATCGGTGCTGTACAAGCAGGTCCGTGTGGGACTGCACAACAGAAATTTTGAGATGTTTAAGTTCCGTTCCATGGAGGTACAGCCGGAGGCGGAGGAGAAGAAAGCCTGGACGGTGAAAAATGATCCCCGGGTGACCGGGATCGGGAAATTCATGCGCAGAACCAGTCTGGATGAGCTGCCGCAGCTTTTTAATATTCTGAAAGGGGATATGAGTCTGGTGGGGCCAAGGCCGGAGCGGCCGTTTTTTGTGGAAAAGTTCCGGGAGGAGATCCCGCGGTATATGGTAAAGCATCAGGTACGGCCGGGACTGACAGGATGGGCTCAGGTAAACGGCTACCGGGGGGATACTTCCATTCGCAAGCGTATCGAATACGATTTGTATTATATTGAAAACTGGACTTTGGGTTTGGATATCAAGATTCTTTTTCTGACCATTTTCAAAGGGTTTATCAATAAAAATGCGTACTAAAGAATAGCAAGGGGTTATATTATGGCGAAAAAAATGAGAACAAAGGCGATGAAACGAAGAAGAAGGAGACGGATTTTATTTTTCTTTGAAGTGCTGATTCTTCTGATTCTTGTGGGGGGGATCTTTGTTTACGCTCAGATCAACAAAAAGCTGGATCTGATGCAGGAAAGCGATGTGGATATGAGCCAGGTGGGCGTCAATGAAGGCGTGGAGGATGTAAAGGGTTATCAGACCATTGCCCTGGTGGGACTGGATAATACCAGCGATACGCTGGATTACGGAAACAGCGATACCATGATCATTGCCAGCATCAACAATGATACCAAAAAGGTGAAGCTGGTTTCCCTTTACCGCGACACATATCTGAATGTGGGAACGGATCCGAAGGGGAATGAAGATACGTACACGAAGGCCAATGCCGCCTACGCTTACGGCGGAGCTCAGCAGCTGATGACCATGATGAATAAAAATCTGGATCTGAGCCTGGACGGCTATGTGACGGTGGATTTTGCCGCGGTGGCGGAGACCATCGATTTGCTGGGAGGACTGGACATCGAGATGACGGCGGATGAAGTGGAGCACATGAACAATTACTGTGTGGAAACTTCGGAGGCAACCGGCAAAAGTTACGAAGAGATTTATCCCGAGGACGGAGTACACCATCTGAACGGAGTGCAGGCCGTATCTTACGCCAGGATCCGTTACACGGCCGGCAATGATTTCCGCCGGGCGGCCCGTCAGCGGCTTGTCATTTACAAGATGGTGGAGAAGGCAAAGAACTCCAGTTGGACGACTCTGAACAAGATCGTGGATACGGTCTGCCCCATGGTTGCCACCAGTCTTTCCAAGGCGGATATCCTGAAGATGGGTATGAATATGATCACCTATGATATCGAGGATCAGTCCGGATTCCCCACGAAGCATCTGGAAGGGGAAACCATTAAAGATGCGGTGGGAACCGATGCGGTGCTTCCGGTGACTTTGGAGCAGAACGTAATTGCCCTTCACCAGTTCCTGTATCCGGAGGAGACGGACTATGTTCCTTCCGCTACGGTACAGGAGTACAGCGATCACATTATCGAAGAGAGCGGATACGGCGAGGAAGATATTCCGAAACAGTCGGAGGACGGAGCGCTTCCGCTGGAGAATTTCCAGGCCGCAAACTGACATCAGAAAATTGAAAACGTGACAGGGGGTGCTGTCGGGCGTCAAGCCTTGCAGCACCCTGTTATTATCAAAGAGTTGATGAGGAGGAGGAAAGGATGAATAAGACGGTCGATGTGGTAATCCCTACCTTTCATCCGGACGAAAAGCTCTGCACGCTGCTGAAAAGCCTTCTGGAACAGAAATATCCCGTCGGTCATATTCTGATTATGAATACGCAGCAGGAGTTTTGGGACAGCAAAATCGAGGGACTGTCGGAGAAAATTATCGTGGAACACATTGAAAAATCCCGGTTTGATCACGGCGGCACACGCCATCAGGCGCTGCTGAAATCCAGAGCGGACGTGGTGATTTTCATGACGCAGGACGCTTTGCCGGCGGATGACCATCTGACGGAACAGCTGCTGCGGCCGCTGGAGGATCAAGAGGTGGCCGTCTCCTATGCAAGACAGCTGCCGGCCGAAGACTGCGCTTATATTGAACGCTATACCCGGGGCTTTAATTATCCGGCGGCCAGTCGTGTCAAAAGCAAAAAAGATCTGAATCGTCTGGGGATCAAGACATATTTCTGTTCGGATGTCTGCGCCGCCTATGACCGGAATATTTATCTGCAACTGGGAGGATTTGAGCGGCCTGTTATTTTCAATGAAGATATGATTATGGCGGCCAGGATCATCCAGGCCGGATATAAGGTTGCCTATGCAGCCAAGGCCCAGGTGATCCACTCTCATAATTACAGCGGCCTGCGTCAGATCAGCCGTAATTTCGACCTGGCTGTTTCTCAGGCAGATCATCCGGAAATCTTTTCCGGCGTTTCTTCCGAGGGAGAGGGGATCCGCCTGGTAAAACAGACGGCGTCCTATCTGGCAAAACGAAGGCCGTGGCTGCTGCCGGCGCTTATCTGGCAGAGCGGCTGCAAATATCTGGGATACCGTCTGGGAAAACGGTATAAAAGTCTGCCCCTGGGACTGATACTGCGCTTGACAGACAACAAAGAGTATTGGAAGAGAAGGCTTTCCTGAATTTTTTATGACTTTGTCACATATTCAACACATTTTTTATTTAAAATAGAAAGATAGAATGGAGAAAAGCTAAGAGAGGGATAGATATGAATGATGACTGGAAAAAGACGCAGGGGGATCCGGAAAACTCCTGGAGCCGGCAGGAGGAGGATACCTGGCGGGAGGCTTCGGCCTGGGATGAAAATTCAGACCAAAAGGACGTTTCCGGAACAGCCTGGGAGGAACCGACCGGCGGGGATACGACTTACAGCTGGGTGAATCCCAAACTGCGAAAAAATACAGAAGAGCAAAAGCAGGGCGAGAACTTTAAGAAAAAGTATGACTCCTATCAGTTTTCCCAGCCGCAGCCGGAGCCGCCGGTGCGGAAGCCAAAAAAGAGTTATGGTCTTCTGAAAAAGTTTGGCCTGTGCGCCGCGCTGGCAGTGGTGTTCGGCCTGATCTCCGGCCTGATTATTCTGGGGATCACTTCTCTGGGACGGGAGGAAGAGACGGTTCAGGTGCGCCAGACGGTGCCGGCCACGGAGCCGGTGCAGTCGCAGAACGAGGAAACGGCGGCGCCTGCGGTCAGTTCGGTGGCTGACGTGGCGGCCAATTCCATGCCCTCTGTGGTGGCCATCAGCAATGTGGGCGTGCAGGAGATCCAGAGCTTTTTCGGCGGTACCAGGGAATATCAGAGTGAGAGCAGCGGTTCCGGCATTATCGTGGGGCAGAATGATTCGGAATTGCTGATTGCCACCAATAACCATGTGGTCTCCGGGGCGGATACCATCACCGTCAGCTTTATCGATGAAGCTTCTGTGGAGGCGCAGATCAAAGGCACGGATGCCAACAACGACCTTGCGGTGGTGGCGGTGGATCTTTCTCAGCTGTCGGAGGATACGCTCTCTGCCATCAAAGTGGCGTCCTTGGGAAACTCAGACGATCTGGTGGTGGGAGAACAGGTGGTGGCCATCGGAAACGCTCTGGGATATGGACAGTCTGTGACTTCTGGTTATGTCAGCGCGCTGAACAGGGAAGTGACAGTGGATAATGTGACGGCCAGTCTGATTCAGACGGATGCGGCCATCAATCCCGGCAACAGCGGCGGAGCGCTGCTGAACATGCAGGGGGAACTGATCGGTATTAACGCGGTCAAATTCGCTTCCAGCGAGGTGGAAGGGATGGGGTATGCCATTCCGGTAAGTACGGCGGAGCCGATCCTGGATGAGCTGATGAGCAGAGAGACACGCCGTAAGGTGGATGAAAAGGATGCGGCTTATCTGGGAATCACCTGCACCAATGTGACGGCGGAAACACAGCAGATGTACAATCTTCCGGCCGGCGTGTTCGTGGATTCGGTGACGGAAGGGAGCGCGGCGGAAAAGGCAGGTATGATTTCCGGCGATATCATTACCAAATTCGACGGTACAACGGTAACCACCTATGATGAGCTGGTGAATACGATGGCCTACTATGCCGCCGGCGAAGAGGTGGAAATGATTGTCATGCGTGCCGAGAGCGGCGAATATCAGGAGGTATCGCTGACGCTGACACTGGATTCCAGGCCGGCTGATGCGGATTAAAAGGAAAAGGATGAGGCTGTCTGCGCTGGCGGCCTCATTTTTGCGCCGCGGCATGGAAAACTTTACTTGTGGGGCGCAGGCAGATAGGCTATAATAAAGCCATGAAAGAGAGGATATGAGAATTGACAGATGATAATAAAGAATTAACGGAACAGACAGACGCCCAGGTGCAGGAGACGGAAGATCCTTCTGAGAAAAAAGAGCGGGAGGATGAATACGAGAAAATCTGTTTCCTGTGCCGCAGGCCGGAAAGCAAAGCGGGAAAGATGATCGAACTTCCCAATAATATCCACATCTGCACCGATTGTATGCAGAAAAGCTTCGATACCATGAATCACGGGAACATCAATTACGCGGATCTGATGCAGCACATGCCAAATATCAGCATGATTGATTTTTCCGGACTGCAAAACCGGGTGCCGCAGAAGCAGCGGACGAAAAAGAAAAAGGAAAAAGGGGAAAAACCAAAGCTTTCCATCCGCGACATTCCGGCTCCCCATAAGATCAAAGCCAGTCTGGACGAATATGTAATCGGTCAGGAGCATGCGAAAAAAGTAATGTCCGTGGCGGTATATAATCATTATAAGCGGGTATTTTCCGATACGGACGACGGCGTGGAGATCGAAAAATCCAATATGCTGATGATCGGCCCCACAGGAAGCGGGAAAACCTACCTGGTACAGACTCTAGCCAGACTGCTGGATGTACCTTTGGCGATCACCGACGCCACATCTTTGACGGAGGCGGGGTATATCGGCGACGATATCGAGAGCGTGGTGTCAAAGCTGCTGGCCGCTGCGGACAACGATGTGGAGCGGGCGGAACACGGCATCATCTTTGTGGATGAGATCGACAAAATTGCCAAGAAGAAAAATACCAATCAGCGGGATGTCAGCGGAGAGGCGGTCCAGCAGGGGATGCTTAAACTGCTGGAGGGGGCGGATATCGAGGTGCCGGTAGGGGCCAACAGCAAAAACGCTATGGTGCCGCTTACCACAGTCAATACCAGAAATATTCTTTTTATCTGCGGAGGCGCTTTCCCTGATCTGGAAGAAGTCATTAAGGAGCGGCTGAACAAGCGCGCTTCCATCGGATTTGGTTCTGATCTGAAGGACAAGTACGACCGTGATCCGGATATCCTATCCAAGGTGACTTTGGATGACCTGCGGAAATTCGGAATGGTACCGGAGTTTCTGGGCCGTCTGCCCATTGTCTTCACACTGCAGGGCCTGACGGAGGATATGCTGGTGGAGATTCTGAGGGAACCGAAAAATGCTATTTTAAAACAGTATAAAAAACTGCTGGCCATGGACGAGGTGAAGCTGGAGTTTGACGAGGGCGCGCTGCGGGCCATTGCCAGAAAGGCGATGGAAAAGGATACGGGAGCCAGAGCGCTGCGGGCCATTATCGAGGAGTACATGCTGGATATCATGTATGAGATTCCAAAAGACGACAGTATCGGCCAGGTGGTGATCACCGAAGAATATATTGAGCATAGAGGCGGTCCGAGAATTTATCTGCGGGGACAGGAGGCGCCCGCTTTGGAGGAAACTTTGCAGCAGCCATAGAAGCGAAAGAAAGGAGACAACATGCCGGATATTAAATTTGACGATTTAAGCAGAACAATCAGCAGCGCGGCGGAAAACGTAAGCAGAAAAACGGAGATGTTTCTGGAGATTCAGAAAATGAAATCCAGGCTTCATTCCGCGCAAAGAGCGGTGGAGAAAAGTTACCGGGAACTGGGAGAACTGATCTACCGGCGGTACGACGAGGGGGAAGGCGTGGATTCTGAGCTGGCGGTTATCTGTGAAGATATCGCTCAGATGAAAGGCGTCATAGAAGAACTGACACAGGAGCTGGCGTCTAAGAAGGGGAAGAAACTTTGCCCGGTATGCCAGGCGGAAATTGCCAGAGAATCCATTTACTGTATGCGCTGCGGCAGTAAAGTCACAGAAGAAGAGAAAGAGGTGCAAAAAGAAGAATGATTTATGTGGGAATTGCAGCTCTCGTGTTTGTGCTGGACTGGTATCTGAAGAGCCGAGCGGAAAAGAATCTGAAAGAGGATACGGTACGGGAAGTGGCGAAAGACCATATACTGCTTAGGAAACTGCACAATCGCGGACTGGCTTTTCACTTCCTGCAGGAGAACCCCCGGGCAGTTCTGTGGGGAAGCGCTGCGGCCGCCGCGGGCGTCTGTCTGTATTTTTTTCACCTTTTGAGAAGAGGCGGGAATGCGCTGCAGAAGCTGGGCTGTGCCCTGGCGGCGGGCGGCGGTCTGAATAACCTGCTGGACAGGAAAAAAAGAGGTTATGTGACGGACTACTTCAGTTTCAATGTGAAATGGGAAAAGTTAAAAAAAGTGGTATTTAATGTATCGGATCTTTTTATCGTCCTGGGGCTGGTGCTGACGGCTTTGGGAGAGCTGAAAAGCAGTTTGTCGGGAAAGAGCAAATGAAGCAGTACGCAAAAACAGGAAAGACGAAATGCTGTCTTTCCTGTTTTTGCTTTTGATTTAGTTTAATGAGGGGGGAGATAGTGAGTGGTTAATCAACTATCTGATATATACTATAACGGATAAATGTGTCCAATATATGTATGCTTGCTTAAAGAAAGATAAAATTTCTAAAGAAAATGTAAAAAAACGGACATGAAAAAATGCAGGAGATGGGACTTGAACCCACACGATCTTGCGACCACAGGCACCTGAAGCCTGCGCGTCTGCCAATTCCGCCACTCCTGCATGATTTCGCGATCAACTCGCAAGGAATATAATATCGGATTTTCCATAAAATGTCAAGAGAAAAATAATATTTCCTGCAGCTGTTTTATGAAGATGCAGGAGATGGGACTTGAACCCACACGATCTTGCGACCACAGGCACCTGAAGCCTGCGCGTCTGCCAATTCCGCCACTCCTGCATGAACCCTGCGAACCACTCGCAACGTCTATTCTATCGAATTTTGTTCGGAATGTCAATCATAAAATTTAAATTTTTATATTTTCTGAATAATATTGAATTTCATGGTATAATATGTTAAACTATTTGGCTAGAAAAAACGCAGATACGTTTGGTGGGGGATCATACAGGCGTTGTGGGGATGACGGAAGAAAGGACAGGGTGAAAGGATGAAAGCTTTTCTGATTTTGGAAGATGGACATGTGTTTACAGGGACCAGCATTGGTTCGAAGAGGGAGGTCATAAGTGAGATTGTCTTTAATACCTCGATGACCGGCTACCTGGAGGTGCTGACGGATCCCTCTTATGCCGGGCAGGCAGTCTGTATGACTTATCCGTTGATCGGTAATTATGGTATTTGTTATGACGACTGTGAATCTTTGCGCCCCTGGCCGGACGGTTATATTGTCAGAGAATTATCCAGAAAACCCAGCAATTTCCGAAGCAAAGATACGATTCAGAATTTCCTGAAGCGGTTTGATATCCCGGGTATCGCGGGCATCGACACCAGAGCGCTGACGAAGATTCTCAGGGAGAAGGGCACCATGAACGGGATGATCACCACCGATGAACAGTATTCGCTGGAAAAGATCATTCCCAGGCTGAAAGAGTATACCACCGGCAAGGTGGTGGAGAGAGTCACCTGCTCGGAAAAGACGGTGAGAAAGGGAACCGGACCGCGGGTAGCGCTGATGGATTTCGGTGCCAAGGAGAATATCGCCCGCTCCCTGATCAAAAGAGGCTGTCAGGTGACGGTGTATCCGGCCTGGACTTCTGCTCAGGAAATTCTGGACGATCAGCCGGACGGCATCATGCTTTCCAACGGCCCGGGGGATCCCAAGGAGTGCGCTTCCATTATAAAAGAAGTGAGAAAACTGTATGAATCTCAGGTTCCCATCTTTGCCATCTGTCTGGGACATCAGCTGATGGCTCTGGCAGTAGGAGCAGATACCCACAAAATGAAGTACGGACACAGGGGAGGAAACCATCCTGTGAAGGATCTGCAGACGGGCCGGGTTTACATTTCCTCACAGAATCATGGCTATGTGGTGGATACGGACCGGCTGGATCCGGCTGTGGCGGTACCGGCCTTTGTCAATGTGAACGATGGAACTAACGAGGGCCTTTCTTATACCGGGAAAAATATTTTTACCGTTCAGTTTCACCCGGAAGCCTGCCCTGGCCCGCAGGATTCCGCGTATCTGTTTGACCGGTTTATGGACATGATGGGAGGTGCGAGATAATGCCGAGAAATCCGGAGATTAAAAAAGTTCTGGTACTGGGATCCGGTCCGATTATCATCGGACAGGCAGCAGAATTCGACTACGCAGGCACACAGGCATGCCGGTCTTTAAAGGAAGAAGGCATCGAGGTGGTGCTGCTGAACTCTAATCCGGCTACGATTATGACGGACAAAGATATCGCAGACCGGGTGTATATCGAGCCGCTCACTGTGGAAGTGGTGGAGCAGCTGATTGAAAAGGAGAAGCCGGACAGCGTTCTGCCCACTCTGGGCGGGCAAGCCGGACTGAATCTTGCCATGGCGCTGGAGGAGAGCGGCTTTCTGAGAGAAAAGAATGTACGTCTCATCGGCACTACGGCACAGACGATTAAAAAAGCAGAAGACCGGCAGGAGTTTAAAAATACCATGGAGAAAATCCATGAACCCATTGCCGCTTCCCAGGTGGTGGAGAGCGTGGAGGACGGTATCGCCTTTACAAACACCATCGGATATCCGGTGGTGCTGCGGCCGGCTTATACCCTGGGAGGCAGCGGCGGCGGAATCGCCCATGATGAGGAGGAACTGGTGGAAATCCTCCAGAACGGCCTGCGTCTTTCCAGAGTGGGACAGGTGCTGGTGGAGCGCTGCATCGCCGGCTGGAAAGAAATCGAGTACGAAGTGATGCGCGACAGCCACGGAAACTGCATCACGGTCTGCAATATGGAAAATATCGATCCGGTGGGCGTCCATACCGGTGACAGTATCGTGGTGGCTCCTTCCCAGACGCTGGGAGATAAGGAATATCAGATGCTGCGTACCTCGGCGCTGAATATCATCAGTGAATTGAATATCACCGGCGGCTGCAACGTTCAGTACGCGCTGAATCCGGATAGTTTCGAATACTGTGTCATCGAGGTAAATCCCCGTGTGAGCCGTTCCTCGGCTCTGGCATCCAAAGCCACGGGCTATCCCATTGCAAAAGTGGCGGCCAAAATCGCCCTGGGGTATACGCTGGATGAGATCAAAAACGCCATTACCGGGAAAACTTACGCCAGCTTTGAACCCATGCTGGATTACTGCGTGGTGAAAATGCCGCGCCTTCCCTTTGATAAATTTATCAGCGCGAAACGTACGCTGACCACGCAGATGAAAGCCACGGGAGAGGTTATGAGCATCTGCAATAACTTCGAGGGCGCGCTGATGAAGGCCATCCGTTCCCTGGAGCAGCATGTGGACAGTCTGATGTCCTATGACTTTTCCGGACGCACCCGGGAAGAACTGCTGGAGGAACTGAAAAAGGTGGATGATATCCGCCTGTGGAGAATCGCCGAAGCCATCCGCCGCGGTATCAGCCAGGAGCAGATTCATGAGCTGACCAGGATCGATCTGTGGTTTATCGACAAGATCGCCATTCTGGTGGAGATGGAGGAAAGACTGCGCAGAGAAGAGCTGGCGCCGGAGCTTTTGCGGGAGGCCAAACGGCTGGAATTCCCCGATCAGGTCATCGCCCGTCTGACAGGGAAGACAGAAGAAGAGATAAAGGCCATGCGCAGGGAAAACGGCATCACCGCTTCCTTTAAAATGGTAGACACCTGTGCGGCGGAGTTCGCCGCTGCCACCCCCTATTATTACTCCGTCCATGGCGGAGAAAACGAAGCGGCGGCCACAGACCGGAAAAAAGTTCTGGTACTGGGATCCGGTCCCATCCGTATCGGACAGGGCATCGAATTCGATTTCTGTTCCGTTCACTGTACCTGGGCTTTTGAAAAAGAAGGTTATGAGACCATTATCGTCAACAATAATCCGGAGACAGTCAGCACCGATTTCGATATCGCCGACAAGCTGTATTTCGAACCGCTGACGCCGGAAGATGTGGAAAATATTGTGGAGATTGAAAAACCGGACGGCGCAGTGGTGCAGTTCGGCGGCCAGACGGCCATCAAACTGACGGAAGCGCTGATCAAAATGGGTGTGAAGATACTGGGAACCTCGGCGGAAAACGTGGACGCTGCAGAGGATCGGGAACTCTTCGATGAAATCCTGGAAAAATGTCAGATTCCAAGGCCCAAGGGACACACAGTCTTCACTGCTGAAGAGGCGAAAAAGGCGGCCAACGATCTGGGTTATCCCGTACTGGTGCGTCCTTCCTATGTGCTGGGCGGCCAGGGGATGCAGATTGCCATCAGCGATCAGGATGTGGATGAGTTTATCGGCATCATTAACCGGATCGCCCAGGAACATCCGATTCTGGTGGATAAATATCTGCAGGGAAAAGAGATCGAGGTGGATGCCGTCTGCGACGGAGAGGATATCCTGATACCGGGTATCATGGAACACATCGAACGGGCCGGCATTCACTCCGGAGACAGCATTTCCGTCTACCCGGCTCAGACTATCAGTCAGGAAGCCAAAAAGACCATCGAGGAGTATACCCGCCGTCTTGCCATGGCGCTGCATGTGGTGGGTATGATTAACATCCAGTTCATTGTCTGCGGCGGAGAAGTTTATGTGATCGAGGTCAATCCCCGTTCCAGCCGTACCGTGCCCTATATCAGTAAAGTGACGGGGATTCCCATCGTACCGCTGGCGACGAAGGTGATTTTGGGACATAAGATCCGGGAAATGGGCTATACGCCTGGTCTGCAGCCGGAGGCGGCCCATATCGCCGTGAAGATGCCGGTGTTCTCCTTTGAAAAGATCCGGGGTGCCGACGTCAATCTGGGACCGGAGATGAAGTCTACCGGAGAATGCCTGGGCATCGCTGCGACGTTCAATGAAGCGCTGTACAAAGCCTTCCTGGGTGCGGGGATCAATCTGCCCCGTCATAAAAATATGATTATCACGGTAAAGGACGAGGATAAACAGGAAGTGATCGATATCGCCAGACGGTTTCAGAAGCTGGGATACCGGATCTACGCCACCCGCAGTACCGCCAGGGTGCTCAATGAAAACGGTGTGGAGGCCATCCGTACCAATAAAATCGAACAGCCCTCACCCAATCTGATGGATCTCATCCTGGGTCATAAAATCGACCTGGTTATCGACACGCCGTCCCAGGGAGTGGATAAGGCGAGGGACGGTTTCATCATCCGGCGAAATGCCATCGAGACGGGAGTCAACGTACTGACTTCTCTGGATACGGCGGCAGCGCTGGTGACCAGTCTGGAAAATACCGATGTGAAGAAACTGACACTCATTGATATCGCGACGATTGAATAATCGGGATAGGAGAGTATGTGAGCTGGATTGAATTATTAAAGGTTATATTTCTGGGGATCGTGGAGGGAATTACCGAGTGGCTGCCGGTCAGCAGCACCGGCCATATGATTCTGGTGGATGAGTTTGTCCATCTAAATGTCAGGGATGAATTTCTCCAGATGTTTCTGGTGGTGATTCAGCTGGGAGCCATCCTGGCTGTGGTGCTGGTGTTCTGGCAGAAACTATGGCCCTTTCACCGCAGACGGACGGATCAGGAAAGCTTCTGGGAGAAAAAAAGCGATCATAAGATGATTGCCGGTCTGCAGGATTTTGCGGATCATTACGTTTCCATGAACAAGATCATCATGTGGCTGAAGATTGCCGTGTCCTGTCTGCCGGCCATGGTGATAGGGCTTCTCTTCAACGACCTGATCGAGGAAAAGCTGAATAACTATATAGTGGTTGCCCTGATGCTGGTGATTTACGGCGTGCTTTTTATTATCATCGAAAATTATAACAGAAAGCGGACGCCCTCCATGCGCAGGATCAGTGAGATCAGCTGGAAAACTGCTCTTTTGATCGGAGTATTTCAGGTGCTGGCCGTGGTTCCCGGGACTTCCCGTTCCGGCGCTACCATCATCGGAGGCATCCTGCTTGGAACTTCCCGGAAACTGGCGGCGGAGTATACGTTTTTCCTGGCGGTTCCCGTCATGTTCGGAGCCAGCCTTTTAAAACTGGTCAACTTCGGCCTGAGTTTTACGGGTGCGGAGATTATCTATCTGCTGACCGGTATGCTGGTGGCCTTTGTGGTTTCCATCCTGGCCATCAAATTTCTCATGGGATATATCCGCAAGCACGATTTCAAAGTGTTCGGCTGGTACCGGATCATACTGGGTGTTTTGATTCTGGGATATTTTGTAGGAAAAAATATAATTGCATAACAGGATGGAGGTACGTGTTATGGCAAGAAAAAAAGTAGTGGCGGCCCTGGGACACAGGGCGCTGGGGGTTACGCTTCCCGAGCAGAAGGATGCAACCAGAAAGACAGCCGGAAGCATCGCCGATCTGGTGGAGGCGGGAGCGGATGTGGTGATTTCTCACAGCAACGCGCCTCAGGTGGGGATGATTCACATGGCAATGAATGAATTCGGAAAGGTGCATCCGGATTACACCTATGCGCCGATGTCAGTCTGCTCGGCCATGAGTCAGGGATATATCGGTTACGACCTGCAGAACGCGATCCGCGCGGAACTGCTGAACCGGGGGATTTACCGGCCGGTATGTACGGTGCTGACGCAGGTGTCCGTGGATCCCTATGACGAAGCTTTTCACCGACCGGTGAAGGTGATCGGACGTTATCTGACGCAGGAAGAGGCGCAGACTGAGGAGAGAAAAGGAAACTATGTGGTGAAAGAAGAAAAGGGTTACCGCCGGATCGTGGCGGCGCCAAAGCCACAGGAAATCATCGAACTGGATTCCATCCGGGCTCTTTTTGATGCGGGGCATATCGTTATCGCCTGCGGCGGGGGCGGGATTCCGGTACTGCAGCAGGGGACGCGTCTGCAGGGAGCCAGCGCCGTGATTGAGAAGGATTATGCCAGCGGACGGCTGGCACAGGAACTGGACGCCGACGAGCTGCTGATCCTGACCAGTGTGGAGCATGTGTCCGTCAATTACGGAGAAAAAGGACAAAGAGAGTTAAAAGAAATCACGGCTGCCCAGGCCAGGGAATACATGGAAAACCATGAGTTTGAGGAAAATACCATACTGCCGAAGATTCAGGCTTCGGTGGAATTTGTGGAGCAGAAACCGGGACGAAGAGCTGTGATCACGTCTATTGACAGGGCGAAAGACGGATTTCTTGGAAAAACAGGAACTATTATCACCAATTAGAAACGCAAAGGGCAGGGAGAGGGAGGAAGAACATGAATCTGGCGAAGATGTTGGAGCGGGTGGAATATGAGTGTATCAGCGGCACCACGGATGTGGAGATTACACAGGTAGTCAACGACTCCCGAAAGGCAGGCCCCGGTGCGCTGTTTTTATGTATCCGCGGAGCCGTTGTGGACGGCCATACCTTTGCGGACGCGGTGGTAAAACAGGGCGTCAGGGCCCTGGTGGTGGAAGAGGAAGTGGACGTACCGGAAGGTGTGACTGTGATAAAAGTGGCGGACAGCCGCTATGCCATGGCGCTGATCGCCGCCGCCTGGTACGGTCATCCGGCCAGCCAGCTGAAAGTGATCGGCATTACGGGAACCAAAGGAAAGACCACCACCACTTACATGGTAAAATCCATTCTGGAAAACGCAGGATATAAAGTGGGGCTGATCGGCACCATAGAGTCCATTATCGGCGATGAGGTCATCCCTTCGGCCAATACCACGCCGGAATCTTTGACGGTGCAGGAATATTTCCGCAGAATGCTGGATGCAGGATGCGACTGCGCGGTGATGGAAGTTTCCTCTCAGGGCTTAAAACTGCATCGGACAGCCGGTATTACTTTCGAGATCGGTATCTTTACCAACATCGAACCGGATCATATCGGTCCCAATGAGCATGCCAGCTTTGAGGAATATCTGGAATGTAAAAGCAGACTGCTCAGACAGTGCCGGATCGGTATCGTAAATGCGGATGATCCCCATCTGGATCAGATCATTGCCGGTCATACCTGTACGCTGGAAACCTTCGGCTTTTCGCCCAAGGCAGATCTGCGGGCCAGGGACGCCCGCATGGTTTCCCGACCGGGTTATCTGGGGGTGGCCTATCAGGTGGAAGGATTGATGAATTTTCCGGTGGAGATTGATATTCCGGGAAGATTCAGTATATATAATTCCCTGACGGCCATAGCGGTCTGCCGTCATTTTCAGGCGACGCAGGATGATATCATAAAAGCGCTGAAAAAGGCCAAGGTAAAGGGGCGCACGGAGATGGTCAAAGTGTCGGATGAATTTACTTTGATGATAGATTATGCCCATAATGCCATGAGCCTGGAAAGCCTGCTGGAGACGCTGAAGGAGTACCATCCCCATCGGCTGGTGTGCCTGTTTGGCTGCGGCGGAAACCGCTCCAGACTGCGCCGCTTTGAGATGGGGGAGGTTTCGGGCAGACTGGCGGATCTGACCATTATCACTTCCGACAATCCCCGTTTCGAAGATCCTATGGATATCATCGCCGATATCCGGGAAGGCATGAAAAAAACGGATGGAAAATACGTGGAAATTCCGGACCGCAAGGAGGCCATCGCCTATGCGATTCATCACGGAGAGCCGGGGGATATCATCGTTCTGGCGGGCAAGGGCCATGAAAATTACCAGGAAATTAAAGGAAAGAAATACCCCATGGATGAACGGGATCTGATACGGGACATACTGGAAGGAAAGTAGGACAGGATGAAGGATGGGTATGCAGATGTGATTGTGGATATTTCTGCGGGAGAACTGGACCGTGTGTTCCAGTACCGGATTCCGCAAGAACTGGCAGACCAGGTGAGCGCGGGAACGCTGGTGACGGTTCCCTTTGGGCGCGGAAACCGCAGTGTGAAGGCGTATGTGGTGGCAACCGGGAGCCGGCCGCAGATCGAAGAGGATAAGATCAAAGATATTCTGTCCGTTCCCGCAGAACCGGTCAGCGTGGAATCCAGGCTGATCACCCTGGCGGCCTGGATGAAAAAGACCTATGGCTGTACCATGCTGCAGGCGCTGAAAACGGTTCTGCCCATGAAAGAGAAAGTCCGAAGAAAGAAAAAGCGCAGACTGTTTCTGAACATGACCAGGGAGGAAGCGAAGCTTCAGGCCGAAGAATGCGGAAAAAAGCATAGGGCAGCCAGAGAGAGGCTGCTGCGGGCTTTGCTGGAGGAGGAACCGCTGGATTATGACAGGGCGCAAAAAGATTGGAAACTGACGGCTGCGGTGATCGACAAGGCCAGGGAACTGGGCATTATCCGGGTGGAAGAAGAGGAGGTTTACCGGATTCCGCCCATGGCCGGATTTGACCGGCCGGCCGGGCGGGAGCTTTCCCGGCAGCAGAGGTGGATTACAGAAGAAATCCTGCGGGAGAGCGGGGGAGAAAGACGCCCCTGCCTGATCTATGGCATTACCGGAAGCGGGAAGACCAGAGTCTATATGGAACTGATCGAGAGGACGCTTGCCCGGGGAAAGCAGGCCATCGTGCTGATCCCGGAGATCGCGCTCACTTACCAGGTGATCTATCAGTTTTGGCAGCGGTTCGGCCGGCAGGCGGCGGTGATTCACTCCCGTATGTCTCAGGGGGAACGCTGGGACGCCTTTGACGGAGCGCGAAAAGGCCGGATTTCCGTGATGATCGGCCCCAGGTCAGCGCTGTTTACACCCTTTCCCGATCTGGGGCTGATCGTGATGGATGAAGAGCACGAATCCACTTATAAAAGCGAGAGCACGCCCCGGTATCATACCCGGGAAGCGGCAGCGGCCAGATGCCGGATCGAACAGGCGCAGATGGTCATGGGATCCGCTACGCCTTCCCTGGAATCCTACTATGCCTGTCAGAGGGGAGCGTACCGGCTGTTTACATTAAAAGAGCGCTTCGGAAACGGACAGCTGCCCCAGGTTACTGTGGCGGATATGCGGGAAGAACTGCGGGAGGGGAACCTTTCCGTTTTTTGCAGGAAGCTGCAGGAAGCCCTCCGGGAACGGCTGGAGAAAAAGGAACAGTCCATTCTTTTTTTGAATCGGCGGGGGTATGCCGGATTTATTTCCTGCCGCAGCTGCGGCTGCGTGGTGAAATGTCCCCACTGTGATGTATCCCTGTCTCTGCACGGAGAGGGGACGCTGATGTGTCACTACTGCGGCTATACGGCCCCCATGGTGCGCTCCTGCCCCCAGTGCGGTTCCCGGTATATCGGAGGTTTCCGGGCGGGTACGGAGCAGATTGAAAAGCTGGTAAAGGAAATGTTTCCGTCGGCCCGCACGCTGCGGATGGATCTGGATACCACCCGCAAAAAGGAAAGCTATTCCCGGATTCTGTCATCCTTTGCCGCAGGAGAAGCGGATATTCTCATCGGTACCCAGATGATTATCAAGGGACATGATTTTCCAGGGGTGACTCTGGTGGGGATTTTGGCGGCGGATCTGTCCTTGTATGCGGCGGATTACCGCGCTTCGGAACGGACTTTCCAGCTGCTGGTGCAGGCGGTGGGAAGAGCCGGCCGGGGAGAGCGAAAGGGTGAAGCGGTGATCCAGACGTATCATCCGGAGCATTACAGTATCCAGGCCGCATGCAGGCAGGATTACCCTGCTTTTTTTGAAGAGGAGATGAACTACCGCAGTCTGATGGGATATCCCCCCGCCGCGTCCATGCTTGCGGTGCAGGGCAGCAGTCTGGAGGAAGGGCAGCTGGCTCTGGGGATGGAGTATCTGGCGAAATATGTCAGATCCGCCGTAAAGGATAAGGATCTGGCCGTTATCGGTCCGGCGGATGAGACGATTTCCCGGATTTCAGACCGGTATCGGAAGGTGTTTTATTTAAAGCATCCCAAAAGAGAGTTTTTAAGTGCGCTGCAGCGCCGGATGGAGCGATATATCGAAGTGAATCCGGGATTCCGGAAAATATCCATACAGTTTGATTATCAGATATAGACAGTAAAACAGGAGGAAAAGAGATGGCAATACGTAATATCAGAGAGATCGGAGACAGTATCCTGACCAAGACCTGCCGGCCGGTGGAAAACATGACTCCCAGAATACAGCAGCTGATTCAGGATATGCTGGATACTATGTATGAAAACTATGGAGTCGGCCTGGCGGCGTCCCAGGTAGGCGTTTTGAAGCGGATCGTAGTCATCGACATCGGAGAGGGACCGGTGGTGATGGTCAATCCGCAGATTGTGGAAACATCAGGCGAACAGACGGGAGACGAGGGCTGCTTAAGCGTGCCGGGGAAGACAGGGACGGTGACCCGGCCCATGTATGCCAAAGTGAAAGCTTTTGACGAGAATATGAAGCCGGTGGAGATCGAAGGCGAAGGGCTGATGGCCCGGGCGATCTGCCATGAGTGTGATCATCTGGACGGCGTACTGTATGTGGAGCGTATGGAGGGAGAACTTCGCGATGTAGAATATGAAGAAGAGGAGCAGTCATGAGAATCGTATTTATGGGAACGCCGGATTTTGCCACGGGAACGCTGAAGGCTCTGGCAGACGCCGGCTATGAGATCGCGGCTGTGGTGACGCAGCCGGATAAACCAAAGGGAAGAGGGAAAGCCATGCAGCCCACGCCGGTGAAGGAAATGGCTCTTTCACTGGGGCTTCCCGTTTTGCAGCCGCAGAAGGTGAAGGAGGAATCATTCCTAAAACAGATGGAGACGATCCGTCCCGACGTGATCGTGGTGGCGGCTTTCGGCCAGATCATACCGCCGGTGCTGCTGGCGATACCGCCCCTGGGATGTGTCAATGTCCATGCGTCGCTGCTGCCTGCTTATCGGGGAGCCGCCCCCATACAGTGGGCGGTCATCGACGGGCAAAAGGAGTCCGGCGTTACCATCATGCGTATGGACGAAGGGCTGGACACCGGGGATATGATCTCTAAGGTTGTGGTTCCGCTGGCACAGGATGAGACAGGAGGAAGCCTTTTTGACAAACTAAGCGCAGCCGGCGCAAAGCTGATGGTGGAGACGCTGCCGTCTTTGGAGCAGGGGACGGCAGTACTGGAAAAACAGCCAAAGGAAAGCCCCACGCCTTATGCTTCCATGATTACGAAAAAGATGGGCGATATCTGCTGGGAACAGCCGGCACAGCAGCTGGAACGTCTGATCCGGGGACTGAATCCCTGGCCCAGCGCCTACACACGGCTGGACGGCAAAAATCTTAAGCTGTGGAAAGCTCATGTTTTAGAGGATGACAGCGGCGCCCTTCCCGGGCAGGTGGTTAAAACCACGGGTGAGGGGATCTTCGTGCAGACGGGGGAAGGCCTTCTTTGTATTGAGGAACTGCAGCTGGAAGGAAAGAAACGGATGCGGGCGGACGCTTTCCTGAGGGGCTATCAGATTGGGGAAGGGACTGTCCTTGGAAAATAAAGCGGAGGAAAAGGAATGTCAGGTGTAAGCAGCACAAGAGAAATCATCCTGGGGGTTCTGCTGGAAATCAACCGGGATGGAGAGTACAGTCATATTGCGATTCGAAATGCCCTGGACAAATATCAGTATCTGCCAAAGCAGGACCGGGCGTTTATCACCCGTGTCTGTGAAGGCACTGTGGAGTATATGCTGCAGATGGATTATATCATCGGACGCTTCTCCAGCGTAAAAGTGGAAAAAATGAAACCGGTGATACGGGAGATCCTCCGCAGCAGCGTCTATCAGCTGATCTATATGGATCGGATTCCAGATTCCGCAGTCTGCAACGAGGCGGTAAAGCTGACGCAGAAAAAAGGCTTTTACAGTCTGAAAGGATTTGTCAACGGCGTGCTGCGAAGCATTGCCAGAAACAAAGAGCACCTGGTTTTTCCGCCCAAAAGCCAGCCGGTTTCCTATCTGTCGGTGGTTTATTCCCTGCCTGTATGGCTGGTGGAAAAGTGGCTGTCTGTCTATGACTTTGAGACGGTGGAAACCATGGCAAAGGATTTTCTGGAGGATAAGCCTACCACCATCCGCTGCGTTCAGCACATGGTGGATATGGATGTGACGCTGCAGCGGCTAAGGGAGCAGGATGTAACGGTTGCGAAGGCGCCCTATCTGGATTATGCCTGGTATATTTCCAGTTATAATTACCTGCGGATGCTGACGGTGTTTCGGATGGGCTGTATCATGGTGCAGGATGTAAGCTCCATGCTGGTTGCGGAAGCGGCCTCTCCCAGGGAAGGGGATTATGTGCTGGATCTGTGCGCTGCCCCCGGCGGCAAAAGTCTTCATGTGGCGGATAAAATGAAAGGAACGGGATACGTGCAGGCCAGGGATCTGACGGAATACAAGGTACAGATGATCGAAGAAAACATCCGCAGGATGAATGTGACCAATGTAGAAGCTTTATGCCGGGACGCTACCGTTTTTGACAGAGAGTCGGTGGGAAAAGCGGATATCGTGCTGGCGGATGTGCCCTGCTCCGGACTGGGCGTCATCGGAAAAAAGACTGACATTAAGTATAAGATAACGCCGCGCAAACAGGAGGATCTGGTTATCCTGCAAAAAAGGATCCTTCACAATGCCGCGCAGTATGTGAAGCCGGGAGGGACGCTGATTTACAGCACCTGTACCATCGCCGAAGAGGAAAACCAGAATAATGTGAAGTGGTTTGTGGAAAACTACCCCTATGAGACGGACAGTCTGGATCCCTTCCTGCCAAAGGAACTGCACTGCGATACGACGGCGCAGGGATATCTGCAGCTTCTCCCGGGGGTGCATAAAACCGACGGATTTTTTATCGCAAGACTGAAAAGGACGAAAGAATGAGGAAATATCAGGATATACGTTCTTATGATATAGATGAATTAAGGGGACTGATGACCGGCCTGGGGGAAAAACCGTTTAAGGCCGGCCAGCTTTATGAATGGCTTCACAAAAAGCAGGCGTCTTCCTATGAGGAGATGACGAACCTGTCCAAAGCGCTCAGGGAGAGACTTCAGGAGGAGTATCCGCTGTGGAAAATGGAAGCGGTTCAGGTGCAGACTTCCCGTATCGACGGGACGAAAAAGTTTCTCTTCCGGCTGCGGGACGGCTATGTGATCGAAAGCGTGTGGATGAGATACCAGCACGGGAACTCCGTCTGTATCTCATCCCAGGTGGGCTGCCGGATGGGCTGCCGTTTCTGCGCCTCCACCATCGGAGGGCTTACCAGAAATCTGGAGCCGGCGGAGATGCTGGAACAGATCTACGGGATCCGGCGGCTGACCGGGGAACGGATTTCCAATGTGGTGGTCATGGGGACGGGGGAGCCGCTGGACAATTATGAAAATCTGGTGCGCTTTATCCGTCTTGTGTCTGATGAGAAGGGGTTTGGACTGAGCCAGAGAAGCGTCACTGTGTCCACCTGCGGTATCGTGCCCGGGATTTACCAGCTGGCTCAGGAGCATTTTTCCATCACACTGGCCATTTCTTTGCACGCGCCCAATGATGAGAGCAGAAAAAGGCTGATGCCGGTTGCCAACCGTTATACCATCGGTGAAATTATGGAAGCCTGCCGCGTATATTTCAAGGAGACCGGCAGAAGAATCAGTTTTGAATACAGTCTGGTGGCGGGAGAGAACGACGGTATGTCAGATGCCAAAGAACTGGCTGAACTTCTAAAAGGCCATAACTGCCATGTGAATCTCATTCCCGTGAATCCGGTCAGGGAGCGCAGTTTTGTTCAATCTGACAAAAAAGTTGTGGAGAAATTCAAAAATAAGCTTGAAAAATACGGAATAAATGTTACTATTAGAAGAGAAATGGGCCGTGATATCGATGGGGCATGCGGCCAGCTTCGCAGAAGCTATCTTGATAACTTAAAATAGGAGAAGAAAACATGAAGGTGTATTCTGTTACGGACGTGGGACGAGTCAGACAGACGAATCAGGACTACATATATGCATCTTCCCGTCAGATAGGAAACCTTCCGAATCTTTTTGTCGTAGCAGACGGAATGGGAGGCCATAACGGCGGGGATTTTGCTTCCAGGTATGCCGTGGAGACTCTCGTAAAGACAGTGGAAGCGGATACGAATTTCAATCCCATCAAGATCATAAGAAATGCAATTGAGACAGCTAACCGGAAGCTTTTGAAAAAAGCCGGTGAAAGGAAAGAGTTAAAGGGTATGGGAACGACGGTTGTTGCCGCCACTGTGGTGGGGCATTACGCCTATGTGGCGAATGTGGGCGACAGCCGGCTGTATATAGCAGGTCAGAAGATGGATCAGGTGACCAGGGATCATTCTCTGGTCGGGGAGATGATCCGCATGGGAGAGCTGAGCAAAGAGGAAGCCAGGACGCATCCGGACCGCAACATTATCACCAGAGCGCTGGGAACAGCCGGTGATGTGGCGATCGATTTTTTTGATGTGAAACTGGAGAAGGATTCCAGAATTGTTCTGTGTTCTGACGGGCTGTATGGTATGGTTTCTGACGAGGAGATGTATGAAGTTCTCCGGGAATGCGGCGATGGATCCGATCCGTCAGTTGCGCTGATGGAGAAGGCCAATGAAAATGGCGGGAAGGACAATATAGCCGTCATAGTAGTAGAACCATTTATTGAAGAGGTGAGAGAATGTTAAAAGAGGGAATGATTTTAGCGGAACGTTATGAGATCATCAGCAAGGTGGGCACCGGCGGGATGGCGGATGTTTACAAAGCCAGGGACCATAAGCTGAATCGTCTTGTGGCGGTGAAAGTGCTGAAACCGGAATTTCGGGATGACAAGACTTTTATTGCGAAATTTCAGAAGGAGGCCCAGGCGGCTGCAGGTCTGGCCCATCCGAATATTGTAAACGTGTACGATGTGGGAGACGATGAGGGCGTCAACTTCATCGTTATGGAGCTGGTGGAAGGAATTACGCTGAAGGATTATATCAAAAAGAAAGGGAAACTCAGCGTCAAGGAAGCGACCAGCATTGCCATCCAGGTTTCCCTCGGTCTGGAAGCCGCTCACAACAGAAATATCGTTCACCGCGATGTGAAACCGCAGAACATTATCATATCGACGGACGGCAAGGTAAAGCTTTCGGATTTCGGAATTGCCAGAGCCGTTACGTCCAATACCATAACCTCCAATGTGATGGTTTCCGTTCATTACAGTTCTCCGGAACAGGTGAGGGGCGGATACAGTGACAAGAAGAGCGATATTTATTCCCTTGGTATCACCATGTATGAGATGGTGACGGGACGGGTTCCCTTCGACGGGGATACGTCTGTGGCCATTGCCATAAAACATCTCCAGGAAGAGATGGTTCCGCCGTCGAAGTATACGCCGGATCTTCCCTTCAGTCTGGAACAGATCATTTTGAAATGCACGCAGAAGAGCGTCGACCGCAGATATAATAATCTCTCTGAGGTGATTGAGGATCTGAAGCGGTCTTTGGTTGATCCCCAGGGCGATTTTGTCAGGCTGGCGCCGCTGTCTGATCATGCGCAGACGGTCCGGATGTCACAGGAGGAGATGAATGCCATCAAGGAAGGCAGTACATCCCAGAATACCGGGTATACGTCGTCTGCCGGGCAGCAGGAGCAGCAGGTGCTCTACGATGACGATTTGGAGGAAGAGGAAGCCTACGACGAGGATGAGGACGAGGAAGACGGCATCAGCAGCAAGCTGGAGAAGGCCATGACCATCGGCGGATTTATCATCGGCGCTATCATCATCTGTATCCTGGTATATTTTATCGGAACTGCCGCCGGCGTTTTCCGCTTCGGATCCAACCGGGACGAAACGCAGCAGGTGGAGGAGCAGGAGCCGACCGAAGAAGCCCAGGAGCCGACTGAGGATGAGGAGCAGGTAACCGTTCCCAATCTGCTGGGCAAGACTGTTGAAGAGGCGGAGGAAGAACTGAAAGATACGGGTCTTGGGCTGGTAAAGGCCGGCGAGAAGGCTTCGGATGAATATCCGGCAGGTCAGATCATGGAGCAGAGCGTGGCGGCCGGGGAGCAGGTGGGAAAACATACCACCATTGAATATACCTTAAGTACGGGCAGCGCGGCTCTTACGGTACCAAACGTAATCAATCAGCCCCAGGCGACTGCAGAAGCTCAGATTCTGGACATGGGACTGCAGACCACTATTGAAAACAATTACAGCGCGGACGTGCCTGCTGGCAATGTCATCTCCGTCAGTCCGGAGGTGGGCACGGCGGTAAATGCCGGCGATACCATCACTTTGGTGGTGAGTCTTGGCGCTTCCGATGAAGAGGTGACGGTACCCAGCGTAGGAGGAATCCCGGAGGAGGATGCGAAAGCCACGCTGGAAAATCTGGGTCTTACGGTGACCGTGGAAACGGGCAGCAGCGACCGGGTCGGCGAGGGAGAGGTGTACGATCAGAGTATCGCTTCCGGCACGACAGTCAACGCCGGCGCTTCCATCACGATTTATGTGAACCGTCCAGGCGACGCTTCCGACGAGACGGCGCGGCTGGATCCCGATGGATCTGATTCCGGATCCTACAGCGGTTCCTGGGTCTGTACAGATTCTCTGGGACAGCCTGGAAACTATGAAGGCGGTCCGGTTCGGCTGACGCTGGAGCAGGACGGACAGTCGGATGTGACCATCGTGGAGGGACAGACGATTACTTTTCCATATACTCTGAATGTGGCGGGAGCCGACGGCGTATCAGACGGTACGGTCATCCTTTCCGAGATGGTAGATGGAAATTACGTGGAGCGTGCCAGCTATCCTGTTACTTTCAGTCAGGCACAGTGACGGCGGGTAATATGAAAGGAAGAATTACAAAAGGAATCGCCGGATTCTACTACGTGTACGCAGTGGAATCCGGTATGTATGAATGCAGGCCCAAGGGCATTTTCAGAAAAGAAAAAATAAAACCCCTGGTGGGGGATTACGTGGAATTTGAAGTGCTGGATGAGATGGAGCGAACGGGAGTGATCATACAGATCGCCCCCCGGAAAAATGAGCTGATTCGTCCGGCATCTTCTAATATTGACCAGGCGATGGTCATCTTTGCTATCGAAAACCCCCGGCCCAGCTTTTCTTTGCTGGACCGTTTTTTGATCATGATGGAGCGGCAGCGGATTCCTTCTATTGTCTGCTTTAATAAGCGGGAACTGGCTACACAGGAGGAGCTGGAGCTTCTCTACCGCACTTACTCCCAGGCCGGCTATCCGGTTCTGCTGGTGAGCGCCCGGCGGGAAGAAGGCGTGGAGCAGATCCGGCAGGTTTTAAAGGGGAAAACCACCGTGGTGGCAGGTCCCTCCGGCGTGGGGAAATCCACCATCACCAATTTGCTGCAAAGTGAGATCTGCATGGAAACGGGAGAGATCAGCAGGAAGCTGAAGCGGGGGCGCCATACCACCCGCCACGCTCAGCTGATCGCGATAGACGGGGATACGTACTTGATGGATACGCCGGGATTTTCCGCTATGGCGGTGGAGGATATGGGAAAGGAAGAACTGAAGTCATATTTCAGGGAATTTTGGAAATATGAGGAGGAATGCCGGTTCCAGGGCTGCGTCCATATCTCTGAGCCGGACTGCGGCGTCATCCGCGCGGTTCGGGAAAAGAAGATCAGTCCAATCCGTTACGAGGATTATAAAGAGTTATATGAGGAACTGAAGGAAAAGGAGAAGAGGAGGTATTAAAATGTATCAATTATCACCATCCATGCTTTCCGCGGATTTTAACCGGTTGGGAGAGCAGCTGAAGACCATTGAGGAGTCCGGCGTGAAGTGGCTGCACATCGATGTGATGGACGGCGATTTCGTACCCAGCATTTCTTTTGGAATGCCGGTGATCACGTCCATCCGCAAGGAAAGCGGACTGTTTTTCGATGTGCATCTGATGGTTTCCAACCCGGATCGTTATATCGAGGATTTTGCCAAAGCGGGCGCGGATCTGATTACCGTTCACGCCGAGGCCTGCCGCCATCTGGAAGGGTGTATCTCGCAGATCCACAAAGCAGGATGCAAGGCCGGCGTGGCGCTGAATCCGGCCACACCGCTGTGTCAGCTGGACTATGTCCTGCACAAGGTGGATATGGTGCTGCTGATGACGGTCAATCCGGGATTCGGCGGACAGTCCTACATCGAGAAATCCACCGACAAGATCAAAGATCTAAAGGCCATGATTGACGAGCGGGGTCTGGAAACGTATATCCAGGTGGACGGCGGCATCAATCAGAAAACCATCGACAGAGTGCTGGAGGCAGGGGCAAATATTATCGTGGCCGGTTCCGCAGTGTTTGGCGGAGATATCAAAGCCAACATCGCCGGTTTCCAGGACGCCTTTGCCCGCCATCAGTAATGCGGCTGAAAAGGATAGAAAAGTGAACACATTGATTATCAGCGGGGGCAATATCAGTTCTGATTTTGCCCTCGATTTTATGGAAAAACAGAATATTGACTATATCATAGCGGCGGATAGAGGACTTGCCTTTGCCAGAAGATACGGGATCCGGCCGGATCTCATCGTAGGGGATTTCGACAGCGTGTCCAGGGAGATTATCGAGGGATACCGCCGGGAAGGCAAAGTACCCATCCGGACCTATAACCCGGTGAAAGATGACACAGACACCCAGATCGCTTTGGAAAAGGCGCTGGAGGCCGGCAGCAGCCGGATCTGGATCCTGGGCGGAACCGGGACGCGGCTGGACCACGTGCTGGGGAATATCTGTATCCTGAAGCAGGCAGACCGGGCCGGGGTACCTGCCTTCTTGGTGGATGAGCACAACCGGATTTCCTTGGTGTCTTCCCGCGCCGTCCTGAAAAAGGAAGAACAGTTCGGAGCTTACGTTTCCTTCCTGCCCCTGGGAGACCGAGCCTTTGGCGTGAATCTGACAGGATTTAAGTATCCCCTCTCTGACAGCGTGCTGACCAGTGACAACAGCCTGGGGATCAGCAACGAGATCACCGCAGATGAGGCCTGTGTATCGGTGCAGGGTGGGACGCTGATCATGATCGAGTCCCGGGATTAATCGAAAAGAGTCGGTTCAGACACCGGCTCTTTTGTTTACAATTTTAAAAGGGAAGAGGAGCGTTTTTGTTTTTGTTCTGGTATTGAGGGTTTGAAATCACTGTGTTATAATCGGAGTGTTGCATTATGCGGAAGTTTGCAGCAAGTTCAGAAAGCGCTATGAAGAAAAAGGAGATGTAATAGATTATGAAATTAGGAATCGTGGGTCTTCCCAACGTGGGAAAAAGTACGCTGTTTAATTCGCTGACGAAGGCCGGAGCGGAATCGGCCAATTATCCGTTCTGTACCATCGATCCCAATGTGGGAGTGGTGCCGGTGCCCGATGCACGGCTGAAGCTGCTGGGAGATTTTTATCAGTCCAGGAAAGTGACGCCGGCGGTGATTGAGTTTGTGGATATCGCCGGTCTGGTAAAGGGAGCCTCAAAAGGAGAAGGACTGGGGAATCAGTTTCTGGCCAATATCCGGGAGGTGGACGCCATCGTTCATGTGGTGCGCTGCTTTGAGGATCCCAATGTGATCCATGTGGACGGCAGCATCAATCCGCTGCGGGATATCGAGACCATTGAACTGGAACTGGTCTTTTCTGATCTGGAAATCCTGGAGAGAAGGATCTCCAAGGTATCCCGTTCTGCCAGAAACGATAAAGGTGCTGCAAAGGAACTGACGGTGCTGGAAAAGTTGAAGAGCCATCTGGAAGAAGGTAAACCGGTGAAAACACTGGAGTTCGAAGACGAAGATGAGGAAGCGATGGTATCCGGCTACAATCTGCTGACACAAAAGCCGGTGATTTTTGCGGCGAATGTTTCGGAGGATGATCTGGCCGACGACGGAGCGTCCAATCCCTTTGTGCAGGAAGTCCGGGAGTATGCAGCCGGACAGAACAGCGAGGTGTTTGTGATCTGTGCTCAGATCGAGCAGGAGATCGCCGAACTGGATGACGATGAGAAAAAAATGTTCCTGGAGGATCTGGGACTGCAGGAATCCGGTCTGGAAAAGCTGATCAAAGCCAGCTACCGGCTGCTGGGTCTGCTGAGTTATCTGACGGCCGGCGAGGATGAGACCAGAGCGTGGACCATCCGGCAGGGTACAAAAGCGCCTCAGGCCGCCGGAAAAATCCATACGGACTTTGAGCGCGGATTTATCAAGGCGGAGGTAGTGAACTATCAGGATCTGCTGGACTGCGGTTCCTACGCCGGCGCCAGGGAAAAGGGGCTGGTGCGCATGGAAGGAAAAGATTATGTGGTAAAAGACGGCGATGTGATTCTTTTCCGGTTTAACGTATAATGCCGGCAGGACAGAGGAAGGTGACAGAGGATGGATATGGCCATTAATTTCCCCCATCTTGGTATTTATCTGGATCATGTGGGAAAAACTTTTCATGTATTCGGCATTGAGATCGCCTATTACGGTGTCGCCGTAGTTCTCGGTATGATCCTGGGCATGAGTCTGGTGCTGCGGGAGGCAAAAAGGCTGGGACAGAATGTGGACCGGTACTGGGATATGACGATGATCGGACTGGTGGCCGGCGTGGTGGGCGCCAGAATCTATTACGTGATTTTTGCCTGGGATCTTTACCGGGACAACCTGCTGGAGATTTTCAATATCCGCCACGGCGGACTGGCCATCTACGGCGGCATCATCGGCGCCACCATTGCCGTTTTTACCTATTCGCGGGTGAAAAAGATGAGCTTTTCCGTTATGACGGACTGTATCGCACCGGGACTTTTGGTGGGACAGATCATCGGCCGTTGGGGAAACTTTTTCAACCGGGAAGCCTTCGGCGGGTATACGGACGGGCTCTTTGCCATGCAGCTGCCGGTGTCAGCCGTGCGGGAGAACGAAATCACCAGTCAGATGTGGGAGCATCTCACAGCGGTAAACGGCGTGGATATGATACAGGTGCATCCCACTTTTCTCTACGAGGGAATGTGGAATCTGGGAGTTCTGATTCTTCTGTGGCTGTACCGGAAACATAAAAAGTTCAACGGGGAAGTGTTTCTTTTGTATCTGGTGGGCTACGGGATCGGCAGGGCCTGGATCGAAGGACTGCGCACGGATCAGCTGCTGCTGCCGGCGGTGGGGATTCCTGTTTCCCAGGTGCTGTCGGTGTGTCTGGCTGTGGGGGCTGCCGCTGCCATACTGATCCGGAGAAAAAAGATGAGGAAAAATACGGTGACACAAGATATTGTGGAAGAAAAAAAGAAATAAACTTTATCTGGTATGCAGGAGAAATTCTTCGGGATTTCTCCTTTTTTTCATGTCGAAATTAATATTTTTTTCACAATAAGTTCTAAAAAATCCAAGGAAAAGGGCTTGTTTTTTTAAAAGATGTGGGGTAAGATAGAGGCATAAGTGGTGGCAAGTGGTAGATAGTGGTGGAGGATGGAGGGGATGTGGCAGTTCCTTCCAGAACGGCTGCCGGAAGTGCAGGGGAGAAATACACTTCCAACGAAAGAGGTTTTTTATTTATGTTCATGGGAGAGTACAGTCATTCAATTGACACGAAGGGGAGATTGATCATACCGGCCAAATTCAGAGAACTCCTGGGAGAGGAGTTTGTTCTGACGAAGGGACTGGACGGATGTTTATCAATTTATCCCATGGACGAATGGAATGCTTTTGAAGAAAAGCTGAAAGCCTTACCACTTACAAACAAAAATGCAAGAACCTTTTCGCGTTTCTTTGTCGCAGGCGCCACCGTCTGCGAGCTGGATAAGCAGGGGAGAATTCTCGTACCGGCAACGCTGCGGGAATTTGCAGGTCTGGAGAAAGATGTAGTACTGACCGGAAGCCTGAACCGGATTGAGATCTGGAGCAAGGCAAAATGGATTGAAAACAGCAATTATGACGACATGGATTCCATTGCAGAGGGTATGCAAGAGATGGGAATTGTGATATAATATGTCAGTATGTGTCGGATGCCATATCAATTCAGGCTGGACAGGAGTAACAAATTGGACTTTTATCACAAATCAGTACTACTTCAAGAAACGATTGAAAATTTAAAGGTGAAGCCGGACGGGGTTTATGTCGATGGAACGCTGGGAGGAGCGGGACATGCCCTGGCGGTATGCAGGAAATTGTCTGCCACGGGGAGAGTAATAGGAATAGACCAGGACGCTGCTGCAATAGAGACGGCGCGGGAGCGGCTGAAGGATTATGAAAATCAGACTGTCATCATCCGCAGCAACTATTGCAGCATGGTCCGGGAAGTACACAATCTGGGAATCCGTGAAGCAGATGGGATTGTCCTGGATCTGGGCGTATCTTCTTATCAGCTGGATACGGCCGATAGGGGCTTCAGCTATCGGGAAGACGCACCTTTGGATATGCGTATGGATCAGCGGCAGGAAAAAACCGCCAGGGACATCGTAAATACTTACAGTGAGTCGGAGCTGTATCGGATCATCCGTGACTACGGGGAAGACCGGTTTGCCAGAAATATCGCCAGACACATCGTACAGGCCAGGGAAAAAGCTTTGGTGAATACCACCAAAGAGTTGGCGGAGATTGTAAAACATGCCATTCCTGCGAAAGCCAGAGCGACGGGCGGTCATCCGGCGAAACGGACGTTTCAGGCGATTCGCATCGAGCTGAATCAGGAATTGGAAGTTCTGCAGAATTCACTGGAAGATATGGTGGATCTTCTGGGCGACGGAGGAAGAATCTGTGTGATAACCTTTCATTCGCTGGAAGACCGTATTGTAAAAAGTATTTTCAGAAGGTGTGAGCATCCATGTACATGCCCGCCGGATTTTCCGGTATGCGTCTGCGGTAAAAAACCTAAGGGGAGAGTGATTACCCGCAGGCCGATTCTGCCCTCCGCGCAGGAGCTTTTAGAAAATCCGCGTTCCAAGAGCGCGAAGCTGCGGGTGTTTGAAAGAACGAAAAACCGGGAAAATCAGTCTTGAAGTATAGGAGAAATAAAATGGCAAATCCATCCAGAAGGGTAAGTTCAAGATCGGATTATTATTACAGGGGACAGACGTATGTCAGCGGAAATACGGTCAGAAAACTGGAGCGGGAGCCGGAAGAAGAAAGAAGACAGCCGCCAAGAAGAAAAAAAGTCAGTGCATCGACACAGAAGAATCGTGTGAAAGCCATGCAGATGAGCAGGGGATACGTGTTGTTTCTGGCATTTATTTCCATTGTGGCACTGGGGTTATGTGTGAATTATCTCCGTCTGCGTTCCCATCTGACGACACAGACGGCAGCCATTGCCAGTGCGGAGTCGGAACTGAGTCAGTTGAAAGCGGACAATGACGCGCTGTATAATACGGCCATGGCATCTGTAGATCTGGAACAGGTCAGACAGATCGCCATCAGTGAGTTGGGAATGCAATATCCTACAGAGGAACAGATCATAACCTTTGATACGGCAGGCAACAGTTATGTTCGCCAGTATCAGGATGTACCAGGGACGAAGTAGGTGTGAAAATTGGAAAGAAAGCGAAGAAAAAAGACGAAAAAACACGTCAGCGACGCGTTTACAGAACGAAAACTGAACGGCATGATGAGGAAAAAGCTGGTATGGTCATTTGGTGTGGTCATACTGGCTTTAGTCGGTTTAGCCATCCGCATCACTTATATCAACGCTACCAGCGGGGAAAAGTACAGAAGGCAGGTACTGACCCAGTCGCAGCAGCAGTATGAGAGTCGGATTATTCCTTTTAAGCGGGGAGATATCCTGGATACCAACGGTACCATTCTGGCTACCAGTGAGAAAGTCTACAACGTGATCCTGGACTGCCGGGTGGTCAATTCCGATCCGGATTACGTGGAGCCCACAGTGGAGGCTATGGTTTCCATCCTGGGGCTGGATGAGGATCTGATCCGGGAAAAGCTGACCAGCGAGGAGACCAAATCCAGTCAGTATCAGATCGTGCAAAAGGAGTTATCTATCACAGACAAACAGGAGTTTGAAGATTACTGCGATACACAAGACAAGGAATTAAGCGACGAAGAAAAGGCAAAGAGGCAGAATATCAAGGGCGTCTGGTTTGAAGAGAATTATCTGCGAACCTATCCCTTAAATTCCCTGGCCTGCGATGTCATCGGGTTTACTTATTCCGGAGATACGGCGGACTGGGGCATCGAGGGGTATTATTCCGACACGCTGAACGGTACCAACGGAAGGCAGTATGGATATTATAATTCCAACGCCGACGTGGAACAGACTATCATCGAAGCCCAGGATGGCAACAGCGTGGTTTCTACGCTGGATGTCAATATCCAGGAGATAGTGGAAACCTATATCAATGAACTGCTGGAAGGCCTGTCGGGCGGGCCGGACGGCGAACAGGGAGCGGAAAATGTGGGCGTTGTGGTGATGGATCCTGATACGGGCGAAGTACTGGCCATGGCCAGCAACGATGCTTACGATCTGAATAACCCCCGAGATCTGACGCCTTTTTACAGTCAGGAAGAGATCAACGCTATGTCCGAGGAGGATATGCTGGAAAATCTCAACAGCATCTGGAAAAACTACTGTGTCAGCGATGCCTTTGAACCGGGTTCCACGGTGAAACCCATGACTGTGGGGGCAGGACTGGAAACCGGCGCGATTACTTATGACGATACGTTTTACTGCGGCGGATACGAAGTGGTAGCGGACCGAACCATCAAATGTTCCGTCTATCCAGGCGCCCACGAGACGCAGACGCTTTCGGAAACCATGAAAAACTCCTGCAACTGCGCCATGATGCAGATTGCGGAGAGCATGGGTGTCGGGGAATTCGTGGATTATCAGCTGAACGTGTTTAATTTTGGAAGCAAAACCGGTATCGACCTGCCTGGCGAAGCCGCCGGGATTACCTACAATGATTCTTCTATGGGACAGGCCGAACTGGCCACCTGTTCCTTTGGACAGGGATTTACCTGCACCATGATTCAGGAAGCGGCGGCCGCTTCCTCCTGTATCAACGGAGGTTATTATTACCAGCCCCATGTTGTAAAACAGGTAATTAACAGTGAAGGGGCCGTGGTGAAAAATATCGAGCCGGAGCTGCTGAAGCAGACGGTTTCCGAGGAGGTATCCTCCCATATCCGGGAATATATGGGCAGCGTGGTGGAAAGCGGCGGAACGGGACACTATGCTAAAGTGGAAGGCTACAGCATGGGCGGTAAAACAGGTACGGCTCAAAAGCTGCCAAGAGGAAACGGCAAGTATCTGATTTCCTTCATCGGTTTTGCGCCGCTGGATGATCCTGAAGTGGTAGTTTATGCGGTGGTGGACGAGCCCAATGTACAGAATCAGTCCACCAGTGTCTATGCCCAGTATCTGGTAAATCAGATCATGCGGGAAATCCTTCCCTATATGAATATTTTCCAGGATGAAGAAACAGACGGATATGTCAATTCCTATACCGTAGAGGAGCTTCTGGACAGAGAGGGCGAAGTAAAAGGCTACGCCGGAGACGATGAGGACGAAGAAGAAGTCGAATCCAGTGAAGAAGCGGACGGTGAAGAAGACTCCGGTGAGGAAGAAAGTTCTTCTGAAGAGGGCGAGGATGATTCTTCCGCAGAAGAAGAGCCGTCACCGGAAGGAATTGCCGACACGGACGTGCCGGATCCGCCGGAAAATGACGAGGAGATCACCGGAGGGGACACGGCCACGGACGACGGTATTACCAATGAAGAAGCTGGTCTGGAATGAGAAAAAAGAGGAGACTGACAGGAAACTGCCGGTCTCTTTTTTGGTATAAAACGCAGAGAAAATCCATAGAGTATAGCGATATAAGAACGGGAGTTTCCTGTGAAAAGAAACAAGACATATAATAAGAAGAAAACGGTGATCGTGTTTGCCGTCTGCATGGTCATGCTGGCCGGCCTGGCCGGCCGGATTTTCTATCTGATGGTGATACGGTCGGAATATTATACACAGAAAGCGGATGATCTGCATGAGCGGGAGCGGAAAATCAAGGCGGCCAGGGGAAAGATTATCGACCGCAGCGGGGTGGTATTGGCGGACAACAGATCCGTCTGCACTATTTCTGTGATTCACAGCCAGATCAAAGAGCCCAAAAAAGTGATCGATATGTTGGTAAAGGAATTGGAGTTATCTCCCCAGGAGGCCCGTGAGCGGGTGGAAAAGGTAAGTTCCATCGAGCGGATCAAAACCAATGTGCCCAAGGAGACGGGGGACCGGATCCGGGAATATGATCTGGATGGGGTGAAAGTGGATGAGGATTTTAAGCGGTATTACCCCTTTGATGATCTGGCTTCCCGGGTGCTGGGATTTACAGGAGGCGATAATCAGGGGATTATCGGGCTGGAAGTGCAGTATGATTCCATATTGGAGGGGATCAACGGCAGGATTCTCACCACCACGGACGCCCGCGGCGTGGAAGTGGGGGAAATCGGAGAGAGCCGGGTGGAACCGGTGGCCGGCTATAATCTGCATATCAGCATGGATTATAATATACAGCGGTACGTGCAGCAGGAGGCCCAAAAAGTAATGGAAGAAAAGCAGGCGGATCAGGTGTCCATTCTGCTGATGAATCCGCAAAACGGAGAAATCTACGCCATGGCGAACGTACCGGAGTTTTCTCTCAACGATCCTTTCACACTGCCGGAAGGGACGGAAACAGAGGGCAGGACGGCAAAAGAAATTCAGGATATGAGAAATCAGATGTGGAGAAACCTGTGCATCAACGATACGTATGAGCCCGGAAGCACCTTTAAAATCATCACGGCGGCGGCAGGACTGGAGGCGGAGGTGGTTTCCGTCGACGATACTTTCTCCTGCCCCGGATACCGGGTAGTGGAAGACAGAAGGATTCATTGCCACAAACGGACCGGACACGGGGCGGAAACTTTTGTGGAAGGCGCAAAAAACTCCTGTAATCCTGTTTTTATCGATGTGGGGCTGCGGCTGGGGGTGGATCGGTTTTACCGCTATTTTCAGGATTTTGGCCTGATGCGGGAAACGGGCATTGATCTGCCGGGGGAGGCGTCCACCATCATGCATCAGAAAGAAAATATCGGTCAGGTGGAACTGGCCACCATGTCTTTTGGACAGTCCTTTCAGATTACGCCTATTCAGCTGGCCGTGACGGTATCCTCCATTATCAACGGAGGCGTACGGATCACTCCCCATTTCGGCGTGGAAGTCAGAGACGATGAGGGACAGCTGATTGATACACTGGAGTATGAGAGTAAGGAGGGCATCGTTTCCGAAGAAACCTCCAGGACCATGAATACGATCCTGGAAAAAGTAGTCTCGGAAGGGTCGGGAAAAAACGCTTACATCGAAGGATATGATATCGGCGGAAAGACCGCCACCTCACAGACACTGCCAAGAAGTGCCAACCGCTATATTTCCTCTTTCCTTGGATTTGCTCCGGCAAAGGATCCGCAGGTGCTGGGAATCTGTATCATCTACGATCCCCAGGGAGTCTATTACGGCGGCACCATCGCGGCTCCGGTGATGCAGCGGGTTTTTGAAAATGTGCTGCCTTATCTGAAGATTGATCTGAAGATTGAAAAGCAAAACGGTTGATTATTAATAGAAAAAGCTATATACTGGGGAAGTACCAAAGAATAAAAATGAGGTGGATTATGGATTTTAAAGTAGTGATTCCGGTTATTATTTCATTTGCGATCAGCGTGGCGCTGGCGCCTTTCATCATTCCTTTTCTGCGCCGGTTGAAAGTGGGGCAGACGGAACGGGTGGACGGCGTACAGTCCCATCTGAAAAAGGCGGGGACACCCACCATGGGCGGACTGATCTTTCTGATTGCAACTGCGGTAACTTCTCTGTTTTACGTAAAGGACTATCCCAACGTGATACCGATCCTGTTTCTGACGCTGGGATTTGGCCTGATCGGTTTTCTGGATGATTATCTGAAAGTTGTGCTGAAACGTTCGGATGGGCTGATGCCCATGCAGAAAATGTTTCTTCAGATCATTGTCACGGGGATTTTTGCCGTGTATATGATTCTGTTTACCGATGTGGAACTGACGCTTCTGGTACCTTTCAGCGGCGGATATTATCTGGATATCGGCTGGGTGGCGGTTCCTTTGCTGTTTTTTGCAGTGATCGGCACGGTAAACGGAGTGAATTTCACCGACGGACTGGACGGGCTGGCCTCCAGCGTGACGGTGATGGTAGCCACGTTTTTTACAGTGGTGGCCATCGGCAGCCACAGCGGAATCGAACCGATTACCTGCGCTGTGGTGGGCAGTCTGATGGGCTTTTTGCTGTTTAACGTATTTCCGGCCAGAGTGTTTATGGGGGATACCGGTTCGCTGGCCCTTGGCGGATTTGTGGCCGGGACAGCCTATATGCTGCAGATGCCGCTTTTCCTGCTGATCGTGGGACTGGTTTATCTGGTGGAAGTGGCGTCCGTGATTATTCAGGTTACCTATTTCAAGAAGACGGGCGGAAAGCGCATTTTCAAAATGGCGCCTATTCATCACCATTTTGAACTGTGCGGGTGGTCAGAGACACGGGTAGTGGCTGTTTTTTCCATTATCACAGCTATCCTGTGCATGATTGCACTGCTGGCAATATAGAAGAGGGAGTAAATAAGGATGAAGCTGACAGGGAAAAAAGTACTGGTATTTGGCGCCGGGATCAGCGGCATCGGCGCGGCGGATCTGCTGTGCCAGGTACAGGCGGTACCGGTGATTTATGATGGAAATGAAAAACTGACGGAGGAAGAGGTGCTGGCGAAGCTGCAGAATCCATCCGGCGCGTCTGCGGTTCTGGGAGAACTGCCGGACAGCCTGTTGGATCAGGTGGAACTGGCAGTGTTAAGTCCCGGGGTGCCGACGGATCTGGAAGAGGTCAAAAGGATCCGGGCCAAAGGGATTCCAGTCTGGGGAGAAGTGGAACTGGCCTGGCAGATGGGAAAAGGAAAGGTAATGGCCATCACGGGCACCAATGGCAAGACCACCACGACGGCGCTGACGGGACAGATTATGAAGGACTATTTTCCGGATGTGTACATAGTGGGAAATATCGGAACGCCTTATACCTCCTGCGCGCTGAAGATGACACAGGATACGGTTACAGTGGCGGAGATCAGCAGTTTTCAGCTGGAGACGATCCAGGAGTTTGCTCCCCGGGTGAGCGCCATTCTCAACATCACGGAGGATCATCTGAACCGGCATCATACCATGGAAGAATATATCCGGGTGAAGGAGCTGATCACCTGCAATCAGGGGAAAGAGGATGTCTGTGTGCTGAATTATGAAGATCCGGTGCTCAGACAGTTTGGAGAAGAGCAAAAAGAACGAATCGGCATCACCTACTTTTCCAGTCTGCGGGAACTGCCCCAGGGCGTATTCCTGCGGGGCAGCCAGATTATCCTCAGGGAGAACGGGAAAGAGACGGCGGTGACAGATACGGGCAGTCTGAAGATTTTGGGACGCCATAATCATGAGAATGTGATGGCGGCCATCGCCATCGCCCGGGCGGCAGGAGTGCCGGTGGAGAGAATTAAAAAGACGGTGGAGAATTTCCGCGCCGTGCCCCACCGGATCGAATATGTGACGGAGAAAAACGGCGTGGTTTATTATAATGATTCCAAGGGAACCAATCCGGATGCAGCCATCAAAGGCATCCAGGCCATGGACAGGCCTACCCTGCTGATCGGCGGCGGATATGACAAGCAGTCGGAGTACACCGAATGGATTAATTCCTTTGACGGAAAGGTGCGCTGCCTGGTGCTGATCGGACAGACCAGAGAAAAGATTCAGGAGGCGGCAAAAGCCTGCGGATTCACGGACACCATTTTGGCTGATTCCCTGGAGGAGGCGGTAAAAATCTGTGCCGCGAAGGCTAAGCCGGGAGACGCGGTTCTTTTGTCTCCGGCCTGTGCCAGCTGGGGACAGTTTGATAATTATGAACAAAGAGGCGATAAATTTAAAGAGTATGTAAATCGCCTGTAGAACAGGAAAGAGGATCGGAAAGATCCTCTTTTTGTCATCCGTCCGGGATTTGGGCAGCATGTGACATAAACGGGATGGTTTCCCACATAGATTAAAAGAAAAAAGGACCGGTCAGAAGCAATGAAAAAAGAGCGAGGGGGGATGACGGACAGGACGCTGGCGCTGCTGGTCGTCCTGCTGGCAGCGGCTGGCCTGGCGCTGCTGTACAGTACCAGTATGTACAACGGACGGGTCCGTTTTCAGGATCCTGCTTATTACTTTAAAAAACAGCTGTTTGCCACGGCGTTGGGTTTCCTGGTCTGCTATATGGTTTCGCATATGGATTACCATGTGATGATCCGGTTCGCGCCGCCTCTGTATGGGATTTCTCTGCTGCTTAGCGTGGCGGTGCTGCTGTTTGGAGATGCTTACAACGGGTCCAGACGGTGGCTGTCTTTGGGGTCCCTTTCCTTTCAGCCGTCGGAGTTTGCCAAAGTGGCGGTGATCCTGCTGCTGGCCTGGCATATCAACCGCTGCCAAAGCGGCATGGACAGTCTGATATTTATGATAAAAACCATGGCGCTGGTTTTGCCGGTGGTGGGACTGGTGGGAACCAATAATTTAAGTACGGCGGTGATCATCCTTGGCATTGCAGTGATTCTGATTTTTGTGGCCAGTCCCGGATATCGGAAATTCATCGGCATGGGGGCGGCCGGCATCGGCTTTCTGGCGATTTTTCTGTCTATGGAGAGTTACCGGCTGGAACGTCTGGCGGTTTGGCGAAACCCGGAAGAGCATGAAAAAGGCTTTCAGACCATACAGGGGCTATATGCCATCGGAAGCGGAGGAATCTTTGGCAGAGGGCTGGGCAGCAGTCTGCAAAAGCTGGGATTTGTTCCGGAAGCACAAAATGACATGATTTTTTCCATTGTCTGTGAGGAGACGGGTCTGGTGGGCGCGTTGCTGCTGATGACGCTGTTTGCGCTGCTGATCTGGCGGCTGATGGTGACGGCGGTTCATGCTCCGGATCTGCAGGGCGCCATGATCGCGGCGGGCATCATGGGGCATATGGCCATACAGGTAATCCTGAATATCGCTGTGGTGACCAACACCATCCCCAACACTGGGATTACCCTGCCTTTTATCAGCTACGGAGGCACTTCTGTTTTGTTTTTGCTGGGAGAGATGGGGCTGGCTCTTGCGGTGAGCCGCTGGGAAAAGCAGGAATTTCTGTAGCAAAACCTGTGTTTTTTGAATATGATAGGTTATAAGTGAATATTTGGGAGTGTGCCAGGTGGATAGAATTCGAGTGGAAGGCGGAAGGGCGCTTTGCGGGTCAGTGTACATACAGGGCTCCAAGAACGCGGCGCTGCCGGTGATGGCGGCTGCGGTTTTACATAGAGGGATTACGGTTCTGAAAAACTGTCCCTGTATTACGGATGTCAGCGATATGGAGCGGATTCTGGAAAGTCTGGGAGCCAGAACGATGAGGCGGGGGCATGTTCTTACTCTGGATTGCAGAGATATCCATGGTTTTTGCGTTCCTCTGGAATACGGCCGGCGTATGCGTTCTTCCGTGATTCTGATGGGAAGCCTTCTGGGACGCCGGGGAAAAGTCACGGTTCCCTATCCGGGCGGCTGTACCATAGGACGGCGGCCGGTGGATCTTCATCTGAAAATTTTCAAGAAGATGGGGATTTATGTGGAGGAGAGGAGGGGAATGCTCCACGCCAGCTGTCGGGAAATACAGCCGACAGAGCATCGGTTTCCCTTTTGCAGCGTGGGCGCCACGGAAAATGCGATTCTGGCAGCTGCTGCCTGCAAAGGCAGGACGGTTTTGAAAAACTGCGCGGTGGAACCGGAGGTCAAAAATCTATGTCTGTTTCTCAAAAAGATGGGGGTCAAGATCCAGGGTACGGGGACGGACTGCCTGGTGATAGAAGGGGGAAGTCAGCTCAAAGATACAGAATTTACCATTCCGTCGGATCGCATCGCTGCCGGTACGTATCTGTTTGCCGGCGCCATCACCAGAGGGCGGGTGACGCTGCACCGTGCGCCGGTGGAAGAATTGACTTCGATTTTGCAGGTCTACGAGAAAATGGGTGGACAATATTACCGGAACAGTGGTAAACTAGTAACGGACAGTCGGCGGATCCGATATCCTGTTCCATATCTGGAAACCGAAGCGTATCCGGGATTCCCCACGGATATGCAGTCTGTCCTGATGAGCGTGCTGGCTACCGTAAAGGGAGACAGCGTGATACGAGAACAGATTTTTGAAGAACGGTTTAAAATTGTATCCCCGCTGAACCGCATGGGGGCCAGGATCCTGGTGGATGGCCGCGATGCGCTGATTCACGGCACATCTGCGCTGAAAGGACAGCACGTGTTTGCCGAGGAACTGCGGGGAGGGGCGGCGCTGGTCCTTGCCGGGCTGGCCGCCGACGGCGTCACCGTTATCGAGAATCCGCATTTCATCAGAAGAGGATATGAAAATTTCTGTGAAAATCTGGCGGCACTCGGAGGGAAAATTACTGTTGATAGATAAACGTTTTCGATATAGAAAAAAAATGAACAAAACTCTTTTTCGCATCATTGTGGGAGGGGCGGCGCTGGCGGTCTGCATTGCGCTGATCGTATTTTTGACAGTGTACCATGTGGATGACGTGGAGATTGTGGGAAATACCAGAAATTCGGAGGAAGAAGTAAAAGACGTGGCGCTTTCCGGCCCCCTTGCTTCCAACTCCTTCCTTTTGTCCGTCTTCAGGAAAAATGTGGTGACGGATGAACTGCCTTTTGTGGAGGACATAAAGATCGAGCAGGTGTCTCCAGGCAAGATCCGGCTCCATGTCAATGAAAAGCAGATCGTCGGCTATGTGCGGTATCTGGACTGCAATATGTATTTTGACAAAGACGGGATCGTGGTGGAGAGCGAAGTGGCTCCGGATGCGGGGGAAAATACGGAGAGTACGGTGGTGGAGCCCCAGCAGGTGATCGTGGATCCGGTGGAAGTGGTGGATGAAAATGAAACCAATTACCATGCCGCAGTCACCGATGTGCCCTGTATTACCGGACTGACCTTTGAGAGCGTGGCGCTGGAGGAAAAACTTCCGGTAAAGGATGACAGCGTGTTCAATACCATTCTGGGAATTGCCAGAATCGTGGAAAAGTATGATATCATGCCGGATCAGGTGGAGTTCAATGACAAGTACGAGATCACGCTGTATTACGGCACGATCCGGGTGACGCTGGGCGTGGATAATCTTCTGGAGGAGAAGATCACCAGGGTGGCGGCTATTCTTCCCAAACTGACCGGAAAGTCCGGGGTGCTTCATATGGAAGATTATACCAAGGATACGGTCAATATCATTTTTACGGAAGACGTACCGGAGGATGAGCAGACGGATTCCCAGGAGGATACTTTGGAAGAAGACACGCAGGAAGAGGATACTTCAGAAGAAGATATTTCCGAAGAAGATACTTCCGAAGAAGAGGGTTCCGGGGAGGACGCTTCCCAGGAGGATGCTTCCGGGGAAGAAACTTTGGAGGAAGAGAGTACGGAGTGATTGTGAAAACTTCGTAAAAATTGAAAAAAAGAGTTGATTAATTCTGCGGGAAACTATATTATATATCTATATGCTGCCTGTTTTGTATGGCAAAGCGGGACGGCTTCGGAAGGATAAGATTCCCCTGGGGAATAAAGATATGCGAAAGTGCAAAAGGAGGAAGTACCTTGTTAGAAATTATGTCGAATGAAGCGGAATCATCCGCAAAGATTATTGTGATCGGTGTGGGCGGCGCAGGAAACAACGCAGTAAACCGAATGGTGGAAGAAGCGATCAGCGGAGTAGAATTCGTTGGCGTTAATACAGATAAACAGGCGCTTACCCTTTGTAAAGCACCTACCGTTCTTCAGATCGGTGAGAAGGTGACCAAAGGTCTGGGCGCAGGCGCGAAACCGGAAGTAGGCGAGAAGGCTGCGGAAGAAAGCGTCGATGAACTGAGAAAGCTGATGGAAGGAGCTGACATGGTATTTGTTACCTGCGGCATGGGCGGCGGCACCGGAACGGGCGCGGCTCCGATCGTAGCAGGCCTTGCCAAGGAGATGGGAATCCTGACGGTCGGCGTAGTGACAAAACCCTTCCGTTTCGAGGCCAGAACCCGCATGAGCAATGCTCTGATGGGAATCGATAAATTGCAGGATAACGTGGATACGCTGATTGTGATCCCCAACGATAAACTGCTGGAGATCGTGGATCGGCGCACCACCATGCCGGAAGCGCTGAAGAAAGCCGATGAAGTACTGCAGCAGGCGGTACAGGGCATCACAGACCTGATCAATCTTCCTGCTTTGATCAATCTGGACTTTGCCGATGTACAGACGGTAATGAAAGACAAGGGTATCGCCCATATCGGTATCGGCGAAGCTAAAGGCGATGATAAAGCGTTGGAGGCAGTACAGGAAGCGGTTGCCAGTCCGCTGCTGGAGACGACCATCAACGGTGCGACCGATGTAATCGTCAATATTTCCGGCGATATTTCCCTGATGGATGCCAACGATGCGGTGAGCTATGTACAGAATTTGGCGGGCGAAGATACCAATATTATCTTTGGCGCGCTGTACGATGATACGGCTGTGGATACGGCAAAAATCACGGTGATCGCCACCGGTTTAAATGATGCGACGGCAAAACAGCCCAGCGTATCCTCCTCCGGATCCAAAAGTATGTTCAATGTTCCCAGGACTTCCAGTGAGCCAAAACAGGAGCAGCAAAAACCGGCCTTTACGCAGGGCTTTACGATGCCCACTCTTCAGATTCCGCCGGCACAGAGCGCTCCTACCACCAGTACGGTGCCGAAAAAGGATATTCAGATTCCGGATTTCCTGAAAAACAGAAAGTAATATGTGAATCAGATGCCCCGCAGATTCTATGGGATCTGCAGGGCATTTATAATATCAGAGAAAAAATCCTGTTAATTCTATGAAAAGGAGGAGCGATATGGCAAGGTACAGGTGCAGTGTATGCGGGTATGTGTTTGATGAGGAGAAAGAAGGAAAGCGCTTCCAGGATTTGAAGGAATGTCCTGTCTGCAAGCAGCCGCCGGAGCGTTTTATGCTGCTGGAGGAACAGGCTGTTAAGAAAAAGGATGAACATGCCGCTGCTGGAGCGCAGGCCGGGCTGGAATATCCATCAGATTATGCGCGGACAGATGAAACCTGCCGTTATATGAAAGAAATCCATCAGATGGCGGTCAGCGGCAGTTCTTTGATTGAAGCCATGGGAACTCGGATGCCCATGCCGGGGTGGGATGAGATTCTGCTGTTGGGTGCACAGCTGAATCCGCCGCCCCTGGATGAGCATGCGCCGGTCAACACCATGACGGTGATCGGGAAACATGCCAAAAAGCCGATGATTCTCTCCGGGCCGGTCTACATCTCCCATATGTCCTTCGGAGCGCTGTCGCGGGAAGCAAAGGTGGCCCTCGCCAGGGGGAGCGCTCTGGCAAAAACCGCCATGTGCAGCGGAGAAGGCGGGATCCTCCCGGAGGAGCAGGAAGCGTCCTACCGTTATATCTTTGAATATGTGCCCAATCAGTACAGTGTAACCGATGAAAATCTGCGTAAAGCCGATGCCGTCGAGATTAAGATCGGCCAGGGAACCAAACCCGGTATGGGAGGGCATCTGCCGGGCAGCAAGGTGACGCCGGAAATCGCCCGGGTTCGTAATAAACCGCTGGGAGAGGATGTGATCAGCCCTTCCCGGTTTCCGGATATAAACACAAAGGAAGATCTGAAAAATCTGGTGGAGGAATTGCGCCGCCGTTCGGACGGCAGGCCCATTGGCATCAAGATTGCCGCGGGAAAGATTGAGCGGGATCTGGAGTACTGTGTGTTTGCCCAGCCGGATTTCATCACGATCGACGGCCGGGGAGGGGCCACAGGCGCCAGCCCCCGGCTGGTGCGGGATTCCACCAGCGTGCCCACCGTGTATGCCCTGTACCGGGCCAGAAAGTATCTGGATTCGGTCCGTTCTGATATCTCCCTGGTGATCACGGGAGGACTTCGTGTATCCTCGGATTTCGCTAAGGCTATCGCCATGGGAGCGGACGCTGTGGCCATCGCCTCGGCGGCGCTGATTGCGGCCGCCTGTCAGCAGTACCGGATCTGCGGCAGCGGTATGTGTCCCGTGGGAATTGCCACCCAGGATCCGAAGCTTCGCAGCCGGCTGAAGGTGGATGCGGCGGCGCAGCGGGTGGCAAATTTCCTGCATGTCTCTCTGGAGGAATTAAAAACCTTTGCCCGGATCACCGGTCACAGCGATCTTCATGATCTAAGCGTGGAAGATCTGTGTACGGTCAGCCGGGAAATTTCCGAGTTTACCAACATTCCCCATGCCTGATTTTGTCAAAAGAGCAGGAATCTGATAGACAGATCAGAAAAAGGCGAGTATACTGGGCTTCGATAAAAGAAACAGACAAGGGGGAGCGTCATGGAAATTACCATAGGTCTTGCGTTATTTTTATTTGTTGTTCAGTTTTGTTCTTATTTTGTGAAGGGACTGGCCGGTTTTGGAGATCCCCTGATTTCCAATCCCATGCTGTCGCTGACCACGCTGCAGAATAATCAGATCACGCCCATGAATCTGCTGATGAACTGGCCGCTGAATCTGTACATATCCTTTAAAAACCGGAAAGCTTTCTCCGTCAAAGATACGATTCCGATGATCGTCTGTATCCTGATCGGTATGGTGCCCGGTCTGCTGCTGCTCAAATACGCCACCTCCTGGGTGCTGAAAGCGCTGCTGGGTCTGGTGATTGTGATCTGCGGCATCGAGATGCTGACCAGAAAGGAATCCACCAGATCCTCCGGCAACATGATCGTCATGGCGCTGGTTTCCATCGCTTCCGGTTTTACCGCCGGCCTTTACGGCATCAACCTGTTTTTTGTAGCTTATATCGAGAGAACAGGTTACGTAAATCGCAATCAGTTCCGTGGACAGATGTGCTTTATCTTTTTCATTGAAAATACGGTCCGTCTGCTGATCTATATCTTCACGGGATTCTACAATCTGGACATCATCAAGCTGGCACTGATCTCCGCAGTGGGTGTGATCTGCGGTATGTTCCTTGGCAGCCGGGTGGACAGCAGGCTCAGCGAAGCGACGGTGAAAAAGATAATTACCATCGTATTCATCTGTGCCGGTCTTAGTACGCTGATCAAAGCTGTGGTTTTCAAAATCTGAACAAGGGATAGAAGACATCAAAAAAGGGAGCGGATGCTCCCTCTTTTGATGTCTTTTTCAGCGCTCCATCATGCTGATGGATTCGATGCCCACGCTGCCGCCGCGGACCACTTCGATGGATTTGTATTCTTCTTTGATCAGCTTGATTACGGCGTCGTTTTTGGTGGCTGTCTGAACGAATTCCAACAGCAGACTGTCTTTTCCGTAGTCGATAACCCTGGCTTTGAAGGTTTCAGCGATCTGGAACAGCTCCACCTTCTCCGCTGCGGAACATTTTTTGACTTTGATATAGAGAATCTCCTTCATCCGTACGAAGATATCGGTGAAATCGATTACTTTGATGACTTCTACCATGCGGTTGAGCTGTTTTTTGATCTGCTCAAAGGTTTCATCATCGCTGACTGTGGCGATGGTCATTCTGGAGACGGTGGGATCTTCTGTCGTTCCCACGGTCAGGCTGTCCAGATTATAGCTTTTTCCGGAAAAGAGACCGGAAATTTTAGCAAGTACGCCTACCTGATTCTCCACATACAAAGAGATCCATCTTTTTTTCATTCCTTTATCCATCTTCGTCCGTCCCTCCTAACAGTCCATGATCATTTCTTCCAGATTTCCGCCCGGCTGGATCATGGGGTAAACCATCTCCTCCGGGTCGATGATAAACTCAATCAGCGTCGGGCATTTGGTGTTCTTTTTTGCCTCTTCAAAGGCGGGAGCGATTTCTTCTGTTTTCGTCACCCGGTATCCTTTTGCACCGTAGCTTTCGGCCAGTCTGACAAAATCCGGTGTGTATTCCGGATATTCTTCTCCATTGGTGCGTCTGGAGAGAGCGCCGGAGCGCAGGTTTGTCATGGCGTACCGTTTTCCGTAGAATAGTTTCTGCCATTGACGTACCATGCCCAGGTATTCATTGTTGAAAATACAGATGATGATGGGCAGTTCCTCCAGTACGGCGGTGGCCATCTCCTGAATATTCATCTGTACGCCGCCATCGCCGGTGATGGCGATGACAGCATGATCCGGATTTCCGATCCTGGCGCCTATGGCTCCGGGAAGACCGTAACCCATGGTTCCCAGTCCGCCGGACATGATCAGATGTTTGGAGTGGTTGATCTGGGCGTATTGGGCTACCAGCATTTGATGCTGCCCAACGTCGGTGACCAGGATGGCCCTGTCAAACTGACGGTTGATTTCCTCAATGATATCCAGCGGGCTCAGCTTTTTGCCCGTTTTCATGGTCAGCGGATGTTCCTTCTTCCAGTCGTCGATCTGAGACAGCCATCGTATGGTGTTTACCGGCATCACATACTCGGCCATCTTCTCGATGGCTTCCTTTGCGTCGGCCACGATGGGGATATCCACATGGACATTCCTGGATATGGATGAGGTGTCGATATCGATATGAACGATTTTTGCTTTTGGGGCGAAATCGTGCAGCTTGCCGGTGATACGGTCATTGAACCGGGTACCGATGGAAAAAAGCAGGTCACAGTTGCTGACCGCCATATTGGCCGCATAAGCGCCGTGCATGCCAAGATTTCCCACAAACAGCGGATGATCCGTGGGGATAGCCCCTCTGCCCATGACGGTGGTCACCACAGGTACCTGGGTCTTTTCCACCACCTGGGTAAAGATTTCATCTGCTCTGGAAATATTCAGACCGCCTCCGGCCAGAAACAGAGGACGTTTCGCCTTCTGCAGCATTTTCAGCGCTTTTTTCAGCTGGCCGATGTGAACGCCGGTGCTGGGCTTATAGCCGCGGATGTTTACTGTTTTGGGATACTCGGGACTTCCCAGTTCCCCCATGACGTCCTTGGGAAGGTCCACCAGCACCGGTCCGGGACGGCCCGTGCGGGCGATGTAGAACGCTTCCTTGATGATACGTCCCAGATCTTCTCTTTTTCTTACGGTGACGCCGTATTTGGTGATGCTTCTGGTGATGCCTACAATATCAACCTCCTGAAAGGCGTCGTTGCCGATCAGGGCACGGGCGACCTGGCCTGTGAAGCATACCAGGGGCACGCTGTCATAATTGGCGGTAGCAAGACCCGTTACCACATTGGTTGCGCCAGGTCCGCTGGTTACCAGACAGACGCCCACCTTTCCGGTAGTTCTGGCGTAGGCGTCCGCCTCATGAACCAGAGCCTGTTCGTGGCGTGGCAGGATGATATCGATGGTTCCGTCTCTGCCCAACTCATCGCTCAGATCGATGGTGGTGGCTCCGGGATAGCCGAAAAGCTTTTCCACGCCTTCTTCCTTCAATGCCTTTACCAGCAGCTTATTTCCTGTAATCTGTTTCATTCGATGAACCTCCCTTTTTCATTTCCTCTTCCGGCGGCAGGGAAACTGAAACTCCCTGTTATAAAAAACGTCCTGAGCTTTAAAAGCTCAGGACGATTCATAACCGTGGTACCACCTGATTTCAGAGAATATTCTCTGCACTTGAACAATACAAAAAACTATATTGCTTTCCTGTAACGTGGAAAAAACGTTGAAGCCTACTGTGCATCACAGATGCGGTTCGGTCCACTGCTCGAAGGCTACCTTCCATAATCCTTTCACGAAGACTTCCACCAGCCGTCTCCTCTCTGGGCATCCGGCGATTATGTACTCCTCCCTGTCACTGCATTTTCAGGTTTTGTTCAATTTCTATTCATTGTATGGGAAAAAGAATATTTTGTCAATGGTTTTGCTTTCTATTTGCTGAAAAACTTTTCTTTTATAGGCTCGGTGGGCATCTCACATCCGGTGAACAGACGGAATGCTTCCGCGCCCTGGTACAGCAGCATGTACAGGCCGTTCATCACAGGGCAGCCGGCGTATGCGGCCAGAGAAAGAAGCTTCGTCCTGCGGGGTTCGTAGATGATGTCGGCCACGGCCAGTTCCCTGTGAAACCAGGAAGGATCTGTGATCAGAGAAGCATCCGTATGAGGCTCCATGCCCACAGATGTGGCATTGACCAGGATATGGCTGTCATCCAGAGAACGGCGCAAAGCTTTTTGATCATCATTATCGCAGATGAAGGCGCGGCAGTTGGTGGTACGGCTGATGGTGTCGGCCAGACGGCTGATCCGCTGATAAAACCGGCTGGTGGAACGCACAAAAATACGGATTTCTTCCATCCCGTCCAGGGCGGCCTGGGCGGCGATGGCGGTGGCGGCGCCGCCTGCTCCCAGCAGCGTCATGGTTTTTCCTTTCAGTTTAAATCCCGCATCCGCGGCGGAGCGCATGAATCCGGTGCCGTCGGTGTTGTGCCCCACCAGTTTTCCGTCTTCGTTGACCACCGTATTGACCGCGCCGATCATCTGGGCGGCGGGGGAAAGTTCATCCAGCAGTTCCATGATCTTGTTTTTGTTGGGCATGGTCAGATTAAAGCCCCGGATACCGGCAAAGCGCAGTCCTTTAACCACATCCGGCAGAGAAGTCTCGTCCACCTCGAAACAGAGATAAACGTAATCCAGGCCCAGCAGATGAAAGGCTTCATTGTGCATCAGCGGCGACAGACTGTGGGCCACCGGTTTGCCAAGAAGCGCGGTAAGTTTCGTATGTCCTGTAATTGGCAGTTCCATAATTTCCTCCTGACTGTATCTGAGATATCCCCGGTTGACAGCGGGGCTTGGGTAAGATAAAAAAAGTATAACACAGATTGTTTTTTCCGGGAACATTTTTCGGCGCCGGACCGTCTAATAAGTGTAAGGCAGTAAATTTGCCCTTCGTACGTACGGAAAAAGAAAGGAAAAAAAGATGGAAAATTTAGTGAACAGAGCGAAGCAGCGGGACGCGGACGCTTTCACACAGCTGATGCAGTCTCAGATGCAGCATATGTATAAAACGGCTAGGGCGATTCTCGGTCATGACGAGGATGCGGCGGACGCCATTTCGGATACGATCCTGGCCTGCTGGGAAAAACTCCCGGAACTGAAACAAAATCGGTATTTTCGTACCTGGATGACGCGGATTTTGATCAATAAGTGCAGCGATCTTCTGGAAAAAAGAAAACGGCTGATGCTGACGGGGGATTTGCCGGAGGGCGCATCCTATGAAGTGGGCTATGAAAATCTGGAGTGGCAGGAAGCGGTAAAAAGTCTGGACGAACGGTACCGGCTGACGGTGATGTTGTACTACGGGGAAGGGTTTAAAACTTCAGAGGTGGCAGCCATACTGGATATCCCGGAGAGCACTGTGCGGACCAGGCTGGCCCGGGCAAGGGAGAAACTGGCAGAAATGTATTACCCCGAAGCGAGGAGGAAAACCATATGAGACAGGAACATATCATCAAAATATTGCAGGAACCGGTGGATATCCCGGATATTGTACAGGAAAGGGCGCAGGAAGCGTTTGCGGCGATCCATCAGGAAACGCAGCGGCAGAACAGACCGGAAGTGCCGGCGGGCCGCAGAAAGAGCAAAAAAAGGCTCTGGCTGGCGGCGGCAGCGGCAGCCGCCCTTGTAGGAACCGTCAGCGTGGGGGCTGCCGTCTATCAGCGCTGGTGGAGCAAAGGACTGGAAGAGACGTTTCACGTCAGCGAAGAGCAGATGCAGGAGATGGATGGGAATGGGACTTCTTCTGCGATCAATCAGGCCGTCACCGATCAGGGCGTTACCATTACAGCGGTGCAGAGCATTGTGGATAATTATTATGCCCATCTGGCTTTTAAGGTAGAAGGATTTGATCTGCCGGAAGGTGCAGAGCCGGCGATGGAGAAAATTGAAGTGACGGTGGATGGAGAAGATAAAATCAACTGGAGCGGCGGTTTTTACAATGGGATTGTCAGAGGTACGGACGGAAAGAATGTGTATGGCAATGGAAATCCTCTGGCTTATACGGAGGATGGGAGGCTGATTGAAAAATATATACAGGAGGATGGCAGTCTGGAATTTAATCTTATATTAAATCATTATAAACTGGAAAAAGGTTTTTTGCTTGATAAACCGATTCATGTAAAATTTTCCAATCTGGGCATCTATGAAAAAAAGACAGATTTTACTCCGATTACAGAAGGAGTGTGGGAATTTGAATGGACGCTGCAAGGCAGTGATAAAATGCGAGAATGCAAAATGGATATTCCGTTGGGAGAAAGCGGTGCAATTCTAAAAGAGGTAGAAATATCACCAATTTCGATGAGAGCCGTGACGGAGATTCCAGACGGGAAATATTTGATATATGGAAGCGCTGAAAAAGGAGTGCGTCCACCGTGCCTGAATGGTGTCATAATGAAAGACGGAACAGTATATGTCGATCTGTATCCTGGAATGGGAGGATCGGAAGGAATGCCGGAAGGAAGCGGGCAGCATATTGTAGAGTGTGCACTTGATCGTATCCTTGATGTGAATCAGGTGGAGAGCCTGCTTTTTACCAAAGAAAAGGAGTTCGATCTGACAGATGTTTCCCAAGATGTGCAAGAGAATTTTACGGAATCGTCTCTGGAAGAACGGTTTTACGTGGTGCCGCTGGAGTCGTGACAGACGGCAGATTGACAGATACAGCCCCAGACTTTATACTGAAAATCAGCAGCCTGGGGCTGTCAGTATGTTTGAAATGAGGTAAGCAATCATGGTAAAACCGGTGCAAATAAGAAACCTGACCATCGGGGAAGGAATTCCCAAAATCTGTGTTCCCGTAACGGGACGGACAAAGGAAGAGATCGAAAAGCAGGCGTATCGTATCGCCGCCGCCAGGCCGGATCTGGTGGAGTGGCGGGCGGATTACTTTGAGCAGGTGGAGAATCTTTCTCGGGTGCAGGAAATTTTATCGACTCTTCGCGTCATAATGGGACAGATTCCGATTCTTTTCACCTTCCGCACGGAGAAGGAAGGCGGAGTTCGTCCTTTTTCGACAGAAGCTTATGTGAACCTGAACCAGACGGTGTCCCGGTGGGGACTGGCGGACGCATTGGACGTGGAACTGCTTTTTTTGGAGGGAGGAACCGGCGCATTGATCGAAAAGATCCATGAGAAGGGCTGCGCCATAGTCTGCTCCAACCATCATTTCCACGACACGCCGCCGGTGGATGAGATGCTCTCCCTTTTCGGGCGCATGGAGGAGGCCGGGGCGGATATTCTGAAAATCGCGGTGATGCCAAAAGAGCCAAAAGATGTCCTGAAACTGCTGGCGGCCACCTGTGAGGCAAAGGAACGGTACAGCTGTCCGCTGATCTCCATGGCCATGGGAGGCCAGGGTGTGGTCAGCAGGATCAGCGGAGAAATCTTTGGTTCCAGCGTCACCTTTGCGGCGGTGGAAGAAGCTTCGGCGCCGGGACAGCTGCCGCTGGAAAAGATGCGCCGGGCGCTGGCGCTGATGCACGGAGCGCTCTAAGGCGGAAAGGAGCGCCGGCCACACTTAACATAAAATAAAAAAGAGAAGGAAAAGCTGTCGAAATGTTATAAAATACGACAGCTTGCTTTTGACAAATAAAACACTCTCCATAACCTATAATGAATTTTGCTTATTCCAGTAAGTGCGTATTCAGAGGTTATGGGGGGTGTTTTTTGTACTATGAACTGTTCATAGATGTTTTTTTCGCGACGAACCTGGTGATGGATTATTTCCTCCTGCGTCTGGTAAACCGGCTTCTTCACTGTTCTGCCACACAGATCAGAAGCCTGGCGGGAGGAGCCTTCGGGGCGCTGTCCGTGTCCCTGCTCATCGCCATGGGAATGCTTTCGCAGAAGTTTTTGAATACGATACTGGTGCATGTGGTAATTAACACGATAATGGTAAAGTTTGGATGCAAAATCAAGGACTGGCATAAACTGTTACAAGGCTTGCTGCTCTTATATCTGGCGTCTTTTCTCACCGGCGGCCTGCTGACGGTGATGAGACGTTATTTTTCCCGGACCGGTTTTTGGTTCTTTTTGTTTCTTGCAGCCACAGGTTACCTGATTATTACTGCTGCAATCCTGGTATACGCCCGTCTGAAGGGAAAAGGAACGAATCTGTATGAGATCGTACTGTACGCGGGAACAAATTGCAGGAAGGTAACGGGTTTTTGTGATACGGGAAACCGGCTGCGGGATGCGCTGACCGGAAAACCGGTATCCGTGGTAAAGGAAGGAGAAATGAAAATGCTGCTGCAGGGAGGGGATCTGACGCAATTTTGTCCCCGCTATATTCCCTTTTGCAGCCTGGGATGCGAGACAGGCGTGCTGCTGGCGCTCACCCTGGATTCTCTGACCATAAAGAACGGGAGAGAGAGCAGGACGGTCCTGCGTCCGGTGGTGGCTTTGGTGAAGGAAGGAGCCGCTTTTATGGAGGGCTGTCAGATGATTTTAAATCCGGATTTAGTAAACGGTTAGGAGGAATGGATTATGATGCATGCGGTATTGCCGAACCGGATCCGGTTCGGGATGTTTCCAGGGTTTTCCAGAATGATTTTTAAAAGACCGGGGGAAATTTTTTACATCGGCGGTACAGACGTCCTGCCGGCGCCCCTGGATGCCGGGAGAGAAGCGAAGGCCATAGAAAATCTGGGAAGCGGCCGGGATAAGGAGGCCAGGGATGAATTGATCGAGCATAATCTGAGACTGGTGGTCTATATTGCCCAGCGGTTTGACAATACGGGAGTGGGCGTGGAGGACCTGATCAGCATCGGGACCATCGGGCTGATCAAAGCGATCAATACGTTTAATCCCACCCGGAAAATCAAGCTGGCTACTTATGCGTCACGATGTATTGAAAATGAGATTCTGATGTATCTGAGGAGAAATAACAAGACCAGGATGGAGGTGTCCATCGATGAACCGCTGAATGTGGACTGGGATGGAAATGAACTCCTGCTTTCAGATATCCTGGGTACGGAGGAAGATATTATCTATAAAGATCTGGAACATGAGGTGGAATGTACGCTCCTGGGAAAAGCCATCGAAAAGCTTTCTCCCAGAGAGCAGACCATCATACGGCTGCGGTACGGACTGCAGTCAGACGATGGAAAAGAAAAGACGCAAAAAGAGGTGGCGGATCTTCTTGGAATTTCCCAATCTTATATTTCCCGCCTGGAAAAAAGAATCATGAAACGGCTGAAAAAGGAAATCGTCAGGTATGAATGACGCAGATCAGCATGCGGATCAGCACCACGGTCAGGATCAGACAGGCGATCACTGTCTGAAAAAAGGCGACAGTGCGCAGAAGCGTTTCCAGCGATTCCGGCAGAGAAAGAAAACCCGCTGCTTTTTGCACAGCGACGGCGCTGATGACAGTGGGGAAGGTGTAAGCGGAAAAAGCAGGCGTCCAGGGAAGACGCAGATAAAAAAACAGCCGCAGCATAGCCAGTGTATAAAGAATGAGGGAAAACAGCAAAAAGAGACAGACCAGGTCGGCTCGGGGGCGGCTGGCACAGGTGAGATAGGCGGCCAGACAGAGACTGGCCGGCGCGGCGCAGATACCAAGAAGGGGTTTCCGGAAATCTTCCGGTTCCCCTTCTTTTGCGCAGCGAAGAATGAGGAGGAGGAGTAACGGAAAGAAGACTGCCATGGCAAAACAGGAACAGACGAGGCCGACGGCAGCATGCCCCAGCGCTGAAGACGGAAGGGCCGCTGCAGCGATACCCACGTAAACGATGAAATAGCTTGCGTATACCTTGGAAAGGACGGGCGGCATCATGAAATGAACCGTAAACCAGACCATCAGTACGATATGGAAAGAAAGACCGGCAGCCCAGATCAGGATTGCCAGAATACGGGAAAAAGGAAGCGCATATCCGCTTAAGATCATCAGACCCATGGAGAAGGTTCCTCCTTTTTCGGTTGATAAATCCATTTTAAAAGACGCAGGAGTGAATGTCCATGAATGCGTATCAACGGATCGTTGATGGGGATCAAAGAATCGTTGATTCCATAAAACGTTCCTGGAATGATATAGTAAATATAGATAAAAAATTAACGAAATAATAAGAAAAAACATACAAATCACACAAAGGAGGCGCGCTATATGAGCAAGGAAGTACATACTCACGTGGATGAGAACGGGAATGTGATCACCCACCATCATCACCATGATCCCAATGACGTGACGGATTATATGGAGGCTGTGAAAGCGTACCGGGAAACCTTTCCCACCAAACAGGATGTCATCGACAAGACGCCGGATCCGGCGGTAAAGGAGATGCTTTTGCGGATGGAACAGCTGGAAATCGATAATTCCTTTGACCGGTTTGATCAGCAGCAGCCCCAGTGTAATTTCGGCTTGGCCGGCGTCTGCTGCCGGATCTGTCATATGGGTCCCTGCCGGATTACCAAGAAAAGCCCCAGGGGCGTCTGCGGCGCGGACGCGGATCTGATCGTAGCCAGAAATATGCTGCGGGCGGTAGCCGCCGGAACGGCGCAGCACGGCATGCATGCCCGTGAAGCAATCCTTTCCCTGAAATGGGCGGCGCAGGGAAAACTGCCGCTGCCTATCCTGGGAGAAGAAAAACTGATCGCCACAGCAAAATCCTTTGACATCGAGACGGAGGGCAGAACGGTCAATGAGATTGCCATTGATTTTGCCAATCTGCTGCTGGAGGATTTGAGCCGTCCGGAGGCGGATGAATATAAAACCATCAAGTATGCCGCTCCGCCGGAGCGTCAGCAGGTATGGAAAGAGCTGGATATCCTTCCCATCAGCACGTATCACGAAGTATTTGAGGCCATGCATAATTCCGGTGAAGCCTGTGACGGAGACTGGAGAAACATCATGCAGCAGTTCCTGCGTACCGGACTGGCCTTCGTCTTTGGTACCGTGGTGGATACCAATCTGGCCACAGACAGTCTGTTTGGCGTGGGACAGCGGCGTAAATGTATGGTCAACATCGGCGCGCTGAAAAAAGGCTATGTAAATATCGCCGTTCACGGCCATATGCCTACGCTGGTCAGCGAAATTGTCCGTCTGGGCCACAGCGAGGAAATGATAGAACTGGCAAAATCCAAAGGAGCCAAAGGGATCCAGTTTTACGGAATCTGCTGTACCGGGCTGTCGGCCATGTACCGCTATGACAATGTGATTCCGCTGTGCAATCCGCCGGGAGCGGAGCTGGTGCTGGCTACAGGCGCTTTGGATCTTTGGATCGCGGACGTACAGGATATCTATCCGGCCATCATGGACGTGGCCAATTGTTTCCGCACGACGGTGGTGACCACTGAGGATTCCACCAAACTGCCGGGAGCGGAACACATTGCCTATGACCATACCCATTCCAATATCGGAGAAACAACGGAAATTGCCCGCAAAATTGTACTGCGCGGTATCGAAAGTTTTGAAGCCCGCCAGGGAATCCCGGTCTTTATCCCGCCCTACGAGGTGGAGGCGGAACTGGGCTTCAGCGTGGAAAGCGTCACCAAAGATCTGGGGTCCTTTGAACCTCTTGCAAAAGCCATTCAAAGCGGACAGATCAAAGGTATCGTCAATGTGGTGGGATGTACCAATCCCAAAACCGTTTATGAACGGTGTATCGTGGATGTGGCGGATATCCTGCTGAGAAACGACATTCTGATCCTGACCAACGGCTGTGCGTCCTTCCCGCTTTTGAAACTGGGATACTGCAACATGGAGGCGGTAAAGACCAAATGCGGGGAAGGCCTGAAAAAATTCCTGCAGGAGTACAATATGCCGCCGGTATGGCATGTGGGAGAGTGCATTGACAACACCAGATCCACCGGTATCCTCTCCGGCGTGGCGGGAAAATGCCAGAAGCCTCTTAAGGATATGCCCTTTGCCCAGTCCAGTCCCGAGTGGGGCAATGAAAAAGGCGTGGGCGCGGCTTTGGCTTTCCGTCTGCTGGGGTTGAACAGTTACCACTGTGTGGAGCCTCAGACTTTTGGTTCTGCAAAAGTGACAAAATTCCTGAAAGAGGACACGAAAGAACTCCTGGGCGGCGTGATGGTGGTCAACACCGATCCGAAAGCTTTGGGAAATCAGATCGTGAAAGATTTTGAAGAGAAAAGAAAGGCTCTGGGATGGAGCTGAGCATGAGATAAATACAGGCGTCTGCGGCAGGTTATCATGCGGCAGGCGCCTGGTTTTTCAGGAGAATTTCTTCAGGCACATATCTTCTTTGATTTCCACCAGTATGATATCGTCTCCGATCTGAACCACGCAGTCCCAGGGAATTATATATTCACAGTCCCTGCCCAGCATTCCCCAGAATTTTCCCGGCCCTGGAATGACAAGCGCCAGGATCCGCCCCGATTTACATTCAAATTCCACATCCACCGGACAGCCCAGGCTTTTGCAGGTGCAGATATTGATCACTTCTTTTTGTCTCAATTCAAAAAAACGCAGGTTGACCACTCCCTGTTTTGTTTATATAATGTATGCGTCCGGCATTTTGTCAAGGACTAAAACTTTTTTTATTTTTTTCAGAAACGCATAGCGGGGCGCTTTAATGAGAACCATCTTAAGTAGAAAAATGTTCCAGGAGGTTCTTGTTATGGCGCTGAACAAAGTGGAAATATGCGGAGTCAATACATCCAGACTGCCGATCCTAAGCGAAGAGGAAAAAACGGAACTGTTCCGGCGGATCAAGCAGGGAGACAAAGAGGCGAGGGAACTCTATATCAAGGGGAATCTGCGCCTGGTTTTAAGCGTGATCAAACGGTTTTCCAACAGCAGCGAGGCGGCGGACGACCTTTTCCAGATCGGATGTATCGGTCTGATGAAGGCCATCGACAATTTTGACACCACTTTGAACGTGAAGTTCAGCACCTACGCGGTGCCCATGATTATCGGGGAAATCCGCCGCTATCTGCGGGATAATAACAGCATCCGGGTCAGCCGTTCCCTGCGGGACACGGCTTACAAAGCGATTTTCGCCAGAGAAAATTACGTGAAAAATCACCTGAAGGAACCGACCATCGCGGAAATCGCGCAGGAAGTGGGGATTCAAAAGGAGGATATCGTCTATGCGCTGGATGCCATTCAAAGCCCCATGAGTCTGTATGAGCCTGTTTATACGGAAGGGGGCGATACCCTTTATGTGATGGATCAGATCAGCGACCGGAAAAACCGGGAAGAAAACTGGATCGAGGATCTGTCGCTGCAGGAAGCCATGGGACGGCTGGGGGAGAGGGAACGACATATCATCGAACTGCGTTTTTTCGAAGGGAAGACGCAGATGGAGGTGGCCGGAGAAATCGGCATTTCCCAGGCTCAGGTTTCCAGGCTGGAAAAGAATGCGCTGCGGAGTATGAAAAGTTACTTAAGTTGAAACGACCAAAGAGGCAAAAGACGCAAAAAGGGGAAAAATAAGGAAGAGTAATTCAGGAGGATAAGTGTAATGGAGTCTGTAAAAAAGAAGTCGAACAATTGGCTTTTACGTTTCCTGCAGGGGATACTGATCGGTACGGGAGCGATCCTGCCGGGTGTCAGCGGAGGAGTGCTCTGCGTCGCTTTTGGCATTTACGAGCCGATCATGGAGTTTCTAAGCCATCCCATATCAACGTTCAAAAAGAATAAATCTTTGCTGATCAGCGTGATCCTGGGAGGACTTGTGGGCTTTGTGCTGGTGGCAAAAGTGGTGGAGGTGTTCTTTAACAATTATGCGGTGCTGGCTACGGCCCTTTTTTCCGGACTGATCTGCGGGACGGTGCCGGGGCTGCTGAGAGGATCTGTGGATGATTCACCCAAAAAAGGCTGGTCCTTTTTCATTGTGACGCTGGCGGTGGCTTTTATCTTTTTTAATATCATGGAAACCGGCATGGGCGGCAATATCCAGCCCAACTTTGGCTGGTATGTTTTCTGCGGCTGCATCTGGGGGCTGAGTATGATCGTTCCGGGGCTGAGTTCATCCTCTGTTCTTCTGTTTATGGGTCTGTATCAGCCCATGGCTGCGGGAATCGCCAAGCTGGATATGGCGGTCTGTATTCCGCTGGGAATCGGATTTTTGCTTACCCTGGCGGCGCTGTCCCGGCTGGTGAACAGTCTGCTGAACAGGTATCACGGTATTATCTCCAAGATGATCCTTGGCTTTGTGATTTCTTCTGTGATCCTGATCCTGCCCACATCGTTTACAGGCGTTCTCCAGTTTCTGCTGGCGGCCGTCTGCTTTGCCGTCGGTTTCGTGGCGGCGCATCTGATGGATGCCTGGGGTGAGGAATAACCGGCGCCGGTTTGAAAAAAGGGCCGGGTCATGGTAATATAGTCCATATCAGTTTTGGAGGATAAGTGCAGTTATGAGATGCCCATTTTGTAATCAGGATAATACAAGAGTGGTGGATTCCAGGCCGGTGGAGGACAGCAACGCCATCCGCAGAAGAAGGATGTGCGACGCCTGCGGCAAACGGTTTACCACTTATGAAAAAGTAGAGACGATCCCGCTGATTGTTATCAAAAAGGATCAGAACAGGGAACCGTACGACCGGGCCAAAATCGAGGCCGGCGTCCTGCGGGCCTGTCATAAACGTCCCATTCCCACCGAAAAGATCACGGAACTGGTGGATTCTGTGGAGACGGAGATTTTCAATAAAGAGTTAAGGGAGATTTCCAGCAGCGAGATCGGCGAGATGGTGATGGATCGGCTGAAAGATCTGGAGGCGGTGGCCTATGTAAGATTCGCTTCCGTCTACCGGGAATTCAAGGACGTCAATACTTTTATGGACGAACTGAAAAAGATCCTGAAATAAGTAGAAATAGTTGCCCTTTTTCGGGTCATGTGATATAATTCACATATTATGGATTGCCGCTTTAAATCGACAAAGCGGAAAAGCTATATGAGAAAGGAAGGAAACGATGAAAAACAAAACAGTGAAAAAGATTCTGGCTGTGGCTCTTTCGACGGTGATGGCAGCGGGTATGCTGGCCGGATGCGGTTCCAAGGACACACAGGAGCAGGCTTCTGAACCGGCTCAGGAGGAATCGGCAGACACAGAGGCGGAAGAAGAGACCACAGAGGAAAGCGCTGGCGAAGCCGGCGGTGAGACATATAAGATCGGTGTGATCCAGTATACCCAGCATGACGCGCTGGATGCCAGCAACGAAGGTTTCTTTGCGGCGCTGGACGAGATGGGGATCTCCTACGAGGCGGATCAGCAGAACGCGGCCGGTGAGACGGCTTCCTGCCAGACGATTTCCCAGACTCTGGTAAACGATCAGAATGATCTGATCTTTGCCATCGGAACACCGGCGGCACAGGCTGTGGCCGGCGTGACCTCGGATATTCCCATCGTACTGACGGCGGTGACAGATCCGGCAGAGTCCGGTCTGGTGGAATCCAATGAAGCTCCCGGCGGGAATGTAACGGGAACTTCCGACCTGACGCCGGTAGCGGAGCAGATCGATCTGCTTAAACAGATTCTGCCGGATGCCAAGAATGTGGGAATCCTTTACTGTTCCGCGGAGTCCAACTCTGAGATCCAGGCTTCCATGGCCCGCGAAGCATGCGAGGAACTGGGAATGACTGCGGAGGACTACACGGTGTCTTCCTCCAATGAGATCCAGACGGTAGTAGAGTCCGCCATCGGAAAAGTGGATGCGCTCTATGCCCCCACGGATAACGTTATCGCAGCCGGTATGGCGACGGTAGGTATGGTTGCCAGCGACAATGGCATTCCGGTGATCTGCGGCGAAAGCGGCATGGTGAATGAAGGCGGACTGGCCACCTACGGCATCGACTATTATGAGCTGGGCTATATGGCAGGCCAGATGGCCGCCGAGATCCTGGTGGACGGCAAAAACCCGGCCGAGATGCCGATTGAATATCTGGATGCGGATAAATGCGAACTGGCAGTCAACGAAGAAACTGCCGCTGCACTGCAGCTTGATCTTTCCTCACTGGAAGAGGAATAAGAAGATAAACCCGATAAAGAAGGCCAAGGGAGCAGCGGATGCTCCCTTGGCGTTTCTACAGGCAGTTTAGGAGGAAATAAAAAATGAGTGGGTTTTTACTTTCCATGCAGGGCGCCGTTTCCCAGGGCGTTCTCTGGGGAATCATGGTACTGGGCGTGTACATCACTTATAAGATACTGAATATTGCCGACCTGACGGTGGATGGAAGCTTTGCCCTGGGCGGCTGCGTCTGCGCCACGCTGATCGTGGAGGGAGGCTGGAATCCCCTGGCGGCTCTGGTGATTTCTCTGGCAGCCGGTCTGCTGGCGGGAGCTGTGACTGGATTTTTACATACGGTTTTTGAAATCCCTGCCATCCTTGCGGGGATTCTGACACAGATTTCCCTGTGGTCCATAAACTTAAGAATCATGGGCGGCAAAAGCAACGTTCCGCTGCTGAAATCAGATACGATTTTTTCCTGGCTGGTGGATGCCACAGGGCTTTCCCAGTCGATGGTGAGCCTGATCATCGGCATCGTGTTTGCTGTGGCGCTGATCATTTTCCTTTACTGGTTCTTCGGGACGGAATTAGGAGCGGCGCTTCGCGCGACAGGAGATAATGAAGATATGATCCGCGCTCTGGGCGTAAATATCAAGAAAACGAAAATGCTGGCGCTGATGATCAGCAACGGTCTGGTGGCCCTTTCCGGAGGATTGGTCTGCGAGAGTCAGAAGTACGGCGATATCAACAACGGTACCGGCGCCATCGTGATCGGCCTGGCAGCCATCGTCATCGGCGACGTGCTTCTGGGGCGGCTGCGCTCTTTCGGCAGCAAACTGACTTCTGCGGTGGTGGGTTCTGTAGTCTATTTCCTCATCCGCGCCATCGTTTTGCAGATGGGTATGGATGCCAACGATATGAAGCTGCTTTCCGCCATCATCGTGGCGCTGGCACTGTGCGTTCCGGTGGCAGTGGATAAATGGAAGCTGAGACGCTCCTATGCGGAAGGGGGAAAATAAACATGCTGAAGCTGACAGGGGTACAGAAAACCTTTAATAAAGGGACCATCAATGAAAAGAAAGCGCTGACGGGAATCGATCTCCATCTGAAAGAAGGAGATTTTGTGACCATCATCGGCGGAAACGGCGCCGGGAAATCCACTATGCTGAATATGATTGCCGGGGTTTATCCCATCGATGCGGGCAGGATTATCCTGGACGGAGAAGACGTCTCCAGGGCTCCGGAGCATAAAAGGGCCAAATTCCTGGGAAGGGTGTTCCAGGATCCCATGAAGGGTACGGCCGCCACCATGGAAATCCAGGAAAACCTGGCGCTGGCATACCGAAGAGGGCAGAAAAGAGGGCTGCGCTGGGGCATCACCAAGGCAGAGCGCCAGCGGTATTATGAAGAACTGAAAACACTGGGGCTTGGTCTGGAAGAACGGATGACCTCCAAGGTGGGCCTGCTTTCCGGCGGTCAGCGTCAGGCGCTGACACTTTTGATGGCGTCCCTGCAAAAACCAAAGCTGCTGCTGCTGGATGAGCATACGGCGGCTCTGGATCCCAAGACGGCGGCCAAGGTGCTGGAGCTTACGGAGGAGATTATCCGCGAGCATCATCTGACAGCCATGATGGTGACCCATAATATGAAAGACGCCATTCGTTTGGGGAACCGTCTGATCATGATGCATGAAGGGCGGATCATTTACAATGTGAGCGGAGAAGAAAAGCAGAAACTGAAAGTGGAGGATCTGCTGGAGAAATTCGGACAGGCCAGCGGCGGTGAATTCGCCAACGACCGGATGATGCTGGCATAAAAACGGACGGAAATGCCGTATAAAACCAAAAGGAAAGTTATTGACATATGCCGGATATGGGTGTACAGTATACCTATATCCGGCATATGTCAGAAAAGGAGTGATTTCTTTGCCAAGACCCTGTAAAAGAAGGCGGATCTGCGAGATGCCGAAGCACTGCAGTTTTGGCCCGATGGGAGAAAATCTGCAGGATCGTCCCGTGATTCTGCTGGCGGTGGATGAGTATGAAACCATCCGTCTGATCGATCTGGAAAACCTGAACCAGGAGGAATGCGCCGGCAGGATGGGCGTAGCCAGGACCACGGTGCAGGCCATTTACAATTCTGCCAGGAAAAAACTGGCTCAGTGTCTGGTGGAAGGGAAAGAACTGCGGGTGGACGGCGGAGATTACGTGCTCTGTGAAGGAGAACTGACAGGATGCCACTGCAGGCGGTGTCACGCCGGCGGAAAAAATAATAAGCTTGGAGGCGGTATCAGTGAGAGTAGCAGTAACTTATGAAAACGGGGAAGTATATCAGCATTTTGGCCATACGGAGCAGTTTAAAATCTATGTGACGGAAGAAAAAGAGATCCTTTCTTCTGAGATAGTGGATACCAATGGCAGCGGCCATGGCGCTCTGGCCGGCATGCTTTCCGGCCAGAAGGTGGATACGCTGATCTGCGGCGGTATCGGGCAGGGAGCCAAAGATGCCCTGGCACAGGCAGGCATCAGCCTTTACGGCGGCGTAACCGGCGGCGCGGATGCGGCGGTGAAAGCTTTTTTGGAAGGAAACCTTTCTTATAATCCGGATGTGGCCTGCAGTCATCATGAGAATGGCCATGAGCATCATGGTGATTGCGGCCACGGCGGCGGAGAGTGCCGGCACGGCCGCTGCGGAAAGTGACATGGATTGAGAGAATACGTCTTTTTGATATAACAGATTGTTATATCATGAACCAGATGAAATCAGCGGAAAGCTATTTTTCCGCTGATTTTTTTGTGGAGAAAGAGAGAAGAATCTGCAGTTTTTCCTGTTTCAGGGCGGTCATAAGGTATAACAAATTGGAATACGACAAATCGGGCAAAATGTAGACATAACCCAGCGCCGATGCTATAATAAACCATCATAAAGTCGGCGGTTACGCCATGGGGAATAAGTTCAGACGCGGTCTGATTAAAAGGGAATCCGGTGAGAATCCGGAGCGATCCCGTCACTGTATTAGCTGGTTCAAAGCACGATGCCACTGGGGTGTCTACCCTGGGAAGGCGCTGAGAATGAGAATGCTTAAGTCAGGAGACCTGCTTATTTTTCAGCAAAGATTCCTGCGGAAGACGGGAAATCTTTATTCTATCATGAAAGTGTTATTTTGCCCGGAAAGAAGAGCAGTATAACGGTATTTTTTTGTGTGGATAAGATGATCAGATCTGATGCGGGACATCAGATCTTTTTTTGCGGCTTTGTGAAAAAAAGAGAAAGAGGAAGGAAAAATGAAACACAGTAAAAAGTACCTTGTTATGGGAATAGCAGCAGTTCTGTCGCTTTCTCTGTTTTCGGGATGCAGCAGTTTCGCAGACAGTGAAAACACAGGTGATGAACAGGCAGACACTGCCGGGGAAGAGGTTTTAAATTTTGGATGTCAGATGTACGATGACGGTTCTTTGAATTTTGCTCTGGCGCCCAGCAGCGCCTGGAATGCCATGCGTTATGGCATTACGGAGAGTTTGTTTAAGTTTAATGACGACATGAGTACGGAACCATGGCTTGCAAAAAGTTATACGGTAAACGATGAACATACCGAGTGGGTGATTACCCTGAGAGATGATATTTGTTTTTCAGACGGCTGTCCGGTGACGCCTTCGAAAGTAAAGGAATGTTTTGAATATCTGAAGGAGGTTTCCGAAGGGTCTTCGGCGAATGCAGAAAAGTACCTGGAATTTGAAGCGGAAATTACTGCGGATGACGAAGCGAATACACTGACTATTGTGACGAGCAAGCCTTATAATGACTTGCCGGGGCAGCTGGCCTACCCGGTTATGGCGGTTGTTGATATTGAGCATACCGAGGATTTTATGAATAATGTCATCGGAACCGGCCCTTATATGGTAAATCAGTTTAACGGCGTGGGAGTCGGGTATGAGATGGCGGCCAATCCCAACTATTATGAAGAAGTGCCTTATGATAAAGTGAATATTCTTTTCATGGGAGATGCATCGGCAAAGACTATGGCTCTTCAGAGCGGTCAGGTAGATTTAGTGGAAAATATTACAAATGTAGCGGATATTCAGGATTTCCAGGAGAATTCTGACTTTACGGTGGACATTGCCACCGGCGTACGCTGTGGATTTTCCTGGATGAATCTGGAGGGTGTTTTATCCAACGAAGCGCTTCGCCAGGCGATGATCATGGCGATTGATAAAGAAGGGATTTGTGAGTCTACGACCATCGGCGGTTTGTATACGGCGGGTATTTCTGTATTGCCCTCCAATCTGGATTATGGATACGATGAGCTGAATGACCCGTATCCCTATGATCCGGAAGGCGCAAAGAAAGTGCTGGATGATGCTGGAATCGTAGATACGGACGGCGACGGCATCCGTGAACTGGATGGGCAGAATATTAACCTGCGTTATGTTTCCTATGAAAACCGGCTGCTGAATGACTTTTCCGATGCCCATACTCAGTATCTGGCGGAAATTGGGATCGGAGTTACCGCAGAGTACGGCAGCTCTGACGATCAGTGGAGCAAACTGGCCGCGGGAGATTACGATCTGAACAATAATAACTGGATTACCGTGGGAAACGGCGATCCGCTGGAGTATCTGGGCAACTGGTATTCCAAAACAACATACTGCGGATATTCCAATCCAGAATATGACAAGCTGTATGAATCTCTGCAGAATGAGTTGGATCCGGAAAAAAGAAAAGAGCTGGTAAAAGAAATGCAGCAGATTATCATAGACGATGCGTTGGTTTTGGTTGACGGATATTATAACAGCTCCATGGTTTATTCCAATAAAAGCGTGGGATATGCTCATATCCACACGGCGGATTATTATTGGTTGACGACGGAAATTGTTCCGGCCGAATGATGTTGACTATAAATGAGGTGTGATTGAATTGAGTAAAAAGCAACTGCTCTCCCGCCTGCTGCAGATTGTGGTGGTTCTGGCGGGAATCAGCTTTATCACTTTTTTTCTGACCTACCTGTCGCCCGGTGACCCGGTGGAAAATATGTATATCTCCATGGGACAGATGCCTTCAGAAGAGATTGTGGAACAGACCAGGGAAGAGATGGGGCTGAATGACCCATTTCTTACCCAGTATATCCGGTGGCTGGGAAACTGTCTCCATGGTGATTTCGGCACGTCTTACTCGCTTCACCAGCCTGTGACGGAATTGTTGCTGGAGCGGGTGGGGCCGACGCTGAGGCTGACGGCGATGGCGCTGATAATGATGCTGCTTTTGTCGGTTCCCCTGGGTGTTGTTTCGGCGTTATACAAAGATTCCTGGGTGGACTACCTGGCAAGGGGAGTTACCTTTCTGGGATGCGCCATGCCTAATTTCTGGGTAGCGCTCCTGCTGATGCTGGCGTTTTGTGTAAGGTTTCCGATTTTTCCGGTTATCAGCGCGCAGGGTGATTTCAAAAGTTTGTTTCTGCCGGCTCTGACGCTGGCCATCGCCATGGCCTCCAAATACACGCGGCAGGTGCGCGCCGCGGTGCTGGAGGAACTGAATCAGGATTATGTGATCGGAGCGCAGGCAAGGGGCATCAGAAAAAGCAGGATCATCTGGGCAAATGTGTTCCCCAATGCGTTGCTGCCCCTTGTGACCATGCTTGGTCTGTCAGTGGGAAGCCTTTTGGGCGGAACTTCGGTGGTGGAGATCATCTTTTCTTATCCGGGTCTTGGTAACCTTGCGGTGTCTGCCATTACCTCCAGCGACTATAATCTGATCCAGGGCTATGTGCTCTGGATGGCGCTGATTTATATGGTGATCAATCTGATCGTGGACGCTTCTTATGTATACATAGATCCCAGGATGCGTATAAAGAGGAGATAAGCATGGTAAGGATAAATGATTTTCTGAAAAAAAAGCAATTTGTGATCTTTTTTATTCTGGCAGTACTCATCATTTTGGCAGCTGTGTTTGCTCCGGTTATAACGCAAGGCGTAGATCCTTTGGAAGGGAGTATGGATGACGCTTTACAGGCTCCCTGTAAAGCGCATATTTTCGGAACAGACAAAATGGGAAGGGATATTTTTACCCGGGTGATCTACGGTGCCCGCGCTTCTTTGATTTCTACCTTTGGCGTAGTTCTTCTGATTTTTCTGATCGGTACTGCGGTAGGAATAATTGCCGGATGTTTTGGCGGTATTGTGGACGCGGCGCTTATGCGCGTTGCGGATATGATGGTAGCCTTCCCAGGACTGGTTCTTGCTCTTGCAGTAGCAGGCATTATAGGATCCAGTATGAAAAACGCAATTATTGCCATTACCATTGTCAGTTGGACAAAGTATGCCAGGCTGGCGCGGTCACTGGTACTGAAAATCAAAGACCGGGATTATGTGTCTGCGGCGATTGTTTCCGGAGCCAGGACATCTCATATTATCCGGTCCTATATGCTGCCCAATGCGCTGCCGATTCTGATCATCACGGCTGCGACGGACGTTGGAAGTATGATGCTGGAGCTTGCCGCATTATCCTTCCTGGGATTCGGTGCAAAGCCGCCCACACCGGAGTGGGGTTACATGCTGAACGAGGGGCGCGGACTGATACAGAGTGCGCCGTGGATGATGATTTTCCCCGGCCTGGCAATCTTCCTGGTTGTTGTAGTATTTAATATGCTGGGGGATTCTCTGAGGGACATCATGGATCCCAGGGATGAGTAGGGAACGAGGAGACGGGAAGATGTTAAAAATTGATCATATGACAGTGGCATATAAAAATGTTCCAACAGTGCTGGATTTTTCCATGGATATGAAACCGGGTCAGATCATTGCGCTGGTGGGGGAGAGCGGCAGCGGAAAGACGACGGTGATCCGTGCGGCGATGGGTCTTCTTCCGGCCGCTGGCAAAGTGACGGAAGGCGACATTGTGTTTGATGGGAAATCCCTTTTGAGTTACGGTCCGGAACAGTGGCGTACCTTTCGGGGCAGAGAAATTTCCATGATTTTCCAGGACAGCGGAGCAATGATGAATCCTACCCGCCGTGTAGGCAGTGTATTTGTGGAGTATCTCAGAACCCATGAAAAAATCAGTAAAAAGGAGGCATGGAAGAAGGGCGCTGCCATGTTGGAACGGATGCGTCTTCCCGACGGAGACCATGTGATGCGCTCTTATCCATTTCAACTCTCGGGAGGTATGCGCCAGAGGGTGGGAATTGCCATGGGTATGACTTATCAGCCAAGGCTTTTACTGGCGGATGAACCTACTTCTGCATTGGATGTGACGACACAGGCGCAGATTGTCCGGCAGATGATGGAACTGCGGGAGGACTATCATACAGGAATTATTATTGTAACGCATAATATCGGCGTCGCTGCTTATATGGCGGATCACATTATCGTGATGCGAAATGGCAGGATTGAAGATCAGGGGGACAGAGAGCAGATTCTTCACGGTTCCCGAAATGAATATACAAGAAAACTGATTGCTTCCGTGCCGTCTGTGGGAGGTGAATGGCTTGAGCACTGAGGAACTGATTCTGGAAGCGAAACATATCGTAAAGACTTTTCCTGCCGAAGGAGGGAAAAGTCTGATGGCAAATAATGATATAAATTTAAAGTTTTACCGTGGAAGAACCCTTGGGCTTGTTGGAGAATCCGGATGCGGAAAAAGTACTTTTATGCGGCTTCTAGTGGCGCTGGAAAGGCCTGATCGCGGCGACATCATTTTTCAGGGGGAAAGTCTGTCTGGGTTAAGAGGTGAGAAACTGCGGCAGAGCCGCCGGCATATACAGATGGTCTTTCAGGATCCCAATACATCCTTTAATCCTAAAATGCGGATTCGGGATATCGTCTGCGAACCGCTGATGAATTACGGAAAGATAAAATCCGGTGAGAAAGATAAGATCTGCAGCAGTCTTCTGAAAATGGTAGAACTTCCGGAAGAATTCATGGACCGCTATCCCCACAGTTTAAGCGGCGGGCAGAGACAGAGAGTGGCAATCGCCCGGGCGCTGGCATTAAAGCCGGAGGTTCTCATCCTGGATGAAGCCACATCGGCGCTGGATGTGTCGGTACAGAAAACTGTGATTCAACTGCTTGGCAGACTGCAAAAAGAGCTGAATCTGGCCATTGGTTTTATCTGTCATGATATTGCCCTGGTGGCTTCCATTTCCGATGATGTTGCCGTTATGTATCTGGGAAATCTGGTGGAGGTGATCCCAGGGATAAAACTGGGGACAGAAGCACAGCATCCCTATACGAAAGCTTTGATGGGGTCTTTGTTTGATATTCATATGGATTTTCATAAAAAAATCGAAAGTCTTAAAGGAGATGTACCAAGCCCTCTGGATGTTCCTGAGGGATGCCCCTTCCAGGAACGGTGCGTGCATTGTATGGAAACCTGCAGGAAGGTTCGCCCGGCGCTTCAGAATGTGAGCGAAGATCATCAGGTGGCCTGCCATCTGTATCAGAATATAAAAAAGGCCTGTCCCTAAAAGATGGGGCAGGAAAGGAGACAAAAGTTTATATGGGAAAAAATCTGACATTGGGAGAGTTGACGGCAAAGCCTGGGGAGAAGGTTTCCGGCTGGCTGCATATCGCAGATTCCGGACTGGAGATTCCGGTGTCTCTGATCTGCGGCATGCAGGACGGGCCAACGGTTCTTGTAACCGGAGGAATCCATAATGCGGAATACGTTGGTATCCAGGCGGCTATAGAATTGCGGGAAGAACTAAAACCTTCACAGATGAGGGGAAAAGTGATCCTTTTTCCGCTGGTGAATCGTACCGGGTTTGAACACCGGACCATGAGCATGGTCTATGAAGACGGTAAAAATATCAACCGGGAATTTCCGGGTGATCCATCCGGCACGTTGACGGAACAGATTTGTCACACATTTGTTGATAAAGTCTTTCCGCAGGTCGATTATTACATTGACCTGCACTGTGGGGACGGATACGAGGAACTGTATCCTCATGTTTATACACTGGGTGCAGCCTCTCCGAAAGTAAATCAGGCTTCTGATGCCATGGCCCGCGCGGTAAATGTAAAATTCCGTTATCCGTCGCAGAACCCCTCCGGCGGTTCCTATAACCAGGCAGGAAGTATGGGAGTACCCGGTATCCTGCTGGAACGGGGCGGCAGATCTGTGTGGAGTCGAGAAGAAGTTGAGGCGGATAAGGAAGATATCTGCAATGTTCTGCGCCATCTGCATGTACTGGAGGGTGAACCAGAGTATTATGATACGGTTCAGAGAAAGTTGAGCGATGGATATTTCCTCATTGCCGGGCATACCGGAATATGGTATCCTTGTCATCATGCAGGCGACCGCATCAAAAAAGGAGAGCTTCTGGGCGTGATCAAAGATTATATGGGAAATATAGTGGAGGAATATTATGCGGAAGCAAGCGGTATCCTGCTTATCCAGACTGTCAGTCTGAATGTGTTGAAGGGAGGGGCTGTGCTTTTCTATTGCGAGTTGAAAGAGCAGGAAAACAGTTTTTAAAGATGAAAAAGAAAAGCGAACTGACGAAGGGTTCCATCGGAAAACAGCTGCTGTTGTTTGCGCTGCCCCTACTGGGGACCAGCCTGATCCAGCAGTTGTATAATACGGTGGATCTGTTTTTTGTAGGAAATTTTCTTGGCACACAGGCCACGGCGGCGGTGGGCGCAAGTTCTCTGCTGACCAATTGTATGGTCGGCTTTTTTACAGGTCTTTCCCTGGGAACAGGGGTGATTATTTCCATATCAGTGGGAGAAAATAATAAAAAGAGAATCCATAAAGTCATTCACACCGCCATGGGGCTTTCCCTGGCCGGAGGCGCGGTTCTGACTTTACTGGGTCTGGCGCTGTCGCGGCAGATCCTTCTGTGGATGAATACGCCTTTGGAGATTCTGGAGCAGAGTCTTCTTTATATAAGAATTTATCTGTTGGGCATGACTCCTCTTTTTGTGTATAATATGAATGCCGGCGTCATCCGTGCCCGTGGGGATTCCCGGACGCCGATGGTGTTTCAGCTGACAGGCGCATTGATTAATATTCTGCTGGACTGGATCAGTCTGGCTCATTTTGGGATGGGGGTGGAAGGCGCTGCCTGGGCCACTTTTTTATCTCAGTTGGCAGCGGCTGCCGGTACAGTCGTTTATCTAATCCGACGCTCGGATGAATATCGCCTGAACTGGAAAAAAATCGGAATTTCCAGGGATATTCTGCGTTCCGTCATGAAAATTGGTGTTCCGGCCGGATGCCAGAATATGGTGATTACATTGTCTAATATTTTTGTGCAGACTGCCATTAATAGTCTGGGTGTGTCGGTGATTGCCGCTTTTACCGCTTATTTCAAGGTGGAATGTCTGATTTATTTGCCGATTGTGGCTTTTGGACAGGCGGCCACGACTTTTGTCGGACAGAATTTCGGAGCCGGAGAAAAAACAAGAATCCAAAAAGGTGTTATTAACTGCATTGTCATGGGATGCGCTTATGCTGTGATTATGGCGATGCTGCTGATCTGGCAGGGAAAAGCAGTTTTGGGGCTGTTTACATCCGATGACAGTGTGATTGCTCTGGGTATACGGATTATTAGGGTGACGTTCCCTTTTTACTGGCTGTATGTGCTTCTGGAAGTTCACGCAGATGCTCTGCGGGGGATCGGGCGGTCAATACCACCCATGGCGCTGATTCTGATATGTATCTGCGGACTGCGCACGGTTTTGCTGCTGGTATTTAACCGGCTCTTTGGAAGCCTGGAAGCAGTGGCGGCGGTTTATCCCTGCGCCTGGCTGGCGGCGGCAGTCTGTCTGACGGCATGCTGGGTGAAGATCAGGAAACATCTTTAAATACAAAAAAGGAGACAAAAAGAAGATGCAGTTAAAGCAATTGCAGTTTTTTGTAGTGAGCGTTGACATGGGCAGTTTTAAGGCGGCGTCAGAAGTGTTGTATACGTCTCAGCCCCATATAAGTAAGACAATTAAGGCTTTGGAAGAAGAACTGGACTTTCCCCTTTTGAACAGAAAGGCCAAAGGGGTGGTGATGACAGAGGAGGGACGAAAAGTTTATGAGTATGCGGCCGGGATACTGCGCAATATGGAAATGATCGGAATGGTTCAGGAGGAAAAAAGATCCGATCATTTTGCTGTGTCGGCGAGTTTTGGCACCGGTCTGTCCCGGCTGTATACGGAGTTTTATGCCAGAAATCTGGAGAAAAATATCCGATTTCAGTATCTGGAAGGTACGGTAGAGGCGGTTATGCAGGATCTTCATAAACACCGGTCCGGAATGGGATTCGTATCCATCGCACAGAACCAGTACTTTGCTTTCCAGGACATCCTGCGCTATAAAAGACTTAGCTTTCATCTGTTGAAAAAAACCCATTCCTGCCTTTTTGTGGGACCTTCCCATCCTCTGTATGGAGAAGAAAAAGTAAATGCCCCGCAGCTGAAAAGTATGAAACTCATCGTACCCAAAGAAGAGTTCTTTTCTTCCAGCCGCCATTTGAAAAGCAGCATGGATGTTTTTGAAAGAATACCAAAGACGTTGGTTACCGACAGTGGTGACTTGATTATACAGATGCTTAAATCCACAGCGCTGGCATACGTGGGAAATTATCAGATGAAAGAGAGATTTTCCCGGGAAGGAATCCATGCTGTTCCCATCCTTTCTGACGGAAGCGAGGTTTATTTTGGATATGTGCAAAGGATGAGAGATGGACTGAGTCCTCTGGGAGAAGAGTTTCTCCGTTTCATTAAGAAAAAGCTTTCCGTACAGTGATAATTCTAAATATTCACAAAATATTAAGAATTGTAGAGTTGTATCTATGGATGGAAAAATGGTATACTTAATACAGTGTCTGGATTAATGATGAAGGGGAGAAGCGACAGAAAGGGGTAGGAACGTATGGCTTTTAAATTGAAAGTTACACCGGAAATGGAGGCGCTGACCGATATCTGTGTGCAGAACAGCAAGATGGACGTGTCTCTTTATGCAAAATACGATGTGAAAAGAGGCTTGAGGGATGTCAACGGGAAAGGCGTTCTGGCGGGTCTGACGCAGATTTCCAATATTGTGGCTTACGAAGAAGTGGATGGGAAACAGGTCCCCTGTGATGGGCGGCTGTATTACCGCGGCTATAATATCGAGGACTTAACACAGGGATTTTTAAGCGAGAAACGCCAGGGCTTTGAGGAAGTGACGTATCTGCTCCTCTTTGGCAGACTGCCGGACGAACAGCAGCTGGCCGACTTTAAAAAGATCCTGGCATCCCAGAGATCTCTGCCCACCAATTTTGTGCGGGACGTGGTCATGAAGGCGCCCAGCCGGGATATGATGAACACCCTCTCCCGCAGTGTGCTTACGCTTTACGCTTATGACAACAATGCGGACGATATTTCTCTGCCCAATGTGCTGCGGCAGTGTCTGAATCTTATCAGTGTGTTTCCTATGTTGTCCGTGTACGGATACCAGGCTTATAATCACTATATCCGCGGCAAAAGTCTGTATATTCACCATCCGGCCCGGAATCTTTCCACAGCGGAAAATATATTAAGGATGCTGCGGCCGGATAAGAAATATTCGCCTCTGGAGGCGACGATCCTGGATCTGGCTTTGGTGCTTCATGCGGAGCATGGAGGCGGAAATAACTCCACTTTTACCACTCACGTGGTTTCTTCATCGGGGACGGATACGTATTCTGCCATTGCCGCAGCTCTCGGTTCGCTGAAAGGGCCCAAGCATGGCGGCGCTAATATCAAAGTCATGAAGATGTTTGAAGATATGAAAAATACGCTGCATGACCCCAAAGACCGGGAAGAAGTGGCGGATTATCTGACCCGTCTGCTTCACAGGGAAGCCTTTGACCGCAGAGGCCTGATTTACGGCATGGGTCATGCCGTTTATTCCATATCCGATCCCAGGGCGAAGCTGTTCAAGAAATTTGTGGAGCAGCTGGCGAATGAAAAAGGACGTCATGATGACTTTGAACTGTATTCCATGATCGAAGAGATGGCGCCGAAAATCATTGCCAGAGAGCGTCATATTTACAAAGGCGTCAGCGCCAACGTGGATTTTTACAGCGGCTTTGTGTACAGTATGCTGGATCTGCCCATGGAGCTGTATACGCCCATGTTTGCCATCGCCCGTATCGCGGGTTGGAGCGCGCACAGGATGGAGGAGCTGATTAATACGGACAAGATCATCCGTCCTGCCTATAAAAACGTAAAGGATGAGGAGCGGTATATTCCTCTCCATGAAAGATAACAGGAGAAATGAAGCATGCTGAGTCGGTTTTATCCGGATGATTGGGTGGACTCCGCCTATCAGATCGATTATGAAAAAATATATGACCGCGGATACCGGGGACTGATCTTTGATATTGACAACACGCTGGTGCCCCACGGGGCGCCGGCGGATGAGCGGGCGATCGCTCTTTTTGCGCGTCTGAAAAATCTGGGATTTTCCTGCTGCCTGCTCTCCAATAACCAGATGGAACGGGTGTCCTCCTTTAATGAACCGATTCAGGTTTTTTTCATTGAAAATGCTCACAAGCCCTCGGCAAAAAATTACCGCAGGGCCATGGAAATGATGGGTACGGATGAGAAGAACACTCTTTTTATCGGAGATCAGCTTTTTACGGACGTGTACGGCGCCAAACGGGCGGGGATTCGAACGGTTCTGGTTCGCCCCATCCATCCAAAAGAAGAGATCCAGATCGTCTTTAAACGATATCTGGAGAGAATCGTACTTTTCTTTTATAAACGAAAGAGGAAGGAGAGAAAAGGGTGAATCATATTATCTTGATCGGATTCATGGGCTGCGGAAAGACCAGTGTGGGAAGCAGGCTGGCAAAGGATATGGGACTGCCTTTTGTGGACATGGATGATCTGATCCGGGAGGAAGCCGGCATGGAGATCACAGAAATTTTTCATCGGTATGGCGAAAGATATTTCCGGCGGCTGGAGACGCAGACGCTGCGCCGGCTGGGAGAAAGCTCGAAACGGATGGTGATTTCCGCCGGAGGAGGTATGCCGGTGGAGCCGGAAAACCAGCCCATACTGCGCGGGATGGGAACGGTGGTTCTGCTGGAGGCGTCTGTGGAGACGCTGGCAGAGCGGCTGAAAAACGATAATACCCGTCCTATGCTGGAGGGCGGAGATTTAAAGGAGCGGATTACGACGCTTCAAAAACAGAGAAAAGCGGTTTACGAGCAGGTCTGCGATGTGCGGATTGCGACGGATAAAAAAGATTTTTTGCAGATTACAGAGGAAATTCGCGCTGCCGTGGAAAAAATTAGTTGAAAAAATACGGGATATCATATAAAATAGAGCGTAGCGAAGTTATATGCGGATTTAAGGAGGAATAGCTGTATGATTTCAGCAGGAGATTTTAAAAACGGTGTTACACTGGAAATAGATGGAAATGTCGTTCAGATTATTGAATTTCAGCATGTAAAACCGGGTAAAGGCGCGGCTTTCGTCCGTGCGAAACTGAAAAACGTTATCAACGGCGGCGTGGTGGAGAAAACCTTCCGCCCCACGGAGAAATTCCCGCAGGCTCGTATCGAGCGTCAGGATATGCAGTATCTTTACAGCGACGGAGATCTCTATAATTTCATGAATATGGAAACTTATGATCAGATCGCACTGAACAAAGAGACCATCGGGGACGCGCTGAAGTTTGTAAAAGAAAACGAGATGGTGAAAATCTGCTCCCATAACGGCAACGTGTTCGCAGTGGAAGCTCCGCTGTTTGTAGAGCTGGAGGTTACGGAGACAGAACCTGGATTCAAGGGCGATACCGCCCAGGGCGCAACCAAGCCGGCGACGGTGGAGACCGGAGCTACGGTAAACGTTCCCCTGTTTGTGAACACTGGTGACAAGATCAAGATCGATACCAGAAGCGGCGAATATTTGTCACGCGTTTAACGGACAGAACTGTTCAAAAAGAATGACTGCTCAGGCGTCTGCCTGAGCGGCGTCTTATTCTATATTTCATTTTGGCACAATCGTGCTTGTTATTTTCCCTTTTTTATTTTCAATTTTAAAGATTTTCCATGGCTTTGGAGATTCGTCTGCGCTGCCATTGAAAAAATAAAAAAAGAAAGGATGATTGTTTGGATTACAACACATTCAAAGAAAAACTCAGGGAACTGGTAGAAGAGGCGCTGGGGCCGGAGTATGTAGTTTTTCTGCGGGAGGTGCCGCAGAATAACGGTATTTCCCAGGATATGCTGATGATCTGGCGAAGCGGAGAAACCGCAGTACCGGCTATCGGCATGAAAGGCTATTACGCCAGCTTCCTGCGGGGCGCTTCACTGGAAGGACTGGCGGATAAGGTGACTGCCGTTTATGAGGATCATCTGCAGTCGACAGTTATGGGAGAAGAAGGATTTTCCAGGTACGATAACGTAGCTCCTTTCATCTGCGCCAGGCTGATTAATTATGAAAGAAACAGAAAACTTTTGGAGCAGATCCCCCATCGAAAGATCCTGGATCTGGCGATGATCTATTATTTCCGCGTAGAGGGTTTTTCCGGCCATATCGCGTCTTCTTTGATCAACAACGCCCATATGGAATGGTGGAAGGTGACAGAGGAGGAACTGTTTAAAAGAGCCAAAGAAAATACCTGCCGGCTGCTCCCGCCTCATATAGTGGGGATGAGGCAGCTGATCCGGGGAATCGCAGGGAGAGATATCTTTCCGGCAGATGAGGAAGAGACGGAAACGATGTATGTGCTGACCAATAAGGAAAAATATTTCGGATCCGTATGTTTCCTCTATCCCCGGGCGTTGGAACAGATCAGTTCATTTTTTAAAAGCAGCTTCTTTATATTGCCCAGCAGTATTCACGAGTCTATCATCGTGCCCGATTCCGGGCGTTTCAATCCAGAAGATCTCAGAGTAATCGTACAGGATGTCAACCGGCGCGCCGTAGCTGAGGAGGAGATACTCTCCGACCAGATTTATTATTATGACCGGGAGGAGGAAAATTTAAAAATAGAAATGTAAGCTTTTTCTTTACAATTCCCTGAGGATGTGGTATGATAATCAAGCATGATGTGAAAACACATGTGTGCATCTGTAGCTCAGGGGATAGAGCAGTGGTTTCCGGTGCCACGTGTCGGGGGTTCGAATCCCTCCAGATGTGTTGGTATTTCAGCGGGTTTGAAGTACCTGGTGAAAAGGAGGTCATATAAGTTTGGATAATTTTAGAGAATGGCTTTCCGACAATCTCAGATATATCCTGCTTGGACTTTTTATTATACTTGCGTTGGCTGTGATTTTTCTTGGCATCCGTTTCCTTTCATCCAGAGTTGGCAGCGATGATGAAACAGCCCAGGTGCAGCAGGAAGCGTCAGACGATGAGATAAAAGAAGATGCTTCCGCGGATGCAGCGGCGAACGAGCCAACGGCAGCGCCAGAAGGGACGGTTGCTCCGGAAAAGGTTCCTCTGGAAAAAGAAGCTTATCCGGAAGTGACGACTGTGATTCAGACTTACTATACGGCGCTGGGAAATAAGGATACGGCAGGAATTAAAAGTGTGGTGGACAGTCTGGATGCCACAGAGGAAGCAAAGATCACGAAGGATCCTTATATTGAGGATTACGGTGATGTGGAAACTTATACAGTGGAGGGGCCGTCGGAAGGAACTTATGTGGTGTTCGCCAGATACACTTACAAATTCAAAGATATTGATACGGCGGTGCCGGGACTGAGTCAGCTGTATGTCTGTACCGATGAAGACGGCAAGCTTTATATTGCCACACGGGAGCAGGATCAGCAGACGCAGGAGTATATAGAGAACACTCTGGATCTGCAGGAAGTGCAGGAGCTCAGAGAAGAGGTGGAAGCCGATTATGAGACTGCGCTGGAAAGTGATGAGAATCTGAGAGATTTTATTGAAAATATCGGCGTAGGTACTTCGAAAGCAGCCTCGGCTGCCGAGGGTGATCAGCTCACAGTAAAAAGCGACTGCAATGTGCGGTCTGAACCCAGTGAAGAGGGTGAGATCCTGGGCAAGCTGGGAGAAGGTCAGCAGGTGACTAAGATGGGAAGCGAAGGCGACTGGATTGAGATCACTTACGAAGAGCAGACCGGTTACGTGCGAAGCGATTTATTTGAGTAAACAAAGCTGTTATGGATGTCAGCGATGACATTCATAACAGTTTTTTTATATGTGCGATGAAAGGAGAGGCTTATGTGGGAAAAAGCGATTTGTCCTTATGATTGCCCGGCAAGCTGCGGGCTGTTGGTGAAGGTGGAGAATGGAAAAATAACAGAAGTCAAGGGGGATTTGGGCCATCCGGTTTCCAGGGGAATCATCTGCAGGAAAATGAAGGGGTATCCGGCTTCGGTTTATCATTCTGAAAGGATTCTTTACCCGATGAGAAGAACTGGGAAAAAGGGAGAAGGGAAATTCTGCAGGATTTCCTGGGAAGAGGCCGTGGAAGAAATCAGCAGCCGTTGGAAAGATATCATAGAGAAATGGGGAAGCGAGACGATCCTGCCGGCTGTCTATTCCGGCGTTATGAGCGACATCCAAAGAAACTGCGGCCATGCCTTTTTCAATCGGTTAGGCGCTTCGCGCATTGTGATGACGCTGTGTTCGTCTGCCAAGGGAGAGGGATACCGCCAGGTAATGGGAAATACGCCCAGCCTGTCGCCGGAGGAACTAAAGGACAGTGACTTCTGCCTGGTCTGGGGATGCCATGCCAAAGCGACCAGAATACACAGTTTGATAGACCGGGTGAATAAGAAAAAAGACAAAGGCCGGACGGTTTTGATCGATGTTTATCAAAATGATACGGCTTCCTATGCAGACCAGGTGGTGCTGATCCGGCCGGGAACGGACGGCATGCTTGCGCTGGCGATGATGCATGTTCTGGTGCGGGAACACCTGGCGGATGAGGAATTTCTGAGAGAAAAGGCACAGGGATTTGATGAATTCAAAGAGACGCTGAGGGAATACACGGTCCAAAAGGCGGAACGCATCACCGGGGTGAGGGCGGATGTGATTGAACAGCTGGCTCTGGAGTATGGCAGGGCGCAGGCGCCGTCGATTCTGCTGGGAAGCGGAAATTCCCGCTATCGAAACGGAGCGATGACGGTTCGGCTGATTACGCTGCTGCCGGCTGTGGCAGGAGCATGGAAAAAGCCGGGAGGCGGATTGTGCGGGTGCCGGGTGACCAGGGGAGGACTGACGGATCTGGATCAGATCAGACGGCCGGATTTTCGGAAAAAACCGGCGAAAAGCGTTAATATCAATCAGCTGGCCGGAGCGCTCTTGGATGAAAAAGATCCGATCCAAAGTCTGTATGTGTACGGGCTGAATCCTGTCGATACGGTCAGCGATCAGAATGCACTGCGAAAAGGCCTGATGCGGGAAGATCTGTTCACGGTGGTTCATGAGCGCTTTTTGACAGATACGGCCCGGTATGCAGACATTGTGCTGCCGGCCACATTTTCGGTGGAGCAGACGGATATTTACAGGGCTTACGGTTATCCCTCCATCGGATTTGCTCCCAAAGCGGTGGAACCGGCCGGAGAGTGCAAAAGTAACTGGAACACTTTTTGTGTGCTGGCAAAAGCGATGGGATTTGAAGAAGATTTTTTTGGATGGAGTGAAGAAGAAATGGCTCGCCATCTTCTTGACGATCCGACAGACCAGCTGATGCGGGCGAAGAAGGAGGAGAGGGAAGCTCTGAGAGAAGGGGGAAGCTTGAAAATGCCCAGGGAGGATCATCTTCGGATAGAAACAAAAAGCGGGAAAATTCTGTTTGTCAATGAAAAAGAAAAGGAGAGAATGCCGCGCTATCTGCCGGTGGAAAGGGAAGAGGAGTATCCCCTCCATCTTGTGGCGGTTCCCTCTGAATATACGCTGAACAGTGAATTTGCCGACAGAGAGGAACTGGTAAAAGCAAGAGGACCGATGACCCTCAAAATCCATCCAGACGATGCGAAGCCGCGAAAAATTACAGATGGACAGAGAATTTTCTGTTATAACGATCTGGCAAGGGTGGAGTTTATCGCGCGGCTGACCCCGGGACTTTTGCCGGGAACAGTTGCAGCAGAAGGGGTTTATGACCTGGCACATTCGCTGAATGGGCAAACGGTCAACGCTCTGCACCATCAGAGACTGTCGGACTGCGGGGAGGCGACCACACTGAATGACAACAGGGTGGAAATATGTCTGGCGAGGGAAGAGTCTTTGCAAGAATTATAAATTGTGCGGCGGCGGGAAAGAAAAAGCACCTGATTTTGCCGTTTTTTAAAGCAGGATATCTATAGCGGGAAAGCCATTTTCAACCTATAATAGTCTTAACAACAAGGGGAACGACAAAAAAAGAAAATAAAAAGTTGTTTCTGAAAAGGGAGGCAAACTGGTGAAAAAGTGGAAATATTCTGTATCTTCCGCTGACGATGCACCTTCTTCCGCACCGATCCTGCTGAAGGGTTCTATTTGTGAGAATCTGAAGACAGCATCGGAACTGGGATACCAGGCGATCGAAGTGCATACCAGACCGGATGAGGAGTTTGATTACGAAGCCATCCGCAAAGCAGAAGAGCAGTATGGCGTAAAAGTGGCCATGATTATCACGGGCAGACTGAATACAGAAGGCTTATGCAGTCTGGTGGATGACAGGCCCTATGTGACAGATGCCGCGATGAAAGGCATGAAAGATTACGTGGATATCGCAGAAAAGATGAAAGCGGATCTGGTAATCGGATGGATCAAAGGCAATGTGCCTGCAGGCGGAAACCGGAAAAAATATATCGACCGCCTGGCCAGAAACTTAAGAGTGCTGGCATCCTATGCGAAGGAGCGGGACGTTAAACTGAATCTGGAAGTGATCAATCACTATGAAGTGAATATTTTCACCACGGCGGACGAGGTGATGGATTTCCTGGAGGAATACCATATCGACAACCTCTACGTACATCTGGATACCTTCCACATGGGGATCGATGAATGCGATCCGGTGAAAGCGATCCAGCGCTGCAAGGGAAAAATCGGATATTTCCATCTGGCGGACAATTCCAGAAGATATCCGGGAACGGGACAGTTTGATTTCAAAAAGATCCTGAACGCTTTGGAAGCGGCAGGGTACGACGGATACCTGTCCGTGGAGTGCTTCCCCTGGCCCAGCGAACTGGAAGCGGCAAAAGGAGCGCTCGCCTATATGAAACAGGTAGAATCTAATTAAGTTTTACATAATAAAAAATTCAAATCAAGGAGGATTACAACATGTCAAAATGGCAAATTCCCGCACAGGGCGGCAACATGGAAGCTGCAAACGGTATCTATTACCAGAACATGACCAACAAAGAAGTGGCAGAACGTCTGAAAAAAAATGACGTTATCCTGATTCCGGTGGGTTCCACAGAGAATCACGGACCTTCTGCTCCCTACGGAGAAGATACTTATCTGGATACTCGTCTTTGCGAGCAGGTTGCAAAGGCGACAGGATGTACCGTAGCTCAGCCCATCTGGTATGGTTCTCATCCCTACCATCATCTGGGACAGAAAGGTACCATCATGATTCCGGAAGAAGTTCTGGCTGATTATCTCTGCTACGTATTCGCAGGCTTCTGGAACACCGGTTTCCGTAAAATGATCGTGGTAAACGGCCATGGACAGGATTACGTAATCCCGCTGGCTATCCATAAATTCGGCAAGAAATTCCAGGTTCCCGGCATCATCCTTTATACTCATTTCTGGAATGCTGCAAAAGAACAGCTGGATACGAAAGAAGGCGGCGGCCCATACGACACACCCTTCGTACATGCTGACGAAGTAGAGCAGTCCTGGTCACTGGCTCTGTTCCCGGAATTCATCAAGAGAGAAGACGAAGTAGTAACAAAAGCTTATCCGCTGCTTCCTCCGGGACACATCAACAACTCAGCTGAGCGCGGAGTAGGCCCGATCAAATGGTACAATGCATTTGGTTCCTGCGCAATGGAATGTATTGTACAGCCGGAAGGCGTTATCGGAAATCCGAAGCTGGCAGATGCTGAAAAAGCACGCGCCGGTGTGGAAAGAACTCTGGATTACCTGGAAAAACTGGTTAACGATATTCTGGAGAAATATCCGGCCGGAGAACTTCCGCCTATCGATATGATGACCCAGAGAAAACGCGAAGATATCGAAGCCGTTATCAAAGGCCCGAACGCTCCTGGCGGACGTCATATCTATACGCTGACTTACTAATTGAAAGGGAAACGGCCGGGGCAGCGTAAAGCTGTCCGGCCTGTAAAAAGAATATCAAAAAAGAAAATGGAGGATATGAATTATGAAATGCAAACAGGCTTTTATGTACGGACCTCATGACCTGAGAATCGAAGAAGTAGAACTGCCGCCTTTAAGAGACGACCAGATCCTGATCAAACTGATCGCATGCGGTATCTGCCAGTCTGACGTAGAGTGCTTCGAAGGAGAATCCGCAGAAGGACGTTACGACCTTGGCCCCTACACACCGGGTCATGAATGGGTAGGAAGAGCCGTTGAACTTGGAAAGAACGTTACATCCGTTAAAATCGGTGATAAAGTAGTTGGCGACTGTGTACTTCCTTGCCATCAGTGCGCAAACTGTAAAGACGGTAAGATGTCATCTGCCTGCCTGAACATGCGTGAAGTTGGTTTCCGTCCTGACTCACCGGGTGGATTCGGCGAATACATGATTCTGGAAGAAGCTTATACCCATGTCATTCCGGAAGACTGGTCCAATGAAGTTGGTATCTTCGTTGAGAACTTCAACGTAGGTTACTGGGGAGTATGGGGCAACGGATGTAATCCGGACGCTTCTGACGTATGCGTAATCATCGGCGGCGGCCCCATCGGCTGTTCTGCATCCATGGTATGCGCAACTTCCGGCGCTACGGTAATCGTGGTTGACCCGGTTGAATCCAGAAGAGAAAACGCGATGAAATATGGCGCGAACTATACAGTAGATCCTACTGCAGGCGACGTAGAGCAGCAGATTAAAGATCTGACCAACGGACGCGGCGCTGACGTGGTAATCGAGTGCTCCGGTAATGATATCGGTATCGCTTCTCTGTTTGATATCGCCGGCCACAGCGCAAGAGTTGGCTGTGTTGGACACTCCATCGGAAGAAAAGTCCCTGTTGAAATCGGTAAAACGATCTGGAAAACACTGCACATCGCAGGAAGCGGCGGAACAACCAACTGGTTCCCCAGAACGATCCGTTTCATGTCCAAGATCAAAGACAAATATGATTTCGAAGGACTGGTATCTCACTACTATAAATTCGAAGATCTTGCTGAAGCTATGGAAATGGCAAGAAACAAAGCTGTTGCTCGCAAGGTTATGTTAACCTTCGACGAATAAATCCTACTACCTTTTACCTTTTGCCGGTTATCTTATATGAGGTAACCGGCATAAACCCAAATAAGAGAGAATGAAAAGGAGAAAGAGTATGAGAGCTTTTTACGTAGAAGCGGATTTCGTGCCCAAGGAAGGCTATAAATTATCCGAGCGTGAAAAAAGCACAGGCCGTGCTATGAGAGGAAATCAGATCTGGAAAAATATCCGTGGTTCTGTGACAGATCGTCCGGAGCCGGTATGCGGAGACGACCAGGTTAAGATAAAAGTCGGCGCTGCAGGTATCTGCGGTACCGATGCGCACCTGCTGAGAAAAGATGACATGGGATACTCCATGTACGACGGACACAGCAAATATCCCATCATCACAGGTCATGAGTTTGCCGGTGAGATCGTGGAAGTGGGAAAAAATGTAAAGAAACTGAAAGTCGGCGACCTGGTTTCCGTGGAATCCATGCATTGGTGCGGCGAATGTGACGCATGCCGCCGCGGTATGTTCAACCAGTGTAAAGAACTGGAAGAGCCGGGCCTTACCTATGACGGAGGATTTGCAGAGTATGCAACCATCCATCACAAATACTGCTATAAGCTGAATGATATTATGAATTTCTATGGCGGCGATAAGATGACTGCTTTCGAGCTGGGCGCTATGATCGAGCCCACCGGCGTTGCTTATAACGGACTTTTCGTTCGCGGCGGCGGCATCCGTCCCGGCGGACACGTGGTAGTATTCGGCGCAGGCCCCATTGGTCTGGCAGCGATCTCTCTGATGAAAACAGCCGGCGCAGCCAAACTGATCGCTTTCGAGGGCATTCCGGAGCGTGTGGAACTGGCAAAGAAATGCGGAGCAGATTATGTATTTGATCCCGCTTCCTTCAAGAGCCCGGAAGATCAGGCCGAGATGCTGATGGATCTGACCAACGGCGCAGGTATTTCCCTGTTTGCTGAGTGCGCGGGCGCTACCAAATTTACTTATCCCGTTATGGCGAAATCTCTGGCCATCGGCGGAAAGACGGTACAGATCGGACACACCGTAGGTCTGACACCGGTGGATATCTATGGATGGCAGTGGAATGCAGCGACCATTTCCGGTTCCAACGGACAGTCCGGACAGGGAATCTATCCGGATGTAATCGCCCTGATGGCTTCCGGACGTATCGATATGCGTAAGATGGTAACGGGACGCTTTAACCTGGAAGACATTGAAGAAGGCATGAAGATCACAGCAGGTAAAGTGCTTGTTTCCACCGAATACCCGAGACTTCAGAAATAATATTCATTTAAAACCTTTATCCTTAATATGAAAAATGCAGGGAAATCCCCCGGAAAGGCTGTAAGAAAGCCTGTCCGGGGGATTTCCTTTCCGTTTTTTTGCTTCATTGAAACGATAAGCAGAAATATACAAAAACAGATGGAAAACAGGAAATATTACCGGGAAATCCCACAGAATTGTATTAGTAAAAAGAGACAGAGAACAGTATAATCAGAATGTATCGATGCTGAAGAAAGTAAGAAAGAATAAGAGGGATTGTTATGACTTCAAAAGAAAGAGTAAAAACGGCCTTTGCCCATAAACAGCCGGATAAAGTGCCGATGGATTTTGGCGGAATGGGATGTTCCACCACTCATGTAACCAATGTGGCGAAATTAAGAGAGTACTATGGGCTGGAGAAGCGGCCGGTAAAAGTTTTTGATATTTTCGGAATGACAGGCGCCATGGATGAGGATTTAAAAGAAGCCATTGGAACCGATGTGGAGCAGATCACTCCTTTTAACGCCAGTTTTGGGCTTCGCACAGACAGAGACTGGAAAGAGATGACTTATATGGGAGTAGATCTTCTGGTGCCGGCGGAGTGCCAGATTACCGACGACGGAAAGGGAGGCTGGTATATTTATCCCCAGGGAGACACCAGCGTTGCGCCCAGCGGTCACATGCCGGCAGGAGGATTTTATTTTGACAACGTGGAGAGGCCGCAGCCCATCGATGAAGACAACATGAATTTTATGGATAACTGTGAAGAGTACTGCGATGTGCCGCAGGAACATCTGGACTATCTGAAAAAAGTTGCGGAAGAATACAGAAGCGGCAAAAGTGATAAAGGACGTGCGGTCGTTTTTGATCCCGGCGGAGCAGCTCTCGGGGACGCCGCATTTATTGCGGGACCTTCCCTGAAACACCCCAAAGGAATCCGTACCGTGTCCGACTGGTATATGGCGCCGATCCTTTACCCGGATTATGTCCATGAGGTGTTTACCTATCAGACGGATATGATGATCAAAAACTGGACGAAGATGTATGAGATCCTGGGAGATGTGGTGGATATCGCCTATATCTGCGGAACCGATTTCGGCAATCAGCTTTCCCTGATGTGTTCTCTGGATACCTTTGAAGAGTTTTACAAACCATACTATCAGAAAATGAACAGCTGGGTTCACCAGACAGCCGGATGGAACACTTTGAAGCATTCCTGCGGAGCAATTTTTGACGTGCTGCCCAAATTGATTGAAAGCGGTTTCGATTCCATCAATCCGGTGCAGTGTTCAGCGGCTGGTATGGATCCGCAGCGTCTGAAAGATACCTACGGCGATCAGATCGTATTCTGGGGCGGATGTGTGGATACGCAGAAAGTTCTGCCTTTTGGAACGGTTCAGGAAGTAAAAGATCAGGTGAAGCAGCGCTGTGAGATCTTTTCGAAAAACGGCGGCTACATCTGCGCGTCGATTCATATCGTTCAGTGCAACGTTCCGCTGGAAAATATTGTGGCGATGATCGACGCCATCCACGAATATAACGGCGATAAATAATCCCATGCAAAAAAAGAGGATTTTCCCTGTACCTGACGCGGCTTAGGGGAGATCCTCTTTTTGCTATTCATAAAATTCTTCGTCGTTTTCCGGATCTGGCAGGATATACTTTTTCCGGTAGGTGAGAGGAGACAGTCCTACATATTTTTTAAACTGCACGTTAAAATGGCTTAAATTGTCAAAGCCCACTTCCGTGGCGATCTCAGTGATAGATCTGGTAGAAAGTACGAGCATGGACTGCGCTTCCCCGATGCGCCGGCGGGCGATATACTGCATGGGGGAAAACCCCAGCTTTTTCTTAAAAAGATGAGACAGATGCGACTGACTGATATAGAATTTTTCGCTGATTTGGGGAATCGACAGTTTTTCCATGTAATTCTGGTCGATATATCGTTTGATCTCGTGAAGAAGGTCAGGCTTTTCACCGGGGGCGAGAGGCGGGACGGGATTGCCGTATTCTTCAAAGGCGTGAAGAACCAGGCTTAATAGGGCCTGCGTCAGATAAATGTTGGTTTCCTGGGAAGATTCGCTTCCAAATGCCAGAGAGTCAAAGATGGACTGGAAGATGGCATCCATCAGCACCATGCTTTTGTCCATTTTTAAAATGGGTTTTATGGTGTCGGGAATCAGATGGTTTTTGGGGAGTCCTTTGATTTTCAGATCTGTCACAGCCAGTGAGAGCATAGACAGGTGGCGGTTATGTTCCGGAAGCTCATCATGAAGAATACCCGGATTGCAGACGATGATATTGCCCGGGCGGATATCGTAGCATTCATCGCCGACGATATAGGAGCCGGAGCCGGTGCGTATATACAGAAGTTCCATACGGTCATCATGATTGTGAAGAATCCGGGGATGCTGGCTGAATCCGACGGTAATATTGCTGGCGGTCAGAAGACGGGGAATGCATCCTTTTTCGAAAGAAGTTGATACGGTATTTTTAGCAAAGCTTAAAATCATGGCGGTCTCCTCCTGCAGGTCATTTTTCTTCGTTTATCATAGCAGATTTCTTCGAAAAATGCCAAAAGCAATTTTGGACAGACTGGAAAAAGGCATGGCATAATGTACAAAAAATAGAAGAAAAACATGAGTGAAAATGTAAAAAATAACATGAAAAGTGCAGAATAATAAAAAAATACTATCACAGATGTGAAAATAACCGCTGTTTTCAGCAGAAAACAGGGTGCGGATATTTTCTGAAAACAGTATAATATAACCAGTATCGATACAAAAAAGAGAGTAAGAAAACCATATGTATTATGAATTGGGAGGAGTTTTCATGAAGAAGAGATTATTAGCAAGTCTGCTTGCGGGCGTGATGGTGCTTGGAACTCTTGCAGGATGCGGCGGCGGTTCGCAGGAAGAGACAACAGCTTCATCTGAGACAGAAGAGACGACGGAAAGCGAAAACAGCGGCAGTGCATCATCCGAAAGTTCGGAAGGTTCCGATGAACTTGGTGAGGTTACACTGGTAATTGCCAACAGAGATGAGTTCCTTTCCGAGATGGAAAGCGGCGCCATCGCTGCGGCGGAACAGCTGGGAATTAAATTAACGACTGTGGATGCGCAGAATGACCAGAGTAAGCTTCTTCAGTTTGTAGAGACGGCAAAGAATGACGGACAGAAAGTCATTGTCGTAAATCCCGTGGATGCGGCGGCGGATGCCTGCCAGCAGATCGTGGACGCGGCCGGTGATATGAAAGTAGTATTTGTAAACCGTCCGCCGGATGATATCTTTGATGCCAACACGGTACTGAATGAAAATGTAGTTTACGTAGGTTCCGATGAAACCACCTCTGGATATTACCAGGGACAGTATCTGGCGGATTACTTCAAAGAGCAGGGGAAGACAGATATCAAATATATTCTGATTCAGGGTACTCTGGGTCAGGTATCTACCACCAAACGTACGGAATCTTTGCTCCAGGCTTTTGAAGATAATGGAATCAACGCGGAAGAAGCAACCGCTCCTCTGGTTGCGGACTGGGATCGTGCAACGGCTCAGGATATGGTTACTCCGCTTTTGACCACCACAGAGTACGACTGTATTATAGGAAACTGTGACGCGCTGGCTCTGGGAGCAGTGGAAGCCATGAAGTCTCAGGGATTGGATCCTTCTTCTATTCCGATCGTGGGAATCGACGCCACCACAGATGGACGGCAGGCGATTCACGATGGCGATATGTATATGACGGTATTCCAGAATGCGAAAGGCCAGGGATACGGCTGTCTGATGGCAGCGGCTAACCTGGTATCCGGAAAGGCTCCCAATGAGGGAACAGAGTGGGATCTGGATGCAGAGAAACATACCGTATGGATTCCCTTTGAGCCGGTGACCATTGACAATGTGGATGAGTACGACAATTATGAACTGAATATTGGTTAATCAAAGGCGTCAGGAATGCAGGCGTCGGCCAACAGCCGGCGCCTGTTGTGTTTAAGAGAAGTGAGAGGTGAAGCAGATTTGAGTGAAGAATATGTACTGGAAATGCATGATATCGTAAAAGAATTTCCGGGTGTGCGCGCTCTGAAAGGCGTGCAGCTGAAGGTGCGGCCGGGTACGGTACATACGCTGATGGGGGAAAACGGAGCGGGGAAATCCACTCTGATGAAATGTCTGATCGGCATCCATCCGGCGACATCGGGAAAGATTATTTATAAAGGAAAAGAAGTCAGCTTCAAGAGCACCCAGGACGCCCTGAACCATGGGATTTCCATGATCCATCAGGAGCTGTCCCCGGTCATGGAGCGTTCTGTATGCGATAACGTGTGGCTGGGCCGCGAGCCGAAAAAAGGCATCCTGACCGACCACAAGAAAATGTATGACGACTGC